>NZ_BAAHBN010000006.1:0-258005 GCF_054776655.1 Mariniluteicoccus flavus | reverse complement strand
GGACACCCTCGAGGGGCTGGTGCACCACAGCGACCACGGCGTCCAGTACGTCGCCATTTCCTATACCGAACGGCTCGCGCAGGCCGGGATCGAGGCCTCGGTCGGGTCTGTCGGCGACTCCTACGACAACGCCGCCGCCGAAGCGGTGAACCGGCTCTACAAGAAGGAGCTCGTCTGGCGAGAGGGCCCTTGGAGCGGGATCGAGGCCGTCGAGGCCGCGACCTTGTCCTGGGTCGACTGGTACAACCACCGACGCCTGCACGGCCACTGCAACGACACCCCGCCCGCCGAGCACGAAACCACCTACTACGCTGCACTCAACCGTGCCCCGGCAACCGCCAGCACGGCATAACCCGCCCTCCACGAAACCCGGGGCGACTCACCGCGACGACACCCCGGAACTGGTCGACGTTCACCGCTTCACCCACGCTTGGGAGAAGACCGCCTCACTCGAGCTGCGCCACGGACGCGCCCAAGCCATCGACTCCTACCTCGCCCATCAGCGCATCACCGGCGGCGACGCCGAGACCATGACCGATGCCGCCTACAACGCATGGCGAGCCGACCGCGACAACGGGCTCGTATCAGTGCTCATCGCCGAGACCCACGAAGACGTGACCACCCTCAACCGACGAGCCCGCGCCGACCTGATCCACAACAAGACGCTGAACCCCGACCGTGAGGTCGAACTGCGCGACGGCACCGCCGCCGGTGTCGGCGACACCATCATCACACGCGTCAACAATCGGAACCTCTGCACCGTGACCGGGCGGGACTGGGTGCGTAACGGCGATGTCTGGACCATCACCGCCGTCGGTGACGACGGGACTCTCACCATCGCGCGCGACTACGGGACCGGCACCACCGTCCGCGAAGACGGGACCATCGCACTACGGAAGCGTGGGCGAAGGTTCGGTAACAGCATCGTCCTGCCAGCCTCGTATGTCTCCGAGAATGTTGATCTCGGCTACGCAGTCACCGCCTTCCGAGCCCAAGGCATCACGACCGACACCGCGCATGTGCTGGTCGAACCAACCTCGACCAGAGAGACCTTCTACGTCGCGATGACCCGAGGGCGGCACTCCAACCGCGCCTACGTCACCCTTGACCGCGCCGACGACCATGCCCAGCCGCACCCCGGCGACGACCCCAACGCGACCGCGCGAAGCGTGCTCTACGGCGTGCTGCAGCACAGCGGCGCCGAACTCTCGGCCCACGAGACAATCGTTGCCGAGCAGGAGCAGTGGGGCTCGATCGCCCAACTTGCCGCCGAGTACGAGACCATCGCCGCCGCAGCACAGTACGACCGCTGGGCCACCCTCATCCGCTGCTCCGGGCTCACCGACGACCAGGCCGACAGCGCCATCGAGTCCGAGGCATTCGGACCGCTCACCGCCGAACTCCGCCGCGCCGAAGCGAACCATCACGACATCGACTCGCTCCTGCCGCGTCTGGTCGCAGCGCGAGGGTTCAGTGACGCCGACAACATCGCCGCCGTCCTCCACTACCGCGTCGAACGAACGACCGCGCGGCCATCAGGATCGGGACGACCCCGGAAACCACCGCGACTTATCGCCGGCCTCCTACCACAGGCCCGCGGTGTGACCGACGCCGAGATGCAAGCAGCACTCGACGAACGAGAAGTACTGATCGAAGCCCGCGCCGACGCGATACTCGACGCTGCGCTGACCGAGAGCGCACCGTGGACGACGGCACTTGGTGCGCCGCCCGCCGACCGACGACAAGCGGCAACTTGGCGCAAGTCTGCACGCGTGATCGCCGCCTACCGAGACCGGTACCGCATCACTAACGACGCACCCCTCGGAGCCCCGCCTGAGTCGGCCGCCCAGAAGATCGACGCCGCACGGGCAAGAGCCGCGCTCAGACAGGCGACGGACATCGCCACAGCGCCATCGGTCACGCGTTCTCGGGTGCGAACCGAACCGCCGTCTCGTCGCCTGTAGACCTTGGGGCAGGAGGTCAGACCCACCCAGTAGGATCAGAAGATGAGCTTGCTGCGTGCTCGCCGCAAGATCGTGGTCAGCCGTGAACCGAAGGGTGACAACTCGCCGAGGCAGTGAAGGTAGGTGTTGAGTGCGAACGACCGTGCACAAGCCAACAGACTCGCTCCCGGATGAGACGTGCATTGATGGCGCTTCGGGAGGTTCGCGGCCCAAAGCAGTCGATCTGTTTGCCGGTGCTGGTGGAGCAACCCAGGGGTTGATCGATGCCGGGTTCGACGTGATCGGCGCTGTTGAGTTTGACACCACCGCTGCCCAGTCCTACCGCCTGAATCACGAACGTACGCGGCTGTGGGAGCGGGACATTCGGCAGGTTAGCGCAGCCGAGGTGAAGCGCGAGCTAGAGCTGAAGACGGGCGAGTTGACGCTGCTGAAGGCGTGCCCGCCTTGTCAAGGATTTTCCTCGCTCGCAGAAGGCCGCATTCAGGGCGACGATCCTCGCAATGATCTGGTGAACCACACGGTCAGATTCGTTCGAGCGCTCAGACCCCGCGCCGTATTGGTCGAAAACGTGCCCGGGCTGGGGCGTGACAGGCGGTCCACAGAACTACTGACTGCACTGAGCCGGATGGGCTACAACGCGCGTTCCTACCATGTAAATGCGGTCGAGTTCGGCGTACCGCAGCGACGCAAGCGACTCATCATCCTGGCCTTGCGCGGCACGCGCACGCCACTCCCTCAGTCTCTCACCACAACCGATCCCGAGACGCCCGTGACAGTGCGAGACGCCTTCCGTCAGCTGGAGGCTGAAGTCCCTGCTGATGATCCACTCGGCGTGCATCGCATCCTGCCGGACAACGTGCTCAGAAGGGTTCAAGCGATCCCCGTGGGTGGCAATCGCCGCGACCTTCCGGAGCACCTTCAGCTCGAATGCCACAAGAAGTTGGCCAAAGAGAAGAAGAGCGGGGCGTCCGGGTCGTACGGACGGCTTCACTGGGATCAGCCTGCGCCGACGATGACGACTCGGTGCACAACGCCGGCTTGTGGGCCTTTTCTGCATCCAGAGGAGCATCGACCGATCACTCTGCGCGAGGCGGCGGCGATTCAGACGTTTCCGCCGGACTACAAGTTCGCCGGTACGAGAGGTGCCGTTGAGCGCCAGATTGGCAACGCCGTCCCCGTACGAATGGCAGCCAGGATCGCAGGTGCGCTGCTCGACTCGCTCGAAGGACGAGCTGCGTAGCAACTATTCGGCATTGTCCTCACCTGGCCCGGTCTCCGCGCTCGGTGCAGTCTCGGTAGCGGAGTCGCTTTGGATCGCCTGAATCCGTGGGTCGTCCTGGGGTGCGCGTTCAGTGATCACGTCGAGGTAGTCACGATGCAGACGCTCGGCGGCCTCAAGAAGATGGTCCCAAGGTGAGATTCGGTAGCCGAGGTCCTTCATGCTCTGAATCTCGCTATTGATCCCTGGCTCATCCTTAAGCCCAGAGTGGATCATCACGCCGAGAATCTGGGAACGTTGAGTAGAAAAGTTGCCCGCCTTGTCGTTCCGGTCACGAAGCGTGTTTACGTATCCTCGCAGTTGGCCGAGTTCCTTGAGGCCGATCTTGTCGCCGGGTCGTTTCACCTCGACTACGATCGCGGTGCTGCTGTCTCCGATGCAGAGGAAGTCGAGCCTGCGCTGATCTCCCTCGCTGACCTCAGAGTGGAATGTCTCACGCAAGACCGTTTCGAGGGAACGTTCGTGATGGAGCAGTTGCCACATGGGGTCGATGATCCACGGATGGTCACGCAGGAGGTCCTGCATGGTCGGCTTCTCGGGGGCGCGTTCCTTGATAAGCCGCTTGAGGGTCTGGATCACGACCACCCGGCCGCGTACAAGCTGTGCGGCCTGGACGGCCTCCAGAATGTCCCACTCGCTCATCAAGTCGAGGATGGACTTCTGGTCAGATGCAGTGAGTTCGCTGAGTTCCTTAAGCAGTGCGAAGAACTGCTCGTTCTCGTAGGCATTCAGGAGGATCTCGACGATCTGATCGAGCCGGTCAGACTCCATCGTCGGGGAATCGGCGAGCGTTTGAATCGCCTTGAGGAGCTCCTTCTGCTGCCGCTCCGGAAACTTCTCGATCCGCTTCATGTAGGTCGTGGAGACTCTGAGACGTTCCTTCTGTCTCTTGGCGCGGGCAGCGGCCCACTTGCGCAGAGACTCCCGCAGCATGCCTTGGCCCCATTCCAGGATCGGCTGCGCGATGGGATGCTCCCACAGGACTGTGGCGCGGTCGGTGGCGATCAAGTCGTCGGAGTAGGAGTCGAGTCCGTCCACGAATACCTCGCCGGTGAGGTACTGAAGCCCCAGCTGGTTCTGAGTTCCACCGCTCATGTCGAAGAAGAACGGGGTCTGGACCAGTTTGCCTCTGGAGAGCACGGAAATGCCTCGGATGTCATCGTTCTTGATCGGCTTCTCGGTGAATCCGACCCACCACTGGACTGTTCCGACGCCTGGCAGGTCAACAGTGTCGAGACCGGTCTCTGGATAGCGGAACTGGAGTTCCGTCTCGTCCGAGGCGAGTGCGTCGTTGTTGAGTGTGACCTGGAAGGCATTGCTGAGGATCGAGAATCGTCGTCCCATGCTCCTTCGGAACGATGCAGACGGAATGCGATTCTTCAATTGAAGTTCGGTCAGACGTACCTCAGTCCCGTTGGGTCGCGCCTCGTCAGGCAGGAGCGCCCTGTCCTCGAGCACAACAGGACGGTACGTGTTGGTGTTGCTGCTCACGAGGTCGTCGTAGCTCATCTGGAATGAGGTGAGATGACCGTCGCTGACAGTTGCGATCGTGACGATCTTGGCGATGCCGAAACCGGCGAGCTTTCCGAGGCCCTTGCGCCCGAGAACAAGCCGACCGCCCGGTGAACGGTCGGCGCCGGAGGCCCGTCGATCCCTCCCGACGAGCAAGTACTTGTCGTTCACGTCCTCGAAGGTCATTCCGAGCCCGTCGTCTCGGATCACGATCTCAGAGTTCGCATCGAGAGGCGTGTCGAGGGGAACCTCGATCTGTACCGAGGTCGCGTCGGCATCGTAGGCATTCGCGACCAGCTCCGCGATGGCTGGCACCGCGCCCGAGTACATCTGCAGCCCGAGATGGCGAACTAGCGACCCCGCGAAGTCCATCGTCAACTCTCGACTGCTCACAGGACTCCTTCCGCAGGAACGAAGGTTCCGCGAGGAGGCGTCAGAACCGCATGGCTAGAGTCTACTCGCCTCGCTTCACGCACCCGATGGCGTTGCCCGACTGGGCCGCGTGGTGAGTGGCTACAGCACCGGTTGGTCCGACCGCGACGTCGCCGTGCGAGCGTGCTCGTACGCATGTCGCTCGCCTACAGGCGTGAGGTCCTCCGCCTGGCGGACACCGATGATCTGTTCAGAGTGCGTCACGATGCGAGCGATCCCCAGTTCCAGCAACTCGTGCGGCCCATTGCTCGTTGCGCTGGTCACAGGGCCGGGGACAGCTCCGACGGCGCGGCCGAGTTCGTGCGCGCGCCGGGCGACGGTCATTGATCCAGAGCGAACGCCGGCCTCAACCACGACGGTGGTCGCGGAGAGTGCGGCCATCAGCCGCGCCCGAGCGAGGAAGCGATGGCGGGTCGGCGCCGCACCTGGTGGAACCTCGCTGACCATGAGGCCGAGGTCTGCCATTCGTTCAAGCAGTTCTCGGTGACCCATCGGGTAAGGGCGATCAACGCCGTTCGTCATAACCGCGATCGTGTCGCCACCGGATGCCAGGGCCGCTCGATGGGCAGCCCCTTCGATGCCGTACGCGCCGCCCGCAACCACTACCCGTTCAGCGTTGGCGAGGTCGGAAGCCAGCTCTCCGGCCACGTGCTCGCCGTAGGAGGTCGCGGCCCTGGCGCCGGTGATCGTTACGAACTCACTGAGCGGTCGCGCCAGGAACGAGGTAGCGCCACGAGTCCACAGGACGTATGGCCGCCGATCACCAAGATCGTCGAGCGCGGACGGCCAATCTTGGTCGCCAGGGATCAGCATTCCAATACCCATGCGCTGGGCTTGGACGATGCGCTGGGAGTGTGTCTGAGCGTCTGAACGCTCGAACTGGGCGCGCCAGACCCCTGCGTCAACGGTGCCGAGGCCCGGCACGCCATCGTCACGCTCGGCGAGCCGGAGCACCTCAACCGCTCCCACGTCGCCCAGGAGACGGCCTGTCACGGCATCGTCTGGTTCGACGATCATCGACAGTGCCATCCGTGCTGTGCGCTCGTCCTGGACTACCTGGCTCAGGTTCGCCATCGTCGGTTCCTCTCGCTCCTACAGAGAGGTGCGCGCGGAGACGCGGATGTCGGAGGGTTCCGTGAACGCCAACCCGGGCGTACAGTGGTCGGTGAGGCAGGTTCTCCTTATATCGCGGGTCCTTCAGGACGGCCTTCGGGCACTCATACACGTTCTGCCTCCTCGACGGAGATACACGTGTGACGAGAGGCCCGTCATGTTCCGCTTCATCTGGACGCTCAGCGTTCGCACCCGCGACTACCTTCATCGCTACATGCCGAGCAACCGACTGCTCGCCGCCATCCGCACTCGACGCGGACTCAAGTTGGGGCTACCCGCGATGCTGGTTGCTCTGCCGTACTTCCTCATCGCCTACGCCTGTTCCGCCGCGGTCGCCGACGGCGGCCCCGGTTGGCTGCACCTCGTCGTGCTGTGGGCGTGCTGGAACGCACTCAAGTTCATCATCATGGGACCCGTGAGCGTTGTGCTGCTTGTCCGCGCACGCCGGCACGAGGCCGCGATCCGTCGCCATCAGCGCCGCGAGGCCTCCGCTGAGGCAGATACTCGCGTCCCTGTTCTGCACTCCTAGAATCACCCGACTGCGGTCAGGGACGAGGCGACGCGAGACCGGTGCCCACCACCAGGCCGGATCGCGATGCCGTGCGATGCCAGCGCGTGCCGGACAGCCTGAGGCCCCACCCCAACCTTCACGCCGACCTCTACCAGCGTCAACCCGCTGAGGTAGAGGTCGGCTGCTTCATGGATGCGGGAGCGGTCGAAGCTTCCCCGTCGGATCGGAACCTCCCGACGAATCAGGTGGGCGGCCACCGTTCGGCGGTTCACTCCGAACCGCGTCGCCAACTCCACAAGCGTCGCTCCCGACCGATACTCCGCCACCAGATCGTCGACCTGCTCGGGGCGCAGAAGGGTTTGAGCCATCTCAAGTGACCGCACCATCCGACCCCGCGAGTCCGCCACCGTTGGCCCCGACGAACGCCGGTCCTGCTTGTAGAAGCCGCGTGACCTGCGCAAAGATAGGGTCTGATGCTCCTATCTGGTGTCAAGCTGCTGTGAGCCATTCTCGGTAGCGGTGGGCGAGGTCGTCGCTGCGTCTCTTGCCGAGTTCGATCTCGGAGATTCGTGCGGGCCAGGTGCCGCAGGCTTCGGCGGCGTTGGTGAGGGTGATGTTCTTGGCTTGGCGGGCGGGTCGTAGGTCGGTGTAGTTCGGGATCTCGCAGTGGCCGGTCAGGGCGCGGTAGACCTCTCGGGCGAGTGCTCGTTTGAGGGAACGGTAGACGGCTGCGAGGGTCCAGCCGGCGTCGAGGTGCTTGTCGCGGTAGTCGCGGGTGCGTTGGTCATGGCTCATGCGGACCTTGATGGCTTGGTGGAGGGCCCAGTTGGCCTGCCGATCGCCGCCGCGGGAGAGGCGGTGGCGTTGGGTCTTGCCGGATGAGACGGGGATGGGGCTGGTTCCGCAGAGCGCGGCGAAGGAAGCGGGGCTGCGCAGCCGGTCGGGGTTGTCTCCGGCAGTGATGAGCAGGACTGCTGCCAGGGCTGGGCCGATGCCATGGATGGCGCGCAGCCCGGGATTCCTTGCCGTGGTGTGGGTGTCGAGTTGCGCGTCGAGGTCGTCGAGTTCGGCGCGCAGGAACTGGTGGCGTCGGGCCAGGCTGCGCAGGGCTCGCAAGGTGGTGGCGTCGGCCAGGTCGTTGATCTGGTCCGGGCGAGTGGCGGCAAGCAGGTCAACGAGCTTGTCACGGCCCAGATCACGGTACTTGTCACGCAGCCGGGGGCTGGCGTTGATCAAGATGGAGCCGATCTGGCGCCAGCAGGCCTGGAGGGATTTGTTGGCGCTTCGGCGGGTCACCACCAGAGCGCGCAGAGATTCGATCGTGTCGCGCTTGGGGTGGGTGGTGGCCTCGCCGGAGATCACGGAGCGGGCGGCGCGGTAGGCGTCGAGACGGTCGGTCTTGCCTTGTTTGCGGCGCTCCGCGGGCCGGGTGCGGTTGACCTCGACCACCTGGATGCCGTTGCGGCGCAAGGCCGCGGTGATCCCGACGCCGTAGCTGGAGGTGCCCTCGATGCCGACCGCGGCGACAGGTCCGTGCTTGGCTAGCCAGGCCACGGCTTTGCGGTAGCCGACGGTGGTGGTGGCGAACTCGTGATCGGTGACCTCCAAACCAGTAGCAGTGATCACCGCGATGTGGATGGTGTCCTTGCGGGAGTCGATCCCGGCGACGCGGTCGCCGGGGTTTGTCATGATGGTCATGGCCTGTTCCTGATCGTCGGGATGGGTCAGGTGGCGGCCGCTTCGGTCAGACAGGACATACACCGGACTCGCGATCAGGCTCGTATTAGGTCATGGCCGGGCGGTCGTCACCCAGGCCTTGGAGAGCCGGACTGATCAGATTGTCGGTAGCCCAGCAGGACACCAGTCAGAGGCAGGGTCACGACTCCCCAAGACGCTTTCCATCATGTATGTCAGAGAAACGGTGTAAGAAGGCCACGCTCGGCATAGGCGACAGGCAGCGGTCACAGGTGTACGCACTGAAGGAGGAGCGAACTCGCCCCTTTGCTCAGCTGCTCCATGTCCAAGATGTTCTACCAGCGATGGGCGTATCAGTCACGGTGTGGATGCGCCCGCACTGAGGTCGAGCCGGGCTCCGGTCTGGCGGAGCATCTGGAAGGTGTCGGTCGTGCCGACGCCCATAGCCAGGCAAGCGTCAGGGATCAACACCCTGGCTCGGGCGTTGGGTTGGGCGCGTTCGTGGGTGACCACCGTGTGCTGGTGCTCGCGAGCGTAGGCGACAAGGAGATAGTCGGCATTGGTGCCGGTGAATTCGGCTAGCGCTGCTGGGGTGAAGCTTCGTGAGGTCGCCCAAGTGGTGAGGTCGCCGAAGTGTTGTGTAGTGCCTTGATCGATGGTTCGGAAGAATGCGGCGTTGGCATGTGCCCAGGCGGCGAGCTCGTCGTTACCGTCAAGGAGCTCGACGCGGACCGCGTCGATGCTGCAGGCCACGGATTGTCGGTGGGCCTGATCGAGCCAGGCCCAGAATCCAGGGGCGATGTCGAAGGCGTAGTAACGGTTCTTGGCCTCGATGAGCACGTTGGCGTCGATCAGATACATCAGGCGACCCCCAACTCGGCGGCCAGGTTCTCGAAGGTTGCGTGTTTCTTGGTGCCGAGCAAGCGGTAGGCGTCCCGGTAGGTGGTGGACCCTTCGAAGGCGCTGGCGATCACGGCCTGGGCGAACTGACGGCTAAGTCGAATCGGCTGCGTGTAGTAATAGTTGCCACCGGAGTTCTCGCTGCGCCTCGCCGCGAGGATGCTGATCACGCGGTCCCGCTCGTTCTCATAGCGCTCTCGATAGTCCTCCCAGGTTAGGAGCCGAGCGTCGAAGATGCGTTTGAGTACCACTAGGGTGCTCACTCGGTATTTCTTAGCCAGGCGCTCCAACTCCTCGATGTTCGCTTCTCCGCGGTAGTCGCTGAGTAGTGTGGTCAGCGGGACTAGCACTTCGGCGGCGACTTGGTTGCACCACAGTTCCTCGGTCACCCCGTGGTTAGCGGTCATGGCCGCATCGGACAGGGCGCTTGCTCCCAGCCATACGTGAGCCAGTTCGTGGATCATGGTGAAGATCTGTGCGGCCTTGGTGTCAGCGCCGTTGACGAAGATCAGCGGTACGAGCGGGTCGGATAGTGCGAACCCTCGGAACTCTTCAGGGTTGAGTTTACGATGAGTGTTCGCGCCAACGACGCCATTGATCATCACCAAGACGCCTATGTTCTCGATGCGGTCGATCAGACGTCGTAAAGCGTCCTCCCAGCTGGAGAAGGTGCTCCGTTCGGTCAGATCGAAGCCAAGCAAGTCGCGCATCTGGTCCGCGACAAGCACCGGCGGCGTCTCGGTCGTTGCGGAGCCGACAAACTCAGGTTCGCCCACGCCGTTCTCTTGCACATAGGTCCGGTACCAGTCCTGGCGGGTCTGGCACAGGTAGATCGTCTCCAACAGGTCAGCAGACGGCCGCGGGACCGCGACGTTCCCGATCGTGCGCATGTCTGGGATAGGCACGTCTTCCACTGGCGGTTCAGAGAGGAACAACAGCCCGAAAGGGGTATGAGTATCGCTGGCGAACTTCTCCAACTGCTTCAGCGTTGGACGCTGGGCACCAGAGACCCACCCATCGAGTTTGGGCGCACGACGTTCGACAGTCGCCTCGTCCCACCCCGCTCGTTCGACTGCCCACTGGAGTAGATCGGGGGCGACCTCAACGCGAACAGTCATCCCGTCACCTCCATTCAAGCTCCAGTCGAGATGCAACTCTGAGTGACAGTCTACGTAGCAGGACAGACAAGGGCATCGCCGACGAGCCGCTCTGGGAATGGTTCGCTGACAGCAGTTGCCCGTGACTTGCGCTGGTCACCGCTTCGTGTGCTCCCACACTGTCACCCGATGGATCCCGAACCGCTTGGCGATTGACATGGTGCTTTCGCCGGTTGCCTTTGCCGTTCGGATAGCGTCCACTTCCCTTTCCGTCAGGGGTGTTCGAGACCGTCTCGTAGGGGTCGCTACGACCCCAGGACCTGGCTCGGCTACCGGCGGTTCTTCGCTCGTGCCGACCCGTCTCGCCTCTTCCCACGCGGAACTCAGCCTCTCCAGCCGCTCCCACGTGTTCGGGCTGAGTCCACCGGCGTCCACGTACGTAAGATGAGAAAATCGAAACTTGCCCCGCCTGATGAACCAAAGCGACAGGAGGCGCGACCTTAATTTCCACGATGTAACCCAAGGTCATCGCTCGCGACCTCGCTCCAAGTTCGCGCTCAGTCGACGCGACCGCGTTCCCCCTGCAGCTTCCGCGCGTTCTCGATCAAGCGTACGCCATCTGGTCCCCACATCAGCCGCATGTAGTGCTGCTCGAACGGCGCCTGCTGCAGCACCCACACCAGCGGCAGCGCCGCCTTCGTGACGCCCACCGCGACAGCCGACCGCACCGGGCCCATCCCCAGCGACCTCCGCAGCTTGCCCGACGAGGCACCGATCGCGATCTGGCGGAACAGCCCGTGGTCGAGCGCGAATCCATAGATGGCGGCAGGCAGCTGCGACACGTGGAAGTTCTTCTTGATCTGCCCCGCGATCGCCTTCTCGAAGCCCTCGCTCGAGTCGGGCCAGACCGACATGGTCGGCGAGGTGCCGAAGAGGTCGGCGTACTTCTCATAGAGCGCGCCCAGGTCGGCCTTCGAGCGCTGGATCTCGTCCTCGGGGCCGCCGACCAACTCGCAGTACGCCGCGCTCTCCGCGAAGAAGCGCTCGCGCTCCTCCGGCGTGAGCCGGTGCGGGAGGAGGCCGTCGCGGAAGGCCAGGTTCTCGTACAACCACAGCATCGAGTGCAGCTCGGTCAGCGCCGCCCACATGGCGTCGCGCGGTGTTGCCCGCGAGCTTCTCGCGGCTGATGATCCGGTGATCGTTCTCGATGGTGGCGGTCACACCGATTCCTTCGTCTGGCTGGACTTTCGCAGACATCGTTGCGCGCTGCCGGGCAGTCACGGCACGGTGCAACCATCTTGGCTGTCAGTTGTCCCAGTCAGATCCTGAACCGCCCTCCCGGTCCCACGAACTCGGCGTGCAGGGCGGCCCGATCCGCCCGCCCGACAACGAGGTCGGTCCCGAGCGCCGCGAGCGCCGGCCGCACGGCGTCCGGGTCCGGGTGGGCCGCGGTGAACGCCACCAGCTCCAGCCGCGCCCCGGTCGTCACCGCCGGCGACGTCGACCCCCGCCAGTCGATCAGGAACGGCACGATTCCCGTGGGTTCGGCCGCCAACGGCATCGTCAGTGTCCACTCCAACAGGTCACCCGACTCCGTACGCCGGGCCCCGTCCCGCCCCGGGCCGACGTCCAGCCCGACCCCGCGTACGCGGTCCGCCGCCTCCGCCAGCGACGCCGGATGGGCGGCCCAGGTCGTGATGCGGCGCTCGGTGAGCCCGTCGAGCCCGAACGGGTGGGTCTCCCTGGGGTTGTCCGGGTCCACGGCGATGATCTCGAGATAGGCCTCGCCCCCCAACGACACCAGGGAATTGCGCGTCCCCATCGTCGGGTGCACGCCCCCGACCTCGGCCCGCACCCCCGTCGCCGCCTCCACCTCCGCCACGGTCGCGTCGAGGTCGGGCGTCGCGAGGACGAGGTGGTCGAGCAGCGTCGGTGCGGTCATGGACCCAGCCTAAGGAACGGCCACCGGCTAGCCTCGAACCACCGACGAGAGGACCCCGATGACCTTCCTGATCTTCCTGCTGCTCGGCCTGGTCGTGGTCGGCCTCGTCGTCCTCCACGGCAGGGCCAGCAGCGCCGGCCGCCAGTTGATCAGCCGCCACGACACCCTGTACGCCGGGGTCCCGCCCGGCACGCTGCCGCCGGCCCTCGACGGTCCCACGCGCCCGGCGACAGGCGACGACGTGAACACCGTCGTCGCCGTCCGGTTCGACCCGCCGCAGGGCATGCGCCCCGAGCAGGTCGGCATGGTGACCGACGCCAAGGTCGGCTCGCCCGACATCGCCGCCGCGATGATCGCGCTCGCCGTCGAGGGGTTCGTCCACCTGCGTCGCCTGCCACCCAGTCGGTGGAGCATCAGCCGCAGGCCGAAGCCCGAGTGGCTCGTCACGGTCAACCGCCTCGCGGGCCCCGAGGAGATCGGCCCCTTCCGGGCCGCCCTGCTCCAGGCGCTCACCTCCCTCGATCGCCCCGCGACGATCACCGAGCTCAAGCCGTTCCTCGCGCAGGTCGTGCCCGGCCTCAAGAAGTCGTTCGCCGCCGAACCCCAGCACGCCGCCTGGTATCCGAACCTCCGCGCCGGCTCCCTCCCCGTCTCCGCCATGTTCGGCCCCGGCGCCCGCGCCCGGTCGGCCCTCGGCAGCGCCCTGCGCTATCAGTCGGCGGCCTTCAAGCTGTTCCTCGAGAAGGCCGACGGCGACCGCCTGCGCTTCGAGGCGGGCGCGGGCGTCTTCAGCCGGTTCCTGCCGTGGGCGGTCGCGTACGGCGTCACCGACCAGTGGATCCACGCCTTCCAGGAGGCCGCGGCGGGCGCCGATCCCGGCCTCGCCACCTATTGGGCCGCCGACCTCGCCTGGTTCGGCGACTTCGGGGCGTTCGACGGTCTCGACCTGGACAGCTTCGGTGACGCGATGGGCGACTTCGGCGACGCGATCGGCGACCTGGGTGACGGACTGGGCGACCTCGCCTCCGACCTGTCCTCCGACGTCGGCGACGCGGGCGGCGGCAGCGACGGCGGCGGCGACGGCGGTGGGGGTGACGGCGGCGGGGGCGGCGGGGACTGAACCGTGACCGTCCTCGTCATCGCCGCGGTCGCCATCGTCGGCGGCGCCCTCCTGCAGCGCCTGTCCGGAACCGGCGTCGGGCTGGTCGTCGCGCCGACTCTGTCGGTGCTGCTCGGGCCCACCACCGGCGTGCTCGTCACCAACGCGACGACCACGGTGTCGGGATTCCTGATCATGCTCACCGTGCTGCAGCACGTCGAGTGGCGCCGCTTCGCCTGGATCATCGCCGCCGCGGCGCCGGGCGCGGTCGCCGGCGCGTACCTCGTCCACGCCCTCCCCGTCGCCTGGCTCCAGGTCGTCATCGGCGCCGTCGTCCTGCTCGCGCTGGCGACGTCCCTGGCGCTCCCCGACCTCCCGACCGTACGCGGCCGCGCGCCCATAGTGGTCGCGGGCGCGATCGGCGGCCTGTTCAACACCACCGCGGGCGTGGCCGCGCCCGCCATGGTCATCTATGCGCGCCTGGCGCGCTGGGACCAGCGCGCGTTCGCCGCCACACTCCAGCCGACGTTCATGTCGATGGGCGCGATGTCGGTGGTCCTGAAGACCGCGATGTCCCCCACGGGCCTGGCCGGGCTGCCGCCGTGGTGGGGGCTGCCGATCGTGGTCGCCCTGGTCCTCGCCGGCGTCGGCCTCGGCACGCTCGCCGCCCGCCGCGTCACCTCCCACCACGCGCGTACGCTCGCCCTCGTGCTCGCCGGCATCGGCGGCGCCGTCGTGCTGGGCAAGGGGCTGTGGGCGTTGGTCTGAGCCCTCAGAGGTACGCCTCCACCCGCTCCCGCCAGGCGGGGTTCACCAGCACCATCAGCTCGAGCCACCGCGTACGCCAGTCGCCGCCCGGGGAGCCGGCCCGCGCCATCTCCCGCGCCACGGGCTCCATCGCTCAGAACAGGAGGCCGCCGACGTCGGTCGTCATGTCGTTGCGGATGTCGCGCTCGCCCGCCCTGACCCGATAGCGCAGTTCGTCGCCGTGGGTCTCGATCCACGGGTGGGCGTCGGCGCGCGGCCGCACGTCGGCCACCCGATGAAGCCGGAGCGGTCGGAGGCCTCGAGCCACGCGAGGTGGCGTACGCGCCACTGCTCGTCGGCCGCGCCCATCAGCCAGGCCCACCGCTCCCGCGCCGCGGACCAGCGGAACGGCGCGCCGGGCGGCCGGGTCGCGGTCTCCCAGGCGTGGGCCTCGCGGAACGCGACGTCGCGGATCGCCCAGAACGCGAGGGTGTCGACCGACTCGGTCTCCCAGCGCCAGACGAGGTTGTCACCGTCGCGCATCGCATAGATCGCCGTGTCGTCGCGCACCTCCCAGAACGGCTCGCCGTCGGGGACGTGGTCCTGGGGCGGCGGGGTGGGGCGTACGCCGGTGGCCTCGGCGAGGCGATCGGCGACCCGCGCGAGCTGGCGCTCGATGCGGGCGGGCGCCAGACCGATCCGACGATTCATCACCCAAGGGTGACACAGGCGGACTTCGGCGACGGCAGGGGGTTTGGGTGTGGATAGGGGTGCAGACGGTCGTCCGCACGCGTTATGGTCCGCGCATGATCCGCCCCGTCACGATCCGCCCGGCGACCGAGCACGACCTGCCGGCGCTCACCGAGCTGTACAACCACTACATCCGGGAGACCGTGGCGACGTTCGCGATCACGCCGCTGACGGTGAACGAGCGGCGGCCGTGGTTCGCGAAGTTCGGGGCCGACGGCCCCGCGCAGTGCTTGGTCGCGATCGACGAGGAGTCGGAAGAGCTGCTGGGCTATTGCTCGACGGGCCAGGTCCGGCCGCTGGAGGCGTACGCCGGCTCGGTCGAGGTGTCGGTCTATCTGTCGCCGGAGTGCACCGGGCGCGGGATCGGCGACCGGCTGTACGCGGCCCTCTTCCCCCGGCTGCGCGGCGTCCACCGCGCGTACGCGTGCATCGCCGTGCCCAACGAGGGCTCGATCGCGCTGCACCGCAAGCATGGGTTCCGGTCGGTCGGGCGCTGGGCCGAGGCGGGGCGGAAGTTCGACCGCTGGATCGACGTGGAATGGATGGAGAAGCGGCTCTGAAACGCAGAACCGCCGCCCGGGAGACCCGGGCGGCGGTTCAGGAAGTCAGCGTCAGCGAGAGACGGTGATGTTCGAGGCCTGCAGGCCCTTGGGGCCCTGCTCGACGTCGTACTCGACCTTGTCGTTCTCGTTCAGCGAACGGTAGCCCGTCGAGTTGATCGCGGAGAAGTGGGCAAAGACGTCGGCGGTGCCGTCGTCGGGCTGGATGAAGCCGAAGCCCTTGTCGGCGTTGAACCACTTCACGGTGCCAGAAGCCATGATGTTTCCTCTTTCATTGAAGGTGGGAATGACCATTTGTCACACCCGATGCTGCTCGTAAAACGCCTTCTGAAGAAGAACCGCCAGGCTGGATGCCAAACTGCTTACTGCAAAGAACGAACCGAACAACACTTCAACCATACGCCCTCGGCTGTCATATGCCCAGCCCTGTCGATGAAACGATGAATGGTTCATGGAGTGTTCACCATGGGTCATTCGCCCAGGTCTCGGACGAGACTGCGGACGATGGCCTCATACATGGCCTTGCCCGCCGCGGCGACGACGGGATCGAAGAGCGCCGGGATGCCCTTGATCGACAGGGATTGGCGCCACTCGACGGTGGATGCCTTTTCGCCCGGGCCGCGGGTCGCGCTGATCTCGGCCGTGCCTCGGATCCATCGGCCGACCTTGACGATGCGGGCGTGGTCGGGGCCGAGTTCATGGACCTGCATCACGTCGTCGACGACGATCGGGCCGAGGCTGGTGCGGGCGGTCAGGGTGGACCCGATGGTGAGTGGGCGCGTCCAGATGAGGCGGGTGAGGGGGACGAGCTCGGTGTGACGATCGAGGTCGAGCAGGCGGTCGAGCGCGTCGGCGGGCTGCAGGGGCGTGCGGGCACGGACGACGAGATGGGCGGTCATGGTGCGATGGTCGCAGACTCCGGCCAGTCACACTGGCCGCGGGGCCCGAGCGACGGCGTACTCGGTGGTCGGCGTGACTTTTCGCTCATCAGTGACGATCTCGAGGCGTCCTGCGGCATCGAGATGGGCACTGGCGAGCGAAAAGTCGCACCCATCTGCCACGCTGGAGCCATGGAGCCCACTCGTCTCGGTCAGTCCAGGCCCGTCGTGCTGTTCGTGTGCGTCAAGAACGGCGGCAAGTCGCAGATGGCCGCCGCACTGATGCGTCAGCTGGCCGGCAACCGCGTCGAGGTCCACTCGGGCGGCACCCATCCCGGGTCCTCGCTCAACGACGAGTCGGTCGCGAGCCTGGCCGAGGTCGGCGCCTCGGTCGAGGGCGAGCACTGCAAGCCCATCGATCCGGATGTCCTCGCGCGCGCCGATCGCGTCGTGGTGCTCGGCCGCGACGCTGAGGTCGACCCGGTCCCCGGCATGCGCGGCATCATCGAGCGCTGGGACACCGACGAGCCCAGCAAGCGCGGCATCGGGGGCGCCGAGCGCTTGCGGCTCATCCGCGACGACATTGCCGCCCGCGTGCGCCACCTGGAACTGAAGCTCACCGGCGACTGACCGGTCCGTTCTCCGAGCGAGCGCCAGCGAGACGAGGAGAGCCGAGCGAGCGTTCTGTCGACCTCCGCTCCTCGTCTCGGCCGCCGCCGGCCTCGCTCGAAGAACGTCCAGCGTCACCGCCCCCGGAACGTCAGTCCCAGCTCGAAATCGCGCGGGGTCAGCCAGTTCTTCCACTGGGGTGGCGACCCGCACGCCGCCGAGCCGATGGCGTGCAGGGCGACGTCGAGGTTCAGCCAGTGGTGGCCGTCCCGGACGAGTTCGCCCCGACTCCGGGCGGCTGCCAGATGCTCGGACGTCCACGGCCGGAACGACACGTTCATCGGCGCGTCGGCCTCGATCGCCAGCGACTGCCCCCCGCCGCTGACCTCGGCCCAGGTCACGTCGGCACGGTTGCCGTTCTCCTGCGGCACCACATAGGGCGTCTGGAGCTCGTCGATCGCGAGCGACCACCGCCCGATCCGCTGGGCCTCGAAGGTGTCGGCGTACGCCTCCCCCGGCCCACGTCCGAACCAGGTCAGCCGGTCGAGCGTCGCGGGAAGGCCGAGCCGTAGCCCGACCCGCGGCAGCGTCGGCCCAAGATCGCCGACCACGCGGCCGCTCACGTCGAGGCGCAGAGCGCCGTCGGCCTCCGTCCATTTCCACGTCGTCTCATAGTGCGCGTTCGTGGCCGCCGGCCCGTCGTGGGTGACGACGCAGACGCCGTCGGACTCGTCCACCGAGACGACTCGGTGTTCGAGCCGATCCAGCCCGACACGGTGCCAGGAGTCGGCGGCGTCGGCGCGATGGCTGCCGATCCGATCGTTGTCGGTCGGCGCGCGATAAAGGTCGAGCGCCGGGCTCACGACATCGATGCCGCCGATCGAGCGCAACTGCCCGCGGGCGTCGAAGGTCACGTGGTCGAAACCGACGATGCGTTCGGAACAGCTTGCCAGCGTGGCTTCGACTCGCTGCGCACGCTCAGCCAGCGTGAGATCGCTCTGGCTGAGCGAGCGCCCCTCCTCACGTTGGCTGAGCGAGCGCAGCGAGTCGAAGCCCACCCTCCCCTGCCCGAACGTGACCTCGTGGCCGGCCTCGACCCAAGCCGCGTCGTCGGCGAGCACCGCCCGCACGGTGAGTACGCCGGCCTGCTGCGTCGGCAGCGCGATGGTCACCCGCTCGCCCGGCACCACAGCAGGAACCGCCAGCTCTCCTCCGACGACCCGCTCACCGCGGCCGTCCACCAGCTCCCACTCGAACCGCAGATGCCCCAGATCGCTGCTGTGGTGAAGGTTCTCGACCACCACCTCAGGACCCACGATCACGCGCACCGGCTCATAGACCTTCTTCAGCTCCAGCAGGCCGGGGGACGGCGTACGGTCGGGCAGCACCAGCCCGTCGATGACGAAATTGCTGTCATGCAACGGTTCGCCGAAGTCGCCGCCATAGACGTGCTGCCTCTGCCCGTTGACGTCGCGGGCGATCCCGTGGTCGATCCACTCCCAAACGAAACCGCCGGCCAGGCGCGGGTGGCGCTCGATCAGCGCCTGGTAGTCGCGCACCTCGCCGGGCCCGTTGCCCATCGCGTGGATGTATTCACACAGGATCAGCGGCTTCGGCGGCACGTTCTCGCCGTGCTCGCGGAACGCCAGCCCGCCATAGACGTCGCGGTCGGGCTTCCCGCCCGTCGCGAGCGCCTCGGTCTCCTCGAGGTGGGGATACATGCGGGAATACACGTCGACGTACGCGCACGCGTAGTCGCCCTCGTAGTGCACTGGTCGGCTCGGGTCACGGTCGCGCGTCCACTCGGCCATCGCGGCGAGGCCGGGGCCGGTGTGGGATTCGTTGCCCAGCGACCACATCACGACCGACGGGTGGTTCTTGTCGCGCTCGACGGTGCGCTGCATGCGGTCGAGCATCGCGGGGAACCAGCGCTCGTCCTTCGCCGGCACGCCCTCCCAGCCGATCGGCTCGAACCCGTGGGTCTCGAGGTCGCACTCGTCGATGACCCACAGCCCGTATTCGTCGCACAGGTCTAGGAACCGCGAGTCCGGCGGATAGTGCGACGTCCGCACCGCGTTCACGTTGTGGCGCTTCATCAGCAGCACGTCGGCGATCATGGTGTCGAGATCGAGCGTACGCCCGGTCTCCGGGTGCCATTCGTGGCGGTTGACACCGCGGAACACCAGCGGGGATCCGTTCGCCATTAGGACTTCCCCAGCGATCTCGACGGTGCGGAAACCCACCATCAGCGTGACGGTCTCGCTGTCGGTCGCCACCTCGACGACGTAGCGCCGCGGTGACTCCGCCGACCAGGGCTCGACCCCGTCCAGGCGGCGCTCCTCGCCGGGCGCCAGTTCGAGCGCCAGCTCGGGGACGCGTACGCGGGCCTTTCCGCCACTCACGTCGACCCGCAGCGTGCCGACGCCGTCGGTCCAGTCGGCGTGGGCGAACACGTCGTCGATGCCGCCCGCGGGGCGCGCGATGAGCGCCACCGACCGGTGGATGCCGGACAGCCACCACATGTCTTGGTCCTCGAGGTACGACGCCGCCGACCACTTGTGGACGCGCACGGCCAGGACGTTCTCACCCGGCACGAGCTGTTCGGTGGCGTCGAACTCGTGGGTCAGGCGCGAGCCGGTGGCGGTGCCGAGAAGGACACCGTTGAGGAAGACGGCGAAGCACGAGTCCACGCCGTCGAAGCGCAGCAGCGCGCGCCCGCCCTCGCCCGCGAAATCCTGCGGGGCAAAGAATCGCCGGCGATATTCGCCGGTCGGGTTGGCGTCGGGGACGTGGGGAACGTCGATGGGGAAGGGATACAGCACGTTGGTGTAGGCGGGCAGGTCCCACCCGAGCGGGTCGTGACCCGGCCACCGCGAGGCGATGTCGGTCATCTGCCACGCCGACGGCACCGCCAGCTTTCGCCAGTCGGCGTCGTCGAAGTCGCGCTCCTCGAACCCCGGAGTCGCGTCGGCCAGCGACGGCACCCAGCGGAACGCCCAGTCGCCGTCGAGGTCGAGGCTCGGCGCCGAGGTCGTCAGCCGGGCCCGCGGCGGCAGCGCCCCCGTCCCGGGGGAGACGTCCTCCACGTAGGTGAAGTCGACGGCTTGGGTCATCGGGAATCCCCTTCTGGGTCAGTGAATGCGATCAGGAAGCGTGCTGGCCGGGTGAACCCGCCCAGCGGCGGCGCAGGTGGCGGGCCAGCAACTTGGGCTGTCGGTCGCGGGTGAACGCGCCCTTCTTGTTGCTGGCCACACGCGTGACGCCCGAGACCGTGGCGAAGTCGGCGAAGTTCCACACGTGCTCGCCCACGACGGCGTCGATGGAGTCGAACACGCGATGCAGCATGTCGAGCATCGCCACCTGGTATTCCTCCGACCACGGCAGCGGCGGGTGCAGGTGGAGCCCGTGACGGCGTCGGCGCCGTATTCGGTGATGATGATCGGCTTGTTCTCCGTCGCCCGGCCCTCGAGCTCCTCACGCGCCACGCGCTCGGCCTCGGCGAGGTCGCCGGCCGCGACATACCAACCCCAGTAGCGATTGATCATGATCAGGTCGGCGAACCGGCTCACCCGGCACTGGCCGTGGGGCGCCGAGCCCAGGTTCACGAACCCCACCGGCCGGGTGGGGTCGCGCTCGCGCGCGACGTCGAACAGCGGCGCGAGATAGCGCTCCGACGCCTCGGTGCCGCTCTCGGGCTCGTTGGCGATCGACCGCGTCACCACGCACGGATGGTTGCGATCGCGGGCGATGGTGCGTACGCGGCGCTGATACCAGACATCGCCCACATGGTCGCGGACGTCGTCGGCGGCGCTGAGGTCGTTGTAGCTGGCCGGCACCGCCATGGGCGACGGGTCGCGCAGGGGGCTGGCGTACCAGTGGTCGGTGGTGCCCTCACCACTGGCGTCGAGATTGAAGTCCCAGACGCCGTTCAGGGGCAGGCACTCGCGGGTGGTCGTGTGCTGGGGTCGCAGCATGTCCTCTACTCCTTGGGGAGATTCCACCCTGTCATGGGCGATGGTCCTCCGATCGGCAACCCCCTCCCCGGTCCGCCCGACCGGGGAGGCGGCGCCGCGTCATGTCACTTCCCCTTCGACGTCTGCCACACCCGCACGTAGTCGACCTGGAAGTCGCTCGGCGCCCTGTTGGGTCCCGCCCAGATGCCGACGCTGTTGATCAGGATGATGTAGTGCATGAAGTCCTTGGTGTATGGCTGCACGCCGACGACCTCACCGTCGTAGCGGAACGTGATCTCGGTCGGCCTACACTCGTACGACATCGTGTGCCAGCCGCTGAGCGGCAGTTTGGCGCCGCCGACCTGGCCGTTCTCGGTGTGGATGTGCCACTGGGCGGTCGAGGCGAGGCACTCGTAGAGGTCGATCTCTCCCTGCACCGGCCACTTGTGGCCGTTCGTCCACGCCGACGAGAAGTTGGAGCAACCCGGTGCACCGTTTGCGCGCGGTTCGATGTGCACACGCGTCTCGAACACGCCCCGGGCGAACTCGAACTTGCGCGACGTGTTCACGTGGGAGCCCGTGAACTCCATGTTCTTGGGGACGTTGTCCCCGCCGTTGCACGTCGACTGCCGCTGCTCGAGCCTGAGGTGGAGCGAACCGCCCGACACGCTCACGTTGTTCTTGTCATAGCAGGCGCGCTCGCTCTTCGTGACCGGGCCGCTGATGCCAGTGGCGTCATCGTGCCAGCCCTCCGACCAGCCGTTGTTCCACACCGAGGTGTCGAGGGCGGTGTCGCTGATCTCGTCGTGGAACTTCAGCCGATATTGCTTGTTGCGCTCGATCCGGAGCGGCTGACAGGCCGGCGTTCCCTTGTCACACACGACCTGCGGCGGTGCGGACGCGGAGGCGACGGTCGGCTGCCGGCCGGCGGCGACGACGAGCGATGAGGCGGTGACTGCGAGGAACTTCGTTGTTCTCTTCATGAGGAATCCAATGTCCGTAGGGGTTTCAGGAGTCGATGGTTCTCGGTGCAGTGGTGCGAAAGCCGCGCGCTCGCCGGTTAAGCGGTGCTCGTTGACCAGCACCGCCACCCCCTCCCCGGCCGGCAGGCGCAGGGCCTCACCCACGGCCACCTCGTGCGTCTCTCCGGTCCACAGGTCGCGCCAGCGACCAGGCTCCACGGCCAGCGTCAGCGCCGTTCCGCCGCGCTCGGCCGGCGTCGGCCCGACCACGGCCCACGCCCGCCCGTCTTCGCCAGGTTGTCGAAGATCCCCGGCAGGTTGATGACGACCGGGGCCGAGGCGGTTGGAGTTGAACTCGTCGTTCCAGGCGAGCCTCCAGTCGCGCGCCTCGCGGGCGTGTCGACAGGGGCTGTGTCCCAGGCGGTCAACGACAGCGGCCGCATGCGTGAGGAGACCCGCGTACGCATCATGCAGGCCGCCGACCAGCTCGGCTGGCGCCCCAGTTCGGCGGCGCGTGCGGTGAACGGCATCCAGCCCATGGCCGTCGGCCTCGTGGTCCGCCGAGACACGCGCGTGCTCGACGAGGATCCCTTCTTCGCCAGCTTCCTGTCCGGCATCGAGACCGTGGCCTCCCAGCACGACCTCGCGGTGTCGCTGCGGTTCGTGACGAACCAGCGCGACGAGGACCAGGCCTACCGGATGATGTGGAGCGAACGGGCCGTACGCGGGTTCCTCGTCACCGACCCGCGAATGGACGACCACCGGCTCGACCTGCTGCACGAGCTCGAGGCCTCGGTCGTCGTGACCGGTGACCCCAGCCCGACACGCGGTTCTCGAGCTGTCACCACGAGTCCGCGGCGGCCATCGACGAGGCGATCGGCGCCCTGCGCGAGCTGGGCCACGACAGGCTCGCGTACGTCTCGGGACCGGCGGAGTTCGTGCACAGCCACCGCCGTCGCCACCTGTTCGAGGAGGCGTGCGAACGCCTCGGGATGACCTTCGTGGCGGCGACCGCCGCCGACTTCAGCCTGGCGGACGGGGTGACGGCGGCCGAGCGACTTTGGCCGATGGCACGTTGGCGGGCGCGGTCGCGTTCGGCAACGACGCGATGGCGCTGGGGGCACTCACGGTGTTCGCGCGGGAAGGGATCCGGGTTCCCGACGACGTCTCGATCCTGGGCTTCGACGGCATCGCCATGGGACGGTTCGCGGTCCCGACGCTGGCGACGATCGCCTGTGACTATGTCGAGCTGGGCCAGGAGTGCACGTCGCTGCTGCTGGAGCGGGCGGCCGGCGCGGCCGTGGAGCGCCGCGTGCTCGAGGCGCGCTGGGTGCCGGGGGCGTCGGTGTCGGCGCCGGCGGGTGCGACGGCCTGAACTCAGGCCAGGAGCCGGAGCACCGCGCGTTCGACCTCGTCGGGGTCGAGGGTGCGCGTGCCGATCGTGAGGGCATGGAAGAGCACGCCGTCGAGATAGTCGACGAGTGCGCGGGCGCGGCCGTCGACATCGTCCACCGCGAGGCCCGACAGGAGGTCCACCAGCAGCGCCCGCAGGCGGTCGTGCTGAGGCGCGAGGTCGATGCCCGGCTCGACGGCCAGTGCGAGCCGCGCGCGCTGGGGGCCGGGATCGGCCAACTGGACGGCGACGAAGCGGGAGGCGAGGCGAGCCACATCGGCGACAACGGCGACCGGCGCGAGGTCGAGCTGGGCTGCGAGGGCCACGTCCCGCGCCTCGATCGCGTCGGCGACGGCACCGACCAGCGCGCTCCGGGACCGGAAGTGGTTGGAGGTCGTGCCGACCGGGGCGCCCGCCTCCGCGTCGACGGCGCGGTGGGTCAGAGCCCGGGTCCCGCCGTGGGCGAGCACGCGTACGGCCGCGTCCACCACGGAGGCGCGTCGATCGGTCACGGGGTGGACCCTAGCGGGGCATGTGCACTACATCTGTAGTAGCGTGGGCGCTTGATCACCCTTGACGTCGTCGGCGGCGGGGTCGCCGGACTCGCCCTCGCCGCGGGGCTCGACCCCGCGCGGTTCCGCGTGCGCCTCCACGAGCGCGAGCCGGAGCAGCGTCGCCTGGCGACGGTCTATGGCATGTGGCCGCACGCGATGCGTGCCCTGTGGCGGCTGGGGCTCGACGAGCGCGTGCGGGTCGAGGGCATCCGGGCCGAAGGCGCCTCGCTGTTCACGGCCTCGGGGCGCGTGCTGACGCGGCCGCCGGCCCCGACGACGTCTGGCTGGTCCCGCGGCCCACCCTGCTGGAGGTGCTGGACGCGGCGGTGCCGGTCGAGGTCGAGCGCCACTGCTCCCGGATCGACGATCCGGCGGCGCTGGACGGGGACCTCCTCGTCGGCGCCGATGGAGCTCACTCGATCGTCCGGAAACACGTGTGGGGGCAGGGATCCCGGCCGACCGGCACCCTGGCGCTGCGCGGCGTGGTCGCCGGCGAGGTCACCGACATCAACCCCGGACAGGTCGGGCTGCACGAGTTCTGGGGCCGCGGCCTGCTGTTCGGGATGTCCCCCAACTCCGGCGGGACGACGAACTGGTATGCCGCCATGCACGAGTTCGACACCGACCCGGCCGCAGGGATCTCCTGGGCACGCGAGCATTTCGCGGACTTCCCCGCGCCGGTGCTGCGGGTCCTCGAGCGGGCCGACCCCGCGGCGACCGTGGTGAACCGCGTCGTCGAGGCGCCGAGGCTGGCCTCGCTCGTGCGCGGGCGGCACGTGCTCGTGGGCGACGCGGCCCACGTCATGTCGCCCAACCTCGGTCGAGGCGCCTGCGAGGCGCTGGTCGACGCGGTGACGCTCGCCGAGGAGCTCAGCACGAATCCCCTGGGTCAGGCGCTGCGCGCCTATCAGCGCCGGCGGCTTCTGCCCGGCCAGGGGATCCGGGTCGCCTCCGCCGCGGTGCGCCCCCTCGCCTTGGGCTGACCCGGATGTCACGAAACGTCCACTCGATGGCCCCGGAGCGGCCCTGCCGCCGATCTGACCGTTCGAGTGGACGTTTCGTGACACTTTCCGGGGCGCCAGACCTCAGTCGGCCACCTTCACCAGCGTCTTCCCGAAGTTCTTCCCCGCCAGCATTCCGCGGAACGCCTCCACCGCGTTCTCGAGCCCGTCGGTGACGTCCTCGCGGTGGCTCACGCGGCCCTCGGCGACCCAGGAGCCCATGTCGGCAAGGAATTGCGGCATCTGCTCGCCCGCGAACTCGGTCTGGATGAACCCGCGGATCGTGAGGCTCTTCATGAGGATGCGCCCCATCAGCTGCGCCGAGCGATCCGGCCCGTCCGGCAGCGACGTCGCGTTGTAGCCCGCCACCAGCCCACACACCGGAACCCGCGCGTACGTGTTCAGGCGCGGCAGCACCGCGTCCCAGACGTGGCCGCCGACGTTCTCGAAATAGACGTCGATGCCATCAGGCGTGGCCGCCGCCAGCTGGTCGGCGAAGTCGTCGGCGCGGTGGTCGACGGCGGCGTCGAACCCCAGCTCGCGCAGGTACGCGACCTTCTCCGGGCCACCCGCGATGCCGACCGCCCGGGCGCCTTTGAGCTTCGCGATCTGGCCGACCGCCGAGCCCACCGGTCCGGTTGCCGCAGCAACCACAACGGTCTCGCCCGGCTTGGGTTGGCCGATGGTCAGAAGCCCTGCGTACGCAGTGAACCCCGGCATGCCGAGCACGCCCAGCGCGGTCGACACGGGTGCGACCTCGGGGTCGAGCCGACGCAGGTAGGACGTCGGCTCGACCGAGTGGGTCTGCCAGCCCGCGTAGCCCAGGACGAGGTCGCCCGCCGCGAACTCCGGGTCGCCGCTCTCGAAGACCCGCGAGACCGTCCCGCCGACCATGGTCTGGCCCAGCTCGACGGGGGCCGCGTACGACTCGGCGTCGCTCATGCGCCCACGCATGTAGGGATCCAGCGACAGATAGAGCGTCTCCAGCAGCACCTGTCCCTCACCGGGCGCCTGGAGTTCGGCGGTCTCGGTGCGGAAGTCGGTGGGCTGGGGCTCCCCGTGGGGCCGGTTGGCCAGGACGATGCGTGTGGTTGTCGTCATGTCAGCGACAACACGCGTGAGCGGCCACTATTCCCCGATCAGTTCCCCGCCGACCGGCGCCGCTCCTCCTCGGTGAACGCCGAGGCGATGCGGGCCGCCTGCGGGGCCGCGCCCCCGCGTACGGCCTCCCGATAGCGCGACACCGAACTCGCGAGGCCTGTGTAGGAGTCGGCCGACTGGCCGCGGTCGTAGGTCATCGCGCGGCCGGCCTGGATGCCCATCTTCGCGCCGACCTCGATGGCGTCCTGGTCGGAGCCCATATACATGAACGTCCAGCCGTACGCGTCCTCCTGCTGGCTGATCAGCGTCTTGATCGCGTCGTAGGTGAACTCGGTCGAGGAGTTCTCGAGGCCGTCGGTCATGATCGCGACGATCACGGACGCGGGTCGACGGTCCTCGGGCAGTTCCCGCAGGCGGTCGCCGAGCGCGATCACCGAGCGGCCGATGGCGTCCAGCATGGCGGTCGAGCCGCGGGGGTGGAGCTCGAGCGGCCGCACCCGGTCGATCGGCAGGGCGGTGAACACCGCCTCGTATTCGTTGTCGAACTGGGCCAGCGACACCGTGCACTCGCCCTCCTGGGCGCGCTGCTCGGCGATGAAGGCGTCGAACCCACCGCGGACGTCGTCGGCGATGGTGACCATCGAGCCGGAGCGGTCGAGGAGGAACTCGATGTGGGTCAGGTCGGCGTCGGTCATGGGCGGTCCTTTCGTCGCGGGGTGAACTTCAGGGACCCGCCTTCGAGCGGCGCTCGACGGCGAGGTCTTCGGCCGTGACGCGGCCGGCGGGGGCGTACGCGCGGAACGTCGGCGCCTGACTGAGGCGCGCGGCGACCGTGTTAGGGGCGAGACGGGCGTCGGCGGCGAGCTGACGCAGGGACGTGCCGAGCAGGGCCGACTGGGCCATGGCCTCGGAAAACGCCTTGTTCACCAAGGTTTCCGCGACGCGCAGGTCCTGCACCGCCGCGCGCGGATCGGTGCGGTCGATGCGGGCGATCAGCTCGGCGAGCTCGTCGAGGGTCGTGGTGAGGTCATCCATGGATCGAGAATAGGCGCAAGGATTGCGCATGTGCAAGTATTGCACACGTGCAGTTCTTGCGTGCAGTTCTTGCACTCCTACTGTGCAAGATGGGAGAAGTGGCGGGGACCGCGGGTGGGCAAGGATGGGGCCATGACCCCGATCGACGTCTGGCCCGCCGTCCACGCCGAGCGCCGCGCGCTCATCGATGACCTGTCCACCCTCGCGCCGGCCGAGTGGGCGACGCCCTCACTCGCCGCCGGTTGGACCGTGCACGAGGTCGCCGCCCACCTCATCGACAACGCGTGCGTGACGCCGTTCGGCCTGGTCCGCGCGATGGCCGCCGCACGGTTCGACTTCGACCGCCAGAACGCCAACGGCGTACGCCGGGCCAGGGGCGCGACGCCTGCCGAGACGCTCGAGCGCCTGCGCGCGGTGGCCGACCGCCGCACCGGACCGCCGACGTTCATCGCCGCGCTGGAGAGCCGGCTGGTCGAGGAGATCGCCCACGGGGAGGACATCCGGCGGCCGCTGGGCCTCACGCGCGCCTATCCGGTGGACGCCGTCGTCGCGGCGATCGGCTATCAGGTGCGGACACCCGACGCGATCGGCGGCGCGAAGTCGCTGGTCACCCGCGTACGCCTGGTCGCCGACGACGCGGACTTCGCGGTGGGTGCGGGGCCGGACGTACGCGGCCCCGCGCTCGCGCTGCTCATGGTGAGCAGCGGGCGGCGGCACGCGCTGGGCGAACTGTCGGGCGCAGGGGTGGAACTCGTGCGTTGACTGAGCGACCAAACCACCGTTGACTGAGCGACGAAGGAGTCGAAGTCAGGAGACCTCTCGGCCCACCATCGCCAGCAGCCGGTCCGCCGGCGCCCCGGAGCGCGGCGTACGCGAGGGCCCGAACAGGCCCTCGACGCCGTCCGGGTCCACGCGCGGCTCCTCGTACGCGAGGCAGGCCTCCACGCACTCGGGGTCGAGCGTGACCGGGATCTTCGCCCCGCGGGCGATGTCCCACGCGTGCACGACGAGGTCGACGAGCATCTGGTTCGCGTACTCGGCCGCCGAAGCCGCGCCGTAGGACATCTGGATCTGCTGCTCGGGGTCCGCGGATCGCCACGCCTGCAGGGAACGCGTGATCGCCTCGCTCCAGGCGTCGACGGGTGCCTCGCCCAGGACGTCACCGTCGAAGTCGTCACCGACCTCCTCGATGGTGGCCCCGCCCAGCAGGCGCGGGACCCACAGGTGCTCGGCGGTGAGGTGGTTCACGACATCGCGGACAGTCCACCCCTCGCAGGGGGACGGGTCGGCCCAGCCCCCGTCGGGGATGCGCTCGATGACATCGGTCGCGATCCGTGCGGCGCGGGGCAGCAGGGGGATGGCTCTGGAGAGGTCGGACATGGTGGCTCCTCGACTCGCTTCGCTCGCTCGGAGAACGGATGGACTGGCTCGCTCGCAGAACGCTACGCCTCTACCGGGACGGCACCTCCGCCGGCGCCGAGTCGATGTCCGGGCGCGTGGAGATCGTCATCGCGATCGGCTTGCTCACCGACGCGAAGAAATCGTTGCCCTTGTCGTCCACCACGATGAACGCCGGGAAGTCCTCGACCTCGATCCTCCACACCGCTTCCATGCCGAGTTCCTCGTATTCGACGACCTCGACCTTCTTGATGCAGTCCTGCGCCAACCGCGCGGCCGGCCCGCCGATCGAGCCAAGATAGAACCCACCGTGAGCGGCGCACGCGTCGGTCACCTTCTGGGACCGGTTTCCCTTGGCCAGCATGACCATCGAGCCGCCCGCGGCCTGGAACTGGTCGACGTAGGAATCCATGCGCCCGGCGGTTGTCGGCCCGAACGAACCCGACGCCATGCCGGTCGGCGTCTTCGCCGGGCCGGCGTAATAGACGGGGTGGTCCTTCATGTACTGCGGCATCTCCTCGCCCGCGTCCAGCCGCTCCTTGATCTTCGCGTGGGCGATGTCGCGCGCGACGATGAGCGTGCCGGTGAGCGAGAGGCGGGTCTTGACGGGGTGCTTCGCCAGCTCGGCACGGATCGCGTCCATCGGCTGGTTCAGCGACACCTTCACCGCCGCACCCTTGCCGGTGCCGGAGACTCCGGCGGAATCCTCGTCCAGCTGGGAATCCACGGTGTCGGGGAGATATTTCGCCGGCTCGAACTCGAGCTGCTCGATGAACACACCCTCGGGCGTGATCTTGCCCAGGCACTGGCGGTCGGCCGAGCACGACACCGCGATCGCGACGGGCAGCGAGGCGCCGTGGCGGGGCAGGCGTACGACGCGGACGTCGTGGCAGAAATACTTCCCGCCGAACTGGGCGCCGATGCCGAGCCGGCGTGTCAGCTCGAGCACGCGTTCCTCCATCTCGAGGTCGCGGAAACCCCTGCCCGTCTTGGCATTCCCGGTGGTGGGCAGTGTGTCGAGATAGCGCGCGGACGCGTACTTCGCCGTCTTCAGCGCGAACTCGGCCGACGTGCCGCCGACGACGATCGCGAGGTGATAGGGCGGGCATGCCGCGGTGCCGAGCGAGCGGATCTTCTCCTCGAGGAACGTCATGATCGAGTCAGGATTCAAGATCGCCTTGGTCTCCTGATAGAGGTACGACTTGTTGGCCGAACCCCCGCCTTTGGCCATGAACAAGAACTTGTACGCGTTCTCGTGGCCGCGGATCGTGTCGGCGTACAGCTCGATCTGGGCCGGGAGGTTCGAGCCGGTGTTCTTCTCCTCGAAGAACGTCACGGGTGCGTTCTGCGAATAGCGCAGGTTCAGCTTCGTGTAGGCGTCGAAGACACCGTGGGCCAGTGGCTCCTCGTCGACACCCTCGGTCAGCACGTGCTGGCCGCGCTTGCCCATGACGATCGCGGTTCCGGTGTCCTGGCACATCGGCAGCACGCCGCCCGCCGCGATGTTCGCGTTCTTCAGCAGGTCGAGCGCGACGAACTTGTCGTTGTTGGAGGCCTCGGGGTCGTCCATGATCTTCCGCAGCTGGGCGAGGTGGCCCGGGCGCAGGAAGTGGGCGATGTCGTGCATCGCGGTCTCGGACAACAGGCGGAGCGCCGACGGCTCGACCTTGAGGAACGTGCGCCCGTCAGGGCCTTCGACCGTCGACACTCCCTCGGTGGTGAGCCGGCGATAGGGGGTCTGGTCCTCCACGATCGGCAGCAGGTCCTCGTACGCGAACTCGGTCATCGGTCACTCCTCGCACTGGTTTCTTCGCCCGTCATCCTCCCACCTGCGGGCCGCGCCGATGGCCGAACCCCCGAATCACGACCCGAGTCGGCCCACCACCGGCAGCTTCTCCAGATAGGCCTTCGCGTGGCTCGATCCGACGAACTTCTCCGTCGCGTCCGTCCCCGCGCGGACGCCGTGGTGCTGCCCGCGGGCCCACTTCGGGAAGGCCGCCATGTCGTAGACGACTCCGTTCACCGCGAGGTAGCACTTCGCCCCCTGGTCGCAGGTGGCCGCCGCCAGCTCGGCCCGGCTGACGGTCACCGTGTCGATCCTCGCCTGCTCCTCGGGCGAGAACGTGACCTGCAGCTTGACCGGGTCGCCGACGTTCGGGTCGGGCGGGGACAGGTAGGCGTACGCCACCCCTGCGATCACCAGGACCGCGACGACAATCAGCGTGATCTTCCACCACATGGGTTCCTCCTCCGGTCGCATGAGACACGGTGTCTCACCTTCATGTGAGACACTATGTCGCATGTCAGGTCCAGTGAAACCCGGGGACACCCCGAGCGGCCCCCGATCCGACTCCGTGGCCGAACGGATGCTCGACGTCGCGGTCGCCCAGATCGAGGCCGAGGGGATGGCCGTCGGGCTCGACCAGGTGCGCATGGAACGCGTCATCGAGGCGGCCGGGGTCTCGCGCGCCACCGCGTACCGACGCTGGTCGAACCGCGACGCCTTCGTCGCCGACGTGCTGGTTGAGACGGTCCGGCGCACGTCATTGATCCCCGAAACCGAGCAGGAGGTGGGCCAGCTCGTCGCCCTCGTCGCGGCCCGGCGGGGCGAGCTCCACACCCGCCAGGGTCGCCGCGACCTGGTGGTCGAGGCCCTGCGCATCTCCATCGACCTGGACGTCCGCCGCATCATGGCATCGCCTCGCTGGCGCACCTATCACTCACTGTCGGCGACCTATCCGAGTCTGCCTGCGGGACGGGTTCGGGACGCCGTCGGCGGCGCGCTCATCGAGACCGAGCGCGCCTTCTGCGAGCGCCGCGCCGGGATCTACGCCAACCTGGCGGGGCTCGTCGGCTATCGCCTGGTGCCGCCGCTGGCGGGCCACGAAGGGTTCCTCACCATGGCCGGCGCGGCGGGCGCCATGATGACGGGGATCGTCACCCGCACGCTCCCCGACCCCGCGTGGCTCGACCGACGAACACCGGGCGCGCTGTTCGGCGCCTCCCGGGAGGCGGCGTGGTCGGACCCCGAGCGCTTCGTCGTCGGTCTCGTGCTGGGCCACATCGAGCCCGATCCGACCCTCACGTGGGACAGCGGCCACGTCGACGCGCTGCTGGGCGCGTTCGCCGATCAGGTCAGCCAGATGTACGCAACCTCCGGCCACCCGCCGTTTCAGGCGTAGTCGCCCTTCACCCACCGCGTCGTGCGCTCGAGCACCGGCGTCGGCTGGTCGAGCAGCGGGCCGCCGAACAGCATCGAATAGCCGTGGCCGCTCGGCGCCTCCATCACCGCCTTCTGAGCGGCGGGGATCTCCGGCAGCGCCCCCTTCGCGTTGGCGAGGTCCTTGGCGTCCTCGGGGGAGAACGCCAACAGGGTGGGCATCGTCGCCTTCTTCGCGTCCGCGGTCAGGTTGCACTCCGAGCCCCACGTCGTGACGCCGGAGAGGTCGACGACGGCGTCGGCCTTCACGTCGGTGGCCGAGCGCAGGGCGACCGAACCGCCCATCGACGCCCCCACGAGGACGACGCGCTTCGCACCCCCCGCGCGGGCGTGGTCGACCGCGGCCTTCACCTGGGCGACCTGCTGCCCCTTCACCCCGTCGGGGCACGACGTCGCGCCGTAGCCGCAGAACTCCACGAGCATCGCCCTGACCCCCTTCGAGGCCAGGTGGCGCGCGGTCGGCACCATGCCGCACAGGCCCTTGCCGGAGGTCTGGTGCAGCAACACCGCGACCGATTCCCCCGACCCGGTCGTGGCCACCTGCAGCCGGCTGCCGGAGGGCCCCGCGATCACCTCGCCGGTGGCGATGAGGTCGTCACCACACCGGTCTTGACGTCGTACGCCGCCGGCTTCGGCTGGGGCGTCGGAGTGGCGGAGGCGATCGGGGCGGCGGGTGAGGCCTGGGGTGCCGAGGGGGGCGTACCCCCGCAGGCGGTGAGGAGGAGGGCGGCGGCTGGAACGATGACATATGTCTACTTAGACATAGTCGTACCCTAGGCACCGTGGCCACACTTCGCTATGCCCTCCTCGGATTGTTATGCCGGCGTGACGCCACGGGCTATGAACTGAGCAGGTCGATGGAGCGACCCCTGGGCTATTTCTGGTCGGCGCGCCACAGCCAGATCTATCCGGAGCTCGGCGAGATGGAGGCGGCCGGACTCGTGGGTCACCGGGAGGTCGCCGGGCCGGGACCACGCCCGACGAAGCGCTATCACGTCACCGAGGCGGGGCGAACGGCGATGAGGGTGTGGCTCGAGGAACCGCTGCGCCCGGGGGCCGCACGCAACGAGTTGCTCCTACGCGTCTACAGCCTCTGGCTGGCGGACCCGGATCACGCACGCCGCTTCCTGGCCGAGCAGCGCGCGGAGTGCGTCGAGCAGATGGCGGTCTATGAGTTGGAGGCCGAGAACCTGCCCGAACCGGCGATGGACACCCCGGAGTTCTGGAACTGGGCGACGCTCCAGAACGGCCTCATGCAGGTCCGCGCGAAACTCGCGTGGTTCGACCTGCTGCTGGACCGCTTGGCGTGAGTCAGCGTCGATCCTGGGTGGGGCGTCCCTCGATCGGCTCGGTCGCCACGGCCCACAGTTCGGCCTCGGCCTGGGCGCGGCGGGTCTGGCGCACCATCACCGCGGTGGTCGCCCCGAGCGCGAGGCCGGCGAGGATCAGGAACCTGTTCATGGGGCAAGGCTACGGGACGGCGTACGCGGGCGCTCCCGGCGCGTGTCCCCGCAGGTCTGCGGGGTTCGCGGTCCGTCAGCGTCTACGGTATGGGCATGACCGCTCCGCGTCCCCTCGCCGCCCTCGCCGTCGCCGTCAGCCTCGCGACCGCGCTGACCGCGTGCGGCAAGGATCCGGGGACGACGCCCCCACCCGGCCCTTCCTCTTCAGCCCCCGCCGGGGCGCCGGGAGGCCCCGCGCAGCCCTCCTATGACCCGACCGAGGCGCCCACGAGGCCGCCCGAGGGCACCGAGTTCAGCTTCGACCAGGCCGCCCGCTATGACGACGGCGTGCTCATCGAGATCGGCGACATCCACGCGACCACGGCGACCGGCACCCAACACGGCGCCGAAGGGACCTCCGGCCAGGTCGTCATCGCCGAGATCGTGGTGACGAACAAGTCGGGGGCGCCGTTCGTGACCGACACCATGAAGGTCTGGGGCTACTACGCCGGCGTGGGCGCGCCGAAGATCGTCGACTCGACCGGCGCCGTGGGTGACTCGTTCCGCGGCACAGTCGCCCCCGGTGGTCAGGCCAAGGCCGTGATGGGGTTCGTCATGCCCCATGACCAGCTGGGCGACATCACGATCGAGGTGGACGGCGGCGACGACGCGCACGGACCACTGCAGTTCACGGGGACGGTGCCGAAGCGCTGACTCCTCGTCTCGCTGGCGCTCGCTCGGAGAACGGACCCGGAGTGCCCAAGCTCTGACTCAGGCCCCCAGCTCGTCGGCCCGGACGGCGGCCATCAGGTAGGCCGCCATGCCATAGCTCATGTTGGTCAGGCGGGGGGTCAGGCGATAGCCGAGGCCCGGCACCAGCGGCACCGGGATCGTGGGGCCCGAGACCTCCGGCATCTCGAGTCCCTTCTTCCCCTCGCGCAGGGCGGCGCCCACCGAGTCGAGGGCAGCCAGGCCGCGGTCGGCGTACTCCTCGTCGAGGACGCCGAGCCGATGACCGTGCAACCACCCGGCCCCGACGAGCGCGGTGACCGACAGCTCGCGATAGCTGCGGGGATCGGTGAGCAGGGTGGTCCACGCTCCGTCGGCGCGCTGGAGCGGCAGGAGTGCCGCGCTGGTGCGACGGAGGATGCCGGCGATGGCGTCGGTGCGCGGGTGGTCGCCGATGGATTCCATGATCATGGGAAGCGCGGCGACGACCCAGCCGTTGCCGCGGCCCCAGAAGGTGCCCGCAGCGGGGAAGGCGCGGCCGGTTCGCTGCCACCACGAATGGGACCACAGCCCACTGGCCGGGTCCTGCATCAGGGCGGCATAGGCCTCGGGCTGCCGGGCCGCGGTCTCGATCATGGCCCGGTCGCCGGTGTCGCGGCCGTAGCGGGCCGTGAACACGCCGAACATCATGAGCGAGTCCACCCAGACGGAGCGGGGATAGAGCCGCCCGATCAGCGAAGGGCCGAGGTGGTTCGTCGCGTCCCCGATGAGGCGGGGCTCGTCGCGGATGTAGTCGACGACGCGATCGGTGAGGGCCCGATAGTCCGGGTCACCGGTGAGCTCGGCCATGGCGTGGGTGACGAGGCCGGGCGCGGCGAGGTCGGACTGGTCCACCCGCGGTGGGTGAGCGACCCAGTGGTCACACCAGGCGCGGAGCCAGGGCTCGTGGCGGAGGGGGGCGTCGGGTTCACGGAGGGCGAGGCGCGCGTCGAGCAGCGTCAGGCTGAACCCGAACAGGGCGGGCCCCCACGTCCAGGGCAGCACGAAGCCCCGCCCGAGGTGGTCGTCGCACACGCCGTCGGCGAGGCGGGTGGCCAGGTCGAGCGACGGGTGGGACACGTCACGAGCCTACGCGGTAGGGGCTGGGTGTGACTTTTCGCTCGCCAGTGAGGATCTCGAAGCCTCAAACGGGCTCGAGATCGTCACTGATGAGCGATCTGTCACGCGCATCGCGACGCCCGGCGGGCCTCGAGCGCCTGACGGATGATGCGAAGGACGTAGTCGGGATCGTCCCTGACCATGGTCGTGGTGATGTTCAGCACCAGCCATCCCGCGAGCGTGAGGTCGTTGCGCCGGCGCCGATCCTTCTCGAACGCCTCCGAGTCACTGTGGTGGGTCCATCCGTCCAGTTCCACGGCGACCATCTCGTCGCGGAAGGCGATGTCGAGGAAATAGCGCTTCCCGGCGGCCCTCACGGCAAGGTTGCCGTGCCAGCCGCTCAGTCGCGCCCGGCGGAGCAGCGCGTGCAGGTCCCGCTCACCGCTCGACCAGGGGTGCTTGATCGACTGGGCGACGATCCGGCGACGCCGTGCGTTGCCCGGCGTGTGGGTCATGGCCTCGACGGTGGCGAGGAGCACGTCGTGGTTGAACAGGTCTTTCCTCAGGGCGTCGTCGACGATGTCCGACCCGGTGCGCGTGGCGATCTCGAGCACGGTCCACGCCGGCGCGGTGTGGGGCAGGGGGAACCGGAAGACGTGGCGGTCGGGAATGGTCCCCCGCCCCGCACGGAACCATGGCCGGCCGAGGCGCCACTGCCGCGGCGAGACGAAGGTGAGGATCGGTGGCCAGCGGCCCTTGGCCAGCTCGAATGCAGAGGCCGCCTCGCGGGTGAACACGGCCTGGGGATCGTAGGCATGGATGGCTGCCGCCCTCACCTCCCCCCACTCCTGCGTGCCGGCCCGCACGACGACGCCCGGCAACGGGCTGATCAGCGTGCCACCGGAGACGAGCCGGTTCACGCGCGCATAGTGCGACGACGAGCGGGGCACCCGGATGGCTGAGCGACCGCGGAAGAGGTCATCGAGATTCATGCCGGCACCATGGCGGCGAACCCCGCGAACGGTTCGTCTCGCGGCGAATCTGTGGACAGAGAAAAGTTCTGTCCACAATTTCGGGATTCCCTTCACACGGTGCGACTTTTCGCTCGTCAGTGACGATCTCGGGGCCTCAGGAGGGCTCGAGATCGTCACTGGTGAGCGATCTGTCACGCGCACCGGCCCGAGACCCTGTTCAGGCCCGCGTGCTCCACCGCTGGCCGTCGCACTCCACCGCGATCGCGTCGGGGAAGCGCTCCGCCCGGCCCCACGGCGAGTCCAGCCGCGGATGTCGGGTCACGACCGTTCGGCCGTCCACCAGGGCCGGCCCGTCTCGGTGCACCGCCACCACGCGACGCCCACCCGCGGCCGACAGCCCCGCCACGTGCCACGTGGTCGTCGCCGGGCGCGCCACCACGCGCGTCGCCACCAGCGCGGCCAAGAACTCCTGGGCTCCCCCCGACTCGCCGACGTCGGAGCACGCGACGCCCCAGGCCGTGAGCCTCCCGCTCTGCACCAGCTCGTTCGTCTCCCCGTCCTCGATCGCCGACGAGCCCACCACGCCGATCAACGAGTCGCCCGCGCGCCCCACCACGACGCGCTCGTCCCGCACCACCTCGTCGAACCGGTCGGACGAGAACCACAGGTGGCTCAACTGCCGTCGCGAACGCTCCAGGAACCCCCGGCGCGGCGACAGGTCGTGCACCACCACGAGCAGGTTCTCGTCGGCCACCACGTCCGGGTTGATGCCGTTGCCCACCCACGCCGACGGCGAGAACCCCCGCGCGGTCTCCTCGAACAGCGGCGCCGCGGGGTGGGTCGAGAAGACCGTGATGTCACCGGGGAGCGCCGCGGTCCACAGCAGCTGCTGGTCGCCGAATCCCCTCGGCCGATAGCGCTGTGCGGCCGACAGCAACCAATGGGGGGTACGGGTGGTGACCACGTCCGCACGCTCGATCGCGATGCCCTGCGCGGCCGGGTTCAACACGCGGACCACCCACGGGGCCAGACCGGTGCCCGCCAGTGGCATCGTCCACGACAGCGGCCGCAGGAACGTGTTGCGAGACATCCGCCAGGCCCTCATGCACCGCGCCGTGAGGTCGGCCGACCCCGTGGTCACGAACGCCTCCATCAGCCACAGGAACGCCCCCGTCGTCTCGACCTCCTGCGGTCCCCCGACCTCGCCGACCACCTCGTCGACGTCGAGGCCGTGGGACACGCGCACCGTTGCTGGCCTCGGGTCGTCGGCGATCGCCCGGATGGCGGCCGGCACCTCGTAGTCGCCCAGGACGAAGGTCGCCGAAAGGCGCGAGAAGTCGTACGCGTGCTCACGTTCCCGCGGCCCGAACGCCCGCGCCAGGATGTCGTTCACGTCGGCCTTCGCCGGGTCCTGCTTCTGGGCCGCGTACGCCCGGCCCGACGACGCGACGAAGCGCCCGTCGAAGCGGTGCATCGCCATGTCGAGCATGAGCAGGTCGAGGACCGTCCTTGCCGCTGCGACGAGCTCCGGGTCCTCGCCGTGGTCCACCAGCAGCGCCAGCGGCGCGACGTCCTCCTCGTAATAGGTGTTCGACAGCCATTCGGTGAACCCGTAGCGCAGCCGATGCCCCAGCCACCTCCCCAGCCGCTCCGCCCCGCGCGCAGACCTTTCGCGCCCGGTGAAGCCGCCGTTGGTGAATCGCCTGTCGGGGAAGAGCTGGCCCGCGATCAGCTCGCAGGTGGCGAAGATGGCCTGGTGGTTCTCCGACCAGAAGCACATGCCGTCGTCGCCGGGCTCGTCCATCCAATACTTGAAGCCCAGCACCGTGGATTCCAGCCTGGCCAGGGCTTCCGGCGACAGGAGGTCGGGCCACGCGCACAGCACCTTGAGGATCGTCACCAGCCGGAAGTCGGCGCAGTCGTGGCGGGCGTCGACGAAGTCACACAGCGCGAGCAGCCCCGTCTCGTCGCAGGGGCGCCCGGCCGCGAGGTCGGCGATGCCGGCGAACGACGAGGATCCCATCTTCACCGCCATGCCGGGGTCGGCCGAGACACCGCGGGCGCTCGTGTCGGCCTTCGGGCCCTCGTGGGCGCGGTGTTCGCTGGCCATCACGCGGGCCCGCCCGAGGCCCCGGATCCCACTCCCGGAACCACCGCGTTCTCGGCCTCCCGCAACTCGGCCAGCCGCGGCTGCATCTCCCGCGTCACGCGGATCGTCAGCGGATAGCGCCTCGCCACGAACCACCCGATCGTCAGCAGCACAGCGATCCCGACGAACATGATCAGCCGGATCCCCCACACCGCCGCGCCGGCCTGCGGAGCCCCCCGCAGCCCCGGCTGATAGCCCGTCACCTGCAACACCAGCCCGATCACCTGCAGCGTCACCGCGGTCCCCAGCCCGCGGGTGAACGTCATCAGGCCGCCGAACGACCCGGCGTCACGACGACCGGTCTCGAGCTCGGCCGCGTCGAGCACGTCAGGGAACATCACCCAGGGCAGCAGTTGCGCCCCCGCCATGCCGATCGCGAGGGCGGCGCCGGCCACATAGACCCCGACTGCCGGCCCTGTCCGCGGATAGAACGCGATCACCGCGATCGCCAGCAGCGCAAGGGGAATGAGCGCCCCATAGAGCCGGTTCTTCGAGACCTTGGTGACGAGGTGGGTGACGATCGGGAACGCGATGACGTTCACCACGATGAACAGCGCGAGCAGCGTGAAGGAGCGTACGCCGACGACCACGTTCGCCGCGTAGTAGAGCACCATCGCCGAGACGATGTCCCAGGCGATGGCCTGGCAGAGGTACATACCCATCAGAAAACGCATCGGCCGCACTGTCAACGGGGCAAGGAATCCCGCGAAGAACCGCAGCGGTGCGCGCTCGGGTGGGAGGGGTACGCGCTCCCGGCACACCACCGCGACCAGCAGCACCAGGCAGGCGAACAGGCCGCCGAAGCCGAGCACGAGCCACGCGTACAACGCGGTGGCGGACAGCGATCCCTTCTGGAACGACTCCAGCAGCTGCGTCGCGACCAGCGTCACCGTCGCGCTCGCGACCGTCGAGAACAGCAGGCGCAGGGTGTTGACGCGATCCCGCTGCAGCGGGTCGGTCGTCACCTCGGTGGAGAACGACGCGTACGGCACCGCGATCGTCGTCTGGATGGTGTTGTAGACGATGTAGGACCCTATCGCCCACGCCATCTTCGCGACCTGCGACGAGACGGGCGGCGACGGGTTCCACAGCAGCGCCATGCCGCCGATCAGCAATAGGCCGCCGACGAAGATCCACGGTCGGCGTCGCCCCCAGCGCGTCCGCGTGCGGTCGGAGAGGGCGCCGGTGAGGGGGTCGTTGATGGAGTCCCAGACCTTGGCGACGAGGACTGCGGTGCCGGCAAGGCCGGGCGCGAGGCCGACGACCTCGGTGAGGAAGAACAGATAGACCACGGCGATGAGTGAGCTCGCGCCGCCCGCGAAGACGTCACCGGCGGCGAACGCGAACCGCTCGGCGACCGTCATCGGTCCGGGCGTACGCACGGGACCGCCCGAACCAACCGAACTCCTCAGCGCCATCGCGTCTTCTCCACGTTCTGGTCGAACCAGGCCTGGGGCAGCTCGTCCAGCGGCCCCTTCTCCTCCACCAGCAGCGGGAAGATCTGGAACTCGTCACCGGCGCGGGCGTCGCCGCCCTCGCGGCCGCGCAGGGCGAGGAGGAGGCCGGCGGCGCAGACCGCATACAGCAGAGAGCCGCCCATGGTCTCGTCGCCGATGTTCTCGAGGAGGCCGAGGTTCATCACACCGCTGCCCGCGGCCGCGGCGTGCATCGCCACGGCACTCGCCACCAGGGTGAGGTTGGCGGTGCCGACCAGCACCCGCGACGCCGCCGGGAAGCCGCGCGAGTCGTGACGCGTGAAGCCATATTCGGTGAGCTGGCGCCACGCCAGGCCGAGCAGCAGGCCGCCCGTGGTGCCGGACACCGTCGCCAGGAGGCTGAACGGCTCGTCGAGGACGCTGCGGAAGGGATAGACGGTCGTGACGATGAAGACCGACCCCACCGCCAGCCCGCGGTCGGCGGACAGCCGCCGGGTCACGAGCAGGTACGCCAGGACCGCCACCGCCAGGCCCGCCACCGCCAGCAGCGACTGCGCGTGGTTGAGCGGGAATCCGGCGAGGTTGGCCAGGGGGACGTATGCGGTGTGGATGCCGACCGCCGCGACGATCATGGCCGCGGCGGGGCGCGCCCTGCGCGCGAGCGCGACACCGCACACCAGCGCCACCGGCAGGGCTGCGACCTGCAGCGCGACCCCCGGCACGACCGGCAGCGACAGTCCCCACCAGCCGAGCAGCTGGTCGATCGGGAAGGGGCCGAACATCACCACGGAGAACACGATCGCGACCGCCAGCGACACCGTGGGCCACCCCTGGACGAGGTCGTCGGGATCGACCTGGACGCCCGGCCGGTCACCGCGCGGGACGAAGCGCAGCACGCCGAGCCCCACCAGCGCGGTCAGCACGAACAGGGTGAGGGCCGACGCGATGCCCAGGGGCGTGTTCACCGGGGATCGAAGGGCGAACACGGCCGACACGACGGAGGCGACCACCAGGCCACCGAGGAGCGCGGCCCCGATGGGGCGCGCCCGACGCCCCGTCATGACCGCCTCCCACGTGCCGCGCGCCGCCCACGACGCCGTGGAGATCGTCAGCTCGGCCATCGCGGCACCGGCCATCAGGACCGACGGGGTCGCCCACATCAGCACCGTGAAGGACAGCAGCGCGATCTGGACGACCTGCTGCGCCCCGACGAAGGACTCGCTGGGCGACTGCGCGAACATCATGCGCGCGACCAGCCCCGTGCCGATCACCGCGAGGGGCACGACGACCTCCCACGGCGAATAGTGCGACCGCCACCGCAGGGCGGCGAACGCCACGAGCACGACGACCTCGATCGCCATCACCAGTTTCAACATCGGCGACTCGACCAACAGCGGGTTCTGCGTCGCGAGGGTCATCACCACCAGGAGTGCGGGGACGCGTACCCAGGGGTTCACGTGCAAAGCGGCCGCGTACGCGAGGGCGAGGACCAACGAGATCGCCATCAGGAACGGGCCCAACGTCAACCAGGGCAGGGAGAGGTCGCCCCAGTGCACCAGCGTCATCCCGCGCAGCGTGCCGGCGAAGATGGCGATCGCGGTCATCGCGGTGTAGACGACGAGGCCAACGACGACGAACGGAAGCAGGTGGCGGGGCCAGGCGTCGGTGCGGCGCAGCGAGCCGGTGCGGATGGGCTCGACGATGGCGCGGCCGAGGACGAAGCGGGCCACGGTGCCGATGCGCCTCAACGGATCCACAGCACCTCACCCGCCGTGTCCTGACGGTTGGCCGCTCCCTTGGGCGCCGACGACACAAGGGTGACGCCGTCGCGCGTGAACTGGATGCGGGCCTCGTCGATGGGCGCGTCGAGCGCGACACGGAGGCGCTCGTCGCCGTTGGCCGCCAGGGACACCACGTGCGTACGCGTGGCCACGACCCAGCCGCGGTCGTCGGCGGCGACGTCGAGCGCGCCGTCGAGATGGGCGACCTCCGCGAGGGTCGTGGGATCGATGAGGGTCAACGCGCCTCCGCCGTACGCCGCGAGGTAGCCGTGCGCCGAGAGCAGGCGCGAGGTGCGGCGCCCCACGGCCGCGAGTCCCAGCGCCCGCACCTCACCGGAGACCGGGTCGAGGCGCAACATCTCGCCGCCCAGGTGCATCGTCACCACCGCCCCGTCGGGCGCGATGGCGACCGCGCCGCTGGCGTCCTTCTGGTCGAACACCTTCGTGCCACTGGCGGCATCGAGTGCAACCACGCCGTCGTCGGAGGTCATGACGAGCACGCGGCCGCCCGCCACGACGGGGGCGGTGGTCCCGCCCCCCTGGATCGAGGTCGCCCAGCGCTTGGCGCCGTCGACGAGCGAATAGGCCGCCACCTCACCCGACATCGTCGCCACCACCACCGCGTCGTGGCCGAGGGCGGTCACCCCGCCGGGCGCGAGGTCCTTCAGGGTCGCGGTCCACAGGCGGCGGCCCGACGCGTCGTACGCCGCGAGGCGCTTCGTGCCCGTCGTCGCCACCACCGTGTCGCCGACGACGTCGAGGTGGGCGATGGCGCCACCGGGCTGCACCCACCAGCGCGAGAAGAGCGCGGGTCTGCCGTTCGGGCCGTCGCCGGGCTGCCAACCGGTCAGGGACGACGCGAGGATGTCGGCGGTCACGACCGTGCCGTCGGGCAGGGCGACACCGGGAGTCGCCTCGGGGGACGGGTCGTCGGGCTGCCACCCCATGAGGGGGTCGCCGTTGAGGTGGGCGGGGCGCACGACGCGCGGGGCGTCGGGGAGGCTCCGCCGCTCGGCCCCGCCCAGCGGCGGCGGGGGCCAGGGGCCCGACCACGGCGTACGCAGGGAGCCAAGCATCGGCGTACCGCTCACGACGCCACGGCCGGGGCACCACGTCGCGCGCTCCTCCCGCGGGACCCCGCCGATGGTGGTCTCGCCGTGGACGTCGAGGCAGCCGCGGTCGCGCAGGGCCGGGTCGGTCGGGACGGTGGCGAGCGAGCGATTGGTGACCTCGACGACGCGCTCGCCCATGCGGCCGCGCGCCGAACTCGTCCACGAGCGGCCCGGCGCGACGTCGGGCGGCAGCTCGAGCAGGCCCCGGTCGAACGCCACACCCCCACCCTCGATGCCGCCGAGGGCCAGGATGAGGTGGACGCCGGAGGGGGTCAGTGCGTGGAGGCGGAACTCCCCGGCGGGGGCGGCCGCCGACGGTCCGGCGGCCGGGGCGTCGGCCGCGAGGGCCGGGCGTACGGATTCGCGCCAGAACTCCGTGTTCTTCGGGTCGGCGTCCTCGGGCGGGCGGGCGGCCTTGACGGCAGCGCGCGGGGCGGCCAGCAGGGCGGCGGCCCCGCGTACGCGACCCGAGTCGACCGACGCGGGCTCGCCCTCGGGGCCGAGGGCGACGCGCTCGAGGCGGCCGTCACCGGCCACGAAGCGGGCGACGCCGTCCTTCGCGGGGGACGGCGGGGCCGAGAGGGCGATGCCCATCACCCCGATCCATGCCATGACGACCACCGCGATGATCGCGGCCAGCCATCCGCGCATGGGCCGCACTGTACGGGGCGGACGTGTCCCGTCGGCGACGACGCGGGGGGGCCCGGGAATATCGCCGCGCTGGGGCCGGTTCGGTAGGGTCGGGACGTCCCGCGCACGCGATCAGGAGAGACATGAGCGACATCCGCGACATCATCATCGTCGGCAGTGGCCCGGCCGGTTGGACGGCTGCGGTCTATGCGGCCCGCGCCGACCTGAAGCCGCTGGTCATCGAGGGGTCCGTGACCGCCGGCGGCGCGCTCATGAACACCACGGAGGTCGAGAACTTCCCCGGCTTCCCGACCGGCATCATGGGCCCCGACCTCATGCAGAACATGCGCGAGCAGGCCGAGCGCTTCGGGGCCGAGATCATCACCGACGACGTCACCGAGATGCAGCTCGAGGGCGACGTGAAGGTTGTCATGGACTCGCTCGGCACCGAATATCGCGCCCGCGCGGTGATCCTCGCGACGGGTTCGGGCTATCGCAAGCTCGGCATCGCCGACGAGGACCGCCTGTCGGGCCGCGGCGTGTCCTGGTGTGCCACCTGCGACGGCTTCTTCTTCCGCGACAAGGAGATCGTGGTCGTGGGCGGCGGCGACTCCGCGGTCGAGGAGGCGACTTTCCTGACGAAGTTCGCCTCGAAGGTCCACCTGGTCCACCGCCGCGACGAGCTGCGCGCCTCGAAGATCATGGCCGCGCGCGCCCACAAGGACCCGAAGATCGAGTTCGAGTGGAACTCGGCGGTCTCGGCGATCCACGGCGAGGGCGCCCTGACCGGCGTCACCCTGACCGACACCGAGACCGGCGCGACCCGTGAGCTGCCCGTGGAGGGCCTGTTCATCGCGATCGGCCACGAGCCCCGCTCCGAGCTGCTCGTCGGCCAGGTCGAGCTCGACGGCGAGGGCTATGTCGTCTGCCAGGAGCGCTCGACGCGCACCAACCTGCGCGGAGTGTTCGCCTGCGGCGACCTCGTCGACCACACCTACCGCCAGGCCATCACCGCCGCCGGCTCCGGCTGCTCCGCCGCGCTCGACGCCGAGCGGTTCCTCGCCGAGCTCGACGACGAGGCGCCCCACACGCCGGCCGTCGAGACCCCCGACGTGATGGCCGCGACCGGCACGGCGTCGCAGGCCTGAGCCCCGGCGTACGCGGCCCCGCGTACGATCTGTTCCAGACCCACCCGAACCATCCGAGAAGGAGAACCATGGCCGTCTCCGACGTGACCGACGCCGACTTCGCCGCCACCGTGCTGAAGTCGTCGAAGCCCGTGCTGGTCGACTACTGGGCCGACTGGTGCTCGCCGTGCAAGCAGTTGTCCCCGATCATCGAGGAACTGTCGAACACCTACGGCGACCGCATGGAGTTCGTGAAGATGGACACCAACGCCAACCCGACCACGCCCACCCAGCAGATGGTGCAGGGCCTGCCGACGCTGCAGATCTTCGTCGACGGGCAGGTCGTGAAGCAGTTCATCGGCGCCAAGTCGAAGAAGGTGCTGATCGACGCGATCGAGGACACCCTCTGACGATGGAACCCACGGGATCGACCCCCTATCGGCCGGACGGCACCCCGCCGGCGGTCGGGTCGGCGACCCCCGAGGAGGAGCTCGCCGAAGTCATCGTCCACGAGGACGAGCTGCCGCAGCTGCCGTCGAACGTGCCGATCTATGTCATGGTCGGGGCGATCGCGGCGCTGCTCGCGACCCTCGGCATCATCGGTTATCTGGTGACCCGAGGCACCGCCGAGCCGGTCGCGGTCAGCACCCCCGACCCGACGGGCGTGCCGGTGCTGCCGGTGCGCGTCGGCGAGCTCGCCCGCGAGCCGGGCGAGGGCCAGGCGCCCCAGGACTTCGGCATCGACCGCTCGGTGCAGACGTCGTCGGCGGTGTTCAAGAAGAACGGCCAGGTGGCCTACATCGTGGTGTCGGCGCGTCCGGTCAGCGATCCGAAGGACCTGCTGGAGCGCCAGATCAAGGCGTCGGCGATCCGGCCCATGGGCGATGGCATCTGCGGCCGCGACAAGACCGACCTCGACGTCTGCGCGGTGCGCCGCAACCAGACCACGGTGCTGGCGATCGGTCTGCGGTCGCAGGAGCCGAAGGAGATCCTGGAGTTCGCGCGACAGGTGTTGGCGGACACGAAGTAGTCAGAGGTCCTCGGAGGGGGGCGCCGGCTCCTCGTCTCGGCCGCGAGCGGCCTCGCTCGGAGAGCGTGGGCTCACCGTGACACCATCGCTGCATGACCAACGCTGAGTCCCAGACGCCCGATTCCCTCCGCCAGATCACGCTCACCCGCACCGCGCAGGGCCGCTACACCGCTCGCAACGCGCGGGGTCTCGAGCTCGAGCTCGGCCACGGCGACGACCTGTTCACGCCCGTCGAGCTGCTGCTCGCGGCGATCGGTGGCTGCTCGTCGATCGACGTCGACACCGTCACCTCCCGTCGCGGCGAGCCCGACCGCTTCGACGTCACGGTCAGCGGCGACAAGGTCAGCGACGAGACCGGTTCGCGGATGACCCACCTCCGCGTCGCCTATGACCTCGAGTTCCCCGACACCGACGCGGGCCGCGAGGCGGCGTCGCTGGTGGAGCGCGCCGTGAAGCTGTCGCACGACAAGCTCTGCACGGTGTCGCGGACGGTGCAGCTGGGCTCCGAGGTGGAGATGGTCACGGAGAAGTGAGGGGGCTTCGACTCCTTCGTCGCTCAGCCAACGTTCTCCGAGCGAGGCCGCCTGCGGCCGAGTCGAGGAGCTCCTCGTCTCGCTGGCGCTCGCTCGGAGAACGTGGGGGCGCGCTCGGAGAACGTGGGGGCGCGCTCGGAGAACGTGGGGGCGCGCTCAGCCAACGTTGGACCCCCGCCTGCCAGACTGCTCCCTGGTGACCTTCGCGTCCCCTAGATTTGCCATTGCAAACAGCATCGAGCTTCAGGAGCTTCCGTGGTCCACCGCCAGCGCATCGATCCGGCCGAACTCGCCCGCGCCACTCACCTGATCGGCCGCATCCGCCAGGGGTTCGGCACCAAGGTCGTCGGTCAGGTCGAGCTCACCCGCAGCCTCCTGGTCACCCTGATGGCGGGCGGCCACATCCTGCTCGAGTCGGTGCCGGGCCTCGCGAAGACACTGGCCGCCTCGACCCTCGCCAGCACCGTGCAGGCCAGCTTCGCCCGCATCCAGTGCACCCCCGACCTGCTGCCGTCCGACATCATCGGCACCCAGGTGTTCGACGGCAACACCGGCCAGTTCGTCACCCAGCTCGGCCCCGTGCACCACAACTTCGTGCTCCTCGACGAGATCAACCGGTCGTCGGCCAAGACCCAGAGCGCCATGCTCGAGGCCATGCAGGAGCGCCAGACCACCATCGGCGGCCACACCCACAAGCTGCCCGAGCCGTTCATGGTCCTGGCCACCCAGAACCCCATCGAGGAGGAGGGCACCTATGTCCTCCCCCAGGCCCAGATGGACCGGTTCCTCCTCAAGGAGATCGTCGACTATCCGACCCCGGCCGAGGAGCTCGAGGTCCTCAACCGCATCGAGACCGGCCAGCTCGACGAGCGCACCACCGACGCCGTCCTCGGCACCCACGACGTCGACTTCCTGCGCGACCTGGTCCACCGCATCTATGTCGACGAGGCCATCAAGCGCTACATCGTCGACATCGTCAACGCCACGCGCCACCCCCAGCGGGTCCTCGGGACGGAGAAGGGCGCGTACGTCGAGTTCGGCGCCTCCCCCCGCGGCGCCATCGCGATGCTCCACGTGGCGCGCGCGGTCGCGGTCCTCAACGGGCGCGACCACGTCGTGCCCGACGACGTGCGCATCATGCGCCACCAGATCCTGCGCCACCGCCTGGTGCTGACCTTCGAGGCCGTCGCCGACCGTGTCCGCCCCGAGATGGTGATCGACGCGATCTTCGCGACCGTCCCGACCCCGTGACCCCGCACCGCTCGGCGAGCGAGGGCCGCCGAGACGAGGAGCCGATGCCAGAGAGGAGGCGTACGCCGTGGCCCTGCTGACCAAGGTCAAGACCAAGATGGCCCTGCACGCCCACCGGAAGGTGCGGGGGCTGCTCGACGGCGAGTACGCGTCCATGCACTCCGGGCGGTCGATGGACTTCCACGACCTGCGCGAATATGTCGTCGGCGACGACGTGAAGGACCTCGACTGGAAGGCGTCGGCGCGGCGCGGCGAGTTCCTGATCCGGCGCTATGTGGCCGACCGCAAGCACACGATCCTGCTGGTCGTGTCGACCGGCCGCTCGATGGCCGGCCGGTGCGACCCCGCGACGCCCAAGCGCGACGTCGCGATCCTCGTCGCCGGCATCATGGGCTGGCTCGCGGTCAAACACGGCGACCACGTCGGCCTGATCACCGGCGACGCGGCCGGCCAGCACTCCTTCCGCCCCGGATCGACCGAGGTGCAGCTCGAGCGCATGCTCGTCCGCATCCAGGACTCCACGACCGTCGACGCGGACGCCGCCGACCTCCACGGCCTCCTCGCGTACGCGGTCCGCAGCGTCCGTCGCCGCACGATCATGGTCGTGATCGCCGACGACGTCGCGCTGAGTGACGACGACGAGCACCAGCTCCGCCGCCTGCGCGCGCAGCACGAGGTGCTGTTCGTCACGCTCGCCGACCTCGACCCGACCGATCCGGCGCTCGAGCGGGAGGCCGTCGTCGACGTCGACACCCGCGCGCTCGTGCCCGACTTTGTCCGCGGCGACCGCCGGCTCCACGAGGAGCTGGCCACCCAGAGCGCCGACCGTCACGCGGCGCGGAAGCGCACGCTCGACCGGCTCGGCATCGCCCACGAGCACGTCGCGTCGGAGGCCGCGGTGGTGCAGGCCGTCTTCCGGCTCCTGGAGAGGCATCGTCATGCGGGCCGCTGACCTGGGGCTCCCGGCCATGCGGGCCGCTGAGATCTTCGGCCCCGTGCCGTACGCCCACCACTGGCTCTGGCTCGGCATCGCCCTCGCCGTCCTGGCCGTGGCCTGGCCCGTCCTTGTCTGGCTGCTCACCCGGCCCCGCCGCGTGCGTCCCACCCCGCCCGCGCCGCCGCGTACGCCGGCCCAGGCGCTGGCCGAGGCCCAGTCCGGCATCCGGGCCGTCCGCGCGCGCCACGCCGTCGGCGAGGTCACCGACCGCGGCGCTCACCAGGAGCTGTCGCGGGTCGTACGCCGGTTTGTGGCCGAGGCGTCGGGCTGGCCGACCGACCACATGGGGCTGGCCGACCTGCGCGAGGCGATGCAGCACGACGCGCGGCTGGCGAACCTCACCGACTATGTCGCGGTGCTCCATCCGCCGAGCTTCGGGCCCGACGGGGCGGGCGACGTGGACGCGGCCGCGGATCGCGCCGACGAGCTGGTCCGCCGCTGGGCGACCGCGCTCGAGGAGGTGCCCGCATGACGCTCGCCTTCTGGCCCCTCCTGATCGTCGCGCTCGTCGTGATCGCCGTCGGAGCGTGGTTCTGGCGCCGCCGCGACCCGGCCGCGCGGGCCGTCCCCGCCGGCATCGCCGCGGCCAACACCGACCGGCTCCGTCAGTCGAAGCGCTACCAGCGCCTGGCCGCGAGTGCGCTGCGATGGTCGCTGGTGTCCCTGGTCTCGACGGTGCTCATGACCGCGGGCGCGCTGCTGCTGGTGGGCCGCCTCGCCGCGGCTGCGGAGAGCAAGGACGTGCAGCACAACCGCGACATCATGCTGTGCCTCGACGTGTCGGGGTCCATGACCAACACCGACGCCGAGATGTTGCGGGCGTTCCACAAGATCGTGGGCCAGATGCGCGGTGAGCGGGTGGGACTGACGATCTGGAACAACTCGGCGGTGCTGGTGTTCCCGCTGACGAACGACTACCAGTTCGTGGCCGAGCAGATCGAGACCGCCGCGAAGGCCATCGACGCCAACGACTTCTCGTTCACCGACGGCACCACGATGGGCAGGGGGTCGTCGTTGATCGGCGACGGGCTAGCGTCCTGCGTCCAGCGGTTCGACCGGCTCGACGAGCCGCGCTCGCGCTCGATCATCCTGGCCACCGACAACGACCTCAACGGCAAGCCGGCCTTCACGCTGACCGAGTCCATCGACATGGCGTTGGCGAAGAAGATCACCGTCTATGGCATCGCGAAATATGAGGACGACGACGTCGAGGCCCTGCGTACGCAGGTGCGGCGGACCCAGGGCGAGATGTATCTCGTCAACGGGCCCGGCGCCGGCGACCGCATCGTCGCCGCGATCTCGGCGACCGAGGCGCGCCGCCTGGACGGCGCCGGCGCGGCGCGGGTGACCGACCTGCCGCTGGCCGGCCTGGTCCTGTGCACGGCGGGCGCGCTGGGCCTGGCGTTGGCGGGACCCGTACGCGGGCTCGTGGCCCGCCGTGATCGGAGGGCGTCATGACGTTCCACCCGAACCTGGTGCTGGCGGGGCTCGCGCTGCTGGCCGTGCTTGGCCTGGCCCTGACCGCCTGGCGCGGGCGTACCGGGCCGAAGGTCGCGCGACGCATCGACCTGCGGCGCCTCGGCATGGCCGTGCTCGTGCTGCTGATCGCGGTCCGGCCTGTGGTCGGCGGCCAGCAGGGCCGCGGGCTCGCCTCGAACGTCGACGTCGTGATCATGGTCGACCGCACGACCTCGATCGCGGCGGAGGACTGGAACGGCGCGGAGCCGCGCGTACGCGGGGTCGCCCACGACATCCGCAAGATCGCCGAGCGCTATCCGGGGGCGCGGTTCGCGATCGTGACGTTCACCTCGCGCGGCGTGGTGGAGATGCCGTTCACGACCGACGCGACGGCACTGCTGAGCGTGGCCGACTCGATCGTGCCGGAGCTCTATCTCTATTCGGCCGGCAGCTCGATCTCGGCGGGCGTGGCGACCACCGAGAAGCTCCTGCGGGACGCGGAGAAGGCCCAGCCGGGGCGTACGCGGCAGCTGTTCTATCTCGGCGACGGCGAGCAGACCTCGAAGGAACCCGTGGAGTCGTTCGCGGCGCTGAAGCCGCTGATCAGGGGCGGCGGGGTGCTGGGCTATGGCACGGCGGCCGGCGGGCGGATGAAGACCGGGATCACCGAGAACGGCTATGTGCACGCCGCCGGGGGGGACGCGGTGTCGAAGATCGACGAGGGGAACCTGCGGAAGGTCGCCGGCGAGCTGGGCGTGGACTACCAGCACCGCGCGCGTCCGGACCAGCCGAACCTGCCGAGCGCGGGCGGGTGGTCGACGGCCCTCGGCGACGCGCGGGTGACCAGCGGCATGGAGACCTATTGGATGTTCGCGCTGGCGCTGCTCGGGCTGGTGCTGTGGGAGCTGTGGGACGCGGCGACGGTGCACCGGCGGCTGCGTACGGAGCTGGGCGTACGGACGCGGGCTACGAAGCTGGGCATACGGACGCTGGCTGAGCGAGCACCTCGTCTCGGCCGCGAGCGGCCTCGCTCGGCACAGGCTCCGCGAGTCGAAGCTCCAGGAGGATCGCGATGAGCCCCACCTGGTGGACCTCGCGGCGCAAGCGGCTGGCGGCCTGGTCGGCGCCGGTCTGGATCGCGGCGGTGCTGACGTCGGGCACCCTGATCGGCAAGACGGTCGACAACGCGGCGGGGAGGGAGGCGTACGCGGAGTCAGACATGGCGACGGCCCGCGAGAAGTTCGAGCGGACCCACCGGGTGAACGTGGTGCAGCCGTGGGTGGCGGCGTACAACCGGGGGACGGCGAACCACGGGCTGCGCAACTATCCCGCGGCGAAGACCGATTTCGCCGAAGCGTTGAAGACAGTGCCGAAGGCGCAGGACTGCCTGGTCAGGCTGAACCTCGTCGCGACCATCGAGGTGATGGGCGACGAACTGGCGGTCGCGCGGCGCCACGCGGAGGCGGAGACGATGTACGCGGAGGGGCTCGCGGTGTTGAGGCAGGGGCAGTGCGGGGATCCGACGCGGAAGCCGTCGGCATCGCCGTCGCCGTCGCCGTCGGGCACGAAGTCTCCGACTCCGGGGAAGTCTGGGCAGCCGACGACGGGACCGTCGGGGCAGCCGACGAGCGGACCTTCCGGGGAGCCGACCACCGGGCCGTCGGGGCAGCCCACCGAGGGGAAACCGAGCTCGCAGCCCACCGCCGGCGAGGAGCAGCGCAAGGAGGAGCAGGAGCGCGCGGGCGAGTCGGAGGACCGCATGGAGGAGAAGCGCCGCGAGGAGCAGAAGGCGAAGGAGCGTGAGCAGCGCAGCTCGAAGTCGCCGACGCCGCAGCCGTCGGGTGAGCCGAACCCCGAACCGCCGGACCAGCGCATCGAGCGCGTGGAGAAGCAGAACGAGGAGGCGCGGAAGCAGCAGCAGAAGTCTCGGGACCGCGAGAAGCGGAGCGGGACGGACGTGGAGCGGCCGTGGTGAGGGGGGTCCCCTAGGTGTACTGATCGGGGACGTTGATTAATCGCGAGAAGGGCGGCTGGTTACCGCAGGCCGTGTGGGGGCGGTGCTGGTTGTAGTGGTGCAGCCAGCCATTGAGCCCGTCGCGGCGCTCATGCTCGCTGCGGTAGCAACGGGCATAGGCCCACCCGTCAGCCATGGTGCGGTGGAAACGCTCGACCTTTCCGTTTGTCTGTGGGCGGTACGGGCGGGTGCGCTTCGGGATGATCGACAGGACCTCGCACGTGTCGCGCCAAAGGTACGAGCGGTACGCACCGCCGTTGTCTGACAACACTCGCTCAATCGTGACGCCACGGTCGGTGAACCAGCTGGCGGCCCGACGTAGGACACCGACGGCAGTGACGGCTGTTTCGTCGTCGTGAACCTCGGTGTAGGCGACGCGGGAGTGGTCGTCGATGACGGTGTGTACGAATGCGTATCCGAGCTTTGGGTTGCCGTAGGCGTTGCGTGACTTGTCCTGTGTCGCGGCGCGGTTCTTCTCGCCTTGGCGGCGGCCGACGTAACGCCAGCCGCCACCGTCGGGGATGTTGCCGAGCTTCTTCACGTCCACATGCACCATCGATCCCGGATGGTCATGCTCATACCGGCGGATGGGCTCACCGGTTTCGCGGTCGACATAGGCGAGTCGGTTCAATCGGGCCGATCGCAGGATTCGATGGACCGTCGACGGCGCGATGTTGAGTCTCGCAGCGAGCTGGACCGGCCCTTCCCGCAGACGCATCCGCAGGCTGACGCACCTCTTCGTCACAGTCTTGGGTGTCTTGCCCGGAGATCTCCGCGGCCGCGAGGAGCGGTCCTGCATCGGTTCGCCGGCGAGGTAGCGGTCGACCCAGCGCTTGACCGTCGGCCAGGACACTTGGAAGCGGGCCGCTACTTCACTGATCCGCCACCCCTGGTCGACGACCAGGTGGGCAACTTTCAGCCTGTGGCGCGGGGTAAGGGCCGCATTTGCATGGCTCATTGAGGCTCACATCCAGGCGACGGCTCGACAACGCCGCTGGCCCCGTTTGCCGTGGCCGACAAATCAGTGCCGCTCGCGAACAGGGGCCTGCAGGGTGACGTGCCCCGTCGCGCTGTTGACCTGCCGATAGACTCCAAAGCTGGTCAGGTGTCGCTTCTCCAGCTCGGTCTCGATGAGGATCCAGGCATCCGCGATGCTCTCTGGGGGCACATCGAACGTGACCGTTACGCTTCCGGGACCTCCGGTACGACGATCCTGCTGACCGCCTCAGATTCGGATTGCGTCATAGTCCCGGCCGAGACGGTGATCTGGTCGTCGCGCGTGCCGTCGTACAGAAGCACGATCTCTTCATCGGATTGCGGGAGACGCCGGTACAACTCGCTCACGGCGTGACCGATCTCGGTCTCGTCAAGGACGGCGGTGCTCAGCCCCCAGAAATTGAGGCTGGGCAGTGCGGTGAGGGACAGATTCATGATGATCTCCATGGACTTGTTCTGGATGATGTCCAGCCGGTGCTGAACGTGGACCAGACGTGTTGAAGCCTCGGTGATCTCCCGCTGCAAGGCATCTACCTGGTGAATCAGAAGCGATTCCAGCGTGGACTGCCCGATCTGCGGATCGAGCAGCTGCCCTATCTCGGCCAAACCGAACCCGAGCGCGCGCAGCTCCGTGATGGCTCGCACGCGCCCTAGCTGGCTGTCTTGGTAGCGCCGATAGCCGGTCACGGGGTCGGTTACAGCTGGGGTCAGCAACCCCTCGTCTTCCCAGTGCCGTAGCATGCGCCGCGAGACACCGGTGCTATGCGCGATCTCTCCGATGCTCAACATGTCGACTCCCACCAGACCGCATCACACAGTGTCAAGGTCAAGGCTCCCAGAGAAAGTCACTCTACTAACGTCTCCGGTCAGTACACCTAGGCGGGGGCTCTCAGGCCCTCCAGGGCGGTCAGGATGAGGTCGAGGCCGAAGGTGAACTCCTCCGCCGGGCCCTGGCCGCCGGCGACGAGCGCGATCGCGGACTCGTTGAGGTAGGGGAACTCGTCGGGGGGAAGCTGGGGCAGGAAGACCTCCTCGGCCACGGTTGCCAGCTCGTCAGCGGTGTCGAACGGCAGGCTCGCTTCCTGCAGGGCGAAACCGTAGACGTAGCTGTCGAGCAGCCAGTTGGCGTGCGTCGCCATCAAGGTCGGAAAACCAGCCCTCCGCAGGCAGGCGATGACCGCCTCGTGGTGGCGGAGGTTCGCGGGCCCCGGCGAGGTCCGCGACTCCATCAGGCCGATCGCCCACGGGTGGCGTCGGAGAACCTCTCGGGCGGAGAGCCCCCGGCGTCGCATCGCCGACTGCCAGTCGGCTCCTTCCGGCGGGAGTTCGATCTCGTCGAAGACGACGTCGATCATGGCGTCCAGCAACTCGTCCTTGCTCGCCACGTAGTGGTAGAGCGACATCGCGCCCTTGCCGAGCGTGCCCGCGAGTCGCCGCATGCTCAGCCCCCCGACGCCCTCGCGGTCAGCCAGCCGGATCGCCTCGGCCACGACGCGCTGCTTGGTCAGCCCCTTCTCTGACGCGCCCTGGTGTTGCCCCTTCGCAGGCACGGGTCTCCTTCTCGCTCGAATGCTCGACAGTCGTCCAGCGTACGACTCCCCGCATTTGCGTGGGTGCCGTACAGTGTACGACGTACGGTGTACGAGTCGCGGAGAGCCCCGACTCAGACGTCAGGAGCCCCTGCATGGAAAACGAACCGCGGTCCACGATGCGCGCTGTCGTCCAGCACCGCTACGGCCCTCCCTCCGTGCTCGAGTCGTCCGATGTGGGGATGCCGCGGCCGGGTCGTCGCGACGTGCTCGTCCGGGTGGGCGCGGCGTCTATCCATCCCGGCGACCACTTCGTCATGACCGGTGAGCCCTACATGGTGCGGCTGGCGTTCGGTCTCCACCGGCCGCGCCACGGCATCCGGGGGATGGATCTCGCCGGGGTGGTCGCTGCGGTCGGGGACGATGCCACCGCCCTTGCCCCCGGCGACCGGGTGTTCGGCTGGACCTTGGCGGGAGCCCTGGCCGAGTACGCGTGCGTCAAGGCGGACAACCTCGTGTCCATCCCTTCCACCGTGTCGGTCGTCGGGGCAGCGGCGGTCCCCACGTCGGCCATGACCGCGCTGCAGGCACTGCGCAGGGTCGCGAATGTTCGACCGGGACAGGCCGTGCTGATCACGGGCGCGTCGGGCGGCGTGGGATCCTTCGCCGTCCAGATCGCCAAGGCGTTCGGTGCCGAGGTGACAGGCGTCTGCAGCACCCAGAACCTCGACCTGGTCCGGTCGCTCGGCGCCGACCACGTCATCGACTACACGACGACCGACTTCACCCGCACCGCGAAGCGCTACGACGTGATCCTCGACAATGTGGAGGCCCAGCCCCTGGAGGCTGTACGCCACGTGCTGACGCCCACGGGCACCCTGATCCCCAACAGCGGGCACGGCGGCCGTTGGCTCGGCCCCCTGGGGCGATTCGCCAGAGCGCGCGTGCTGTCCGGGTTCACCCGTCAGCGGCTGAGGCCGTTCACGTCGATCGGGAAGCGCCAGGACCTGCTCACCCTGGCCGACCTGCTGACGACCGGGCAGGTCAGGCCCGTCATCGACCGCACCTACGCGCTGCATGAAGCAGCGGACGCGTTCCGCCACGTCGCGGCCGGCCACACCCGGGGGAAGGTCGTCGTCACGCCCTGACGGCCGGACCGACGAGAACCCCACCGGTGCGCATACACCCCAGACCTACGCCACTCCGGCGGACGGACCCGCTCCTCTCGAAAGAAGCGCTGATGACCATCCGAACGAACACCTCGACCGTGCTCGACGACCCGCCGATCCCCGTGCGCGGGAAGCTTGCGGCAGCCTGGACCAGCTTGATGTTCTTCGTCATCTACATCGACTACTTCCACCTCTACCAGCCCGGCGCCATTGACCAGATCCGAGGCGGCGGCATCTACGCGTTCACCATCACCCCCACTGTGATGATCATTTTCCTGGTGATCATAGGGATCCCGGCGCTGATGGTGATGCTTTCCGTGACGCTCCCAGCCCGGGTGAGCCGCACCGCGAACCTCGTCGCTGGAGCCCTCTACATTCCCCTCATGGTTTTCAACGCGGCAGGGGCGTCCTGGGCCTGGGCCCCGTACTACGCCCTCTCCATCGGAATCGAGGTGATTCTGCTGGCCTTCATCCTGCGCTCCGCCTGGCAGTGGCCCAGCGCTGCAGCCATGCCGGCCGGCCCCCTGGCGACCGAGCTTCGGGAAGCGGTTCGTCGATAGGGATCCGCGCCATGACCACGGGTGAGCCCCCTTCGCGGGGCTCGCTCGTGCAGGGCGCGGCGTCCGCTGTTCCCCGCCACTGCTTGACCACGCGCGTTCGTCCCTCCACGATCGGACCAGTCGATCGAAGGAGCTCGCATGTCCCTCCCCCATGACCGCACCGCCGTCCTCACCGGCGCCGCGTCACCTCGCGGCATCGGGCGCTGCACCGCCCACGCCCTCGCGGCCGCAGGCTGGGCCATCGCGATCGTCGACCTCGACGCCGGCGCGGCCCAGAGCGTCGCCGAGGAGATCGCGGCGGAGCACGGCGTACCGGCCCGCGGGTTCGCCGCCGACGTGTCGGACCAGGCGTCGGTGGAGGTCGCGTACGCCGGCATCGAGCAGTCGCTCCCGCCGGTCATCGGGCTGGTGAACCTCGCCGGCATCTCGTCGCCCACGCCGTTCCTGGAGGAGACCGTCGAGGGCTGGGACCGCGTCATGGCGGTGAACCTGCGCGGCGCGTTCCTCGTCACCCAGCGCGCGCTCCCGTCCATGATCAAAGCGGGTGTCGGCCGCGTCGTGTCGCTGTCGTCGATCTCGGCCCAGCGCGGCGGCGGGACCTATTCGAAGGTCGCCTATTCCGCCGCCAAGGCCGGCATCATCGGCCTCACCCGTGCCCTCGCCCGCGAGGTCAGCCCCCACGGCGTCACCGTCAACGCGGTGTCGCCCGGCCCGGTCGACACCGACATCATGGGCGGCACCCTCACCGACGAGCGCAAGGAGTCGATGTCGGTCGACGCGCTCACGCGGCGCATCAGCACCCCCGAGGAGGTCGCCGCCCTCATCGCGTTCCTTATGGGCCCCGACGCCGGCAACATCACCGCCGCGACCTATGACGTCAACGGCGGGATCCAGATCTCATGACCGGCGACGCCTCGGTGAACCCCGACCCGAGCCGGCTGATGGCGGCCCGCGTCGCCGCGGGCCGGCGTACTGTCGCCCTCGACGACGACCCCACCGGCTCCCAGGCGGTCCACGACGTGGCGGTGGTGACGGTCCTGGAGCCCGACGCGTACGCGGCCGCGCTCGCGGAGCCGGGCTCGACCGCCTTCCTGCTCACGAACACCCGCTCGCTGGACCAGGCCGATGCCGTCGCGCTCACCGACCGCGTCGCCCGCGACCTGTTCGCCCTGCAGCGCGACCGCGGATGGCGCCTCGACGTCGTGTCGCGGTCGGACTCGACGCTGCGCGGGCACGTGCTCGCCGAGGTAGCGGCGCTGGATCGGGCGCGGGAAAGCGCGCTGGGCAAGGGATTCGACGGCATCCTGTTCGTGCCGGCCTATCTCGAGGCGGGGCGCTTCACCTCGGGAGACGTGCATTACGCGATGGTGGACGGGTCGCCCGTGCCCGCGGGCGAGACGGAGTTCGCGCGCGATGCCACCTTCGGGTACGCAGCCTCGAACCTCGCCGATTTCCTCGTGGCGAAGGGGGTTCCGGCCGATCGAGTCACGACGCTGGGGCTCGAGACGATCCGGGCCGGAATCGACGCGGTGCGCGCCGTCCTCGACGAGGTCGGCGACGGGCGGTGGGTGGTGGTGAACGCCGAGACGTACGCCGACCTCGACACCGTCGCAGCCGCCGCGATCGCCACGGGCAAAGACTTCCTGAGCCGTTCGGGCCCCTCGTGGGTGCGCGCGCTGTCCGGCATCGAGGGCGCGGATCCCCTTTCCAGGAACGAGATCTGGCCCTCCGGTGTCCCCGGCACGGGCCACGGGCTCGCCGTCGTCGGCTCCCACGTGGGCCAGACCGCGCGGCAGGTCGAACGGGCCCGCGAGCGGGGCGGCGTACGCGAGGTCGTCATCGACGTGCCGACCCTGGTGGAGGGGGATGACGAGGCCCACGTGGCCGAGGTCGTCGCCGAGGTGCGGGAGGCGCTGGCGACCGGTGACGTGCTGGTCTACACCTCGCGGCGGTTGGTGCGCGGCACCGACGCCGACGATTCGCTGCGCATCGCGCGGCTGGTGTCTGACGCCGTCGTCGAGGTCGTGCGCGGCGCGCTGGAGGCGCGGCCCGCCTGGGTAATCGGCAAGGGCGGCATCACGTCGCACGACGTCGCCGTCCGCGGGCTCGGGATCCGCCGCGCGACCGTGCTGGGGCAGCTGTTCCCCGGCATGGTGTCGGTGCTGCGGCCCGATGACGCACCGGCCGGGGTCGTCGGCACGCCCTATGTGGTGTTCGCCGGCAACGTGGGCGACGAGCACGCGCTGGCGGATGCGATCGAGCTGTTCCGTGAGGACTCCTCGACGCGCGAAGCGCGTGCTGGGCGAGGACGCCCGCGGCCGAGTCGAAGTGCTCGCTCGGAGAACGTGGACAACAAGGAGATCTCATGAAGATCGGATGGATCGGGCTCGGCGCGATGGGCGGGCCCATGGCCCGCACCCTGGGCCGCGCGGGGCGCGAGGTGGCCGCGTACGACATCGCACCGGAGCTCGTAGAGCGCTGGTGCACCGGCGGCGTACGCCCGGCCGCGTCGGCGGCCGAGGCGGTCGACGACGCCGACGTGGTGGGGGTCGTCGTCGCGACCCCGGCCCAGGTCAGGGCCGTGCTTGTCGACTCGGGGCTGGTCGCCGAGCTGAAGCCGGGGTCGACCGTGATCGTCTTCGCGACCATCGGCCCCGACGCGGCGATCGCGACGGCCGAGGCGCTGGCCGCGCACGGCGTCGGGTTCGTGGACGCGCCCATCTCCGGCGGCTCGGCGCGCGCCGCGAGCGGCGAGTTGTTGATCATGGTCGGCGGCGCGGACGAGCACGTCGCCGCCGCGCGGCCGGTCCTCGACGACCTGGCCTCGACGGTGTCGGTGGTCGGCCCGAACGCCGGCGACGGCCAGCGGCTCAAGCTCGTGAACCAGCTGCTGTGCGGCGTCCACGTGGCGGTGGCCGGCGAGGCCCTGGCGTACGCGGAGTCCCTCGGACTCGACGCCGCGACGACGTGGGAGGCGCTCAAGGACGGGGCCGCGGCGTCGTTCATGTTCACCGACCGCGGCGCGCGGATGGTCGACTATCCGGACGTGGAGGTACGCAGCGCGCTGGACATCATGCACAAGGACCTCGGGCTGGTCACCGACTCGGCGCGCGCGGCGGCGCAGCCGACGCCGATCGCGGCGGCGGCGCTGCAACAGTTCGTGGCGGGGCGACGGGCGGGGCTGGGGCGGGCGGACGACTCCGCGATGATCGAGGTGGCGCGGGGGCGGTAGATCCTCAGCGCGACGCGTCCCACCACTCCAACACCCGCAACGCTGTGAACGTCAGCCACGGCGAGGGCTGCCCGGCGTCGACGTCGATCTGACACCACGCCCGCCCCTCGTGCCGCAGCTGCTGGCGCCACGTGCCGTCCGCCTGCCGCTGCTGGCGGATGTGCTCGACCGCCGCTTCCATCCGCGGATCCGGCCCCACGCCGTCATGCAGCGCCGCGGCGCGGAAGTGGTCCGCCGCCCGGATCACGCTGTAGTACCGGAACGGGTACGCCCAGTGCGTGGCCCACGGCGTGTGCACCTCGCCGGTGGTGCGGCTCCGCATGAGTTCCCTCTGCAGCAGGTATTCCTGCGCCCGGTGTCGCGCCTCCACCAGCGCCGGTGTCGCGCCGGTACGCGCCTCGTGGTCCAGAAGGCCAACCAGCGTGTTGAGCGTCGAGTGGAAGGACGCTCGCTGCGACCCCTCCACCCAGTCGCAGTTCCACCCGCCCTCGGCCATCTGGTGCTCCACGAACCAGGTCTCCAGCCCGGACACGTCCCGTCCCAGCCACGACCCGTTGGCCAGCGTCCCCGCATTGATGCAGGCATCGACCTCGCCCTCCCAGAACGGGAGGTCGTCATACTCCCACCGGCTGTTCGCCTCCAGGAGCGATGCCGTGTCCTCGCGCAACGCGTCCGGCTCCACCCCCCACTCCCGGAGCGTCAGCAGCGACCAGTAGGTGGCCGTCCATGGCTGCCCGGGTTCCTGGTGGGCCGGCCCCTCCGCCCCCGGCTGCAGGTCGCCGGGGAAGAACGCCCCACCGTCCCACTGCCCGTCGGGGTCCTGGTGGCCGATGATGACGGCAGCACATCCCTCATGGGGTACGCGGGACCGGGTTTCCTGCCCGATCTCCTCGGGCGCGTCCATGAGGTCGCGCTCCACCTGCCAGCGCAGGGCTGCCTCCCCCTGCAGCAGCCACGCGATGACGTCGACGCGGGCAGGGGATGCGGGCGCCAGAGTGTTCGCCGCCTCGGCGGAGGAAGGGGTCATGGAACCAGCGTCGCCAATGCGTAGCCCGCCACACAAGACCCGGGGGCCCAACTGGGGGGACACAGTGCTGCTCCGGCCAGGCAGTTCGAGGCCACGTGAGCGGGACAGATCGCTCATCAGTGACGATCTCGAGGCCCAGAACGGGCGCGAGATCGCCACTGATGAGCGAAAAGTCACACCGCGCCCCGAGTGGCCCGACTCCAGCTCGCTCGGAGAACATGGACATCAAGGAGATCTCATGAAGATCGGATGGATCTCCTCGACCCTTTCCACGGTTATAACCCGCCGAACATCTCCTGCCAAGGGACAATCTTCGAGACCCTCAGCGCCTCATTTTGCGGTGGCTTCCTCAATTGGGATCCCCTCCAGCATTCCGATAATTTGACTCACTCATTTGATGCCGCTTGTTCGATAGCCCACCATTTGGGTTCCCCTTATTAGTTGGCCCACCCAGCCTTCGCATGTGGACCTCTTCGAGCCTATAAAGTTCTTTGCCCGGGCCGGCGTGGCCAAGGACGTCGAACTCGAAATCCGCATTCGGATGGGCCTTAACGTAATCCCCCTGCCTCGCGAGGAAGCGATCTGCGCGAGGCGCCTGGCCCACATAGGGCTTTATCCCACCAAAAGGGTCCCTTCGCAATCATCCCATACCCCATGGCGAACTAGTCTCTGGTCCATGGACAGCGAAGGCGAAACTGCGACCCTAGAGTGGCGCATCGACTGGCAGGCAGATCGTGGACTCCCGGGCCTGAGCCCCCTGATCAACGGCCGCGACCTGGCTGCCGAGAGCGAGGGGTTCGGCCTCCATCCCTGGACACTCATGCCTTCAACAGGAACACCGGCACATCCCATCGCGGCCAATCACCTCTGGGCGGTACACCCCGAACCGTCCCGCGTCCTCGTGCTCCGCTGCACGTGTGGCGACCTGGGATGCTCCCCGCAATGGGTCACCATCAGTGCCGCCGACGATCATGTCCTGTGGGACCTCCACGAGACACGCTTGGCCCCTCCCACCCGGTACGCCTTCGAGCGCGAGACCTACGACACCGCCCTGACCCACATGCTCACAGATCACAATTGGGAGACCCCGAGCCACCGACTGGGGCGCCTGGTTCGCATAGCCCTCTCTCAAGACGACACCGCCGATGCCCACATCCACTGGGAAGGAGCTGCCGTGCGCAGGGATGGCGACGTGATCGTTGCAGCCACGCGGGGTACACGAACCGAGGCACTCCGCGTAGCGGCCCCACAAGATCACGAAACCATCGACCAAGCCCACGCACGGGCCACAGCCATCGCCGACGAACTCAGGAGAAACTTGGACCAGCCTGAGCCCGAGAACTACCCGCGGCTGTCAACGCTTTAGTGCGGAATCACTGGCTGAGGGAGACGCTGCGGGCGCATCCTGCTCGAAACCAAATGAGTGGGACAGATCGCTCGTCAGTGACGATCTCGAGGCCCAGAACGGGCGCGAGATCGCCACTGATGAGCGAAAAGTCACATCGCGCCCCGAGTGGCCCGACTCCAGCTCGCTCGGAGAGCGTTCCCTACGCCCGTGACCGCGACCAGACCACGCCCGACGCGATGAGCATCAGCGATCCCGCGATGCCGAGGCCCACGGCCGCATACCGCTTGACCGGCGTCGCCGCCGCCTTCGGTGCGCCCCCGCCCTCGACCTCGCCCTCGAACTTCGGGACGCCCGTAATGTCACCGGCCACGTCGATCGTCAGCGTGTAGGAGAAACTCACCGGCTTCCCGAACGGCTTCTCCGGCACCCCGACCACGATCAGGTGCTTGCCGGCCATGAACGACGACTTGCCCGACTTCGCGTACGACCGCCACACCACCGGTGCCGCCACCGCCGCGCGGCGCCCGGTCTCGGAGCTCAGCGACACCTCGGCCTCGGCGACCTCGTTCAGCGTCGGGCCGAGGATGTTCATCTGCAGCGCCGGATATTTGTCGCGCACCGCCTGCATCTCCGGCGTACGCGTCGTCTGGCCCTGCACCGCGAGCGTCTGGCCCCACCCCACGTCGACGACGAAGAACTGCGGCTTCGACGTCGTGATGTCGAGCCGATAGCTGTGGCCGTGCTGCACCGGCGCAGGCTCGGTGATCGTCGCCCCCGGCGTGACCTTCCCCTCGGTCCCCTGCGGCAGTTCCTTGTTGCTGCTCTTCGGGAGCGCGGTCGGCAGCTCCTCGAGGTTCGTGACGCGCGGTACGCGGGTGACACGCAGCAGGACCGGCGCCTCCTTCTTCGTCGACGTCATCGAGTCGAGGTCATAGCGCTCCAGCTGGGCGGTCACCTGCTGCTGCTGGGGGCAGGTCTCCATCGCATTGGCACCGCTCGCCACGACCGCGCGCCCGTCGGAGCCCGTCGAGTTGCCCGACCCCGTCGAGCACGTCTCGTATTTCCCCGCCTCCGTCGTGATCGACACCCCGTCCGATCCGATATCCGGCACGCTCATCGCGGCCCCGAAGAACACCGACGACGCGAGGTCGGGCCGCTCGACGCGGTAGTGGCGCGTCATCGCCGACTTGTTGCTGACCGACCCCAACACGTCTACCGAGTCACCCAGGGGCAGCACCGGAGCCTGCTCCCGGCCCTCGGTCCCGCGTACGGTCGGCGGGGCGGCGGCCGCGAAGGGCGCGTACGCCACCCCACAGCCCAGCCACATCGTGGCGGCGGCGCCCAGGGCGGCGAGGCGGGTCGATCGGGTCACCCGGCCATTGTCGTCACTGGGGGGCCATGGCGCCAAGCAGCGGCGCGAGGGCTTCGACTCGCTTCGCTCACTCAGCCAACGTGATTCGACTCGCTTCGCTCACTCAGCCAACGTGACTGGCGTGGCATCCTTGCCCCATGGGTGAGGTGTTCGGCGGCCGCTATGAACTGGTGGACAACATCGGCGCGGGTGGCGCCGGCACCGTCTGGCGCGCCTGGGACCACAAGGAGCAGCGCTATCGGGCCGCGAAGCTGCTGAAGCAGTCCGACGCGGCGTCACTGCTGCGCTTCATCCGCGAGACCGGCCATCGCATCGAACACCCCCACGTCTGCGCGCCCCAGTCGTGGGTCGGCGAGGACGACCAGATCCTGTTCACGATGGACCTCGCGACCGGCGGTTCGGTCTCGACCATGGTCAAGGACTACGGCCCGCTGCCCGACTGGTGGGCGCTGATCGTCACCGACCAGCTGCTGCAGGCGCTCGAGGCGATCCACGAGCGCGGCCTGATCCATCGCGACATCAAGCCCGCCAACCTCCTGCTGGCCGCGACCGGCGCCGGCCTGCCCGACGTGCGCCTCGCCGACTTCGGCATCGCCGCCCACGAATCCGACCCTCGACTCACCCACACCACGGAGGTCGTCGGCACCCCCGGCTACATGTCCCCCCTCGCCCGCATGGGCGTCGACCCCGAGCCCGCCCAGGACCTGTACGCGGCCGCGGCCGTGCTCGCCGAGATGCTCACGGCTCGGCGGCCCCGCGAGACCGACCCGCCCGTGGACCTGTCCGCGGTCGCCCCCGACGTACGCGGGTTCGTCGAGCGCCTGTGGGCCGACTCGGGCCACGGGTTCGCGTCGGCGTCCGAGGCGCGCGCGGCCCTGCGTACGCTGCGGGCCACGACCGATCCGCGCAGCCACCCCGTGGAGGTCTTCGACCAGGTCGGCGACCTGCCGCCCGGCTGGGGCCCCGGCGGGTCCGCCCACCCGCGCGCGTTCGGCACCCCCAACACCCCCGCCACGCAGGGGCTGCAGCGGCAGGGCGCGTTCCCGAACACCCCGCCGACGTTCACCGGGGCCGGGTTCCCCGTGACGGGCCCGCACACCGTGGGGCAGCCCGCGTACGCCACCGGGTCACACGCCGTCGAGACCACGGCCGACACCCGGCGTACGCCGATCGCGGTGCCCCTCCTCGCGGGCATGGGGATGATCTGCCTCGTGGCGGCCCTCGTGCTTGCTACGGTCTGAAACGTTCCGCCGCGGGCGCCCCGGCCCGCGGAGTTCATCGAGTGAGGAATGATGCAGCAGAGCGTGGACGATGAGGTCACGGCAACGCGGGCGCGCCAGATCGAACTCTATGGCGAGCCGCTCCAGACCGTGCTCGGCCGCTGCGCCACCTCCCTCCAGCTGACCCAGGCCCGGGTCTCGGAGCTGCTCGGGGTCTCCGCGCCCATGCTGTCGCAGCTGATCAACGGCCGCCGCATCAAGATCGGCAATCCCGCCGCCGCCCAGCGCCTCCAATGGATGACCCAGATCGCCCAGCAGGTCGAGGCCGGCGAGCTCGCGCTGCCCGAGGCCCTCGCCCAGTTGCAGGCCAACGCCGACAACCAGGACGTGTTCCACGGGCCCACCACGACGACGGGAAGGCGTACGCGCCCGCTGGGCGCGGAGATCCAGGAGATCTGCCGGGAGACCGCGGGCGCGGGCGAGTGGCTGGACGCCGCCGCTCTGGTCGCCGAGCGTCATCCCGACATCGCGGAATTCCTGCGCGTGTTCGGCGCGGAGCGGGCCGATCGGGCCATCGCGTACGCGGACCGGGTCCACGCGAAGGGCTGACCCGACCCCCCTGTGATGTAGGTCACAGTTGGCGCTATTGTCCTCTTCTAAGTATGGCCACCACGGCACGCGCGACTCCGAACCAGGGAGGACTGCAATGACCCATCACAGCCACGACCGCGAGGGCGGACTGCCCGGCGACCGCGATCACGACGGCAAGCCGAACGCACTCGGCCGCAACGACCACGACGGTCCCACGACCGGGCACGACTCCGGCCACGACAGCCGCGACGCGATCCGCAAGCTGACGAGCTCGACGGTCTATGACCGCGACGGCGACAAGGTCGGCTCGGTGGGTCAGCTGTTCCTCGACGCAAGACCGGCAAGCCCAGCTGGGTCACGGTCAACACCGGCCCCTTCGGCAGCAAGGAGACGTTCGTCCCCCTGAACGGCGCCCAGCACTCCGAGGGCGAGATCCGCCTGCCGTTCGAGAAGGCCGTGATCAAGGACGCCCCCTCCCGCGATGTCGGCGACCACCTGTCGCCCGACGACGAGGAGGACTCGCTCTATCGCCACTATGGGCTGCCGACGAATGACGGCGACCATGACGACCGCGGACGCGACCATGATCGTCACGAGGGCGGGCTGATGGGCGACCGCGACCACGACGGGCGCCCGAATGCCCTGGACCGCGACGGCCGCGACGGCGGTCGGGGCGGCATGGGCACGGCCGCGTCCGCCGGGGCGGCCGGGGCCGCTGGCGGTGCCGCGATGGGCCAGCGCCGCAACCGACTGCGCCGCCACGAGAACGACGGCTTCGGCGGCGGCCAGGGTGGCATGGGCCAGGGCGGGATGCAGCAGCCCGGGATGCAGCAGGGTGCCATGGCGGCCGGCGGCATGCAGCAGGGCGGCATGCCGCCGGGCGGTCAGGACCCCTACCAGGCGGGCTTCGAAGCGGGCCGACAGCAGGCTCAGCAGGGCGGCATGCAGCAGGGAATGGGCCAGCCGGGGATGAACCAGCAGGGCATGAACCCGCAGGGGTTTGACCAGCAGGGCATGAACCAGCAGGGCATGGGTCAGGGCTATGACCAGCAGGGTGGCTTCAACCAGCACCCCCAGCAGGGCGCGGCCGGTCACCAGCAGGGCTATGACCAGGGCGTGCAGCAGCAGGGGGGCCTGAACCAGCAGGGCCAGGCGTACGACGACGACCGCGGACCGGGCCACCAGGGCGGAACCCCGCAGCAGGGTGGCGTCGCCGGAGACCGTGACGGCGATGGCGATGGCGACCGCGACCTTCGCGACCAGATGGGCGATCTTCGCGACGGCACCAACCGCCACGGCGATCAACGCTGATCCTTCGCAGCATCCACAGGGGGCCGGGCAGTTCAACTGCCCGGGCCCTCCCCTTTCACCAAACCCCCACCGCGACGACCAGACCCAGGTTCGGTCCACGAAACCCCCGGTATTGCGGAGGTTCGCTCGACCATCCAGGGGTTTGCTCGACCATCCAGGGGTTTGCTCGACCATCCAGGGGTTCGCTCGACCATCCGAGGGTCTGCTCGACATCTCGGCCCCCCATCCAGCCCTCGCCAAGGCGACACCGCGGCGCAGTGTCACGAACAGATCACGGGAATTCCCTTGTGAACAAGCAAATCTCGAACAGATAACGGTACCGTGGCCAACTCACCAGTAACCCCCATCCCCACCCCGCCGCAGCGACTGTGACGCACGTCGCTACACTCAGAACACCGAGAAGTCGACAAACCCATTCGGGAGGGTCGAGGACTCTCACACCAATGCCACACGCAAAGGAGATCCGCATGACCACGAACCAGAACATCGATGCTCTCGTCAACTCGACGGTCTATGACCGCGACGGCGACAAGATCGGTTCGGTCGGCCAGCTCTACCTGGACGACAACACCGGCCAGCCGAGCTGGGTCACCGTTTCGACCGGCTTCTTCGGCACGCAGGAAACCTTCGTTCCGCTGAAGGATGCGACGATCTCCGGCGACGAGGTGCGCGTTCCCTACGAGAAGTCCTTCGTCAAGGACGCCCCGAACGTCGACGTCGACCAGCACCTCTCGCCCGCCGAGGAGGAGGAGCTGTATCGCTACTACAAGCTCGAGGGCGGCACGGCCGGCACGCACGACCGTGACCACGACCGTACGCGTACCGCTGCCGCCGGCACCGCCGGTACGGCTGGCACCGCCGCCACCGCTGGCACCCACGACCGTGACTTCGATCGCGATCGCACCGCCGGCACCGACCGCGACCACGACGGCAAGGAGTCGCTCGTCGCCCACGAGGAGCGCCTCAACGTCGGCACCGAGCGTCGCGAGGCCGGCCAGGCCCGCCTGCGCAAGCATGTCGTCAACGAGACCCAGCGCGTCGAGGTCCCCGTCCAGCGCGAGGAGCTCCACGTCGAGCGCGAGAAGCTGAGCGGTGACCGCGCCTCGAACCACACGATCGGCAAGGACACCACCGAAGAGACGATCACCCTCCACGAGGAGCGCCCGGTCGTCGAGAAGGAGACCGTCGCCACCGAGCGTGTGAACGTCGGCAAGGAGACCGTCACCGACACGGAGACGGTCCAGGCCAACACCAAGCGCGAAGAGATCGAGGTCGACACCGACGGCACCGGCACCCGTGGCACCACCGGCCGCACGGGTGACCGCGACGGCGACGGCGACCGCGACCTGAAGGACAAGATCGGCGACAAGCTCGATCGCGACAACGACGGCAAGATCGGTCGCTGACGGGTTCCACCCCCAGCAACCCAACGAGGGCCCCGGAGAAATCCGGGGCCCTCGTGGCGTTGGTGGCTTCGACTCGCTGGCGCTCGCTCAGCCAGCGTGAACAGGGCGCGCTCGCTCAGCCAGCGTGAACAGGGTCCGCGCACTCAGCCAGCGTGAACAGGGCGCGCTCGCTCAGCCAGCGTTCAGTCGCGTTCGTTCACCGCGAACCCCGGCCGCGACACCAGCTTGTCGAGCAGCGCGATCAACGTCGCCCGCTCCGCGGCATCGAGCGCCCCCGCCCACTGGCGCTCCCGGGCGTTCTGCTCCGCGTACACCTCTTTGATCTCCACCAGACCGTTGCCCGTGAGGGACAACAGCACGCCGCGGCCGTCGCCGGGATCCGGGCGCTTGGCGACCACCCCCGCCGCGACCAGCGGGCCGGTGAGGTTCGACGTCGCCGCGCGGCTCTGGCCCGTCAACCGCGCCGCCTCCTTCGACTCCAGCTCGCCGGACAGCCAGAGCACGAACATCAGCCGGTACGCGGCCCAGCTCCGCCCGCGCGGGCGGTGGACGGTGGCCTCCAGGTCATAGGTGACGGTGCCCGACGCGCGGTTCAGCGCCAGCAGCAGGCGCGTGGCCTCGGGCTCGGCCGGCCCCACCTGGCCGTCGACGAGACGGGCGCGGGCGCGCTCGACGAACGCCCAGTACGCCGGCTGTTCGGTCACCTGTCCTCCTCCTTGAGTCGGCTCCGAGTTGCCTCAGTGTGACAGATGTCGCACTTGCGCAACTGTGAGCCGCGTCATACGCTCATACACACCTTTATCATCCGCACCGTTGCGGACGACCGGCAGGAGCTCCCGTGCCCCACTACCGCGCCCTCGGCGCCATTCCCCCGAAGCGCCACACGCAGCACCGCACACCCGAGGGTGACCTCTACTACGAGGAGCTCATGGGCGAGGAGGGGTTCTCGTCGGACTCTTCCCTGCTTTATCACCGCCACCTGCCGTCGGCGATCGTCGCCTGCGAGGTCTGGGAGGTGCCCGACCAGCGCACCACGCCGAACCACCCGCTGATGCCGCGCCACCTGAAGCTCCACGAGCTGTTCGGTGAGGACACCTGGGCCGACACCGACGTCGTCACCGGCCGTCGCCTGATCCTCGGCAACCCTGACGTGCGCCTGTCCTACGTCGTCGCCAAGAAGGAGTCCCCGCTCTATCGCAGCGCGATCGGCGACGAGATGGTCTATGTCGAGTCCGGCACCGCGCGGGTCGAGACCGTCTTCGGCGCGATCGAGGCGGTCGAGGGCGACTACGTGTGCATCCCCCGCGCCACGACGCACCGCTGGGTGCCGACTGGCGAGGCGCCGCTCCGGGCGTACTGCATCGAGGCCAGCTCCCACATCGTCCCGCCCCGCCGCTATCTGTCGAAGTTCGGCCAGCTGCTCGAGCACGCGCCGTTCTGCGAGCGCGACCTCCACGGCCCGACCGAGCCGCTGCTCGCCGAGGGCACCGACGTGCCGGTTCTCGTGAAGCACTCGGGCTCGACCGGCATCGTCGGCACGAAGATGGTCTATCCGAACCACCCGTTCGACGTGGTCGGCTGGGACGGCTGCCTCTATCCGTGGAAGTTCAACATCGCCGACTACGAACCGATCACCGGCCGCGTCCACCAGCCGCCGCCCGCCCACCAGGTGTTCGAGGGCAACAACTTCGTCATCTGCAACTTCGTGCCGCGCAAGGTCGACTACCACCCGCTGGCGATCCCGGTGCCCTACTACCACTCGAACGTCGACTCCGACGAGATCATGTTCTACTGCGGCGGCGACTACGAGGCGCGCAGGGGTTCCGGCATCGGCCAGGGCTCCATCTCGATCCACCCGGGCGGCCACGCGCACGGGCCGCAGCCGGGCGCGTACGAACGGTCCATCGGGGTCGAGTTCTTCGACGAGCTGGCGGTCATGGTCGACACCTTCCGCCCGCTCGAACTGGGCGAGGGCGCCCTGGCGTGCGAGGACCCCGCGTACCCCTGGACCTGGTCGGGACGCGGCCCCGAGTCCGTCGCGACCACGGCCAGCGGCCTGGTCGACGGCTCGGACGCCGGCACGTCGGACGGCGGGGTGGAGGAGTTCTGATGGACGTCCCCGTCCTGTACGCCCGGCTCTGCGACGACGCGGCCATCTTCCCGCCCGGACTGAAGCCGCTCGATCGGGCGGTTCCGGACCACCTCACCCACCGGCGATCCGGCCACCGCGACCTCGTCGGCCCGCTGGTGGTGTCGGCGGCCGCGGTCGGCGAGCTGCCCGCACTGACCCGCCACGGGATCGCCGACGGCGACCTCCCGCTGTCGGTCGTCGTGCCGTCGCCGGGCCGCGTACGCGAGGTCGCGGAGCTGGTCTTCGACGTCCCCGCGGCGATGCTGGTTGCGCTCGAGGTCGTGCCCGACGCGGAGGCGAGCGGGGCGGCGACGGTGGCCGAGCTGGAGGCGCAGACCGAGGGGTTCACCGTGGTCGACGTGTTCGTCGAGGTTCCGCGCGACTCGCGGCGGGCCGGGTTCGTCGAGGCCCTGGCCGGCACGCGCTTCAAGGCCAAGTTCCGCACGGGCGGGGTGAGGGCTGACCTCTATCCCGACGAGGACGAGCTGGCATCCTCGATCGCGCTGGCCGTGGGTCATGGCGTGCCGTTCAAGGCGACCGCCGGCCTCCACCACGCGTTGCGCAACACCGACCCCGAGCGCGGTTTCGAGCAACACGGGTTCCTCAACCTGCTGTGGGCGACCGAGCGCGCGCTCGAGGGCGACCAGCCCGGCGTACGCGCGGCCCTGGCCGAACGGGACGGGCCGACCGTCGTGGCGGCGTTGCGGGACCTCGACGACGCGCGGGCCGCGCGCGTACGGGCGGCGTTCACGTCGTTCGGCACCTGCAGCATCGACGAGCCGCGGGACGAGATGATGGCCCTCGGCGCGCTCTAGGCTGGGGAGCAGGCGTTCCGGAGCATTTGCATTTGGAACATTGTGAAGCCTCCTCGCGTCGAAGGATCGTTCCGCAGCACCCCGCACGGACGTCGTCCCAGGAGATCTCCATGAAGAAGCTCGTCCTCGTCCCCGCCGCCATCGCCTCCGCCTTCGCCCTGAGCGCGTGCTCGTTCTCGTTCACCACGGCGAAGGTGAAGGCGTCCGACATCCAGACCAAGGTGTCCACCGAGATCAAGGCCCAGACGGGCAAGGACGCGAGCGTGTCCTGCCCCGGTGACCTCGAGGGCAAGGTGGGCGCAACCCTCACCTGCCAGGCCGCGGTGAACGGCAGGACCTATCCGGTCAACATCAACGTGACCGAGGCCAAGGGCACCGACATCAGGTATGCGTGGAAGCTCGACACCAGCGGCGACAAAACCGCGGCGCCCAAGCCGACCCCGACGCAGGAGGCGACGCCGACGTCCCCGCCGACCTCGGGCTCATCGACCAGCGACTCGGTGCCCGCGGAGAAGCTCGAGGAGTGGGTCAAGGAGGACGTGGTCCAAAAGGACGCGAAGTACGCCGATGCCGTCGTCGCCTGCCAGGGCGCCCTCAGGGCGAAGGTCGGCGCCACGCAGGAGTGCCGCGTCACCCATGGCAGCGGGACCCTGCTCTACACGGTCACGGTGACCGGTGTCGAGGGACGAACGGTGAAGTATTCGCTGAAGGAGCACGGCTGAGCCACATCGTCCGGATTGATTGTTTGCAATCGGGAACCTGAGTGAACTTCTGGTGCGTCAGAGGGGTGTCCGGCCGATCCGGCCGGCGCCCCTCTTCACCGAAGCGACAAGGAGCACCCGATGTCCCCCCTCACGACCGCCCGCCGTCCCCTCGCCGCCCTCGCCCTCACCCTGTCCGCCGGCTTCGGCCTCGCCGGCTGCGCCTCCATCCCCGGCGTGACCTTCGCCGGCCCCCCGTCGGTCTCGCCTCCGGTCAGCCCCTCCACCTCGCCCGCCACGCCCCCGGCGGGCGAGGACCCCACGAGGGAGCCCTCCAGCGAGCCGACCCCCGCACCCACCCGTACGCGGGCGACCACGTCCCCCAGGCCGTCGACCAGCACCAGCACGCGGCCGTCGACCAGCACCCGACCCACGTCGAGCACCGCCCCCAGCCGCACCCCCTACAACCCGACCCCCGATGACGACGAGGTCAAGAACGGCTACGTCCCCAAGGCGTCTGTCGAGGTGAAGATCCAGGCCATGATCAAGGAGAAGACCGGCAAGTCGGCCTTCGTCCAGTGCCCCGGCAACCTCGCGGCGAAGGTGGGCGAGTCGATGGTGTGCGACCTCAAGCGCCTCGACGGCCAGGCGGCCAGCGGCCGCTTCGAGCTCAAGGTGACGGCGATCGAGGGCCGCCGCGTGAACTACAGCGTGCGCTCGCTCGGGTGACCCCGCGTACGCCGGGCCGCTGTATCAGCGAGGTCACATGGGTGGAACTACAGGCGTGTGAGTTATCCCCCGGTTGTGGACAGATCTGTGGATAACTGCCGGGACCGATCGTCCACTACGCTCCGAGACACCATCACGAAGGAGTGACCGTGACCACGATCGACATCCCCGCCGGTTCGCTGTTCGGCCTGGCCAACCTGCCGTACGGCGTCTTCTCCCCCGCCGACGCGGAGCCGCGGGTCGGCGTACGCGTGGGCGACCACGTCGTCGACCTGCACGCCCTGTTCGACGATCCCGACTTCGCCCAGCCGTCGCTGAACGCCTTCATGGAAGGCGGCTACGAGCGGTGGGTCGAGGTGCGGCGCCAGATCCACGAGCGTGTTACGGAAGACCTGCCGGACGACGCCGTGCATGCGGTCGCCGAGGTGCGGCTGCACATGCCGATCGAGGTGGCCGACTATGTCGACTACTACGCCTCGGAGAACCACGCTTCGAACCTCGGGCGCCTGTTCCGGCCCGACTCGGAGCCGCTGATGCCGAACTGGAAGCACCTCCCGGTGGGCTATCACGGGCGCTCCGGCACCGTCATCGTCTCCGGCACTGACATCACCCGTCCCTGCGGCCAGGCCAAGGCGCCGAGCGAGGCGGCCCCGACCTACGGACCGTCGAAGCGCCTCGACATCGAGGCCGAGATGGGCTTCATCGTCGGCACCGGCTCCGAGCTCGGCGAGCAGATCGGCACCGGCAGCTTCGCGCGCCACGTGTTCGGCGTCGTGATCGTCAACGACTGGTCGGCGCGCGACATCCAGGCCTGGGAATACGTGCCGCTCGGCCCCTATCTCGGCAAGTCGTTCGCCACGTCGATCTCCCCGTGGGTCGTGCCGCTGCTCGCGCTGGAGGAGGCGCGCGTACGCACCCCCACGCAGGACCCGACCCCCCTGCCGTACCTGCAGGAGCACGAGCCCTGGGGCCTCGACATCAATCTCGCGGTGGAATGGAACGGTCAGGTCGTGTCCCGGCCGCCGTACGCCTCCATGTATTGGTCTCCCGCACAGATGCTCGCCCACATGACCGTCAACGGTGCCGCCGCGCGCACCGGCGACCTGTTCGCGTCGGGCACGATCTCGGGACCGGAGAAGGACCAGCGTGGCGCGTTCATCGAGTTGACGTGGGGCGGAAAGGAGCCCGTCACGGTCAACGGCGCGGAGCGGACGTTCCTGCTCGACGGCGACGAGATCGCCATCTCGGCCACGGCGCCGGGCGCGGGTGGCGAGCGGATCGGCTTCGGCGAGGTGCGTACGCGGATCCTGCCGGCGAACGACTGACCCGAGGGTCAGATTCCCCGGTCGTTGACGTCACCCCGGGTGGTTGCCCGGGTGATATGTGCAACGCGGCTCTCGAGAACCTGTGAGTAGGTTGAGAAGGACCTATCTTCATGTAAGAATCCTCGTGCAAGTGTGCTCACGCACGCGGGGGACGTCGGGGCGCGGTGCTCCGGGACCCGACATGAAGGAGAACGAATGAACATCGCACGTAAGGCTTTCGCCGCCGCTGCCATCGCCGGTCTCGGCATGGCGGGCCTCGCTGCCACTGCGCAGGCCGCCCCTCCGGCCAAGCCGCGCGCCTTTATCGCGGACTTCCGGGGCACCTCGATCAGCCCCGCCGTCGTGACGTATGAGGCTGGCGCCTTCTACACGATCAACGGCAACCTGCACGTCGAGGCGAACTCCGCGACGCCCGCCCCGAACGCCAAGGTCACCTTCAACACCGCCCCCGGCAACGGTGCCTTCACCTGCTCCGCCTCGGGCGTCACCAACGGCGGCACCGTCTCCGGCGGCACCATCACCTGGGCCTCGCTGCCGGTCGGCACGACCGACGCCAAGTTCGTGATCCGCTGCACGTTCAACCGCGCTCCTGCCGCCCCCATCTATGAGGACGTCAAGCTCACGGCCGCGGGTGCCGAAGGCGTCGGCACCTACAAGTACACGATCGATGGCAACCTCGCGACCCCGAAGCCCACGACCACCGCGAAGCCCACCGCGAAGCCCACGTCCAAGCCGACCACCCCGGTCAAGGACAAGGACTCCAACGGCGGCCTCGCCAAGACGGGCTTCTGAGCCAGTCACCGCACCACAGCACCGCCCGAGGGCCGGTGGAAGGGAGACCTTCCGCCGGCCCTCGGCCGTTGTCCTGCTGTGGAGACGCCCTACTGGGCCGTCCAGCCGCCGTCCATCGCGTACGACGTGCCCGTGACCATGCCCGCCTCGTCGGTCACCAGGAACGCCACCAGCGCCGCGATCTCCCCGGGTTCGATCAGCCGCTTCACCGCCGCCTTCGTCAGCATGATCTTCTCGACGACCTCGTCCTCGCTGATGCCGTGGGTCTTCGCCTGGTCGGCGATCTGGCTCTCGACCAGGGGCGTGCGTACGTAGCCCGGGTTCACGCACACCGACGTGACGCCGTGGGGCGCCCCCTCCAGCGCGATGACCTTGGAGAGACCCTCGAGGCCGTGCTTCGCGGAGACGTACGCCGACTTGTACGCCGACGCCCGCAGGCCGTGGGCCGAGCTGATGTTGATGACGCGACCCCAGCCCCGCGCGTACATGTGGGGCAGGGCGGCGCGGGCCAACAGGAACGGCGCCTCGAGCATCAGGCGCTGGATCAGACGGAAGTCGTCGGGCGCGAACTCGTGGATGGGGGCCACGCGCTGCACGCCGGCGTTGTTGACCAGGACGTCGCAGTCGAGCGTGAGGTCGTCCAACGCGGCGGTGTCGGACAGGTCGACGACCCAGGGCTCTCCCCCGACCTCGTCGGCGACGCGCTGAGCGGCGTCGGCGTCGCGGTCGGCCACGACGACGTGGTGGCCGTCGGCGGCGCTGCGGACGGCGATGGCGCGGCCGATCCCGCTCGCACCCCCGGTGATGAGGATCTTGCGTGCGGTCATGGCGGCCTCTCTGCTGCTGTCCGGCGTTGCGGCCATGCTAGCGAGGGTCACCGATAGTGATCCATGATCACTTCTGGGGATCGGTCAGGTTCTCGATCTTCAGCGGCTCGATCTCGTCCGCGGGGGTGAACCCGAAGAGCTGGCCGAGGAACGACTGGGTGGCCTCCAGGCTCCGCTGGACGCTGTCGGCGCGACGGAAGCCGTGGGCCTCGCCCTCGAACATGATCAGTGCGACGGGGAGCCCCTTCGCACGAACGGCGTCCGCCATCTGTTCGGCCTGGGCGGGCGGCACGACCTTGTCCTCGGTGCCCTGCAGGATCAGCATCGGCGTGGCCAGGCGGTCGAGGTGGTGGATCGGTGAGCGATCCGCATAGTCCGGCACACCGTCGGGGCCGGCCACGAGCGGGTCGAGATAGCGCGACTCGAACTTGTGGGTGTCGCGGGCGAGGGCCTCGAGGTCGCCGATGCCGAAATAGGAGACGCCCGCGGCGAACGCGTCGGTCGACGTCAGCGCGCGCAGCGTCGTGTAGCCGCCGGCGGACCCGCCTTCGATCATGATCCGCTCCGGGTCGACGAGGCCTCGGTCGACCAGGTGTCGGGCTGCGGCCACGCAGTCGTCGACGTCGACGAACCCCCACTTTCCCTTGAGCCGTTCGCGATAGGCGCGGCCGAACCCCGACGAACCGCCGTAGTTCACGTCGACCACGCCATAGCCCCGCGAGGTCCAGTATTGGATCTCCAGGTTGAGCTCCGGCGGCGCGAAGCCGGTGGGACCGCCGTGGGAGAGCACACGTAGTGGCGGCAGTTCCCCTTCTGGGGCGGCGAATGCGGGGTTGCGGGGCGGATAGAACCAGGCGTACGCCTCCGGGTCGCCGAACCGGATCGGCTCGGCCGGCGACACGTACGCGGGGTCGATCGGTTCGGCGGAGCGGCGGACGAGGTTCCACTCGCCGGTCGCGAAATCGTACGCCTGCAGCGAATGCGGCTCATCGGGGAAGCCGAGGTGGAACAGCGCGCGGCCGTCGCCTGCCGCGATGCCACGGACGGTGTTGGCGGGGGTGTCGATCGGCGTGATCGTCGTGTCAGCAAGGATTCCCAGCCGTCCGATGCCGTCGTCGAACCACGTGCAGAGGATCCGGTCGTCGTCGAGGACCGCATAGCCACCGCCGCCGATCGTCCACGCCGGGCCCGTCACGTCGTGGGGAAGTGTGTGCAACGGCTCCGACGTGGATCCGTTCCACACAACGAAGTTCCAGAAGCCCGAACTGTCGGCGACATAGCAGAGGCGACCGTCCGGGAACCATTGCGGTCGTCCCGCGGAGACGTCGGGCTGGTCATGGACGGTGACCACGTCGACGATGGCCGGGACGCCGTCGGTGACCTCGAGGCGGCCCGCGCGTACGCGGGCGGTGTCCCACGGCATGTTCGGGTGGTCCCACTCGGTCCACGCGACGCGGCCGTCCGGGCCGAGCTTCGGGGCGTCGTAGAAGTCGGCGCCCTCCACCAGCACGGTCTCGCGGGCGACACTCGCGCCGGTGGGGTCCAGCGCCAGGGCGACCAGGGCGTTGGTCGGCTCGCCGTCGCCGGAGTGGTCCTCACCGACCGCGAGCACGAGCCCGAGGTGGGCCGCGACGGCGAACCCGGCGTACCGGCGGGGGGAGGGGTCGGTGATCGCGACCGGCGCCTCGCCGGCCCGAACGGTGTGGACGACGTTGGTGGGGAAGTGGGTGAACACCACGAGGCCGTCCGCGACCGCGTACGCCCCGCCGCCGTATTCGTGGACCGTCGACCGCACGTAGTGGTCGGGCGTGAGCTCGCGGGGCGCGCCCTCGGGGCCCTGGGTCCAGAGCGAGGCGCGGCCGCCGTCGGTGGCGCGGGATTCCAGCCAGTACAGGGAATCCCCGTCGACGCGTGGGACCGAGAGGCCCACCGACCCGGCGGTCAGCAGGGCGGCGTCGATGGGGGAGCGCCAGGCGCCGTGGGGTGCGGTGATGACCATGCGGCCACCCTAACCGCGGGCCGACCGAGCCGTCCGGGGGACGGTCCGATCCGTCCGTTCGGACCAGCCGGAGGGGGCGTACGCGGGGTCACTCTGGAGACATGCTTCTTCCCGCCGTCATCCTCATCACCGCAGCCCTCCTCGCCTACACGCTCGGCGTGTGGGCCGAACACCGCCAGGGCACCCTCAAGACGTGGCACGTCGTCGCGTTCGCCGTCGGACTCGCGTGCGACGCGTCCGGCACCTACCTCATGTCGCTCATCGCCGACCAGCAGGCCGGACAGGACCGTGGCGTCCTCACCCAGATCATGATGGTCACCGGCGCACTGGCGCTGATCCTGATGTTGGGCCACCTGATCTGGGCGCTGGTCGTCCTCGTCCGCAACCGCGAGTCGGAGCGCCGCCGCTTCCACAGGCTGTCGGTGGGCGTGTGGGCGTTCTGGCTGATCCCCTATTTCACGGGGATGGCCGGATCCATGATCAACTGAGCCCCCGCCACTGGGTTCAGGCGCCGGCGCGGACGACGATGCCGTCCGCGTCGGCGTACAGCATCTCCCCGGGGACGAAGTCCACGCCGCCGAACGACACGGTGATCTCCCGGTCACCAGCGCCGGTCTTCCCGGACTTCCGCGGGTTCGTGCCGAGGGCCTTCACGCCGAAGTCCATGTCCCCGATCGCCGCCGAGTCGCGGATCGCGCCGTTGATCACCGTGCCGGCCCAGCCGTTCTCCACCGCGGAGGCGGCGATGAGGTCGCCCATGAGCGCGGTGTGGAACGACCCTCCGCCGTCGATCACGAGCACGCGGCCGTGCCCCGGAGTGGCGCACGCCTCCTTGACCAGCGCGTTGTCCTCGAGGCAGCGGATGGTGGCGATCGGTCCGTGGAAGGCCGTACGCCCGCCCAGGTCACGGAACTGCACGTCACAGCTGCATACGCCGGGTCCGATCTCGTCGACGAGGTCAGCGGTGGCGGGGGAGGGGGTGCCTGACCGGTCGGGTGGCGGACTTGAGCCGCGTAGTCCCGGCTCAACTCCGCCATCCGGGCGGTCAGTTCGCTCGACCTGGTCCATCGCGGCCTCAAAACTCTCACTGTCTGCCGGTGCACCCAGGGCTGCGAGCGGATGGGCATGTGCCTCGCTCCTGGCCACCGCCTCGGCCTCCTGCGCCTCGCTGAGCGCGGTGTCCTCGACGCGGAGCTGGAGGCACGGGCCGAGGCCGGCGTGGGCGTAGAGCTGGATGGTGTGGGTGGCGTCCCGCCACAGGGCCGCCGGTGAGCCGGTCGGCCCCCAGCGCTCCACAGCATCACCGCACAGGACGTCGAAGGCCTGAGACAGTCGGCGGAAGCGTTCGATGAGCTCGATGGGGTCGTGACCGGCCCACAGGAACAACAAGACCCCGGAGAACTGACCGTTGTGGAAGTGCAGGCCGCCTGTGGTGCCGTGCCAGTTCTCCAGGGCCGCTGACTCGAAGCCTGTCCTGGGCGCACCCTCGAGGTGGTGCCAGCGCACCCACGCGTCGACCTCGTCGTCGGTCGTCGGCCACGGCCTCGCCAACATCTCCTGCACGGCCTCGGCCACGCTCTGCACGGTTGGTTCCACGTGAAACACCGTAGCCGAGGTGCCGGGGTTCGAGGCTCAGATGAGCGCCTCGGTGATGGCCTTCCCCGCGGCCCCCGCCCGCATGTTCACGTCGAGTTTGATCAGGATGTTGGCGACATGACGGTGGACCGTGTGGGGGCTGACGGTCAGTTCTGCAGCGATCTGCTGATTGGTGCGGCCGACTGCGACCAGGATCATGCCGCAGAACTGCGCGACCGACCCCAGGGTCACGACCTTCAGGACGTCCGGCATCGCGTACTTGTGCACCTTGGTCGCGAACGACAGCACGAACACCGTGTAGAAGTAGAAGGCGATGTTCTCGCCCAGGCGTACGCCGAGGCCGTGCAGCAGGGCACGCGGCTTCGCGAGCGTCTCGATGATCGACGAGCGCGGCGTGACGGCGGCCTTGTCTGCCGCCGCCTTCTGGGCCTCCTTGAACACCGGCGACTCCTCGATGCCGTGGCGGATCCAATAGCCGAACGCCAGCAGGGGGATGGCGAGCCAGAACGCCACGCGCCAGCCCGTCTCGAGGAAGGCCTGACCCGGGAAGATCATCTGGAGGACCGTGACGACGACAGTCGCCAACACCGTCCCCAGCGGGGCGCCCGCCTGCGGCCAGGAGGCCCAGAAGCCTCGCTTCTCCCGTTCCCCGTATTCGGAGACCAACAGCACCGCGGCGCCGAACTCGCCACCCAGGGCGAAGCCCTGCACGAGGCGGAGCGTCACGAGGAGCACCGTGGCCATGACGCCGGCCGAGGCGAGCGTGGGCAGGAAGCCGATGGCGGCGGTCGCGACGCCCAACAGCAGGAACGTCACGACCAACATGGGCTGGCGGCCGAACTTGTCGCCCAGGTGGCCGAAGACGATGCCGCCCAGAGGGCGCGCCACGAAGCCGAGGCCCATGGTGCCGAGGGCCTGCAGCGTGGCGACGATCGGGTCGGGGGACTTGAAGAACAGCGGGCCGAACACGGTGGCCGCCAGGACGGCGAAGAGGGCGAAGTCATACCACTCGAGCACCGCGCCGACCATGGAGCCGGCCATGACGCGGCCGAACCCCTTCGGGCGCGCGGGACGGTCGCCGTGGACGGCAGGCCCCACATTGATGGTGGAACTCATGGATCAGGTCCTTTCAGGGATTCAGAGGGAGAAACGCGGTCAGAGCCGCAGCGTCAGGGAGTCGCCGCACGCGCGAGAGCAGCAGGTCATCATCGAGCCATGGGAGGCGCGCTCGGAGGTCGAGAGCACCACGTCGCGGTGGTCGACCTCGCCCGCGAGGACGGGCACCTCGCAGGTGCCGCAGAGGCCCTCCTCGCAGTCCGACGGGACGTCGATGTTGGCCGCGCGGAGGGTGTCCAGCACGGTCCTGTCGTTCGGCACGGTGAGCGTGAGGCCGGAGTCGGCCAGCTCGAGGGTGAACGCGCGCTCCCGGCTGGGGTCCAGTTCCCCCAACGTCGAGGTGAAGTGCTCGACACGGAGTCGCTCGTCGGGGACGATGGTGGCGAGCGCGGCCAGCAGCCGCTCGGGACCGCAGGCATACACCTGGGTGGCAGGGTCGGCGGTCAGGGCGGCGAGGTCGGCGCGCAGGCCCTCGTCCTTCGCGTACGCGGTCACGCGGCTTCCATGATCACGTTCGAGTCGGTCGAGGAACGCCATGGTCGTCCGCCCCCGCCCGGCGTAGTGGACGTGGTAGTCGAGACCGAGGACCTTGGCGCGGTCGGCCATGGCGAGGATCGGGGTGATGCCGATCCCGCCGGCGACCAGCACCAGTGGCCCGGTGTGACCCTCGTCGAGGCGGAAGTGGTTGGCCGGGCCACGCAGGCGGAGGCGTCCCCCGCTGCGGGCGTTCTCGTGGACCCACCGGGAACCGCCACGGCCCCCGTCCTCCCGGAGCACCGCGATCTCGTAGGTGTCGGCGTCGGCCGGGCCGCACAACGAATACTGCCGGGAGATCCCCTTGCCGGCGGCGTCGGTGCCGCACTCGATGTCCACGTGGGCGCCGGGCGACCAGCGCGGCAGGGGTCGACCGGTGACGTCGCGCAGGCGCAGGCGTACGACGCCGTCGGCAACGGGGTCTGCGGCCTCGACCACCACATTGCGAGCGATGGTGTGGCGGGACGGCTCCCCGACCTTGATCACGGTCTTCTGCTCCAGCACCGAGGGGTCGCGCCGCTCCGGGTTCTGCGCAGGATCCCACTCGACCCACAGGTGCTCGGGCCCGCGGAAGCTGGTGTTCGGCACGAACGTGAACTCCTGTTCGGCCAGCCGCAGGTGGGGGAGCCGACGCGTGAGCTCCTCGACGAAGACCTGCATCTCCATGCGGGCGAGGTTCTTGCCGAGGCACTGGTGGGCGCCATAGCCGAACGTGAGGTGATCGGACGCCGTCTCGCGGCGCACGTCGACCTCGTCGGGGTTCTCGAAGTGGCGCTCGTCGTGGTTGGCGGACGCCTGGACGATCAACAGCTTGTCGCCGGCCGCCAGGCGTACACCGGCGAGCTCGGTGTCGTGCGTGACGAGGCGGCGCCACGCGGCGACGGAGCCGGCGTACCGCAGGCACTCCTCGACGGCGTTGGCGATCAGGCTGGGGTCGGCGCAGAGCTCGTCCCAGACGGGGCGGTTCTCGAGCAGCAGGCGGACCGCGTTGGCGGAGGCGTGGGCGGTCGTCTCGTGGGCCGCGACGATGCCAGCCATCATCATGGAGTGGAGGTAGGAGTCGGTGACGACCTCCTCGCCGGGCGCGGCCCCGGCGGCGCGCTCGTCGGCCTGGACGCGCAGGGAGAACTGCATCCAGCCCGGACCCTCGGGGCAGGCGCGCATGCGCTCGAGGACGCCGCCGGCGTACTGCCAGAACCGGCCGACCTGGTGGGCGACCGCGACCTGCTCGTCGGGCTTCGGGCGGCCCCACGTGTTGACGGTGTGGGCCACCGAGAACTCCTTGAGCGGCCCGTGGTCCTCCTCCGGGATGCCCATGAAGTGCAGGGCGACCGTGAGGGGGACCGCGTACAACATCTCGTCGACGAGGTCGGCGCGGCCCCGGTCGACGAGGCGATCGACCGCCTCCCGGGCGAGGCGACGCACCATCGCCTCGCGTCCGGCGATCTCGTCGGGCGTGAACGGCTCCATCAGCGCACGGCGGCGCGGCATGTGCTCGGGTTCGTCCTCGTTGACGAGCGTGCGATGCATCCCGTAGTCGTAGGACGCCAGCACCGCGTTCGCCTTGTCGGTGGTGGGGGTGATCTTCTCCAGCGCGATGGCCGGGGAGAAGGTCTCGTTGTCGCGGAAGACGGCCTTCACGTCGTCGTAGCGCGTGACGACCCAATAGCCCAGCGTGGGGGAGAAGAAGAGGGGCTCCCCGTCACGACTCCAGCGCAGCGACCCCGCCGGGTCGGTCTGGTAGGCCCCTTCGAACGGGTCGAAGGCTGCGGCCTGGTGAGAGACGGGGCACCCCACAGCATGTCCTCCATTGGCTATGCTTTGACGAATAGCGCACACATGCGTGCGGCCAGCGAACGCAGCGTAATGTGCGCTGGATCACAGACGCAAGGGGTCCCATGTCAACGTTGCAGACTCTTGATCGCGGCCTGTCCGCCCTGGAGGTGATCTCGCTCCACCCCGCCGGCCTCACGGTCGCCGCCATCGGCGATGCGCTGGACGTGCATCGAGCCATCGCGTACCGCGTCGTGGCGACCTTGACCGACCATGGCCTCGTCGTGCGGACGCCCGACGGGCGCGTACGCCTGGCGGCGGGCATCGCGACTCTCGCCGACCGGTACGCGGCCGCGCTGCGGCAGGCGGCGAGGCCAGTGCTGGCCGAACTCGCCCGGGACACCCTGGCGACGAGCTATCTCGCCGTGGCCGAGGGCGAGGAGTGCGTCGTCGTCGCCGTCGATGAGGCACCGGGCACCGTCCTGCAGGTCGGCTATCGGGTCGGCTCGCGCCATCCGTTGGCGCGCGGGGCGTCGGGGATCGCGATCCTGGCCAGACGCCCAGCGGCCGGGGACGACCGTGAGGACGTACGCCGGGCCCGCGCCGACGGGTTCGCCGTGACGCAGGGGCAGCTCCAGGCGGGCGCCATCGGCGTGGCCAGTGCCATCGGCGACGTGGCACAGGGCATCGAGGCCTGCGTCGGTGTGGTCGCCCTGGAGGACCTGGACGTGGAGCGCGCGACGGCGTCGGTGGTCAGGGCGGCTCGAGTTTTGGGCGAGTTGGGGTAGGCCGACCGGGCCAACTCGCTCAGCCCACGTCCGACGATCGGCTCGCGGGCTCAGGCGGGAGGGGGCGTACCCAGGCGGTGAGGCGATCGGCCGTCTTCGCGAGGTCGGGTTTCCAGCGCACCGTGCGCGAGAGGTCAAGGCGCAGACGCGGCCGGACTGGATGCTCTCGGCAGACCTCGAAGCCGGCCGACTCGAGGAATTCGGCGGAGGGGAGGGCGCAGGAGGCCCGGCCCCGGATCGCCTCGGTCTCCAGCGCGTGGAACGTCCGCGGCCCCTTCGCCACACAGGCGGCCGCCGCCTGGACCAACTGCCACCCGGTGCCGGCGCGAGCGTACTCGTCGAGGACGCGGAGGGTCATCACGATCGCCGAGTCCCGGTGGAAGGCCACTCCACTCTGCGGGCCCGTGCGCGGCACGTGGAGAGGCGTGCTGAGGAGGAGGAAGCCGATAATGCGGTCGCCGTGCCAACTCGCGACCCCTGCCTGGCCCCACTCGGCCTCACTGGCGCGCACCCAGGAGGCCACCGAGCCGTCGGGGTCGAAGCCCGTTGCGACTCCGTCCCCCAGGGGGCAGTCGCGGCACGTCGGAGGAAGGGCGGCCAGATGTTCCACGTGAAACGGGCGCAGCCGCGATCGGGTGCGGCTCATCGCTCGACGCTCTCGCTCGCCATGGTCCCCATCGTAGAATGGCCGCATAATGACTGACACCCCCACCGGACCCGGCCACCGCCGCCGGACGCAGGCGCTGATCTGGACCCTCGGCCTGGTCGTCGCCGGGGTCATGATTTTCCTTGGCCTCTGGCAGATGTCGGTCTTCCGCACCCAGGGACGTGATGCGCTGACTCAGCGCATGAATCTCCCACCCGTGCCCGTCGCGTCGGTGGCGGGCACGGGTGGCATCCCCCACGACGCATACGGTCGCCCCGTCTCCGCGTCCGGCACCTATCGTGGGCCCGACCTCCTGGTCCCCAGTGCCACTGATCCCCGCCGGTGTCGCGTCGTGAGCCCCCTGGTCCTCGGCGATGGGACGGTGCTCCCCGTCGTGCGCGGTGTGAGCCCCACGTGCAGCACTCCCGCGGCGTCCGGTCCGGCGACCGAGATCGGCGTGTTTCTCCCCAGCGAGGCAGAACCCGCCCGCGAGCTGCCGCCCGGTCAGCTTGGATCAGTACGCCTTCCTCGGCTCGCCCAGACCTGGGACGGTGCCATGTTGCCTGGGTTCGTCAGCCTCGACGCGGAGCATGCCCGGGCCCACGGCCTGGAACCGGCGGAGATCATCCTGCCCGATGGCGCGGGCAACGCCCGGAGCAGTGGGTATGCCCTCCAGTGGTGGATCTTCGCCGCGGCTGCGGTCGCCGCAACCGTCAAACTGTCCCGGGACGCCGCGACCGGGAGCGGGTTCATGGCACCCGGGGAGGTCCTCTCGGACCGGCGGCCTGTGGACACACCTGTGGAAGAATGAGTCCGGCCGCGTCCGCCCCGGCGCTGCGCCACGAATCGATACGAGGAGAACTGTGGACAAGCCCGGTATCACCAAGGCCCTGACCTTCTATCGGATCATGGCCTGGATCGTGGGTCTCCTGCTCGTCATCCTCATCTGCATCGGCATGCCGCTGAAGTATCTGGCCTCTGATCCCAACCTCAACGCCCTGGGCGCCGGCATCAACCTGTATCTCGGCATCGGCCATGGCTGGCTGTACATGCTGCTGCTGATCTCGGCGATCAACCTGGGTCGCCGGGTTCAGTGGCGATGGGTACGCCTGCTCCTCATCGCGCTCGCGGGCACGGTGCCGTTCCTGTCGTTCGTGGCCGAGCACTTCGCGACGAAGGACGTGCAGCAGAAGGTGGCAGCCCTGCCCGACAAAGCCTGACACTCATGCGTCGTTTCACGTGAAACGGCTGACAGGCCGGCCACTCGCTGACCATGATCGATCTTGCCGGGCGTGTCGGCATCATCCCTAGTAGTGTTGCCTCTCGCATCGACGAAAGGCAGTGATGAGCACTTCCCCCTTGGACGGTCTCGGCTGGCCGGGCACCGGACGCCCGGCGGAAGACCTCGGATGGCCGACCGTTTCACGTGAAACGTCGACGCCCACCAGCGAGAGCGAGCCCATGGACTCCAGCCCCTCAACGCCCATGCCCCCGCCGGGCGAGCCGACCCCAGCCCCTGAGGCAGATCGGTTGACCCAGATGGAGCCGGTCGAGCCCGAGCGCCCACCCCTCGTCGAGCCCTTCCCTGCCCCCGCCGGCACGCGTACCTTCGTGATCGCGAACCAGAAGGGTGGCGTGGGTAAGACCACCACCGCCGTGAATCTGGCGGCGGCTCTCGCCCTGGGTGGCCTCAACGTCCTGCTCGTTGACCTTGATCCCCAGGGGAATGCCTCCACCGCGCTGGGCGTCGACCACGAGACCGGAACCTCGGGGACCTATGAGGTCCTCATCGACGGCGACGACATCGCCGACCACGTGCAGCCGTCGCCCGAGGCGGACCGGCTCCGGGTCCTTCCCGCGACCATTGACCTCGCGGCTGCCGAGATCGAGCTCGTCTCCACCGTGGCCCGGGAGAGTCGCCTGGCGAAGGCGCTGAAGCGCTACGTCGCCGCCAACCCCACCGACTACGTCATCCTGGACTGCCCACCGTCGCTCGGCCTGCTCACGTTGAACGGTCTCGTCGCAGCTCGCGAGATCCTGATCCCCATCCAGTGCGAGTACTACGCACTCGAAGGCGTCTCGCAGCTCATGAAGACGATCAACCTCGTCAAGGGTGAGCTGAACGATGACCTGACCCTCTCCACGGTGCTGCTGACCATGTTCGACGCGCGGACGCGGCTCGCTGCCCAGGTGGCCGACGAGGTCCGCACCCACTTCGCTGCGGAGACCCTGCCGACGGTCATCCCCAGATCCGTCCGAATCTCCGAAGCCCCGTCGTACGGCCAGACCGTCCTCTCCTACCATCCCGAGTCCACCGGTGCGGTCTGCTACATCCGCGCAGCCCGCGAGATCGCCCACCGCGGCGCGAAGGAGCACCCATGAGCACCCCCCAGAAGAAGACCGGCGGCCTCGGCCGCGGGCTCGGCCAGCTCATCCAGAACACCGACACCGCGCGGCCCCATCGCCCGGTGGACGGCGTGATCGACTCCCAGAAGTCGAACCGACGGGTGCCCGAGGGCTCCTACTACGCCGACATCCCCATCGCGTCGGTGACCCCCAACCCCAAGCAGCCCCGCACCGAGTTCGACGAGGACCTGCTCCAGGAGCTCGTCGACTCGATCACCGAGGTCGGCCTGCTGCAGCCGATCGTCGTACGCCCGCTCTCGGGCGACCGGTTCGAGCTGGTCATGGGCGAACGCCGATGGCGCGCCTCCCAGATCGCGGGCAAGGAGACGGTGCCAGCGATCGTGCGCCGCACCGAGGAGCACGACCTCCTGCGTGACGCCCTGCTCGAGAACATTCACCGGGCCCAGTTGAACCCTCTGGAAGAGGCCAACGCCTACCAGCAGCTGCTCGAGGACTTCGGCTGCACGCAGGAAGAGTTGTCGGCCCGCATCAAGCGCTCGCGCCCGCAGATCTCCAACACCATTCGCCTGCTGAAGCTGCCGGCGTCGGTGCAGCGACGCGTGGCGGCCGGCGTACTCTCCGCGGGCCACGCCCGCGCGCTCCTGGGTCTGGACAACCAACTGGCCCAGGAGCGGCTGGCCCAGCGCATCGTCGCCGAGGGTCTGTCCGTGCGCGCCACCGAGGAGCTCGTCACCCTGGGCGAGACCGGACGCGAGGCAGCGGCCCCCCGCGGTCCGAAGGAGCGCCCCGCGCGTGCCGTGGAGTTGACCGATCGCCTGTCGGACCACTTCGAGACCCGCGCCCGCGTCGACATGGGCAAGAACAAGGGCAAGATCGTCATCGAGTTCGCGTCGGAGGACGACCTCGATCGCATCCTGGAGATCATGAAGGTGAGCGAGGAAGGCTGAGTCGATCGGCTCTTATGCCTTCTGATTCCCCTATCCTTAGATTCGACTAGAAAGCGCCATCGCTTCGACACGGCGGTCGTTACGCCTACCACCAGTCCCGCATCAGCGAGCGCCTCGCGTCACCGATCTTCCCGATTGCTCCTGAACCACCAGACCTCGACTCGACCGTCGCAGCAGGACGTGCTCACCGCCTCCGGCGACCCGGAGAAGACGGGGTCGGACGATGGTCGGACTGGATACGTTTCCGCTACGGCGCGGGGTACGCCTGGTTCGGGTTCTCGGCTGACACCGTCAGCATGATCACGGCCATGCTCACCGCGCCGTGATGGTGGGTGATTGGCTTCGACTCGCTGGCGCTCGCTCACCCATCGTGGATCGAGCGCTCCCTCAGCCAACGCGGGTCGAGCGCTCGCTCAGCCAACGCGGGTCGAGCGCTACTCAGTCAAGGTCGGTCGAGTGCTCCCTCAGCCAACGTCCTTCAGGGGTCCCTACGCAGACCCCTTCTTGATCCGCACCGCCGTCGTCGCCTCCACCCGCGGGTCCGCGCGTACGCTCAGCACCTCCGCCACCAGGCCGTGCTTGCTGAGAAACTTGTCCACAGCCTTGAGCTCGTCGTGGACAGATGACCCCTTCAGCACCACCAGCTCGCCCCCGCGTGCCACCAGGGGCCAACTCCACGGCAGGAGCTTGGCCAGCGGGCCCACTGCGCGCGAGGTGACCACATCGAAGTCACCCTCGACGTCTTCGGCCCGCGCACGTTCCACAGCCACGTGGTCGGTTATCCCCAAGTTGTCCACAACCTCGTTCAGGAAGTTGTAACGACGCAGCAGCGGCTCCAGCAGCGTCACGCCGAGGTCCGGTCGCGCGATCGCCAGCGGTACGCCGGGCAGTCCCGCACCCGAGCCCACGTCGCAGATCGCGGCGTCGCGCGGCATGAGGTCAGCGAGCGCGACGGAGTTCAGGATGTGGCGTTCCCAGATGCGGTCGGCCTCGCGGGGACCCAGGAGCCCCCACTCGATGCCCTGGCCCGCGAGCTGGTCGTGATAGCGCTCGGCCAGGTCGAACCGGTCGCCGAACACCTGCCGGGCCGCCTCCAGCACGGCAGGGGAGTCGACGGGATCGCGCTCGTCGCTCACGTCAGCTCGGGAGGACGACCACGCGGCGCTGGGGCTCCTCGCCATCCGACTCGCTGACGAGTCCGGCGGCGGCCACCGCGTCGTGCACGATCTTGCGCTCGAACGGGTTCATGGGGGTGAGGCGCACGGGCTCGCCCGACGACTTGACCTCCTCGACGGCGTCGTTGGCCAGGTCAGTCAGCTCGGTGCGTCGCTTGTCGCGGTGGCCGGCGACGTCCAGCATCAGGCGCGACCGGCGGCCGGTCTCGGTCATGACGGCCAGGCGGGCCAGCTCCTGCAGGGCCTCGAGGACCTCGCCGTTCTTGCCGACAAGCGTGTTGCCCTCGGTCACGATCGAGACGTGGGCTCGGCCGCCCTCGGTGAACGTGTCGATGTCGCCGTCGAGGTCGGCGATGTCGAGCAGCTCCTCGAGATAGTCGGCGGCGATGTCACCCTCCTCGTCGAGGATGGCGACCTTGGACGACTTGCCGCCCTCGCCCTTCTCGGCCTGGTCCTGCTCACCGACCTCGGTGCCCTCGGACGCCTCGGTCTCCAAGCCGGCCTCGGTGCTTTCGGTCTCCTCGACCACGGTGTCGTTCTCGCTCACGTTCGCTCCTTCATCGGAACCACCCCGAGGGGTGGGCGGCCTCTGGTGGCCTCAGGGTGGGATCAGGTCACTTCTTGCGGGTCGAGCGCGTCTGGCGACGCGGCTGCTGGCGCTGGATCCGGGGCTCGGCGGCCAGCTCCTCGTTGGTGGGTTCGGCGGTGTCCTCGACCTTGACGGCCGTCGAGCCCGCCCGACGCGGGTTCGACCCCGGACGGACGTCCTTCGGGTCGTGGCCCTTGCGACGCATGCGCTCCTCCCAGGCCTCGTACGCAGGCGTACCGGGGGTCGGGGAGTTGCGGATGACGAAGAACTGCTGGCCCATCGACCAGAGGTTCGTCGCGGTCCAATAGATCAGCACGCCGATGGGGAACGAGATCGAGCCCACGCCGAAGATCACGGGGAAGAGGTAGAGCATCATCTTCTGCTGCTGGGCCATCGGGCCGGTCATGGCCTCCGGCGGCATGTTCTTGCTCATCAGCTGGAGCTGGGAATAGAACTGGGTGGCGACCATCGCCAACATCAGCACGAGCGCGACGACCTGGACCACGCCGAAGCCGTTGTTCATCGGCATGAACGTGTCGGCCAGGCGGGCGCCGAAGATCTTGGCGCCGCTCAGCGATGCGGCGAGCTCGGGGCGCTGTTCCAGGAACATGCCGACGGCGTTGCCGCGGGCCGCACCGTTGAGCACGTTGAACAGGGCGAAGAAGATCGGCATCTGCAGCAGGATCGGGAAGCAGGACGCCATCGGGTTCACACCCTCGTCCTTGTAGAGCTTCATCGTCTCCTGACCGAGCTTCTCCCGGTCGTGGGCGTACTTCTTCTGCAGCTCCCGCACCTTGGGCTGCAGCACCTGCATGTTGCGCGACGAACGGATCTGTTTCACGAACAGCGGGATCAGCGCGGTGCGGATGAAGACCGTCAGCAGGATCAGCGAGAGCACCCAGGTCAGGCCCGAGTCTTTGCCGAACAGCGGCGAGAAGATCGCGTGAGAGAGGACCAGGAGGCCCGAGACCGCCCAGTGCAGCGGCCACAGGAGCGTGTCCCAGAAGCCGGCGAGCGGGATCAGGAGGGATTCCATCAGTTCACACCTTCGTCGTGCGGTTCATGGTTCTTCGCCGGCTTCGGCTCCGGGTCAGACGAGTTCTCGGTTCCAGTGTTGCGCGCCCACGGTGACGGGCCCGCCTCGGCCGCGCGGTTCGCCTCGTGCTCGGCCTGTTCGCGGGCCCATTCCTGGGCCGCCGGGGTGCCCGGCACCGGGTCGTAGCCCCCGGCAGACCACGGGTTGCAGCGGGCGATCCGGCGTACGGTCAGCGCGCCCCCCCGCCAGGCCCCGTGGACCTGCACGGCCTCCAGTCCGTAGGCCGAACAACTCGGCCAGTACCGGCACACGTTGCCGTACAGCGGGCTGATCAGCAGCCGCCAGAACTTGATGAAGCCGGTCAGGAGCCAGGTCATGCGTACGCCTTGGCGCTCGCCCGCGCCCACGCCCCGCCGAGGTCGTCGGTCAGGTCTGCGGCCTCGGCCGAGGCCGGCAGCGCGCGGACCACCACGTGGAGCGGCTGCGCCGTGGCCTGGGCCAGCGGAAGCGCGAGGTGCCGCAGGCGCCGCTTCACGCGCGAACGGACGACGGCATTGCCGACGCCCTTCGACACGACGAAGCCCACGCGGACGGGCGGGGTGCCGTCGACCTCGGATACGTCAACGCGCCGGGCGTGCACCACGAGAGTGGGCCGACCGGCGCGTACGCCTTGGCGGACAGTGCGCTGGAAGTCCAGCGACGACCGCATCCGAAGCCTTGACGGCAGCACGTCGCTGAGGCGCGATCAGCCCGCCAGCTTCTCGCGGCCCTTGCGGCGGCGCGAGGCGAGGATGGCGCGACCGGCACGCGTACGCATGCGGAGGCGGAAACCATGGGTACGGCTGCGACGCCGGTTGGACGGCTGGAAAGTGCGCTTGCTCACGGGAGGTCTCCCAAGTCGATTCGTGTGGGCACGGAGAAAACGCCGGACACCCCGGCGACCAGACAACGGTACGCGGAGTGACCCCCACCGTCAAACCGGAGTGATTGGCCGGGTGACGTCCAGCCGACACGCCGATGAAGCCAGCGTACGCCTTGCACGCCCCCGGCGGCTGGACTAGCGTCGTGCTTCAGCCCCCATTCCACAGCCTGTGGATAACTTTGTGGGAAACCAGTAGTCTGCGGGATGCGCCGAGCGCGCCCCCGACCAGCGAGACCCTGTGGAGAGACGTTGACCGAACCGATCGATCCCGGCGTGGAAGGCCTGCGGCGCTCACACCCGTATGACCAGTTCGCCGAACCGATCGATCCGTCGGACCGCCTTCACCAGGCCTGGGAGACCATCGTCGCCGACGCCCCGTCGGAACACCGCGTCTGGCTCAAGCGCACCAAGCCGCTCGCCGTCCACGGCTCGAGCGTCATGGTGGCGGTCCCGGACGTCTTCACGCGCAACCGGCTCGAGTCGACGCTGCGCGGCAGCATCGAGCTCGCCCTCTCCGACCTGTTCAAACGCGAGAGCAGCCTCGCCATCACCATCGACGCGTCGCTGTTCGAGACCGCCGAGGTGCTCGACGAGCCCGCCGCACCGGCACCGGAGCGTGCTCCCGACCCGCGGGTCGACCACAGCGAGTCCGTGGGCCGGCTGAGCGGGTCGCAGGGCGGGCGTACGCACGAGATCGACTCGCGCCTCAACCCGAAATATTCGTTCGAGAACTTCGTCATCGGCTCGTCGAACCGGTTCGCCCACGCGGCGGCGGTCGCGGTCGCGGAGGCTCCCGGCAAGGCGTACAACCCGCTGATGATCTATGGCGAGTCCGGACTCGGCAAGACCCACCTGCTGCACGCGCTGGGCCACTACGTGCGCAACTACTACGACCGCGTACGCGTCCGCTATGTCTCGACCGAAGAGCTGACCAACGACTTCATCAACGCGATCTCGGAGAACCGCACCGCGGAGTTCCGCCGGCGCTATCGCGACGTCGACGTCCTGCTGATCGACGACATCCAGTTCCTGGAGTCGAAGATCCAGACGCAGGAGGAGTTCTTCCACACGTTCAACACGCTGCACAACGCGCAGAAGCAGATCGTGATGACCTCCGACCGGCCGCCGAAGCTGCTCGAGGCGCTCGAGCCGCGGCTGCGGTCGCGCTTCGAGTGGGGCCTGATCACCGACGTGCAGGCGCCCGACCTCGAGACGCGTATCGCGATTCTCAAGAAGAAGGCGACCCAGGAGCGGCTCACGGTCTCGCTGGAGGTGCTGGAGTTCATCGCGTCCCGCATCCAGACGAACATCCGCGAGCTCGAGGGTGCGCTGATCCGGGTCACGGCGTTTGCGAGCCTGAACCGCCAGGAGGTCGACATGGACCTCACCTCCCAGGTGCTGCGCGACCTCATCCCCGAGGGCGGCGAAACGGAGATCACGGCGGCGATGATCATGCAGGCCACGGCCGAATATTTCGGCATCTCCGTCGACGACCTCTGCGGCTCGTCCCGCACGCACGTGCTGGCGACGGCGCGCCAGATCGCGATGTATCTCTGCCGCGAGCTCACCGACATGTCCCTGCCGAAGATCGGCCAGCAGTTCGGCGGGCGCGACCACACGACGGTGATGCACGCGCAGCGGAAGATCAGGCAGCTGATGACGGAACGCCGCAACATCTTCAACCAGGTGACGGAACTGACGAACCGGATCAAACAGCAGCAGAACAAGTTTTAAGGCTGGGGCGGGTCATGGAGGATCTGCGCAGATCGGTCGTTTCGGGGCCTCGGGTGGGGGTCTGAGGGCTGATCTGTGCGAATCGTCCAGAGGGGTGCGGGCTCAGTGGCTTCGACTCGCTGGCGCTCGCTCAGCCAGCGTGGCGGAGCTCCTCGACTCGCTGGCGCTCGCTCGGAGAACGTCCGGGCCAGCCACCCACCGCCGGCGAGCGTCGGTGCGGCGCGCCCCCTGTCTGGACGACCACCAAGGCGACGGCCCCACGCGTCGACCCACACGACCCAAGAACCCAAGTTGCCGCGAGGGGCCGTCGACGACTGGGCCGAAGACAGGGGTAAAGCGCCGCGCGCGAGCCGGCCTAAAACATGTCAGACCGGCGTCTTCAGGTACGTGTTGAAGTAGTTGCGCAAGTGCGTACGCATGTCGATCTTGTCCGGCGCGTACAGCCACTGCACCTGGAGCCCGTCCATCAGCGCCGTGAAACTCGGCCCGAGCAGGCTGTGGTCGACGCCGTCCTTGAGATGGCCGCCCTCCGCCAGGTCGTCGAAGATCTTCTGGTTGATTCCGACGATGCGCTCGTAGCGCGCCGTGAAGTAGTCGTGCGCCGGGTGGTTGGGGTCGGTCGACTCGGCCGACAGCGTCGCGAACAGCTCGATCATGCCGGGGATCGTCGCGTTGTGAGCGGCGAGCTCCAGGACCTTGCGTACGTGTTCCACGGGGCCCGGCTGCTCGAGCAACTGGAACACGTCGTCGTTGGTCTCGTCGCGGCGCTCGAGCACGGCGCTGAGGAGTTCCTGCTTGGAGTGGAAGTGATACAGGAGCCCGGGGTGGGTGATCCCCACGCGCTGGGCGATGTCACGCAGCGACGTGCCGCGATAGCCGACCTCACCGAAGAGCTCGACCGCAGCCGCGAGGATCTGCTCGCGTCGACGCCCGCCCTTGGTCGCTGGTTCGTTCATTACGCCTGCTTTCCACGCGTCAGTTTCCGATCATCCTTACCGTAGCCGACCGGGGGCGCCCACGTTCACCAGTTGGTCAGTCTCGCCTGAGAGTGTCCACATCTTGGGGATGGTCTGTGGACAACCGGGGGTCGTCACGCACAATTCAAGCCCCGACCTGTGGGGCGGACCAGGTGTCAGTTCGGTTCATCCTCAAATCCTCCCCGTGTCATTTCGACTTGTGCACAGAGTGACCGATGGTTCGAGGTGAGGCTGACTACGGCGTACGCGGGTTGTCCACACAATTCACAAGCGCTATGACGAGTACTGAATGACAATTGGTGAAGAAGGATCAAACCCGATCCCCCACCGATCTGTGGATTCGTGTGATTCACCGACACGCGGTTGGACTCGCCCACCGCCATGGATATGATCGACGCCCCGGCGCGCCTCCTTGACGTGCCGCGACACGAACGTGCCTGACTAAGGAGCACCCCCGTGAAGATTCGCCTCGAGCGCGACGTCCTGGCCGAAGCCGTCCAGTGGGCTGCGCGAAGCCTGCCGACCCGGCCGAGCGTCCCGATCCTGGCCGGTCTTCTCGTGCGGGCGAACAACGACGGCGTCGTGCTGTCGAGCTTCGACTATGAGACGTCGGCCCAGATCAACGTCCGGGCGTCGGTCGCCGACGAGGGCGAGGCGCTCGTGTCGGGCCGTCTGCTCGCCGACATCTGCCGCTCCCTGCCGAACAAGCCGGTCGAGATCACCACCGACGACTCGAAGATGGACCTCGTGTGTGGCTCGGCCCGCTTCACGCTGCAGTCGCTGCCGGTGGTGGAATATCCGGCGCTGCCCACCATGCCTGAGTCGGCCGGCACGGTCGCGTCCGACGACTTCGCCCAGGCCGTGTCCCAGGTCGTCGTCGCCGCGGGCCGCGACGAGCTGCTGCCCGTGTTCACCGGCGTCCGGGTCGAGGTCGAGGGCGACACGCTGTCGCTGCTCGCCACCGACCGCTACCGCATGGCGCTCAAGGAGATCACCTGGAACCCGGCGAGCCCTCAGGCCTCGGCCGCCGCGCTCGTCCCCGCCAAGGTGCTCGCCGAGACCGCCAAGTCGATGACCGCCGGTGAGTCGCTGTCGATGTCGCTCGCGGCCGGCAACGCGGGCGACGGCCTCATCGGTTTCGAGGGCACCGGCCCCGGCGGCGTACGCGAGACCACCACCCGCCTCATCGACGCCGACTTCCCCAAGCTGCGCCACCTGATGGCGATCCAGCCCAACGTGACCGTGCGCGTCGACACCGGCGAGCTGATCGCGGCCGCCAAGCGCGTGGCCCTGGTGGCCGAGCGCAACACCTCGCTGCGCATGACGATCGAGGAGGACTCGATCCTCCTCGACGCCGGCACCGGCGACCAGGCCCACGCCGTCGAGCAGATCTCGGCCCAGGTCGAGAACCACGCCGGCGGTGAGCTGGCGATCAAGGCGGCGGGGTTCAACCCGGCGTACCTGCTGGACGCGCTGTCGGTGCTCGGCGCCCCCTTCGCGAACTTCGCGTTCACCGCGCCGTCGAAGCCGTGTCTCATCACGGGTCTGCCCGATCTGGACGGCGAGCCGCTGACCGACTACAAGCACGTGATCATGCTGATGCGGGTGCCGGGCTGACGCTGCCGGACCGGCTCAGGGATCATGGGTCCCATGACTCTCCGCGAGCGCTTCGGTGACGACTTCTGCTGGGGCTCGGCCACGGCCAGCTATCAGGTCGAGGGGGCCGTCGACGTCGGCGGCCGCGGCACCAGCATCTGGGACACCTTCGCCCGTACGCCGGGTCGCGTCGCGAACGGCGACACCGGCGATGTCGCGTGCGACCACTACCACCGGTACGCCGACGACATCCGCCTGATGGCCGAGGCGAACCTGGACGCGTACCGCTTCTCGTTCGCCTGGCCCCGCATCCAGCCCGGCGGCCGCGGCCCGGCCAACGCCGAGGGCCTCGCGTTCTATGACCGCCTCGTGGACAGCCTGCTCGAGAACCACATCCAGCCCTGGGGCACGCTGTTCCACTGGGACCTCCCGCAGGAGCTGCAGGACGCCGGCGGCTGGCTGGAGCGCGAGACGGCCGAGCGGTTCGCCGAGTACGCCGGTCTCGTCGCCGAGCGCTTCGCCGACCGCCTCGTGGGGTGGATGACCCTGAACGAGCCGTACATCCACATGCTCGTCGGTCACGCGACCGGCCACCACGCACCCGGGCTGGAGCTCGGCCTCGGCGCCTTCCCCGTGGCCCACCACCAGCTGCTCGCCCACGGGCTCGGCGTTCAGGCGCTGCGCGCCGCCGGGGCCCGAAACATCGGCATCACCAACAGCTACGCGCCCGCGTGGCCGCGTACGCAGTCCCAGGAGGACACGTTCGCGGCCGTCGCGATGGACGCGATCCACAACCGTATGTTCACCGAGCCGCTGCTGCGGGGCGCGTACCCCGAGCTGGCGCTCGACGTGTTCCGCCGCCTCGCGCCCGATTCGCTCGCCAGCATCCGGCCCGGCGACCTCGACACGATCCGCCAGCCGATCGATTTCCTGGGCGTGAACTACTACGCGCCCGACCACGTGCACGCCGACGGCGACGCGATGTTGAAGATGAGCACCTCGCCGGTGCCCGGCCGCGAGACGACCGCCATGGGCTGGTCGGTGGTGCCGGAGGCGCTGACCCAGATGTTGGTCGAGCTCGCCCGCACCAACACCCAGTGTCCGCCGCTGATCGTGACGGAGAACGGGTGCGCCGTCGACGACCAGGTGGTCGACGGCCGGGTCAACGACGAGTTCCGCGTACGCTTCCTGGCCGACCACATCGACGCCGTCGCGAAGGCGCGCGAGCAGGGCGCCGACGTGCGCGGCTATTTCGCCTGGAGCCTGCTGGACAACTTCGAGTGGGCCGAGGGGTACGCGAAGCGCTTCGGTCTGGTCCACATCGACTTCGAGACGCTCGAGCGGACGCCCAAGGACTCGTACCGGTGGCTGGCGGGGGAGCTCGCGCGGCAGGGCTGATCCCAGAAAATCATCTGTCCCGCCCCGGCCATTTGATGTTAATCGCCGGAACAAGTCCCTCGCCGACTGACGACGACTCGGCCACACGAGGGGGGTCGGTCCGTGAAGCCGTTCAAGCCACAGGTCAGCATCGTCACCGGCGGGGCGTCCGGCATCGGCCGCGCCCTCGCCACCAGGCTCGCCGAGCGCGGCGGCCGGGTGATCATCGCGGACCGCGACATCGCCGCCGCCGAGCGCACCGCGACCGAACTCGGCGAGCGCGTCACGGCGGTCGCCCTCGACGTCGCGGACTCCGACGCCGTCCGCGCCCTGGTCGTCGAGACGACCGAGGCCGAGGGACGCCTCGACCTCATCGCCAACAACGCCGGCATCCTGCCAACGGCCCGATCGAGGAGTTCGACGAGCATCACTGGCGGCGCGCGTTCGACGTGAACCTCGAGGGCGTCATCACCGGATCACGGCGGCGTACGCGGTCATGAGCAAGCAGGGCTTCGGCGCCATCCTGAACGCCGGCTCGCTGGCGGGCCTGATGATCTCGCCGCGCATGTTGCCCTACATGGTCACCAAGCAGGCCGTCGTCGCGTTCAGCCGCGGCCTGGCCATCGAGGCGAAGCCGCGCGGCATCGGCGTCCACGTCATCTGCCCCGACTTCGTCGACACCAAACTGCTGGACGAGCCGCTGGACCCCGGCGCCCACGCCGGGAGCTTCCGCACGTTCGCGAAGTCGCTCCAGCCCAAGCTCACCACGCCCGAGACGGTGGCCGACAAGGCGATCGCCGGCATCGAACGCGGACGGGTCGTCATCCCGGTCGGCCGGTTCGCGAACTTCATGTGGCGCTCCGACCGCTTCCTGCCGGGCGTGACCGACTTCGGCTCGGGCTTCGCGGCCCGCAAGGAGGACCAGCGCGCGGGGTTCCGCCGGTGACGGGGCGTACCGTCGTCATCGGCGCCGGGCCCGGTGGCCTGGCCGCGGCGGCCGCGCTCAAGAAGCGCGGCGTCGACGTGGTCGTCGTCGAGCGTGCTGATGCGGTGGGCAGCACGTGGCGCGGCCACTACGACCGGTTGCGGCTCCACACACCGCGCGAGCTGTCCGGCCTGCCGGGCTATCCCATCCCCAAGCGGTTCGGGCGCTGGGTCGGCCGGGCCGATGTGGTGCGCTACCTGGAGGAGTACGCGGCGTACCACGACCTGGACGTGCGCACCGGGGTGACGGTCGAGCGCGTGGAGCGCGACGTGCCGAACTGGGTCGTGCGGCTCGCGGGCGGCGAGGAGCTGCGGGCGCGCGACGTGGTGATCGCGACGGGCTACAACAACACGCCGAAGATGCCGACGTGGCCGGGCCTGGACGAGTTCGGCGGCGAGGTCGTGCACGCGTCGGCATACCGGACGGGGGCGGCGTACGCGGGCCGCGACGTCCTGGTGATCGGCATCGGCAACACCGGTGCGGAGATCGCGGTCGACCTCGTCGAACAGGGCGCCGGGAAGGTCTGGATCGGGGTGCGTACGCCGCCCTACATCCTGCGGCGCGACCGCGGGTTCTGGACGGCGAATCACATGGGCATCGCGGTGCGGCACCTGCCGCCGAAGGTGTTCGACTGGCTGCAGGCGAAGATGCCGCCCGAGACGCCGGACCTGTCGAGGCACGGGCTGCCGCCGGGCCGGGACGGGCTCTATTCGCAGGTGTTGAAGGGGACCATCCCGGTGCAGGACGTCGGCATCGTCGCCGCGGTGAAGGCGGGGACGGTGACGCCGGTGGCGACGCCCGCGCGCTTCGACGCCGCCGGGGTGGAGCTGTTCGACGGGCGCCGCCTCGAGCCGGACGTGGTCGTCGTCGCCGCGGGCTACCAGCGGGCGCTCGAGGGGCTGGTCGGCCACCTCGGGGTCCTGAACGCGCAGGGATCGCCGATCGTCAACGGCGGGAAGCCGGCGCTGCCGGGGCTCTGGTTCAGCGGCTTCACCAACCCGATCTCCGGCATGTTCCGCGAGCTGCGGATCGACGCGGAGAAGATCGCGAAGGCGATCGCGAAGGGGTTGCCGGGTTGACACGCTCTCCGAGCGAGGCCGCCTGCGGCCGAGTCGAGGAGCTCGGCTCCTCGACTCGCTTCGCTCGCTCGGCTCCTCGACTCGCTTCGCTCGCTCGGAGAACGATCCCTATATCTCGGATCCGGGACATGATGTGACCCGAGGTTGGTCACAGTGCCCGCATCGGCCACAGTGGCGCCCGTGGTGAACGAGACTGCTGCTGCCCCCGCCGATGCCGTCGTCACGGTCGGGATCGGACCCGTCAGCGCCGAGGAGGTCGTGCTGGTGGCGCGCGGCGGCGCGCGGGTCGAGCTGGCCGCCGAGGCTCTGGCCGAGATCGCGACCACGCGTACGCGCATCGAGGAGCTGGCGGCCGCGCCGCGTCCCGTCTATGGCGTCTCCACGGGGTTCGGCGCCCTGGCCACGCGGCACATCCCGGGAGAGCTGCGTACGCAGCTGCAGCAGTCACTCGTTCGCTCGCACGCCGCAGGGTCCGGCCCCGAGGTGGAACGCGAGGTCGTACGCGCACTCATGCTGCTGCGGTTGTCGACACTGGCGACCGGTCGCACCGGCGTACGGCCGGTGGTCGCGGAGGCGTACGCGGCCGTCCTCAGCGCCGGCATCACGCCGGTGGTGCACGAATATGGCTCCCTCGGCTGTTCTGGCGACCTCGCGCCGCTCGCCCACTGCGCGCTGGCGGTGATGGGCGAGGGCGTCGTGCGCGACGCGTCGGGCGAGCGCATGGCCGCGGCCGATGCCTTGGAGGCCGCGGGCATCGAGCCCGTCGTCCTCGCCGAGAAGGAGGGCCTCGCCCTTATCAACGGCACCGACGGCATGCTGGGCCAGCTCGTGCTCGCGTGCCACGACATCGGACGGCTGATGACGCTCGCCGACGTCACGGCGGCGATGAGCGTCGAGGCGATCATGGGCACCGACAAGGTGTTCGCCGCCGAGCTGCAGGCGCTGCGTCCCCAGCCGGGCCAGGCGATCGCGGCGGCCAACATGACGAGGGTGCTCGCCGGGTCGCCCCTGGTCGCGTCCCACGATCGCGACGACTGCCCGATCGTGCAGGACGCCTATTCGCTGCGCTGCGCCCCCCAGGTGGCGGGCGCCGGGCGCGACACGCTCGAGCACGCGCGGCGCGTGGCCGCGTACGAGCTGGCGGCGGCGGTGGACAACCCCGTCGTGACGCTGGACGGCCGCGTGTCGTCGAACGGCAACTTCCATGGGGCGCCGGTGGCGTACGTGCTGGACTTCCTGGCCATCGCCGTCGCCGACCTGGCGTCGATCTCGGAGCGGCGCACCGACCGCTTCCTCGATGCGAAGCGGTCGCACGGGCTGAATCCCTTCCTGGCGGACGATCCGGGGGTGGACTCGGGGCACATGATCCTGCAATACACGCAGGCGGGGATCGTCTCGGAAATGAAGCGGCTCGCCGTTCCGGCGTCGGTGGACTCGATCCCGAGCTCGGCGATGCAGGAGGACCACGTGTCGATGGGCTGGTCGGCGGCCCGCAAGCTGCGCCGCGCCGTCGACGGGCTGACGCGCGTGTTGGCGTGCGAGGCGCTGACGGCGGCTCGGGCGTTGGACCTGCGCGAGGCGACCGGGCTCGAGGGCGGCGCGGCGACGCGGGCCGTACGCGACCGCATCCGCCGCGAGGTCGAGGGTCCGGGACCGGACCGGTTCCTCGCGCCGGAGATCGAGGCCGTCGTGCAGCTGGCGGCCTCGGGCGAACTGGTGCGGGCGGCGGAGGCGGTGACGGGACCGCTGGCCTGACTGCCTAGGCTGCGGTCATGGTGAATCTTGTGCTGACCGTCGTCGGTGACGACCGTCCGGGTCTCGTGAGCGCGCTGGCGAAGGCGGTCGCCGACCGCGGCGGCAACTGGCTCAAGGGCGACATGGCTCGGCTGGGCGGGAAGTTCGCGGGCGTGCTGCTGGTCGACGTGGACGACGCGGCGGTCGACGCGTTGACCGCCGATCTCCAGGGACTGGGCGTCCTGGACGTGTCGGTGAGCCGCACCGAGGAGCCCGACGTCGCGACCAGTGACCGTTGGACACTGACGCTCGTCGGCAACGACCGCCCCGGCATCGTCCGAGAGGTGGCTGGCGTGCTGGCGTCGAGCGGCGTCAGCATCGACGACCTCGAGACTGGCACGCGCGAGGCGCCCATGACCGGCGGCGTGCTGTTCGAGGCGAAGGCGGTGCTGTCGGCGCCGGCTGGGGTGGAACGCGCCCAGGTCGCGGAGGCGCTCGAGTCGATCGCGCAGGAGCTCATGGTGGACGTGGAACTGGGAACGGAGGATGAGCCCGGTGTCTGACCCCGATCCCACGTTGGGTGAGCGAGAGCCCGATCCCACGTTGGCTGAGCGAGAGCCCGACCCCACGTTGGCTGAGCGAGCGCCCGATCCGACGTTGGCTGAGCGAGCGCCAGCGAGTCGAAGCCACGACAACACCCCCGACGGCTGGGATGCCCGCTATGCCGCCGACGACCGCATGTGGAGCGGCCAGCCCAACGGCCTGCTCGTGGCGGAGGTGGCCGACATGCCGCCGGGCCGCGCGCTCGACGTCGGCTGTGGCGAGGGCGCAGACACCCTCTGGTTGGCCCTGCGCGGTTGGGATGTCACGGCCGTCGACGTCTCCCGCGTGGCGATCGACCGCGGCCGGGCGGCTGCCGGGGAGTCCGGCGTACACGTCGACTGGCGCGTGGGCGACGTGGTGGCCGCCGGCCCCGAGCTCGGAACCTTCGACCTGGTGACGGCGTTCTATCCCGTGCTGCCGAAGGAGTCCCGTGGCATCGACGTGTTCCTGGACGCCGTCGCCCCGGGCGGCGTGCTGCTGTTCGTCCACCACGTCTTCGGCGACGACCACGCCGCCGAACACGGCTTCGACCCGGCCGACTTCGTCCAACCCGACGACGTCCGCGCGGCGCTCGGGGACGGATGGACCGTCGAGTCGGCGGGCGTCCGGGATCGCACGGTCACCGAGGGACAGGGCGCGGGTCACACGCTGGATTCGTTGGTGCGGGCGCGACGCCACTGACGGTGCGGGTGGTGGCTTCGACTCGCTGGCGCTCGCTCAGCCAACGTGGAATCGAAGCCTTGCCCCACGTTGGCTGAGCGAGGCCGCCTGCGGCTGAGTCGAAGCCTTGCCCCACGTTGGCTGAGCGAGGCCGCCTGCGGCCGAGTCGAAGCCGCCCGCCCCTCACCCCTCCCCGAGCTGATCCGCGAGTTGCACCGTGCGTTGGTGCAGCCGAACCATGGCCGGGTCGAGAAAGGTGCCGTCGGCGAGCACGACGACTCCCGCCCCCGCCTCGGTCGCGCCCTCGAGCGCGGCCAGCGCGCGCCGCGCCCGGTCGACCCGTTCGCTCGATGGCCGAAAGGCCTGCCGCACGGTCTCGATCTGGCGGGGGTGGATGACGGTCCGCCCGACGAAGCCCAGGTCGGCGAGGTGGCGCGTGCTCGCCAACAGCCCGTCCGCGTCGGCCACATCGGTGTACGCTGCCGCCAGCGGCGCAGGCAGCCGGGCCGCGCGTGCGGCCACAACCAAGGTGGTGCGGATGGGGTCGAGCGCGACCTCCCCGGTGACGCCGAGGTCGCTGCGCAGGTCGGCCTCGCCCAGCCCGATGCCCGCGACGCCCGGAACCCGTGCCAGGGCAGGGATCTGCTCGACCCCGACCGCCGACTCGACGAGGGCGTACAGGGGTCGCCCGGGCAGGCGTCGAGCGATGCGGGCCACGACCGCGGCCTTCTCGCACTTGGGGACGCGGACCCCGACGTCGCGTGGGAGGGTGGCGACCGCCTCGAGGTCTTCGGCGTGCCAGGGCGTCCCGATCGCGTTGACGCGCACCTGCGTACGCGTCCCTCCGCTCGTCGCGACCGCCTGCTCCAAGAGCGATCGCGCCCGGTCCTTGTGTTCGGGTGCGACGGCGTCCTCAAGGTCGAGGATGACCTCGTCGGCGCCCGACGCGTACGCCTTGGCGAACCGGTCGGGCCGATCGGCGGGGGCATAGAGGGCGGTGATGGTGAAGGTCATGCGATGACTCCCTCGGCGCGCAGGCGCGCCATGGTCTCGGTGTCGAACCCCAGTTCGGCGAGCACCGCGTCGGTGTCCTCCCCGTGGCGACGGCCGGTGAACCGCACCGATCCCTGACCGTCGCTCATGCGGAACAGCACGTTCTGCATCGCGATGTCGCCGAGGTCGGCGTCGTCGATGCGGAGGATCGTCCCCAGGGCGTTGTACTGCGGGTCGGTCACGATGTCGCCGGCCTCATGGACGGGAGCGACCGCGGCGTGGACCCGCTCGAACTCGGCGACCACGACCGCCTCGTCGTGGCGGCCCACCCAGTCGGCCACGGCCGCGTCCAGTTCGTCGACGTGCTGCACGCGTCCGGCGCCGGTCGCGAACCACGGTTGGGCGACCACGTCGTCGCGGCCCACCAGCCGCATCACCCGCTCGGCAATGGATTGCGACGATGTCGAGACCGCCAACCAGCGACCGTCGCGGGTGCGATAGAGGTTGCGCGGCGCGTTGTTGGCCGAGCGGTTCCCGGTCCTCGGCTGCACGGTGCCGAGCTGGTCCCATCGGGTGATCTGCGGCCCGAGCATCGCAAGGATCGGCTCGATGATGGCGAGGTCGACGACCTGCCCGCGCCCGGTGGTCGTCCGCTGGTGCAGCGCCGTGACCGTCGCGAACGCGGCCGCCAGCGACGCGATGCCGTCGGCGAGAGCCAGGGGTGGAAGCGTGGGGGGGCCCTCGGGATCTCCTGTCAAGGAGGCGAATCCGCTCATCGCCTCAGCCAGCGTGCCGAACCCCGGCCGTCCCGCATAGGGGCCGAACTGGCCGAAACCCGTGACGCGCGTGACGACCAGCTTCGGGTTGACCGAGTGGAGGTCGTCGGGTCCGAGCCCCCATCGCTCCAGGGTGCCGGGACGGAAGTTCTCGACCAGCACGTCGGAGTTCGCGACGAGCTCGAGGAACACCTCGCGTCCGCGCGACAGATCGAGCGCGACGCAGCGCTTGTTGCGCCCCAGGGTCTTCCACCACAGGTTGTGGCCGTCCCGACTCGGGCCGTGGCCGCGGGCGGGGTCGGGCCGCGTCGGGTGCTCGACCTTGATCACCTCGGCGCCGAGGTCGCCGAGGAACATGGCCGTCATCGGGCCGGCGAACAGCGTGGACGCGTCGATGACGCGCGTCCCCTCGAGGGCGGGTGTGGTCATCGCGATCCCTTTGTGGTGGGTTCTTCCGGGACTTGTTCCTGCGTGCTCGGGGGAAGCGTGATGTCCGCCGCCCAGGGAATGCTGCACCCCGTCGGGCGCAGCGCCGACCGCCACCCGTCGGGCACGGCGCCCGGCCCCAGAGCGCTGCCCATCAGGGCCCCGACCAGAGCCGGCACCGAGCCACCCTGGCGGACGAGCGCCAGGGATGCTCCGACCACACCGGGAAGCGTGGCCGCGGGGTGGTCGGGATGGTCCACCGTCCAGGCCACCAGCGCAAGGGCGGCCGGGACGGTGTCGCCGGCGAGGTCGGCGTAGGAATACACCGCGTCGAGCAGCGGGGCGACGGCCAGCGCCAGGCTCCAGGGATCAGGGGCCGAGCGGACCAGCGCGCTGAACTCGGTGTGCTGCAGGGACAGGCGGCCGTGAGGATCGGCGCCCCACGCGCCCGGCTCGCCCCAGACGTCGAGACCGCCTGACACCAGACCGTGTCCCACCAGGTCCCCGAGCCAGCGCGCCGACGCCACCCCGTCCCCGTGGTTCGTCAGCGCGGCGTCCTCCGCGATGGCGGCCCCCGCGTCGCCGCCCAGGGCGGCCGCGAAGCCCAGCGCCCGAAGCGCGGCCAGATCGTCGTGCCCGTGGGGATTGTGGGCGCCCGTGGCGTGGCCGTCGCGCGCGAGTGAATCAAGGGCGGTCATGGCCGAGATGCGGCCAGCAAGCGCCTGACGGTGGTCCAGCCGCCGCGCCCACAGCTGGCTCACCGGCAACCCGTCGGCGGCCCCCCGCCACGTGTCGGCGACCCAGTCGGTGACGTCGCCGGGGCCGGCCACCAGCGGTGTGGGCGTGACGTTCAGGCCGAAAGGGACCACGGGATCGGTGACGCCGTGCTCGTCGCCGAAGGCCGTCAGGTCGCGTGCCTTCCTGCGGGTCCACGCGGGCATCAACCGGCTGCGTTGGAACGCGGCGGGCCAGGCGACGGCGTCGCCGAACGCCAACCCCAGCAGGGTCCCGGCGGCGCTCACGACACGCCTCGCGCAGCCACGAGACGTTCCGCAAGGTCGTCCAGGCGTACGCCCCGCACCGCCTCACCGAGACATCGCCCCGTCAGCGGTCCCAGCCGGTCCCGCCACGCCGCCGGGATCGCCGCGTCCCCGACCCGGGCTCCGACCAGCGCCCCCGCGATGGCCGCGATGGTGTCCGCGTCACGGCCGAGTTCGACCGCCCCGGTCACGCAGGCCGCATAGTCGTCGGGGTGCTGCAGCGCGGCCCACGCGGCCAGCGCGACCGCCTCGGGAGCAAGATCGGTCCACGGGAACCGTTCACCCACGACGGAGGCGAGCACCTCGTCCGGATCAGCGAGGCCGCGTACGCGGGTCACCGCCGTCGCGGTCCAACTGCTGGGCGGGACCAGCGCCAGGGCGGTGTCGAGCGCGGCGTCCATGGCGGATCCCCCCATCAGTGCGGCGACGGCGGCCGCCACGACCACACCGCCATGGACGCCTTCCCCCGACGCGCTGATCGAGGACTCGATCGTGACCAGCCGAGCGGCCTCGTCGGGGTCGCCCGCGGCGAAGACGCCATAGATGGCCGCGCGCATCGCAACGCCGTCGCTCCACGGGTGGAGGTGGGCGGCGCTGGCCGGCGTCGACCAGCCTCGGCGCAGGTTCTCGACGGTGCCGAGTTCACTGAAGCCCGCGCCGCGTTGGACGGCCAGCGGCACGACATGCTCCCGGTACGCGGCCTCCACGTGGGCGGGGGTGAGCCAGTCGCCGCGGCGAATGAGCAACGCGGCCAGGAACGCGGCGTACTCCGAGTCGTCGGTGCCGCGGACGTCATCGGTGAGGAAGTCGGTGACGGGCCCCCAGCGGTCGCGGATCTGCTGTCTGGACAGGTTTTCCGCCGGTGCTCCCAGCGCGTCGCCGATGCCGAGACCGAGCAGGCAGCCGCGGGCCCGCTCCTCGACCGACGGCCTGGTCGGCGTTCCGGGGGAGCCCTTGACAGTCCTGTCGGTGGCGCTCACACTCATCACTGTAAGCGTTTACAGTTGACCCGGGCAAGACTCACGAAGGAGTGGGTGATGCAGGACTCCAATCGCGTGACCGTGAAGACGGTCGCCGAGCGCGCGGGGGTGTCGATCGCCTCGGTGTCGCGGGTCCTCAACGGCCTGTCGGCCCGGCCCGACACCGTCGCACGGGTCGAGGCGGCCGTCGCCGAGCTGCGCTACACCCCGGTCGCGGCTGCCCGCTCGCTGAAGCTCGGCTCGTCCGGCCAGATCGCCTGCGCCTTTGCCGACATCGGCAACCCGGTCTACGTCGCGATGATCCGCGCGATCGAGCGCGAGGTGGCCCGGGCGGGCCTCCGGCTGGTCATCCACGCGACCCACTCCGACCCCCTGGCCGAGGAGCAGGTCGTCCGGGGCCTGGCGATGGGTTATGCCGACGGGCTGGTCATCAGCCCGCTGCGGCCCACCGACAGGCTGGTGTCGCTGCTGTCGGCGAGCACGTCACCCGTCGTCGTCATCGGCAACATCGCCGCCAAGGCCGATGTCGACACAGTGCGCGTCGACTCGCGCCAGGCCGTACGCCTGGCCGTCGCCCATCTCGCCGACCTGGGGCGGCGGCGCATCGGCTTCGTGAACGGCCCGGTCGACACGACCCCGGGACGTATCCGCCGGGAGGCCTTCCGCGCCGCGCGCCTGGCCGCCGGGGACGTGCCGGAAGAGGTCGACCGTCTCATCGTCACCGGCCCCGAGTTCGACGACGACTCGGGTTTCGCCGCCACGCGCGAGTTGCTGGCCCGTGCCGACGTGGACGCACTCCTCTGCGCGACCGACACCCTGGCGGTCGGCGCGGCCCGCGCCCTCCGCGAGGCCGGGCTGAGCGTGCCCGACGACGTCGCCCTGGCGTCGATCGACGACACCCCCCTCGCGCGACTGTGCACGCCCCAGTTGACTTCGGTGTCGCTCAAGGCCGAGGAACGCGGCGCCATCGCGGCCACGATGCTGCTCGCGCGTCTCGCCGAACCCACGATGCCGACGCGTCGCCGCAGCCTGCGCCCCGAGCTCGTCGTGCGCGAGTCGACCCAGCCCGGCCCCCAGACCGATCATTCCCACCGGCCCCGCGCAAGGAGGCGCCCATGACCGAGGTGGCAGCACTCACCCCGAAACCCGAGGTGCCGGACGCCCCGGCGAAGAAGCGGAAGAGCGGCAGGGCGAAGACGGACCAGAAGACGATCTGGCTGATGCTGATCCCGTCGCTGTTGCCGGTCATGGCCTTCAGCGTCTATCCCCTGGTGAATGGCATCTGGCTCGGCTTCACCGATGCGAAGGCCGGGTTCGAGATCGTGCCCCGGTTCAACGGGCTCGACAACTACGCCAAGATGCTCGGCGACGACATTTTCTGGAACTCCTTCAAGATCGGGCTCATCTGGGCCTTCGCGGTCACGATCCTGCAATTCCTGCTGTCGTTGGGATTGGCGATCCTGCTCAACTCGGGACTGCGGTTCCAGAGCTTCGTCCGGCCGCTGGCGCTCGTGCCCTGGGCGATGCCGTCGGTGATCGTCGCCATCCTGTGGAAGCTGATCTACCACCCCGATGCCGGCATCCTCAGCGCAGCGCTGCGGCGTCTCGGCATCATCGACGAGAACATCAACTGGCTGGGGTCGTTCGAGCTCGCGCTCCCCGCCGTCATCGTCGTCGGTGTGTGGGCCGGCATGCCGCAGACCACGATCACGCTCCTCGCCGGCCTGCAGAACGCGCCGCAGGAACTCTATGAGGCCGCGGCGATGGACGGCGCCGGCACGTGGGAGCGCTTTCGTACGGTCACCTGGCCGAGCATCGCGCCGGTCGTGCTGGCGATCACCTCGCTCGACTTCGTGTGGAACTTCAACTCGTTCGGCCTGGTCTACGTCCTCACAGAGGGAGGCCCCGGCGGCCGCACGATGCTCCCGATGCTGTTCGCCTACCAGCGTGCGTTCGGCGGTGGCGACTTCGGGTACGCGGCCGCGCTGGGCAACGCGATGGTGATCATCATCATGGCGATCCTCGTGTTCTACCTCCGCAAGCGGATGAAGGAGGCGGAATGAACCGCACGCCCACCTGGGTCCGCGTCCTGCAGTACGCGGCGCTCGCCGCATACGTCGTCTTCCTCGGCTTCCCGCTGTTCTGGCTGTTCACCACGTCGTTCAAGCCGCCGCAGGAGCTCAGTGTGCTTGAGCCGACGTTCTTCCCGAAGAACTGGACGACGGCGAACTTCGCGGAGGCCTTCCGTGTGACGCAGCTGCCGCGCGCCCTGATGAACAGCCTGCTGGTCGCGCTGGCGACGTCGATCATCACCACGCTTATCGCGATGCCTGCCTCGTACGCCCTGGCGCGCTTCCGCAGCCGCCTGCGTACGGTCGCCGTCGGGTGGATCCTCGTCAGCCAGCTGTTCCCGTTCATCCTGCTGGTGATCCCCCTGTTCATCATGTTGAAGAACTTCGGTCTCATCAACACCCTCGCCGGGCTCGTGCTCGTCTACGTCACGTGGGCGCTGCCCTTCACGCTGTGGATGCTGCAGGGCTATGTGGCGGCGATCCCGGTCGACCTCGAGGAGGCCGCGGCCACCGATGGGGCGTCGCGCATGACGATCCTGCGCACGATCATCTTCCCGTTGCTGATGCCCGGCATCGTCGCGACGGCGATGTTCGCGTTCATCTCGGCGTGGAACGAGTTCTTCTTCGCCCTGGTGATCATCCAGGACCCGGCGCTCGAGACCGCGCCGCTGTTGCTGGCGCGCTATGTCGGCGCGGAGGGGTCGGTCAACCTCGGCCCCCTCAGCGCGACGGCCCTGCTCACGACCCTGCCTGGTCTGCTCATCTTCGCCATCGCACAACGCAAGCTCGTCTCCGGCCTGATGGCCGGGGCCGTCAAGGGCTGAAGCCCAACCACCGAAAGGATCCACCATGAAGCGCCGCTCATTCATCGTCGCCGGATCGGTCGGCACCATGGCCGCCCTGACCGGTTGTGTCCAGGCCAAGTCGGGGGGCGGTGGCACGACCTCGTCGGGCTCCGGACCCGTCAAGCTGACGTTCTCGTCGTACGCGTTCCAGGAGCCGACGGTGAAGGCCGTCGAGGAGATCGTGAAGTCGTGGAACGCCGCACATCCGGACATCCAGGTGGAGCTCCAGAAGGTCGACCCGTCGTCGGTGCACGACAAGTTGGTCACCCAGTTCGCCGGCAACACCGCGCCCGACATCATCCACGACGAGTCGGCCGACATCTCGGGGTTCACGCGTCAGGGCTACCTGACCGATCTCAAGCCCCTCATCCCGGCTGACCTGAAGTCCGCGATTCCCCAGGGCACGTGGGATTCCTGCACATTCGACGGGAAGGTCACCGGAGTCCCGCTCACGGCCCAGCTCTATGTGGTTTTCGCCAACACGAAGATGCTCAAGGAGGCCGGCATCACGGTGCCCACCGCCGGCATCAACTGGACGTGGGACGACCTGATGGCCAACGCGAAGAAGCTGACCGCGGGTGATCGCAGCGGGTTCGCGTGGGGCATGAAGTCGCCCACCGCCGGACTGCTCTCCATGGCCATGAACTACGACGGGAAATACTTCTACGGCAACGAGGCCAAGCCCGAGATCAAGATCGGCGAGCCCGAGCTCAAGCTGCCGCGCATGTTGAAGAAGATGCTCGAGGAGAAGTCGATGGCCGCCAACTCGGTGTCGCTGTCCGGCAGCGACGTGCTCCCCGGGTTCTTCGGTGGGAAGTACGCGATGTTCATGGGCGGCAACTTCCAGGCCGTCCAGGTGGCCCAGAAGGCGCCCTCGGGCTTCGAATGGACGATGCTGCCGCCGCTGAAGGGCACGTCGATCGGCCAGACCGCCAACCCGCAGACGCTGTCGATCGCCCGCCAGAGCAAGGCTCCCGACAAGGCCATGCAGTTCATCGCCTATTTCGCCCAGGCCCAGAACCTCGCGAAGTTCGCGGAGGGCGACGCCCTGCTGCCCGTCACCAAGGAGGCGTCGGAGGTCGTGAAGAAGAACACCGCCGGCAAGTTCGGCTGGGACGCGCTGCTGAGCTCGCCCGAGGCGCTCGTCGCGGCGCCGATGACCAAGGCGGACAAATATTCGCAGTGGAAGTCGGAGGTCGGAAACCCGACGTTCCAGGAGTTCTTCTCCGGCAAGATCGACGAGGCCGCGATGGTCACCAAACTCACGCAGGGTTGGCAGAAGGCGAACTCCTGACGACCCCGCGTACGCCTTCGGGCACACCCCCACCACAGAGGCATCGAACGAAAGGGACCACGTGAATCTTCTGGAGGACAAGGCCGTCGGCGCGCTGCAGGGCGCGGCCGTCGGCGACGCGATCGGCGGAGCGACCGAGGGCCGCAGCGCCGAGGAGATCGTCGACCGCTATGACGGGTTCGTCACGGGCATCGTCGACTACTTCATGCCGGACTGGCGCACCGCGAAGCCGATGTCGCCTTATCACAAGGGCGACGGGCACGTCACCGATGACACCTTGATGACGAACCTGCTCATCGACGTCTACGAGACCGTCGGGGGACACCTCTCGCCGTTCGATCTCGCCGACCACCTGGTGCCGGCCATGATGACAAAAGTCACGTGGATCCCTGAGCTGGAACGGGAAACCGTGCCGCTCCTGCGGGTCTTCCTCGCCGAGAAGTGGCTGGTGACCCGGCTCTACTACGGTCACATCGACCCGCGCGAGGCGGGCGTCGGGAACGTCGTCAACTGCGGTGCGGCGATGTACATGGCGCCGGTCGGCATCGCCAATGCCGGCGATCCCGACGGCGCGTACGCGGAGGCCATCGACATCGCCGGGGCCCATCAGCTCAGCTACGGCCGGGAGGCGGCCGGGGTGTTCGCCGCGGCCGTGGCTGCGGCGATGGCGCCCGGGGCGAGTGTCGACGACGTGCTGGGCGCGACGGTACGACTCGCCAGGGACGGCACGAAGGCGGCCATCGAGGCCGTGCTGGAGGCGGCCGACACGGTGTCGGGGGAGGGGGACGAACGGTGGGGCAACGCCATCGCCCCGCTGCGCGACGCCATCCGACCGTTCGACACCGTGGGCGAGCTGTATCGCGTTCCTGCGCAGGACTCGCGGCGTCCGAGCCGACTGAAGGCCATCGAGGAGCTGCCCGTGGCGCTGGGCTTCGTCAAGGTCACCGGGGGCGATGCGCGGGGCGCCATCCTGGGCGCGACCAACTACGGCCGCGACTCCGACTCGATCGCGACGATGGGGGGGTCGATCTGCGGTGCCCTGAACGGCACCGCGGGCGTCCCGGCCGAATGGGTGGAGCGCGTCGGCACGGCCTCGAAGCTCGACATGGTGGCCGGCGGTCGCCGTATGGCCGACGTCGCCCGGAAGGTGCGGGAGGCCGACCGCGAACGCGAGGCCGCGCGGACGCGGGCGTGGGATGCGCTGGTCGGGGGTGGGCCGCAGCGATGAGGGTGACCTGGGTGCAGCCCGAAGACGTGGTCCGCCACGAACTCTGGCAGTCGGAGCAGGAGGGCAAGGACGTCTCGGCGGTGCGCGAGGCGTGGCTCGGGGCAGGCGGTGAGGACGGCTTCCCCTACGGCGGGGCGACACCAGACCCGGCCTCGCCCGAGCTCCGGGCGCGGGCGGTCGAACTCCTGGCCGAGCTCGCGGCGCTCACCGGGCCCGCCGATGCCGACGAGCCGAGCGACTGGGCGACGATCGCGGGCCAACTCGGCGACGTGCCCGCGACGGGTGCTGCGGCCGACCCGGAACGGATCACGTCGGCGTGGCTGGGTCGCGGCATCGGCTGCGTGCTCGGCAAGCCGGTGGAGAAGGTTCCCCGAGCCGGCATCGAGGAGATCCTGCGCGCCACCGGCCGCTGGCCGCTGGACCGCTGGTTCACCGCCGTCGGGCTGCCCGACGAGGTGTCGGCCCGTTGGCCGTGGAACCGGGCGAGCCGGCCGACGAGCCTCGAGGAGAACATCGACGGCATGCCGGAGGACGACGACACGAACTACACCCTGATGGCGCTCCGGCTGATCGAACAGCACGGCCGCGACTTCACCGCCGACGACGTCGCCCAGATGTGGCTGCTCGACCTCCCCGCCGGGCGTGTGTTCACCGCGGAGCGGGCGGCCTATCGGAACCTGCTGATGGGGATGTCGCCGCCCGAGACGGCCTTCCACCACAACCCCTTCCGCGAATGGATCGGCGCCCAGATCCGCACCGATCTCTATGGCTGGGTCAACCCCGGAGACCCGCTCGCGGCCGCCGAGATGGCGTTCCGCGACGCGTCGGTCAGCCACACGCGCAACGGGCTCTATGGCGCGATGTTCGTGGCCGCGATGGCGTCGGTGGCAGTGACCGGAGCAGACGTGCCTGCGGTGCTCGACGCCGGGCTCGCCGTCGTCCCCCGACGCAGCCGCATGTATGGGGCGATCACCTTCGGCCGCGGGTTGGCCGAACAAGGGGTCGGGTTCGAGGACGCGTACGCGGAACTCGAGCGGGCGTACGGGCACGTCCACTGGGTGCACAGCCTGAACAACTCGGCGCTGGTGGCGTACGCGCTGGCCTCGTCCGACGGCGACTTCTCGACCGCGATCTGCCGGACGGTGATGGGGGGCTGGGACACCGACTCGAACGGGGCGACGGTGGGCGCGGTGATGGGCGCCGTCGTGGGCCCGGGCGGCATCGAGTCGCGATGGTCGGATCCGTTGCACGACCGGCTGTCCACGTCGATCCCGGGCTGCGACGGATCGTCGTTCGGCGACCTGGCGCGGCGCACGGTCGCGCTCCTGCCGGGGTCATGATCGGGTTCGGCGGATTCCACGTCGGTCCGCCGTCCCGCGCCGCCTGGGTCGAGTTCGTCGAGGCCGAGGGGGACGCCACGCCGGTCGTGCTGGTGCACGGAAGCGGGCTGCACGGTGCGTACTGGTGGGGGACTCCTGATCGCCGGCCGGGCTGGGCGCAGGCGATCGTGGCGGCCGGGCGCTCCTGCTATGTCCTCGACTGGCCGGCACACGGCCGCGGCGCGGGGCGGGACGACGACCTGGTCGGGCTGTCGCTGCTCGACGTGCGCGACCGGGTGGCCGAACTCGTCGCCGAGGTGGGTCGCGCGGTGGTGGTGACGCACAGCCGTTCGGGGCCGGTGGGATGGTCACTGCTCGACACCCCTGCGACGGAAGGGATCGCCGCAATGGTCGGCATCTCCCCCAGCCCGCCGGCGAACCTGGTCGAGGAGGGTCATGGGCAGGCCGACGGGCCGATCGCGTGGACCGGGGTGGGCCGCGAGAAGGACGTGACGACCAGCCGCTTCCCGAAGGGCGACGCGGCCGCGCGCTGGTCGAGCTTCCTCGCGCCGGAGTCGACGCGCACGCTGGACGAGCGCAACAACGTGGCCGGGCAGGGTCTGTGGGTGGAACCGGTGCGCGGCGATGACCCGCCGGTCCTCGTCGTGACGGGGGACGACGACGCGGGACACCCACGGGAGTGGGACCGGGCGACCGCCGACCTGTTCGGCGGCGACCACCTGTGGCTGCCCGACCACGGGCTGATGGGCCACGGCCACCTGATGATGGTCGAGGAGGGCAACGACGCGATCATCGGGCTGGTGCTGGACTGGCTGGGGCGACGAGGGGTGTGAGGTGGCTTCGACTCGCTGGCGCTCGCTCAGCCAACGTGGAGTCGAAGCCTCCCCCCACGTTGGCTGAGCGAGGCCGCCTGCGGCCGAGTCGAAGCCTTGCCCACGTTGGCTGAGCGAGGCCGCTTGCGGCCGAGTCGAAGCCTCACCTCCGCCCCTGCAGCCGAGTCGAAGCCTCCCCCACGTTGGCTGAGCGAGGCCGCTTGCGGCCGAGTCGAAGCCTCACCTCCGCCCCTGCAGCCGAGTCGAAGCCTCCCCCCACGTTGGCTGAGCGAGGCCGCCTGCGGCCGAGTCGAAGCCTCACCTCCGCCCCTGCAGCCTCCGCGTGATCTCCGCCGCCCCCGCGCTCAATCCCGCGACCAGCTCCGCCGGGTCGCGCGTCAGAATCCGCGACCGCCATGTCGCCGACAGTGCCGCCAACGGCTGCTCGTGCAGGTCGAACACCGCCACGCCGGCCGACCTCAGCCCCGTGGCCACCAACTCGACCTCCTCGCTGAATCCCTGCTCCCGTTCGGATCGCAGCTGCCGCAGCAGCTCCGCCTGAGACCGCGGCCCGCGGCCGGTGCGCGACACGAAGTCGCCGGGGCGGGCGTACAGCGCCTTGATCTGTGCCGTCCCCATCTGCGCGAGGATCGCGCGGCCGTTCGCGGTCAGGTGCGCCGGCAGCAGGACGCCGATCGCCGTCACGAGGTCGGGTTCGGCCTCGCTGACGTGGGTGGGTGACTCCTTGAGGAGATACATGGTGTTGGCGCCGCGGAGGATGCCGAGGTGGATCGTGATCCCAGCGTCCGCGGCGATTCCCCGCATCACGGGTCGCGCCAGGCGTTCCAGCTGCTCGTGCGGCGTGTACGCCGACCCCAGCCGGAACGCGCCGGCCCCCAGCGAATAGCCCCGCGCCTCCGGGACGTAGGTCACGAAACCGCGATCCACCAGCACGGTGAGGATGTGGTACGCCGACGAGCGCGGCAGGTCCAGGTCGCGCACCAACGTCGCAACCGGCACCGTGCCGGTGCGCTGCGACAGGTAGGTCAGGATGTCGAGGGCCCGGCCCACCGCCGGGGACGTGCTCGATTCGGCCATGCGTACGCCCTTTCCGATCTCGGCAGGCTAACCGACGCGCGTCTCGGATGCCAGATCCACGCGGGCTGCCGCGTGCGGCCGCGTACGCGTCCCCGCACGCTGGGACCGACCCCCGCGATTCCGTCAGGTGCGAAGGAGCAGACATGACCCACGACTTCACCCGCGGTGCCCGCCCGGTGAGCGCCCCCCCCGGCACGGAGCTGCGTACGAAGGGCTGGCCCCAGGAGGGCGCGCTCCGCATGCTCATGAACAACCTCGACCCCGAGGTGGCCGAGCACCCCGACGCCCTGGTCGTCTATGGCGGCACCGGGCGCGCGGCCCGCAGCTGGGACGCGTTCGACGCGATCGTACGCAGCCTCGAGTCGCTCGAGGCCGACGAGACCCTGCTGGTGCAGTCGGGCAAGCCCGTCGGCATCTTCCGCACCCACGAGTGGGCGCCGCGCGTGCTGATCGCGAACTCCAACCTGGTGGGCGACTGGGCGAACTGGGAGTTCTTCCGCGAACTCGAGGCCGAGGGCCTGATGATGTATGGCCAGATGACCGCGGGATCCTGGATCTACATCGGTACGCAGGGCATCCTGCAGGGCACCTACGAGACCTTCGGGGCCGTGGCCAGGAAGCGCTTCGACGGCACCCTGGCCGGCACCATCACCCTGACCGCCGGGCTCGGCGGCATGGGCGGCGCCCAGCCGCTCGCGGTGACCATGAACGAGGGCGTCGCGATCTGCGTGGAGTGCGACGAATCGCGCATCGACCGGCGCATCGAGCACCGCTATCTCGACATCAAGGCTCTCGACCTCGACCACGCGCTGGAGCTGGCCGTCGAGGCCCGCGACGCGAAGAAGCCGCTGTCGATCGGCGTGCTGGGCAATGCGGCCGAGGTGTTTCCCGAGCTACTGCGCCGCGAGGCCCCGATCGACATCGTCACCGACCAGACATCGGCGCATGACCCGCTGGCGTACCTGCCGCTGGAGTATGACTTCGCCGAGATGGCCGAGCGCGCGAAGGACGACCCGTCGACGTTCACCAAGGCGTCGCGCGAGTCGATGGCCAGGCACGTCGAGGCGATGGTCGGCTTCCAGGACGCCGGCGCGGAGGTCTTCGACTACGGCAACTCCATCCGCGACGAGGCGCGCAAGGCGGGCTATGAGCGTGCGTTCGAGTTCCCGGGGTTCGTGCCCGCGTACATCCGTCCCCTGTTCGAGGAGGGCCTCGGCCCGTTCCGCTGGGCGGCGCTGTCGGGCGACCCGGAGGACATCGCGAAGACCGACGCCGCGATCCTCGAACTGTTCCCGGAGAACGAGCACCTGAGCCGCTGGATCTCGATGGCCGGCGAGCGTGTCGCGTTCCAGGGCCTGCCGGCGCGCATCTGCTGGCTCGGCTATGGCGAGCGCCACCGCGCCGGCCTGAAGTTCAACGAGATGGTCGCGGCAGGCGAGATCGGCCCGATCGCCATCGGGCGCGACCACCTCGACTCGGGCTCGGTCGCGTCGCCCTATCGCGAGACCGAGGCGATGAAGGACGGGACGGACGCGGTCGCCGACTGGCCGCTGCTGAACGCGCTGGTGAACACGAGCTCGGGCGCCACCTGGGTGTCGATCCACCACGGCGGCGGCGTCGGCATCGGCCGCTCGATCCACGCCGGCCAGGTCTGCGTGGCCGACGGCACCGAGCTCGCCGCGCAGAAGCTCGAGCGCGTGCTGACCAACGACCCCGGCATGGGCGTCATCCGCCACGTCGACGCGGGCTATGAGCACGCGGCGGACGTGGCGCGGGAGCGCGGCGTACGCGTGCCGATGCAGGAGGGCTGAGAACGTTGGCTGAGCGAGCGCAGCGAGTCGAAGCCACCCTCGTCCACAACATCGCCCACCTCGTCACCAACGACCCCACCCTCGGCGACGGGCCCCTCGGCATCCTCCGCGACGCCGCGGTCGTCGTCGAGGGCGGCCGGATCGCCTGGGTCGGTCCGAACGCCGAGGCCCAGCCCTGCGACGACCGCGTCGACGCCGAGGGCCGCGCGGTGATCCCCGGGTTCGTGGAGTCCCACTCCCACCTGGTGTTCGCCGGAGAGCGCGCGGAGGAGTTCGCGGCGCGCATGGCGGGGGAGAAGTACGCTGCCGGCGGCATCCGCACGACGCTGGCGAAGACCCGGGCCGCATCGTCGGAATCGCTGCACCGCAACGTGTCTCGGCTCGTCGCCGAGGCGCTGCGCCAGGGCACGACGACGGTGGAGTGCAAATCGGGCTATGACCAGACGGTGGCCGGCGAGCTGCGCTCGCTCGAGATCGCGGGCGCCCACGCCGACGAGGTCACCCTGCTCGCCGCCCACGTGTGTCCGCCGGAGTTCGAGGGACGCCAGGACGACTACGTACGCATGGTCATCGACGAGATGATCCCTGCCTGTGCAGCGAATGCGCGCTGGATCGACGTGTTCTGCGAGCGCGGTGCGTTCGACGGCGACCAGTCGCGCGCCATCCTGCGGGCGGGCCAGGCAGCGGGGCTGGGCGTACGCGTCCACGGGAACCAGCTGACCCAGGGACCCGGCATCCAGATCGCGGTCGAGCTCGGCGCGGCCTCGGTCGACCACGTCTGCCACACCGACGACGCCGACATCGAGGCGCTGGCGGCGTCGTCGACGGTCGCGACCGTGTTGCCGGGTGCGGATTTTTCGACCAGGAACAGATATCCGGACGCGAGGCGCATGATCGACGCGGGCGTGACCGTGGCGCTGGGGGCGGACTGCAACCCGGGGACCAGCTACACGACGTCGATCCCGTTCTGCATCGCCGTGGCCGTGCGCGACCTGCACATGACCCCCGACGAGGCGCTGTGGGCCGCGACGGCGGGCGGCGCGAAGGCCTTGCAGCGTCGGGATGTAGGAACCCTGACGGTCGGGAACCGCGCCGACCTCGCCTTCCTCGACGCCGATTCCCACCTCCACCTCGCCTATCGCCCGGGCGTACCCCTGGTGTCGCGGGTGATGCGCGGCGGCAGGATGGTCGCATGAGCGTCCCCGGCATCGATCGCCCCGCCCCCGCCTGGACCGGCCGCGACGACGGCCCCGGCATCGAGCACGCGCGCTGGCACTCGGTGGTGACGGTCGTGGGCGGTGAAAAGTGCACACCTGCGCGCAACACGCCGGGTGAAGAGCCGGATTCGGTGCGAAGTGCGCACACGTGTGCACTTTCCACCGACGAAACACACCCGCACCCCGGCGTCGCCCTCATCGGCTTCTGCTCCGACGAGGGCGTACGCCGCAACCTCGGCCGTGTCGGCGCCGCCGAGGGCCCGGCCGCCATCCGCCGCGCGCTGGGCTCCCTCTCGGCCCCCGGGCGACCCGAGATCGAGATCCCACTGACCGACCTCGGCGACGTCGTCGTCGACGGTGAGGACCTCGAGGGTTGCCACGACCGCCTCGGCCGGGCCGTGGCTGCGGCGCTCGATGCCGGGAACCTCGCGGTCGTCCTCGGCGGGGGCCACGAGGTCGCGTACGGCACCTATCGCGGCGTCGCCGAGAGCCACCGATCCGAGGGCGCGCGCCACGGCGTGTTCAACGTCGACGCCCACTTCGACCTGCGCCGGGCCGAGCGCGCCAGCTCAGGCACCCCGTTCCTGCAGATGTTCGACGACCAGCGGGCGGCCGGAAAGTCCTTCTCCTACAGCGTTGCCGGCATCTCCGAGGCCAACAACACGCAGGTCCTGTTCGACACCTCGGCCGAGCTGGGCGTCGACGTGCTGCCCGACCACGCGTGCACGCCCGAGGCCTGCGACGTGTTCGTGGACCGCTTCCTGGACACCGTCGACGTCGTCCACCTCACCATCGACCTCGACGCCATGCCGGCGGCCGTGGCCCCCGGCGTCAGCGCCCCGGCCGCCTTCGGCATCGGCGTCGACGTCGTGCGCCGCATGTGCCGCCGCATCACCGCGTCGGGGAAGCTCGCCGTCGTCGAGGTCGCCGAGCTGAACCCCGCGTACGACATCGACGCCCACACCGCCCGGCTGGCGGCGCGCCTTGTCGACGAGGTCGTGCGGGAGTACGCGTCGCGCTGGTCTCCCGGCGACCGGGGATCGTCCCTCCAGACGCCAGGCTAGGAGGCGCGCCCTCTGCCTACCCCCAGAAGTGCGAGCACGTCCTCGGCCGCACCCCAGGACTGGCTGACGCCCGACCCCCCGTGGCCGTAGTTGTGAATCACCGTGAGCCGGCCGCGCTGCTCGCGCTCCACCCGAGGGGTGTCGCGCACGGGTCGCAGACCCACGTCCACCCTGATCTGCCCCGCGCCCCTCAGGCGTGGTTCCAGCGCCTCACAGCGGCCGCGGATCCCGGCGCTGACCTCGTCATCGTCGGCCAGGCTCCAGTCGTCGTCCGTCGCTACGCCGCCCAGCAAGACCTGGTCGCCCTGCGGGAACCACGAGGTCCAGCTGCCAGTCATGGACCATTCGAAGAAGAAGGAGTCCAGCCCGGGGTTGGTGACGACGACGTGCTGGCCACGCACTGCGCGTACGCCGGGGTCGGGCACCAACTGGCGGGCACCGATTCCGCTGCAGTTCACCACCACGGGTGCGAGGGTGGCCGCCTCGTCCAGGCTGGCGAAACGCGTCTTCTCCACCCAGATCCCCTCGGTCGACAGTTGCCGAAGGAGATGGTCGAGGTACGCCGGCATGTCCGCAATGGGCACGTCCACCCAGAATGCCGACGCGAAGTCCATGGCCTCGTCGCTCGTGCAGGCTCGAAAGCCAGGTAGGTCACGCGCCCAGACGGGAATGCCGGGCGCCATCCGCGACACCAGTCGGCCCCGTACCAGTGCGATCCCGGCGTCGGCCTCGTGGCTGAGGGCGGTGAACTTCTCGTCACAGACCTGGGCCCAACGGTCCAGGCGGCTGTCGCCGGTGGGGATCCGCGGGCCGCACATCGCGCCGGCCACGGCCGAGGTTGTCCGGCCCGGGGGATCAGCCGCACACACCCGCACGCTGTGTCCGGCCTCGACCAGGCGCACTGCGCACGTCAGACCCATGACTCCTGCACCCACCACGACGATGTCCATGGCACCACTGTGGGTTCTCGGCAGGCGTTCGTCTTGAACAAATGGGAGACGAAGCGACAAGGCCGCGGCCCGGGGGCAGGTGTGACCCGCGTCACCACCTGTCTCATTGCCGAGACCAACAGGCGAACACCGCGTACGCCCGCTTCCGCCGGGTGCAAGGTATCCCCACCACGGGAGCGATTTCCGTGCGAAGGCGTGCACCCGAGGAGGAACACGTGAGCGAGACCACCACCGGCCAGACCACACCAGGCCAGACCGCCACCCGCGGGATCGAGCGCCGGACGATCGACATGATCCCCGACGAGGAGCGCCACGGCTCGCCGTGGAACCAGTTCACGTTGTGGTTCGGGGCGAACCTCCAGATCACCGCCATCGTCGACGGCGCGCTCGCGGTCGTGTTCGGCGCGGACGCGCTGTGGGCGATCATCGGCCTGTTCATCGGCCAGGTCCTCGGCGGCATCGTCATGGCGCTCCACTCCGCCCAGGGCCCGCGGCTCGGGCTGCCCCAGATGATCAGCTCGCGCGCGCAGTTCGGCGTCTTCGGTGCCGCGATCCCCCTCGTGCTGGTCGTCCTGCTCTATCTCGGGTTCGCCTCGACCGGCACGGTGCTGTCGGGGCAGGCCATCAACGCCGCCCTCGGAATCAAGGCGCCGATCGTCGGAATCGCGATCTTCGCCGCGCTCACGGCCCTCGTCGCGATCATCGGCCACAACCTGATCCACGCGCTGGGCCGGATCGCCTCGGTGGTCGGCATCCTGGGTCTCGGCTATCTCGCGATCCGCCTGTTCCAGCTCAACGACTTCTCCGCCGCGATCAGCCAGTCGAAGTTCGAGATCGCGCCGTTCCTGCTCGCGGTGTCGCTGTCGGCCGGCTGGCAGCTGACGTACGGGCCCTATGTGGCCGACTATTCGCGCTACCTCCCGCGTACGACCAAGGAGTCGACCACCTTCTGGGCGACGTTCCTCGGCTCGGTCGGCGGCGCGACCATCGCGATGACCCTCGGCGTCTTCGTCGCCCAGGCCGGTGGCAAGGCCTTCATGGCCAACCAGGTCGGCTATCTCGGCGGGCTCGCGCAGGCCGCGTGGGTCGCCGTCCTGATCTACCTCGTCATCGTCGTCGGCAAGCTCACGATCAACACGCTCAACGCGTACGGCGGGTTCATGTCGATCGCGACCACGCTGGCCGCGTTCACCCACAAGGACCGCGTCTCGCCGACCGCACGCGTGATCTGGGTCGTGGTCTTCAACCTCGTCGCCGCGGCGATCGCCCTGTGGGCCACCGCCGACTTCCTCAACAACTTCAAGAACTTCGTGCTCGCCCTGCTCATGGTGTTCACGCCATGGTCGGCGATCAACCTGCTCGACTACTACCTGATCTCGAAGGAGAAGGTCGACATCCCGGCGCTCTACGACCCCAAGGGGCGCTACCGCGGCTGGCAGTGGGGCACGATCGCCGTCTATGTCATCGGCGTGCTGGTGCAGATCCCCTTCATGGCGCAGAAGCTCTATACAGGCCCGATCACGAAGATGCTCGGCGGCGTCGACATCTCGTGGATCGTCGGCCTGGTGGTGACGGCGTTGATCTACTACCCCGTGGCAAAGCGGTCGGTCCAGCACCCGAGCCGCATGATCTACCCGGCCCACCTGGACCACCTCAACGAGCGCGAGGGTGGCTCGACGGCGGCCGTGGAGACGGAGCCCGCGCGGTCCTGACGCGTACGCAGCGGAGTCCGCTCAGGGTCAACGTGCAACGATGGGGTGACCCGACCACCACCCCGAGGGGGCCGCCCGTGCACGAGATCGCCGAGAGCCCCAGCGCGCAGAACCTGGGCGAACCGGGCCCCAGCGCCCCGGACCAGACCCGCCGGCGTGCCGTGGTCGCCGTCACCCTCGTCGTCGGCGCAGGCCTCCTCTGGTGGTCCCTCGGCCTCGAGCCCGGCGACACCGCGTTCTATGGGGCCACCCTCGCCCTCGCGGCCGTCTGGGCCGGCGGCGCCTTCGCCTCGGGTCCGATCCCGCTCGGTGAGGGACGCCGGCCCGGTGCCGGCCCCACGTCCCTCCTCCTGCCGGCCTTCGTCCTCGGCCTGCTCCTCCTTGCGGTCTTCCTCGTCGGCGCGCTCGTCGTGTCCCAGATCCCGCTGCTCGCCGGCCCCGTCGACGGACTCCTCGACCACGCGCGCCGCGGCTCGCTCGCCCTGGTGCTCCTGAGCACCGTCATCAACGGCTTCGCCGAGGAGACCTTCTTCCGCGGCGCCCTGTACGCAGCCGTCCCCACCCACCTCCCTGCTGCCGGTTACCTGCCTGTCGCCGTCACCACGGCCGTCTACGCCCTGTCGACGATCGGCTCCGGCGTACCCCTGCTCGTCTTCGCCGCCGTCCTGCTCGGCCTGGTGACCGCGCTGCAGCGCCGCGCCACCGGCGGCGTCCTCGCCCCGATGATCACGCACGTCACGTGGTCGACCGGCATGCTCCTGCTCCTCCCGCCCGTTCTCGAGATCCTGAGGTGACCATGACCGACACGACCCCGACCCCCGCGACCACCACCACAACAAAGACCCGCCGCGCCCTCGTCACCGGCGCGTCCGGCTATGTCGGCGGCCTGCTGGTCCCGAAGCTCCTCGAGGACGGCTGGACCGTACGCGTCCTCACCCGCGACGCCGACCACCTCGACTCCCCGTGGGTCGACGACGTCGAGGTGGCCGAGGGCGACGCCACCTCCGCGGACGACCTCCGCGAGGCCCTCGCCGACGTGACCGCCGCGTACTTCCTCATCCACTCCATGGAGGGCGGCGGCGGCTTCGCCGACGAGGACCGCGACGTGGCCAAGACCTTCGCCGCCGAGGCGAAACAGGCGGGCGTACGCCGGATCGTCTATCTCTCCGGCCTCCACCCCGACGGCGAGCTGTCCGAACACCTGGCCTCGCGCGTCGAGGTGGGCGACATCCTGCTCGACTCCGGCGTACCCACCGCGGTGCTGCAGGCCGCCGTCGTGCTCGGCCACGGGTCGGCGAGCTTCGAGATGTTGCGCTACCTGACCACGCGCCTGCCCGCGATGGTCGCGCCGAAGTGGCTCGAGAACCGCATCCAGCCGATCGCGATCGACGACGTCCTGCACTATCTGGTGGCGGCCGCCTCGCTGCCCGACGACGTCAACCGCACCTTCGACATCGGTGGTCCTGACGTGTTGACCTACGCCGAGATGATGCAGGAGTTCGCGTCGGTGACCGGGCTGCGCAAGCGCGTCGTGCAGACCGTGCCGGTGATGACGCCCGAGCTCGCGTCGCTGTGGGTCGGGCTCGTGACCCCGGTGAACGCGAAGGTCGCCCGGCCTCTGGTCGGCTCGCTGGTCCACGAGGTCGTCGTGCAGGAGCGCGACCTCGACGACCTCGTCGGCGCGCCGCCCGGCGGCCACACGCCCTATCGCGAGGGGGTCGCGAAGGCCATGCGCGGCGTCCCGAAGGACCGCGCGTTCCCGATCTGGGCCGCCACCGTCGGCGCGGTCACCGCGACCGCGGCCGCCGGCACAGCGGTCACCGACCCGACCAGCGCCTGGTATCGCTCGCTCGACCTCCCGGCGTGGCAGCCCCCGAAGCTCGCGTTCCCCATCGCCTGGACCGCGCTGTACGCCGACATCGCCCTCACCTGCGGCAGCACGCTGGTCAAGCTCGACCAGCGCGCGGCCGAGGGCGACCGCGAGGCCGCGAGGCGGCGCGACGGCCTGGCGCGGGCGCTCGCCGTGAACCTCGTCCTCAACTTCGGCTGGTCGGCGCTGTTCTTCGGCGCCAAGAAGCCCGCGGTCTCCGCCGTCGAGGCGGCCCTGCTGGCCGCCAGCTCGACCGACCTCGTACGCCGGGTCGCGGCGGCCGACGGTCGCGCCGGCGCCGCGCTGTCGCCGTACGCCGCCTGGACCACCTTCGCGACCGCCCTCTCGACCGAGATCTGGCGGCGCAACCGCCGTTGATGCACCCGTGGCCCGGCGCCCGCCGGGACCCACACCCCCACCGGAAGGAACGACCATGAGCCAGCAGCCCCTCTCCACCGATCCCAAGGACGTCGAGCAGATCCGTTCGCTGATGGAGGACATCGACATCGCGATGGTCACCACCCACGACGCGTCGGCCGACCGCCTCATCAGCCGCCCGTTGTCGACGCAGATGGCCGAGGAGGACGGCGACGTCCTGTTCCTCACCACGCGCAGCAGCTCGTTCGTCCGCGACATCACCGTCAACCCGCAGGTCAACGTCGCGTACACGTCGAAGAAGGCCTGGATCTCGGTGGCCGGCGAGGCCCGCGTCGTCGAGGACCGCGCGCTGGTCGAGAAGCTCTGGAGCGCCGGCGCGTCGGCGTTCATGGAAGGCGGGCCCGAGAACCCCGACAACGTGGTCGTCCGCGTCCACGGCGACACCGCCGAGCTGTGGGGCGGCGGGTCGCTGGTCGGTCTCGCGGTGAAGATGGTCCGCGGCATGGTCGGCAACAAGGACGACGACGGGACCAAGGTCGTCGACCTCGGCTGATTTGGGCGGTCCCCCGCCCGCTGGTTGGATGTATGCCCGATCTTCGAGGAGGAACCATGACCGCGTTCTGGCGTGACACCGATCGTTCTGCCGTGCCCGTGCAGGTGGCGATCAGCGAATGGGCGCTGGCGGCCTGGGACGTGCTCGAGGCGATCGCGGGGCGGTGGAACAAGACCGTGACGGAGGACGACCTCGGCTCGGAGGTGCAGCGCCGCTCCGGGATCGCGACCTCGACCCCGACCGATTCCTGGATCGGGCCGGTGCTCTCGCTGGTGGCCCAGCGTTCCCACGAGTCACGCGGTCCGGCGCTGGTCTCGCTCGTCGTCGACGAGGCCGGCCACCCAGTGCCCGCATTCAGAGAGGCGTTGGGGCTCGAGGGCCGGTCGGCGCTCGGCGCGGCCGACCTCGCCGAGCAGGCGCGGGAGACGCGGCTGAGCTGCCACCGGGCGTACGGGGCGAAGATCCCGCGGGGCGCGGCGGAGGCGGCGCCGCGTACGCCGCGGGCGACCAAGGCGGCCGCGGCCCCCGCCAAGCCGCCGAACCCCCAGCGCGCGATGTGTCCGAAGTGTTTCCTCGAGGTGCCGGTCACCGGCGTCTGCGACAACTGCGACTGACAGATTTCCCACCTGTCCACCTGACCCGCCCGTCAGATCCATGCGAGGATGGCGACGCAGTGGGGGCTGCTCGGGGGCCCTCGCGAACCTTGGGGGATCGACATATGCGGCTTCACCGACGGACGCTGGTTGCGGGGCTGGCCCTCGCTCTGGCCTCGACCAGCGCCGCGTACGCGGCCCCGACGCCGACCGGGACGCCGACCCCCACCGTGACGCCGTCCCGCGCTGCAACGGTGACGCCGAGCGCGACACCCACCCCGACCGCGACCACGTCCACGCCGACGCCCGCCGCGACCCCCCGGGCGGCTGCGTTGACCCCCATCCAACAGCGGTACGCCGAGCTCGGCGGTCCCACCGGTGAGCTCGGTGCCCCGACCAGCCCGGAGTTCGCGGCCGGCCGGGGCCTCACGGCCCAGATCTTCGAGCGCGGCAACCTCTATTGGCGCGCCGACCTCGGCGTCACCCTGGTCCGCGGGCCGATCCTGCAGGCCTACGGCCGCCACGGCTGGGAGCACGGCACGATCGACGCCCCCACCGCCGGCGAGTTCCGCAGCGGCGACGGCCGCTCGGTCCTGAACTGGTTCGCCGGCAACAACGGCACGACGATCATCCACAACCCCGCGACCGGGGCCCACGTCGTGCAGGGAGCCGTGCGCGACAAGTGGCACGCCCTCGGTGCCGAGTTCCACCTCGGGCTGCCGACCACCGACGAGTTCGCCGGCAACGACGGTGGACGCTCCCGCCTCAACTTCTTCGCGGGGCCGGGGTTCGACGCCTCGATCGTCTGGACGCCGTCCACCGGCGCACACGAGGTGCGCGGTGCGATCCGCGAGCGCTGGCACACGGTCGGCGCCGAGGGCGGTGCGCTCGGGGCGCCGACGTCCGACGAGTTCGAGGGGCAGCGCGCGCGGGTGAACCGCTTCGAGCGGGGCCTCATCATCTGGACGCCCGCCAGCGGCGCCCATCCGGTGCTCGGCGCGCTTCTCGATGAATATGCGCGCCGCGGCTGGGAGGGCGGCGACCTCGGGGCCCCGACCTCGGGCGAGTGGCGCTTCGACGGTGGCTGGGGCCAGGACTTCCAGAACGGCCGCCTCCTCTTCCACGACAACGGCACGTTCCGCACCCAGGTGAGCGTGAACGCGTACGTCCGCCAGGCCCAGCCCGCCGACGTCCAGAAGACCTACCGCGCCGGCTGCCCCGTCGGCCCCGACCAGCTGCGCGTGGTCGAGATGAACCACCTCGGCTATGACGGCCGCATCCGCCGCGGCATGATGGTGCTCCGCTGGGACGCCGTCGACCGCACCATCAACGCGTTCGCCGGCGGCGGCTGGGACTCGTTCCCCATCAACTCGATGCTCAACCCCGACGTGTGGGGCAACGACCCCGACCAGATGGCCGCGAACAACACCTCGGGATTCTTCTGCCGCTCGGTGGTCGGCAACCCCTATTCCCAGAGCCCCCACTCCTACGGTCGCTCGGTCGACGTCAACACCGTCCAGAACCCCTATTTCGACGGGTCGCGCTGGTGGCCGGCGAACGGGACGCCCTGGATCGACCGCAACCGCCGCGACCCCGGCATGCTCTTCGACAGCGGCATCATGACCAGGAACATGACCGACAACGGCTATTTCTGGGGCGGCTGGTGGGCGGCCCGGGACTACCAGCACTTCCAGATCAACTGATGCGTACGCGGGTCGGCGTCGTCGCCCTGGCCGTCGCCGCCGTGGTGTCCGACCGCACGCCGTGGAGCGAGGCGGGGCGGGTGCGCGGGCGATCGGTCGTGCTGGTGCTGGTCGGCGGGCTGGAGGAGGACCTGCGGGTGATGGGGGAGGCGGTCGGAAGGGTCTAGGGCCGTCAACATTGCGCCGCTCCGCGGCGCGATCGGCCTCGCGCGCACAATCCGGTGTGTGCGGACACTCTTCGCGACGCGGCCCGACGTGGGTTCGAAGCCTGCGGTTCGTCGGTAGGGCCGCGCCGCTCATCGGTCCTCCAGACACCGGGCGCGCGAGTCCAGGCGGGGCTGGCCGGGACGTTCTCCGAGCGAGCACTTCGTCTCGGCCGCGGGCGGCCTCGCTCAGCACAGGCTCCGCGAGACGAGGAGCCGACGGCTCGGGCAGCCCCTGTTGGCGAACGCACGTGCAGTTGGAGTGTCGAAATTGCGTTGGCGAACGTTGCAGCGTTCGCGAGGACAACTTCGGTTCGCCAACTGCAGGACGGTTCGCCAACCGCAAAGGTGACGCGCGCGCGGAGCGCCCGACCCCGCCGCCCTACACCTCCTTCGGCTGCGCCCCTTCCCGCCCCACCACGTACGCCGCCGCCTCCGTCCCGCGCTTGGCCGCCTCGACGAGGTCGCAGCCGGTGGACAGCGCCGCCGCCAGCGCCCCCACGAACGCGTCGCCCGCGCCCGTCGTGTCGACCGCGTCGACGCGTTGCGCGGGCACGCGTACGCGGTCGTCACCCGACGCCACCAGCGACCCCTCCGCGCCCAGCGTCATGACCACCGACCGCGGACCTCGCTCCAGCAGTGCGTCGACCAACTCGTCGGGCGAGCCCTCGCGACCGGCGAGATCCGCCGCCTCGGATTCGTTCACCACCAGGGGATCGCAGGCAGCGAGCACACCGGCCGACAGGGCCGCCGAGGGTGCGGCGTTCAGCACCAGCCGATAGCCCGACCGCCCGCTCCGCGCCGCGAGCGCCTCGATCGAGGCCATCGGGATCTCCAACTGGGCAACCACGACCCGCACGTCGTCGAGCTCAGCCGCTCCCTCGACCACGTCGGGGGTCAGGTGGCCGTTCGCCCCCGGGCACACGACGATCGCGTTCTCGCCGTCGGGGGTCACCGTGATCAGCGCGACCCCGGTCGGGGCGTCGACGCGGCGGACCGGGGCGGTGTCGACCCCGGCCGCGCTCAGCGAGTCGAGAATCAGTGCGGACGCGTCGTCGGATCCCAAGCAGGCAAGGAAACCGGCCCGCACGCCGGCCCGGCCGGCCGACCACGCCTGGTTCGCGCCCTTGCCCCCGGGGAGGCGGCGCAGGTCGCCGCCCATGACGGTCTCGCCCGCGCCGGGGCGACGGTCGAGCGCGGTGACGAGGTCGCAGTTGGCCGACCCCACGACAAGGACATCGAAAGCCATGCCTCAGGCTAACGTCACCACACGATGTCGTCGACGGAGGCCAGCTCGCGCGGCTCGCTGACGGCCTCGGCCACGGTGCCCGCGGTGAGGGCGGCCGGGAACACCACCCCCGTACGCGCGGTCAGGTCGTCGAGTTGCACCTGGAAGGTGCGGAACTCGGCCAGGTCCAGCGTCTCGAGCCGGTCCAGGTTCTGGGTCAGCAGGAAAGCCCGCGCCTTCAACTTCTCGCCCTCGACGAACGCGATCACCTTCCAGAACTCGCGGGGGAGGCGTACGCCGCGGTAGTCGCGGTCGTCCGGCCCGAGCACCGGGCCGCCGATGCAGCTGATGCGCAGGCGGTCGACGTCGACCTCCGCATAGACGGCCTCCTCCAGCTTCCCCCAGACCCCGCCCTTGCTGCCCTGGTTGAAGTTCTCGATCTGCGGCGCGATGTTGGTGAAGAAGAACGAGTCGGCGTTGGCCTGCTCGGCGTCCGGCCCCCAGGTCAGGTCGGCGCGGCGCGCGATGTGGCCGCGGTCGAGGCGGTTGCCCGCGTACGCCTCGTCGCCGACCTGCGCGGTCTTCGGCACCCGGGGGTCGAGCCGGAACTTCATCGACGACCGGCTGAGCCGGCGCAGGTCGCCGCCGTCGACGTTCCAGGCGACCCAGCGGGCGAGTCGCCGCGACCGGCTCTGCACGAGCGAGAAGTGGGTGTAGTCGATGACCTCCGACCCGTCGACCTTCACCAGGTCGCGGGCCAGCTCCGGGGTCACGGTCGGCGCATCCACTGTGTGTGCCAGGAAATCCGGGTCGTAGCCGCGCGACTTCGCGGCCACCTGCGGCGTCACCGTCGGTTTCAGCGTGACCTGCAGCTTCTCGAACACCGAGCGCGGCAGGCAGGCGAGCGCGTGTTCGGCCCCACCGCCGGCGTCGCCGCCGAAGTGGAGTCCGGCGAGCACGCGCGACGTGCGCCCGTTGGCCGACCGGAACAGCCACGCGGCGCCGGAATCCCCGCCGTCGCTGAGTTTCTGATCGATCGCCGGCCGGCCCGCGTCGGGGCCGATCTCGAAGCCGCCGATGCGCTTCTCGCCGACGCCCTCGCCGTAGTTCAGCTCGACGATGACGTCCACACGCGTCACCACGCCATGGGTGACCCCGGTCGTACGCCCGCTCTTGACGACCTTGTCGCCCAGCTCGGGGTCGCCGATCTCGTCGGGGGCGGCGCCGAGGTCCATGATCACGGGATCGATGCCCCGCCCCTCCACCGTGGCCACCGCGCAGTCGCCGGCCACGCCGAGGTGGGAGCGCACCAGGGTCCCGAGGTGGTTGCGGTCGACCCGGTTGTCGTCGTGGGGACCCGGCTGGACGACGGTGTCGCCGATCCTCCCCTGTGGCCCGTGGAGGACGTGCCAGTTGCTCAACACCAGCGGTACGCCGTCCTCCGCACCGTGCACGATGCACCCCAGGGTGCCCGCCGACACCGTCGGGTGGGCAATGCTGACGCCCGGCACGACCGGGTCGACGCGCATTTTGCGTGCGTCCGCGGCCGCCTCCGGCACGACCTGGTACGCCGGGACGAAGCTGCGCTCGAGCACATCGGTGGGCACCTCGGCCGAGTCGACCGTGATGGTCTCCGGCAGCGGCGACGACCCGACCGACTGGATCTGGCCCTCGGGCAGCTTCGCGTGGACCGTGAACTGGAGCGCGACGGTGTCGGTGACCCGGCCGTCGACGACCTTGAGTCCGACGCCGATCGACGAGATGTTCGGGTCGTCGAGATAGCGCTCGCCGTGGGCGCGTACGAACCGACGCAGGGACGCGGGGGTGGCCTTGGGGGTGGGCATGGGCCCAGCCTCTCATTCGCCCCCGGGCCCGGCCCGAAGACCCGTCAGCGCCGCTCGCGCCGCTCGCCCGGCTCGGGCAGCAGCACCGTCAGCAGCCCCGACACGAGGCTGATCACGATCGACCCGAACACCGCCGGCCAGAACCCGTTCACCAGGAACCCGAAGCCGAGCTGCTGGGCCAGCCACGAGGTGAGCATCAGCATCAGCGCGTTGATCACCAGCAGGAACAGCCCCAGCGTGAGCACGACGAGGCAGCCTGTCAGGGCCTTGAACAGCGGCTTCACCACGCTGTTGACGAGCCCGAAGATCAGGGCGACGACGACGAGCGTGATGATGCGGGTCGTGGTGTCACCGGCGACGAGGTCGATGCCGGGGACGAACCAGGTCGCGACGGCGGTGGCGAGGGCGGTGGCCAGGAGGCGCAGGATCCAGGTCATGCACCCATGGTTGCACCGCGCGCCAACCCGGGGTCAGTTCGGCCCTTCGGCCCGCATGGCCCGCAGCTCGACCCGGCGTACCTTCCCCGACGGCGTCTTCGGCAGCTCCGGCACGAAGTGGATCTGGCGCGGGTAGGCGTGTGCCGCGTAGTTCTGCTTCACGTGCTGCTGCAGTTCGGCCGCCAGCGCGTCGGAGGCCTCGTGGCCGGGGAGCAGCACCACGTACGCCTCCAACACCTCGCCGCGCAGTTCGTCGGGTACGCCGATGGCCGCAGACTCGGCCACGGCCGGGTGGGTGACCAGCGTCGACTCGACCTCGAACGGCCCGATGCGATAGCCGGCCATGAGGATGACGTCGTCTTCGCGCGCCGAGAAGAAGTAGTCGCCGTCGTCGTCGCGGCGGCCGGCGTCGCCGGTGAAATACCAGACGCCGTCGGGCGAGAAGCGGTCGCTCGAGCGCTCGTCGCCGTACGCGTACCCCGGGAACCACATCAGCGGGGTGTCGATCCGCAGGGCGACGCGGCCCACCGACCCGTCGGTGACCTCGCGGTCGTGGAGGTTGTCGAGGATCGCCGCCTCGAAGCCCGGCATCGGGCGCCCCATCGAGCCCGGGTTCAGCTCGCGCCGCAGCCCGTCGGCCCAGCAGTTGATGACGCACATGCCCATCTCGGTCTGGCCGTAGTGGTCGCGGATCGTCTGCCCCAGGTTCTTCTCGGCCCACGTCATGATCTCGGGGTTCAGCGGCTCGCCCGCGCTGGAGATCACGCGGAGGCTCGGCTTCGGGCCCTCCGGCGCACCCGCGGCGCGCAGCGCTCGGAACACCGTCGGCGCGGCGGCGAGGTTGGTCACGCCGAACCTCTCGAGCACCTTCCACGTCGTCTCCGGCGCGAAACCGCCCTTCAGCAACAGGTTGCGTCGGCCCATGACGAGCGGGCCGAGGATGCCGTAGTAGAGGCCGTACGCCCAGCCCGGATCCGCCACGTTCCAGAAGACGTCGTCGGCGCGGACGTCGAGGCCGAACTCCAGATAGCCCTGGAAGGCCGCGAGCGCCCGGACGGGGACGGGCACCGCCTTGGGGTGGCCGGTGGTGCCGGAGGTGAACAGGTGGACCATGTCATCGTCGGGCTTCCGCGTGGCGGCAGGGAATCCGGGCTCCTGGGCGGCGAGCAGGGCGTCGAGGGCCGGGCGATCGGAGTCCCCCGCGTCGCCGGCCACCACGACCTGCCAGGACGCGTCGGCGGGGATGTCGGTCGACGGCGCCAGCTTCGCGACCTGGCCCGAGTCGGCGATGACCACCTTCGCGTCGGACGGCACGAGCCGCGCGGCGATGCCGGACGGCGCGAAGGCGGTGAACAGCGGCACCAGCACGGCGCCGAGACGCCAGATGCCGAGCACGACGGTCGCGTACGCGGCCGACTTCCCCATGAGGGTGGCGACGCGATCGCCGGGGCCGACACCCAGCGCGGCGAGCGCTGCGGCCATGCGTTCCGAGGACTCCTTCAACTCGCCGTAGGTGAGGTCGACGGCGCTGAGGTCGGGCTCGATCACGGTGAAGGCCACCTGGTCGGCCGGGTGGCGGTCACAGAGGAGCGCGGCGGGCGCGACGGGGCCGGAGACCTCCGTGAGCAGGGCGTCGACGCGGGAGGAGAAGTCGGACATGGGGCGGCCTTTCGGTACACGACGGTGTGTCGGTTCACGACGGTGTGAGGAGGCTGCGACGGCGCAGGCCGTCGCGGCGACCGTAGCGCGTGGAGACGCGCGTACGCATCACTTTGACGGGATCCCCCTCGACCGGGGGTGTCCGCATTCTGGAACAAACCTTGCAATGATTGAGAGGAATGAGTTGAGTGAGCCCCGTCACAGCCGTCCGTTCAAGGAGGAACCCATGGCTCGCGCATCCCTGCGTCGCGGCATCGCGCTCACCGCTGTCCCCGTCCTGCTGGTCACCGCGTGCTCCGGCACCAAGCAGGCTGCGCAAGAAGCCCAGGCGAAGGACTATCCCAAGAAGAACGTCACCTGGGTCGTGCCCTACGCCGCGGGCGGCAACACCGACTCGATCTCGCGTGTCACCGCCGAGGCGATGTCGAAGGACCTGGGCCAGAAGGTGGTCGTCGAGAACAAGGCGGGCGGCTCCGGGGCCATCGGCATGCAGGAGATCGAGTCGTCGAAGGCCGACGGCTACACCATCGGCATGTTCACCACGGGCACGATGGTCGTGACGCCCGTGGTCAACAAGCTCAAGTACAACCAGGACACCTTCACCAACATCGGCCTCCTCCTGACCCAGCCCGTGGTCGTCCTGACCAAGCCGGGTGGCAAGCACGCCACGTTCGCCGACATGGTCACGGCGGCCAAGGCCGCGCCGGGGTCCATCAAGGTCGGCGTGCCCGGCGCCACCACGCCGCAGGCGTACGAGCTGCAGCGGATGGAGCGCGACTTCGGCGTGAAGTTCACCGCCGTCCCGTTCGACAGCAACGCCGAGGTCATCAAGGCCCTGATGGGCGGCTCGGTCGATGCCGTCGCCCTGAACGCGTCGAAGGACGTCCAGAAGCAGGCGACCGGCGGAGACCTCAAGGCCGTCGCGGTCGGCGAGGCGAAGCGCCTCAGCTGGCTGCCCGACACGCCCACCTTCGTCGAGTCAGGCATGCAGGGGCTGGATGACTCCGGCACGTTGATCGGCCTCACCGCCCCCAAGGACCTGCCCGAGGGCGTCCGCGCGCGCCTGGAGAAGTCGCTCGAGAAGGCACTCCAGGACCCCAAGGTCATCGAGCTCCTCGGCAAGGACAACATCAGCCCGACGTTCGTGGGCACCGCGACGCTCAACGAGAAGCTCAAGAACAGCCGCGGCACCTATGAGGAGCTGGCGAAGAAGTGACCGACGACGCCACCACGGTGGCGCCGGCCGGGGGCCGCCGCCACCGCCATCTACACCGTCTGGTGCCCGCGGCCTTCGTGGTCCTGGGCCTGGTCGGGGTCGCCGGCGCGCTGTCGCTCGGCCTGGGCACGCCGGTCCAGCCCGGCCCCGGGCTGTGGCCCCTCGTCGTGGCGATCCTGCTGACGCTGGCCGCCGCCGTGCTCGTGTTCCGCGACGAGCCGGCCGCGTACGAGGCGTGGACGGGTTCGTCCGTACGCGTCCTCCTCGCCGGCCTCTCGCTCGTCGGCTTCATGGTGGTCATGGTCCTCGGCGGGTTCTTCGTCGCGTGCCTGCTGACACTCCTGCTCTGGTTGAAGGTGTTCGCCCGCGAGAGCTGGAAGTGGACGATCCCGCTCGCCGTCGGTGGGGCCGCGGTGTTCTATCTCGTCTTCGAGCTCCTGCTCGCCGTGCCGTTCCCCGAACCGCTGGTGTTGGGAGGCCTCGCATGACCGACCTGTTCCAGGGATTCGCCACCATCATGGACCCGTGGACGCTGCTGTATGTCTTCCTCGGCGTCCTCATCGGCACCCTCATCGGCGTGCTGCCGGGGCTTGGCCCCACCGCGACCATCGCCCTGCTGCTCCCGATCACCTACACGATGCAGCCCACCCAGGCCATCGTCATGTTGGCCGGCATCTACTACGGCTCGATGTATGGCGGCACCATCACGTCGGTGCTGTTGCGCCTGCCCGGCGAAGCCGCCTCCGTCGTGACGACGCTCGACGGCTATGAGATGACCAAGGCCGGCCGCGCCGGCCCCGCGCTGGGCATCGCGGCGATCGGCTCCTTCGTCGGGGCCACGGTCTCGCTGCTCATCATGACGTTCCTCGCCAAGCCCATGGTCGCGCTGGCGGTCACGTTCGGCCCACCCGAATATGTCGCGCTCGCCATCGTCGGCATCGGCCTGGTCACCTACCTCGGCACGGGGTCGACGTGGAAGGCCCTGACGATGGCTGCGCTCGGCCTGTTCCTCTCGACGATCGGCACCGACCCCATCGCCGGCACGCCGCGGTTCACCTTCGGCCAGGCACAACTGTTCGACGGCCTCGACTTCGTGGCCGTGGCGATGGGCCTGTTCGGCGTCGGCGAGATGCTCCAATCCCTGGAGGAGAGCGAGCACGGCGTCAAGGTCAAGGCCAAGATCGACCACATCTTCCCGACGCTGAAGGACCTGCGGGAGTCGGCCGGCTCGATCGCCCGCGGCTCGGTGCTCGGCTTCTTCATCGGGATCCTCCCCGGCGGTGGCGGGGTCATCTCGTCCCTCGCCTCGTATGCCACCGAGAAGCGCATCGCCAAGGACCCGAGCCGGTTCGGCAAGGGCGCCATCCAGGGTGTGGCCGGCCCCGAGACCGCCAACAACGCCTCGTCGACCGCGGCCTTCATCCCGCTGCTGACCCTCGGTCTGCCGCCCAACGTGGTGCTGGCGCTGATCTACGGGGCCCTGCTCGTGCAGAACGTCACGCCGTCGCCGCAGCTCATCAACGAGCACCCGGAGATCTTCTGGGGCGTGATCGCCTCGATGTATGTCGGCAACCTCATGCTGCTCGTGCTGAACATGCCGCTGGTCGGCGTCTTCGTCCGCGTGCTCCAGGTGCGCGCCGGCATCCTCACGTCGTTCGCCCTGGTCATCACGATGGCCGGTGTCTATTCGATCAACAACGACCTGTTCGACATGGGCGTCGTCATCGTGTTCGGCCTCCTGGGCTGGGCGATGAAGAAGACCGGCTTCGAGCCGGGCCCGCTCGTGCTTGCCTTCGTGCTCGGACCCATCCTCGAGCAGGCGTTCCGCCAGTCGATGCTGATCAGCAACGGCAACCCCGCCATCTTCGTCACCCGCCCGATCTCCGGCACGATCCTCGTGACCCTCGTGGTGGCCCTGGTCGCCGTGACGTTCGGGCGCAAGGTGCTGCGGAAGACCATCGGCCTCGACGACCGGGCCCATCAGGTGGTCCCGGGCGACGACGTGGCTTCGGGCGAAGGGAAGCGCGACGATGCGCGTTGACCTCGCCCCCGACGACGTCGCGCTGGCCGACGGCGTGCTGTCCACCACCCGGGCCGTACGCCGCCGGCTCGACCTCGCCCGCGACGTCGACGACACGCTGCTGCGGGACGCCCTGAGCGTCGCCGCGGCGGCCCCGAGCGCCGGCGCCGAGGAGCCCGTGCGCTGGGTCGTCGTCCGCGACCCAGAGGCACGCCGCAGGATCGGGGACGCGTACGCGGGGGCGTACCGTGCCCTGGACTCGACGCGCGCCCCGGCCGCCGACGACCGGACCCGGCGCGTGCGCGCCAGCTCGGCCCACCTGGCCGACGTGATGGGCGAGGTGCCCGTCCACGTCCTGGCCTGCAGTAGCGCCGCGCCGCCGACCACCGGTGCCGGGGCTGACGGCGCGCGCTACTGGGCGTCGGTGTTGCCGGCCGTCTGGTCGCTGCAGGTGGCGCTGAGGGCTCGCGGGCTGGGCTCGTGCCTGACGACCATCGGACTGAACAACGCCGACGCGATCACCGCGGCGGCCCGCGTACCGGAGGGGTGGACCCTGTGCGCCCTCCTGCCGGTCGCCCACATCACGGGAGACGAGCTCCGCGCCCCGGCGCGGGCCGAGCAGGAGAGGACGACGCTGTGGGTGTGACGACCCCGATGGACCTGCGGTATTCGGAGCAGGAGGAGGCGTTCCGGGCCGAGGCGCGGGAATGGCTCGAGGCCCACGTGCCGCGCGAGCCGTTGCCGTCGGGCGACACCCGCGAGGGGTTCGCGCGCCACGTCGAGTGGGAGGGTGAACTCCACGCCGGGGGCTGGTCGGTGGTCTCGTGGCCGAAGGCCTTCGGCGGCCGCGACGCCTCGCTGTGGGAGTGGCTGATCTTCGAGGAGGAGTACTACCGGGCCGACGCGCCGGCGCGCGTCACCCAGAACGGCATCTTCCTGCTGGCGCCGACCCTGTTCGAGTTCGGGACCCCCGAGCAGCAGGAGCGCATCCTGCCCCGCATGGCCGCCGCGCAGGACCTGTGGGCCCAGGGGTGGTCGGAGCCCGGAGCCGGCTCCGACCTCGCCTCGGTGCGCAGTCGGGCCCAGCGCGTCGAGGGCGGATATCGCCTGTCGGGCCAGAAGACCTGGAGCACGCGCGGCGGGTTCTGCACCCACCTGTTCGGTCTGTTCCGGTCCGACCCCGAGTCGACGCGCCACCGCGGGCTCACCTACCTGATGGTCCCGCTGGACGCGGAGGGCGTGACCGTACGCCCGTTCGCGCGCCTCGACGGCGACGACGGCTTCGCGGAGGTGTTCTTCGACGACGTGTTCGTGCCGGACCACGACGTGATCGGCGAGCCCGGCCAGGGCTGGAAGGTCGCCATGGCGACCACCGGCTCGGAGCGCGGGCTGACGCTGCGCTCACCGGGCCGCTTCCTGCGCGCCGTCGACCGGCTCGTCGAGCTCGCCCGGCAGCACCCCGAGGCGGCGTCGCCGTCGGTGCGGGAGCGGATCGCGGAGATCTGGGCCGACGCGGAGGCGTACCGCGTGTTCACGCTCCGCGAGGTGACCGACATCGTCGACGGGTCGCCCACTGGGGCGCGGTCGAGCCTGAACAAGGTGTTCTGGTCCGAGATGGACGTGCGGCTGCACGAGATCGCCCTCGACCTGTTGGGCACCTCCGCGGTGCTCGACCAGCCGTGGGTGCGCGGCTTCCTGTTCTCGCTCGGCGGCACCATCTATGCCGGCACCAACGAGATCCAGCGCAACATCATCGCCGAGCGCGTGCTCGGCCTGCCGAGGAGCTGAGCCCATGCACTTCGCGCCCACCGACGACCACCGCGAGATGACCGACCTGGTCCGAGAACTCCTCGCCGACCGCTGCACCCCAGACGTGGTGCGGGAGGCCTGGGAGTCCGGACCGCCGCGCGCCCTGTGGTCCGAGCTGGCCGACATCGGCGTCCTCGGCGCCCTGGTCGGCGAGGACGACGGCGGCATGGGCCTCGACGAGACCTTCCTGGTGCTGCTCGCGCGTGAGATCGGGTATGCGGCCGTCCCCCTTCCGGTCACCGAGGCCATGTGCCTCGGACCGGTCCTCGCGCACGCCGACGCCGAGGCGTGGGCGGCGGTGTCGAGCGGGGAGAAGATCGCGACCTGGGGTGACCACGACCTGGTGGGGTGGGGTGGGGTCGCCGACCTCGTCGTCGCACGCGAGGGGTCCACCCTGGTGCGACCGTCGGGCGAGGCGCGGCCGCTCCCCACGACCGACGGCGGGCGGCCGGTGGCTGCGTACGACCCCGAGGGGGGAACGCCGCTCGAGGTGGATCTTGCTGCCCATGCGCTGCTGGAGGCCCGCGCGACCCTGGCGACCGCCGGACAACTCGTCGGGCTGGGGCGCCGCATGATCGACCTCGCGGTCGCCTACGTGAAGGAGCGCGAGCAGTTCGGCCAGCCCATCGGGGCGTTCCAGGCGGTCAAGCACCACCTCGCCACGGCGTTGGTGGACGTCGAGTTCGCCGAGCCCGTCGCGCTCGCGGCGGCCTGGATGGTGGCGCACGACGGGCTCACGCCGGGCGTCCTCCGCGAGGTCGCCGCCGCCAAGCTGCTCGCCGCGCGCGCCGCGTCGGGGGCCGCACGCCACACCATCCAGGTGCATGGCGGCATGGGCTACACGACCGAGTACGACCTGCACCTCTATGCCAAGCGGGCCTGGGCACTGGTGCCCGGCCACGGAACCCCGGCGGTGCACCGTGCCGCCATCGCCCAGTCGCTCGGCCTGTGAGCCGGCGGAATCAGGAGAGACCATGCCCGAGACGAACCAGCCCAAGACGAACCAGCGCGAGACCGTCCTGCTCGAGGCCGTCGGCCAGGTCGCGCGCGTCACGATCAACCGGCCCGACAGCCTCAATGCCATCGACCCCGAGACGAATCTGCTGCTCCAGGAGACCCTGCGCCGCGCCGACCTCGACACCGAGACCTGGGCGATCGTGCTGACCGGGGCCGGCCGCGCGTTCTGCGCCGGCGGCGACGTGAAGGGCATGCAGGGCAAGAGCGTGTACGGCCGCGCCGACCGGGTGCTGTCGATCGGCCGGGACCTCATCGACACCCTGATGCGCCTCGAGAAGCCCATCATCGCGGCGGTGAACGGCCCGGCCGTCGGCCTCGGCGCGACCATCGCGCTGTTCTGCGACGTCGTCTACATGGCTGACACCGCCAAGATCGGCGACCGGCACGTCAACGTGGGGCTGGTGGCCGGCGACGGCGGCTCGGCCATCTGGCCGCTGCTCGTGGGGGCCTCGCGGGCCAAGGAGCTGCTGATGACGGGGCGGCTCCTGTCGGCCGCCGACGCCGAGCGGTGGGGCGCGGTGTCACGGGCGGTCCCCGCGGGCGAGCTGGAGGCCGAGGTGATGGCGCTGGCCGACGAGCTGTGCGCCCTGCCGCCCTACGCCGTCCGTGCCACGAAGACCTCGATCAACAAGATGCTGCAGATTCAGGCGGCCCAGATCATGGACCTGTCGCTCGCGTACGAGCACCTGTCCATGAAGCAGGAGGACCACCAGGAGGCGCTGCGCGCCTTCGCCGAGAAGCGGAAGGGAACGTATGTCGGGAGGTGAGGTGTCGCGGGAGCGTCAGGACGCCGCCGCCACCGTTCACGCGCTGCTGCACGCGCGGTCGATCGCGGTGGTGGGTGCATCGGCTGATCCCATGAAACCGTCGGGTCGGGTGCTGCGCTATCTGAGGCGCTATGGCTTCTCCGGCCGCGTGTTCGGGGTGAACCCGGCGCGCGACGAGGCCCAGGGCTATCCCTGCTTCCCGTCGCTCGCAGCGCTCCCCGAGACGCCAGAACTGGCGGTCATCACGCTGCCGGCAGCGGCGATCGCCGACGCGCTGCGTGCGTGCGGAGACGCCGGCGTACGCACCGCCATCGTCTTCGCGTCGGGTTTCGCCGAGGCCGGGGACGAGGGGCGGGCGCTGCAGGAGGCGACCGCGCGGGCGGCGCGCGAGGCCGGCGTACGCGTGCTCGGTCCGAACAGCAACGGTGTGATCGGTGTGCGTGACGCGGTGCTCGCGACGTTCATGTCGGGCGTCGACACCGACGACCTGGAGCTGCGCGACGACGGGGTCGCCTTCGTCAGCCAGAGCGGCGCCCTGGGGGCGTTCATCTTCCAGCAGGCCCAGTCGAGTGGGCTGGGTGTCGGGGCCTTCCTGAGTATCGGCAACGAGATGGACCTGACGCTCAGCGAGGCGCTGTCGGGCCTCGTGGACGATCCCGACGTCCGGGTCGTGCTGGCCTATGTCGAGGGGCTCGGAGATCCGGAGGCCCTGCGAGACGCGCTGGAGCGGGCGCGGGCGCGTGACCTGCCCGTGGTGCTGATGAAGGTCGGGCGCTCGGCGCGCGGCGCCGAGGCCGCCGCCTCACACACCGGCGCGCTGGCGGGTTCCGACGCCGTCTTCGACGGGTTCCTGCGCCAGCACGGCGTGGTGCGGGTGACCGACATCGACGAGATGCTCGACTTGGCCCGGCTGCTGGCGTTCACGCCGCCGCTGGGCGGCCGCAGGCTGTCCGTGATCACGCTGTCGGGCGGGGCCGGCGTCATGGTGGCCGACGCCGCGGATGATCTCGGTCTCTCGGTCCCGCCCTGGGAGGGCGAGTGGTTGGAGCGCATGACGCAGGCGCTCCCGGCGTACGCGTCCCCGGTGAACCCGATCGACGTGACCGGCGCCCTGCTCGCCGACCCGCAGCTGTTGCGTGCCAGCCTCGACGTCGCCATCGCCCACCCGGGGACCGACGCCATCGTCGTGGTGCTCGGCAACCTCCAGTCGGTGGAGGAGACCTGCTGTTCCATGATCGCCGACGCTGCCGGCCGCACCGACAAGCCCGTGGTGACCGTGTGGGTCGGCGGGACCGGCCGGGTGCCGCGCATGCTGGCCGAGCGCGGACTCCCGGCGTTCACCGACCCGGGGCGGGCCATGCGGGCCCTGGCGGCGGTCGCGGACCGGGCGGGGCTGGCGGCGCTGCCGCGGGTCGCAGCCGATGATCATGGTCTCGGTGATCATGCTCTGCGCCCGGCCATGGACGAGGTCGCGGCCAAGCGTCTGCTGGCCGAGGCCGGCGTACGCACGGTGGAGGAGCGCGCCGTCCCCGACGCCGGGGCCGCCGTCGCAGCGGCCGAAGCGATCGGCTTCCCCGTGGTGATCAAGCTCCTCACCGCCGAGGTGGGCCACAAGTCCGACCTGGGACTCGTGGAGGTGGGACTGCGCACCGACGGCGAGGTGAAGGAGGCGGCCGAGCGCATCCTGGGGCGCGCCGTGGCCGCCGGGCTGGGCAATCGACGCCTTGTCGTCCAGGCCATGGTCTCGTCCGACCTCGAGCTCATCCTCGGCATGACGCGCGACCCGGTCTTCGGTCCGGTGATCATGGTCGGGGTGGGCGGCGTCCTGACCGAGCTCGCCGCCGACGTGCAGATCCGCGTACCGCCCCTGACCGAGGCAGACGCGGCGGACATGCTCGACGACCTGCGCTGGTCGGCCCTGTTGGACGGGCCGCGGGGGCGTACGCGGGTCGACCGCGCCGACCTCGCCCGCACGATCGTGGCGTTCGCCGACGCCGCGCTGGCCTCCGGGCTGGAGGCGCTCGAGGTGAACCCGCTGCTGGTCTCGCCGGACGGACGCGTGGTCGCGGTGGACGCGCTCGCGGTGGGCGCGGACTAGGCTGCCTGCCCATGGCCCCGCACCCCCACGCGCGCCTGCCGAAGGCCTCCGACCTCGTCGTGCAGGGCATTCGGCACGCCGTCATCGCCAACCGCCTGCCGGTCGGGACCAGGCTGGGCTCGGAGGTCGACCTCGTCGAGACCTACGGGGTGGGCCGCGTGGCGGTCCGAGAGGCCCTGCGGCTGCTCGAGCGCGACGGGCTGGTCGAGCTGCGGCGCGGCATCCAGGGCGGCATCTTCGTGGCCAACCCCAACATCCAGCAGGTCAGCGAGGTGATCTCCCTGCTGTTCGGCGTCCGCGGCACCACGCTCCGCGAGTTCGTCGAGTTCCGTCAGATCGTCGAGCCCAACGCCGCGGCGCTGGCGGCCGAGCGGATCGATGACGAGCAGCGCGTACGCCTGGAGCGCAGCCTCGACGGGCCCGACGACCTGGCCCACGTGCCCGACCTGCACGTCATGGTCGCCGACGCGGCGGGCAACGGGGTCCTCTCCGTTGCCCTCAACGCGCTCCATCACCCCCTGGGCGAGCACTTCCGGCCCGCGCAGATCCAGCCGAGCCACCTCGCCGCCACGGCGGCGGCCCACACCAAGATCGCGCGGCGCATCCTCGAGGGGGACGCCGACGGGGCCTGCCGGGCCATGGAGGTCCACCTCGAGGCCTATCGCGACTATCTGGTCCGTGAGGGGCTGATCGACGAGCCGATCATCCCGGTGGAGTCCTGGGCTCCCTGACCGGCCGACCCCGGTTCGCTCACATGTCCGCCCGCAGGTCCACCTTCCGCCCCTCGCGCGCGATCAACACCGCGATCGCGGTGATCACGAACGCCGCGACGTACGCGACGGCGATCGGTGTCATCGAGTGATAGCGGCGCATCAGCTCCGCCGCCAGGAGCGGCGTGAATCCGGCTCCCAGGGTGGAGGCGGTCTGATAGGCGAGCGACGTCCCCGTGTAGCGGACCGAGGTCGGGAACAGCTCCGACAGGAACGCGGTGTAGGGCCCGAACAGTGCGCCCTGCATGATCGCCTGTCCGATGATGATGGCGGTCGCCGTGCCCCAGATCGTCCCGGTGTCGAGGGCACTCAGCAGGGGGAACGTCAGCACGGCGCCGATCACACAGGTCGCGATCATCACCGTGCGCCGCCCCACGATGTCGGAGAACCACGCGGCGAAGGCCATCACCACGAACATGCCCAGCGGCGCCCACGCCTTGATGTCGAGGATCGCCGCCTGCGGCACCTTCAGCGCCGTGGCCCGCTGCACGGCCCACACCGACAAGAACCCCTGGGTCGCGAAGCCCGCGATGCCGGCGAGCACGCCGATGACGAGCGCCTTCCAGTGTCGGGTGAACACGTCGGCGGCCGGCGTACGCTTCGCCTCGGACTTCGCCTGCAGCTCCTCGAACAGGGGCGTCTCGCTGACCTTCAGGCGAACCAGCATGCCGACCCCCAGGAGGACGACGGACAGCAGGAAGGGGATGCGCCATCCCCAGGCGAGGAAGTCCTGCTGGGACATGGAACGGCTGAACACGCCCATCACGAACGCCGCGAGGAACGAGCCGGCGGGGCCGCCGAGGTTCGCGAACGAGGCGGCGAATCCGCGCCGGTGGCCCGGGGCGTGTTCGACGGCCACGAGCACCGCGCCCCCGATCTCACCGCCCAGTCCGATGCCCTGGACGATGCGCAGCAGGAGCAGCAGGACGGGAGCCAGGACGCCGATGGTGCGCTGGTCGGGCAGCAGGCCGATGCCGACCGAGGCGAGGCCCATCATCATCATCGTCACCACGAGCATCTTCTTGCGTCCGACCGTGTCACCGAACTGACCGAACAGCCAGCCGCCGAGGGGACGCGCCAGATAGCCCGTGGCGAAGGTCGCGAACCCGGCCACCGAGGCCATGCCGTCGCTCAGGTTGTTGAAGAACACCTTGTTGAACACGAGGCTGGTGGCGAGCGCATACAGCAAGAAGTCATAGAACTCGATGGCCGAGCCGAGGAAGCTGGAGAGCAGGATGCGCCGCATCTGGGGCGTGTTCATCGACGGCGTCGCGGTCGTGGTCATCGCAGCAAACTAGCCGAGCGCGGCTGGACCACCCGGAGACGACGAAAGGTGGGACTCGTCCCCCGGCGAGTCCCACCCGATCCTTTGTCGCGCCCCGAGGGCAAAAGGTTCCCGCGAGTGCCAAGATCGTTCACCGCTAGGCTGACCGCGGCGTACTCGACCGGTCACGCCGATCCCGAACGCGATAGGAGCACACCATGCAGATGGGTCTCGTCGGCCTCGGCAAGATGGGCGGCAACATGATGAACCGGCTCGCGGAGGCGGGCCACGACATCATCGGCTATGACAACAACCCGGAGGTCTCGAAGGTCGAGAGCCTCCAGGCCATGGTGGAGGGCCTCCACGACGCGCCGAAGGTCGTCTGGGTCATGGTCCCGGACAAGTTCGTCGACGGCGTGATCGACGAACTCGCAGGCCTGCTGGGCGAGGGTGACGTCATCATCGACGGCGGCAACTCGAAATGGGTCAACGACGGTCCGCGCGCCGAGAAGCTCGCGAAGAGCGGCATCGACTACCTCGACTGCGGCGTCTCGGGCGGCGTGTGGGGCATCAAGAACGGCTATGCGCTGATGGTGGGCGGCAAGCCCGAGGTCGTCGAGCACGTGAAGCCCATCTTCGACTCGCTGAAGCCGGCGGGCGAGTTCGGCTTCGTCCACGCGGGCGACCACGGCGCGGGCCACTTCGCGAAGATGGTCCACAACGGCATCGAATACGCGATCATGCAGGCGTACGCCGAGGGCTGGGAGCTCCTCGAGGCCGCCGGCCACGTGACGTCCGTGCGCGAGACGTTCAACTCGTGGCGCGAGGGCTCGGTGGTCAAGTCGTGGCTGCTCGACCTGGCCGTCAACGCGCTGAACGAGGACGAGCACCTCGACAAGCTCAAGGGCTACGCGGAGGACTCCGGCGAGGGCCGCTGGACCGTCGAGGCCGCCATCGACCTGGCCGTGCCGCTGCCCACGATCACCGACGCGCTGTTCGCCCGGTTCACCTCGCGCCAGGAGGACTCGCCGGCCATGAAAATGGTGTCGGCGATGCGCAACCAATTCGGTGGCCACGCCGTGCAGGGCATCGAGTCGAAGCCGGGCGAGAAGCCGGCCAACCCGGCCGACGGTGACCAGTCGGGCCGCGTCTGAGGCTGCGTACGTCCCCCTCCCCGTATTAGCGGGTCCTATTGCGACCCATCGAGCCCCATGGGACTCGATGAATGACAGGCTGGGTCGCTAATACGAGGGTGAGGTGTACGCGTACGCGGGTCTCAGCGCAGCTCGTACTTCTCCTTCGCGACCAGGAAACTCTTGCCGTCGGCGTTCTGGCAGGTGACCCCCACCGGCGACGACGAGCAGACCACATCGCCGGAGCGCACCGAATAGCCGTACGCGAGGCTCACGTAGTCCTTGCCGTCCGGCCGGCGGACGGTCGGTGCGCCCACGTCGAAGCCCCAGGCGGAGCCCGAGCCCTTCATGGCCTCGGCCGTCGGCAGGATCGGGTCGCCGGCGCAGCCCGGCTCAGCAGGTCCGCGGGCGCCGAGCCGCCAGATGTTGCCCCATTCGGCGGCGCAGTTCGCAGGCTCCGGCGTACGCCAGTCGTGCTCGAGGGTGTCGCAGCGCACGCCGCCCTCATTCATCGCACAGACGATGTTGCCGCTGGGGCTGACGAACGAGCCACCTGCCGGAAGCCGGGTCTCCGGTGCCTGGTCGGGCCCCACGGCGCCTGCGGCGGTGCCGGTGAGGGCGAGGGCGGCGGCGCCGGCGGCGAGGGCGATGGTCCTGAGGGTGTTCATGGTTCTCCTTTCGCGGCGGTCGGCGCGGTGTGGTTCGTGCATGGACACCCGTGGGTGGCGCCGGACCCGGAGATTGTTCCCGGCGGCCGGGAGATGGGTCTCAGTGCGCGGGCCGGCGTACGCGGCCCAGCACGCCCCACAGGATCGCGACCTGCACCGCCACCACGACCGCGGAGAGGACGACCTCGGTCCACCCGAACCGCGAGCCGGCCTGCAGGGTCCCGATGGTGGACGCCACGGCCCAGGTGATCGGCCAGAGCACCAGCAGGTTCGGGACGAGCGTGAACACGATCGCGAAGACGAGGCCGAACGCGGCGAACCCGAGCGCGGTCTCCACGGGGACGGCCCCGAGGTGATAGACCCCGAAGGCCAGCCCCGTGAGCAGCACCGCCGGCAGGTGCCCGAAGGCCTCCCGGAACCGCAGCTGCAGCCAGCCGAAGACGAACAGTGGCTCCCAGAACACGAGCGCGTTGAAGACGAGTTGGGTCGTCAGCGGTGCTCCGGCCGCGGCGGCGAGCTTGATGGCCTGGGGGAGGCTGCCGACCGCGAGCACGACGGCGACGCCGAGCGCCAGCCGCCAGCGGTGGCGGCCGATGCCGAGGGCGGCGAGGCCGCCATGGCGCCGGACGGCGAGAGCCGGGATCACCGTCGCGGTGACCAGGCAGCCGAGTCCGGCGAAGACGCCCCAGCTGGCGGTGGGGTCGGGAATGCGGGTCGACCCGGCGTACGCGACCCACATCAGGCCGATGGTGAGGAACGCGAGCCCGGTGAGCCGGGTGGGTCGCCAGCGGACGACCGGCGTACGCGGCCGCGCGGGGGCGTGGTTCTGGTCGGCGGAGGTGGTCTGGGCGGGGGGTGACGCCTCGGTCATGGCGGCACGCTAACCCGCGGTAGGGTCGAGCTGCGGACCGACCGATTTACGCGCCTCGGGACTTGCGTAAATCCCCTTGTGGGGCCGTGATTGGGGTGCTCCGAAGATGTTTCGCGAGGCGTTGCCGAACGTTCACTTTCGCGCCCCCTGCGCCGTCGGGTCGGTCGCCTAGGTTCAGCCCGTACACAGCCTGTTCTCAGGCAACTGAGTCCTCAGGAAGGGACCTCATGAACCATCGTCGCAACCTCCTCACTCTGCTCACGCCCGGCATCGGCCGCTCGCAGCTCACCTGCCAGATGCGCTGCGGAGACCAGTGCAGCCACCCCGTGCCCAACGAGACCGAGAACGCCTACATCGGTGACATCATCACCTCGGCCATCTCGCGGCGCACGCTCCTTCAGGCCTCGGTGGTCGTGGGTGGCGTGGCGACGGTCGGGGTCGGCGCCAACGCGTTCATGAAGGCCCCCGAGGCCCACGCGATCTCCTACCCGGGCTCGCCCGCGGGCATGGGTTGGACCCCCATCGCCCCGTCGACGGCCGACGCCGTCATCGTGCCGCAGGGCTTCGAGCAGGACGTCGTGATCCGCTGGGGCGACCCGATCTTCCCGAAGACGCCCGCGTTCGACGCGAACAACCAGACCGCGGCCGCCCAGCAGCGCCAGTGGGGCTACAACAACGACTACCTCGGCTTCGTCCCCACCGATGACCCGACCGTGCTGCTCATGGTGGCGAACCACGAATACACCGACGAATACATCATGTTCCCGAAGTACGACGCGGCGAACCCCACGCGTGAGCAGGTCGAGATCGCGTGGGCCGCCCACGGCCTCTCGGTCGTCGCCGTCAAGAAGGTCCCCGGCACCGGCAACGTCGAGCCCGTCCTCGACAACCGCATGAACCGCCGCTTCCACACGACGACCCGCTTCGAGCTCACGGGTCCAGCCGCCGGCCACGAACTGGTCCGCACCTCGGCCGACCGCGCCGGCCGCCACGTTCTCGGCACGCTGAACAACTGCTCCGGCGGCCTCACCCCGTGGGGCACCTGGCTGACGGCGGAGGAGAACTTCAACCAATACTTCGCGAACGCCGCCTCGGTCACCGACCCCGTGGCCGCGGCCCGTCTCAAGCGCTACGGCATCTCCGGCACCGCGTCGGAGCGCAAGTGGGAGCGCTTCGACAACCGCTTCGACCTGGCCAAGGAGCCCAACGAGGCCAACCGCTTCGGCTGGATCGTCGAGGTCGACCCGTTCGACCCCCAGTCCACCCCCAAGAAGCGCACGGCGCTCGGCCGCTTCAAGCACGAGGCCGCCAACATCTCGGTCACCAAGGACGGCCGCGTGGCGGCGTACATGGGCGACGACGAGAAGTTCGACTACTTCTACAAGTTCGTCTCCACCGGCAAGATGCAGACCGGCGGTACGCGTCAGGCCCGCGCCCGCGCGAACTCCGACCTGCTCGACGACGGCACGCTCTATGTCGCGAAGTTCAACGGCAACTCCGGCCCGATGGACGGCTCGGGCACGCTGCCGGCCGATGGGAAGTTCGACGGCGCCGGCCAGTGGATCCCGCTCGCGTCGGGCACGCGCTCGTTCGTCGCCGGCATGACGGCCGAAGAGGTCTATCTCTTCACCCGCCTGGCCGCCGACAAGGTGGGCGCCACGAAGATGGACCGTCCCGAGGACGCCGAGCCGTCGCCGAAGACCGGCAAGGTCTACATCGCCCTCACGAACAACTCCGACCGCGGCAAGGCCGGCAAGGCCGGCGCCGACGAGGCCAACCCCCGCAACCTGAACAAGCACGGCCACGTGCTCGAGCTCATCGAGACCGGCAGTGACGCGGCCGCCACGACGTTCGCGTGGAACCTGTTCCTGGTCGCGGGTGACCCCAACGACCCGGCGACCTACTTCGGCGGGTTCGACAAGTCGCAGGTCTCGCCGATCTCGTGCCCCGACAACGTGGCGTTCGACGAGCACGGCAACCTGTGGATCTCCACCGACGGCACCCAGCTCGGCGCTCACGACGGCATGTTCGCCGCCGTGGCCGAGGGCGCGAACCGCGGCCTGCTGAAGCAGTTCCTCTCGGTGCCGAAGGGCGCCGAGTGCTGCGGCCCGTGGGTCGACGCCGAGCGCGTGGCCGCCGCGATCCAGCACCCGGGCGAGACCGACGGGGCGTCGTTCGAGGCCCCCTCGTCCCGCTGGCCCGACGGTGGCACGACCATCCCGCGTCCGTCGGTCGTCGTGGCCTGGCCGAAGGCCGCCGCACCGACGCCCAGGCCGACCCCGTCGGCCCCGGGCACGCCCGCGCCGAGCACGCCCGCCCCGGGCAAGCCGTCCAATCCCCCGAAGAAGGACTCCGAGGGCGGACTGGCCAAGACGGGTCGCTGACCCGCGCCTGACCGATCGGGTGGCGGAGTTGAGCCGTGACTACGCGGCTCAACTCCGCCATCCACCCGGTCAGGAGCAGCGTGGGCAGGTGTGAGGGACCCCCAGCCAGCCCCTGCTCCGCAGAACCGGTGCCACCTGTCTGGCCGACGAACAGGGCCGCCCGACCGAATCGGCCCACCCATAGCGCAGCGTGACGAGCCCTTCGACGAGGTTCTTGTTGTCGCGGCGGGCGTCCCTGAAGGCCCCTTCGCCGACGTGGCCGAGCCGCCCGTCGAGTTCGAAGACCACCCGGTGCTCGTCGTCGACCAGGTCCACTCGACCGGCGACGGTCCGCACCTGGCGTTGGCCCACCGGGAGGCCGCGGGCGACCAACACGTCGGCCACGAACCGCCGCTCGAGCGGACTCTCGACACCCAGTCTGACCTCGGTCAACATCTCCGCCAACAATCCCCGGCGCGGCTGATGCGGCCGCTTCGACAGTGCCTTCATCATGGCGCGGTCACGCCGGCCACCCCGCGATCCCCGGGCGAGCCACGTCACCATCTGGTCGATGTCCGCGACGGCGCAGAGGTCAAGGGCAGTGGTCACCGCGCCTGTGTGGGCCGGCCATCCCTGCCAGTCCCTCTGGAGCGAGTCGCGGTGGAACCTGACCCGCCCGAAGTCACTGAGTTGCCGCGACCGTCCCGCCCAGACGTCGACCACGGCCGGTGGCCGAGGCGTCCAGTCCATGAGGTACGCCGCCGCCTCGAGACCCACCGCCGAGCCGGGGCCGGCGTACAGGGTCCCGGCGTGGGCCCACGCCCTGGTGTTCGGTTCGCCGGGGTGAACGAGATAGATGCCCGGTGCGGCCAGCCTCCAGCCCGACCTGAGGAGGCGTCGGATCGAGTGACGTGTCAGTCCCTCGGCGAGACACTGCTCGCGCGACAGGACGCCGGCCTGGAAGTCAGCGAGTTGGGTGAGGCGGTCGGAGATGTGGTGTGGGGTGCGCACCCTTCGAGTCTGGCGAAGTCGGGCGGCTCTGAACTCGTTATCCACAGGCCAATTGCCGCGTCTGACCGATCGGGTGGCGGAGTTGAGCCGCGTAGTCACGGCTCAGCTCCGCCATCCACCCGGTCAGGAGCGCCCGGCCCACTAATCTGGGCCCTGCCATGTTTGTCGACCACCTCTCCCTCGCCGACTACCGGAGCTATGAGCTCGCGGAGGTCGCGCTCGAGCCCGGCGTGACGATCTTCGTCGGCGCCAACGGGCAGGGGAAGACGAACCTGGTCGAGGCCGTCGAATATCTCTCGACGCTTGGCTCCCACCGCGTCGCCTCCGAGATCCCGCTGGTCCGCGCCGGCGCCGAGCGCGCCATCGTCCGGGCCGCCGTACGCGCCGGCCGCGATGACGATCGCCGTCTCCAGCTCGAGGTCGAGATCACCCCCGGCAAGGCCAACCGCGCGCGGCTCAACAAGTCGCCGCTGCCCCGCGCCCGCGAGATCCTCGGCATCCTGCGTACGGTCGTCTTCTCCCCCGAGGACCTCTCCATCGTCAAGGGCGACCCGGCCGAGCGCCGCGCCTTCCTCGACGCGCTCGTCGTCAACCGCTGGCCGCGGATGGCCGGCGTGAAGGCCGACTACGACAAGGTCCTGCGCCAGCGGAACACGCTCCTGAAATCCCTCGCGGGCAAGGGCTCCCGCCTGCGCCCCGATGACCCGTACGCCGCCTCGACCCTCGAGGTCTGGGACGAGCACCTCGCAGCCGTCGGGGCCGAACTCCTCGAGGCCCGCCTCGACACCCTGCGCGACCTGATGCCGCACGCGAGCCGCGCGTACGCCGACATCGCGCCGACCAACAACGTGGCGACCGCGACCTACAAGACCCAGCTCGAGATCGCCGAGGGCTGGACGCGCGACGGACTGAAGGACGCGCTCCGCGCACTCATGACGGAACGCCGAGGTGACGAGATGCAGCGCGGCGTCTCGCTCGTCGGCCCCCACCGCGACGACATCACCCTCGAGCTGGGGGAGCTGCCGGCGAAGGGGTACGCGTCCCACGGCGAGTCGTGGTCCTACGCGCTGGCCCTCAAGCTGGGCTCGTTCCACCTCCTGCGCGCCGACGGGATCGAGCCCGTGCTGGTGCTCGACGACGTGTTCGCCGAGCTCGATTCGACGCGTCGCGAGCGTTTGGCCGCGCGCGTCGTGGATGCCGAGCAGGTGCTCGTCACCGCGGCGGTCGGGGCGGACGTGCCGGCGCTGCTCGAGGGCGCCAGGTTCACGGTGAGCCGTGGCTCGGTCACGCCCGAGCGTTCTCCGAGCGAGCGCCAGCGAGACGAGGAGCCGAGCGAGCCCGGGCCCCAGGCCGATGGTTCTGCGAGCGAGCCCCAGCGAGACGAGGAGCCGAGCGAGCCCACCCCCCAACGTTCTCCGAGCGAGCGCCAGCGAGTCGAGGAGCCATGACCGATCGCTTCGACCCCGATCCCGACCGCGACCCCGCCCACGCCGATCCCGAGGCCGCGGAGGCGTACGACCGCTTCGACGACCCCGACCCCGACGACCCCGCCGATCGCGCCGCCGACCTGGCCGCCGCGGCCGAGGCCCACGACCTGACCGGGCTCGAACTCGCCCGCCAGATCGCCGCATCGATCGGCGCCCAGTCCCGCGGCGTACGCAGCCGCCCGGCGCGCCGCCGGCGCGCCACCGGCGAGCACCGGTCCGGCGCGCGTCCCGACGACCGTGACCCGCAGCTCCTCGGTGCCGCGTTCGAGCGCCTGATGGGGGAGCGCGGCTGGTCGACGCAGGTCAACGTGCACATGCTGCTCGGCAACTGGCCCCGCCTCGTGGGCCCGGTCAACGCCGATCACTCCCACCCGGAGTCGTTCGACGACGGCGTCCTGACCGTCCGCGCCGACTCGACGACATGGGCGACCCAGTTGCGGCTGTTCGCCCCCCAGCTCGTCGCGGTGCTGAACAGCGAGCTCGGCGACGGTTCGGTCACGCGTGTGACCGTGAAGGGCCCGGATGCGCCCAGCTGGAAGCACGGCCGACGATCCGTACGCGGCCGCGGGCCGCGCGACACCTACGGGTGACCGGGGCCACCCCGAGGAAGGTCAGGAGACCGTCCACGTCTCCCGGGCGACGAAGAACGTCCGCTTGCCGTTGCGGCAGGTCACGCCGCGCCACGACACGTCGCAGCGCAGCGACCCGAACGACGGCGAGTCGCCGTAGTCGCTCACCGGCGCATCGGGCGGGATCGCCTCGGTGCACACCATCTCGCCCCGCCCGCCCGCGGTCAGCCTGATCGTGTGGTCCCACCGGTCGGCCGTGCAGTCGGCCGGCGGCGTGGACTTCTGCCAGTCGTTGCTCAACGCGGTGCACACCACTTCGGCGTCGGAGCGGTCCTTGGCCCGGGCGCGGAACGTGCAGACGATGTTGCGGGACTGCGTACGGAACGACGCCTGCTGGGCCCACGGTTCGGGCGTCGGTGTCGGCTGGCCCGTCGGCGCGGCCGAGGGGGCCGGCGCCGCCGGGATGGGCGTGCGCGAACCTCCGGCGAAGGGCAATGGCCCCCCACCCGCGCGCCACCACCACAGACCGCCGGCCAACAGGGCGGCGAGGACGACGATCGCCACCAGGGGGAGCACGCGTACGCGACGTCGGCGCGTGGACGGGACCGCGGTGGCCGCGTGTGCCGTCCGGCCGGGGGTCGATCGCGGGGCCGGGCCGGACGCCTCGGCGGCGGGCGTACGCGGGCCGAACGTCGCCGACAGGAACGACGTCGGTTCGGGCTCGCCCGGCGGCCCGGGAGGCGACACCGCCGGGGTCGGAGCCTCGGTGGGGGGCGGCGGGGGTGAGGCCACCGACCGGGCCGACCCCGCCGACCGCGCCGACGTGTCGCCCTCGGGCCGGAACAGGTAGTCGGGCATGGGCGGCCGCGCAGGTTCCTGGTCGCGCGGTGGCGGGGCGACGGCGGCGGGCGCCGCCAGCCGGGTCTGATCGCCCGTCGTGGGCTCGGGCTTCGCGACCGCCAGGGCGATCGCGGAAGAGCCCGCCGCCGGCGTCCCCTGCGCCTCCAGCCACTGCAGGGCCCCCAGGACGGTGACGGTCTTCGGGTCGAGCTTCAGCTGCGGCGGCTGGCCCAGCAGCGGCGTCAGCCGGTCGGGGACGGCCCTCAGGCGGCTGGAGCCGCCCGTCAGGTAATAGGCCCCGAGCGCCTCGAGCGGGGTGCCCGCCTCCGTGAGCACCCGCCGCGTCAGGGTGACGAACCGGTCGACGACCGGCTCGGCGGTGTCGGCCAGCTGGCGGTCGGTGATGGTGATCGTGGCGGTGCCGGCGTTGAGGCTGGCGTGGGGATATTCGGCCAGGTGGTGCTTGGCCTCGCGCACGTCGGCCCGCAGCGCCAGGAGGCGACTCGCGGCCCGGCGCTCGGGACCTGTCGTGCGGCGCTCCAGTCGCAGCCCCTGCGCGGTGTCGTCGTGGCCCGACGAGTCGAGTTCGCCCAGCACCATCGCCACCAGTGCGGCATCGAGGTGGTCGCCGCCGACGGGCTCGCCGTCGGAGGCCAGCACCCGATAGGCCCCGGAGGACTCACGCTCCAGGACGGCGACGTCGCAGGTGCCGGCCCCCAGGTCGCCGACGGCGACGAGGTCGAGTCCGTCGATGGCGGTCGCGTACGCGGTGGCCGCGGCGACCGGTTCGGACACGAGTGTCACCTCGCCCAGACCCGCGAGTCGCGCGGCCTCGCGCAGCTGTGCGGTGCGGTGGCCCTTCCACTGCTCGGGATGGGTGAGGACGACGTGGTCGGGATTGGTGCCGCCCGCATATTCGCGCGCCCGGCGCACGGCACGCTCCAGGACGGCCGCGACCAGCAGGGGCACCGGCACCGTGCGGTCGCCGAACTGCCAGGCGGACTCGCCGAGGTAGGTCTTGGGGTTGGCCAGGAACCGCTCGGGCTGGACCGCGGCCTGGCGGGTGGCCGCCCGGCCCACCCAGATCTGGTCGGACTCGGTGACGAGCACCGCCGACGGCATCTGGTCGGAGTTGTCGTCGAGACGCACCACCGCGGGCGCGGGCGCCCCGTCGAGCCAGACGGCGGCGGCGGTGTTGGACGTGCCGAAGTCGATCGCCATCCGCCAACCCACGGCGACCCCCTTCCGGCCTCGCATGTCCACCACTCCCGACCCGGCGACGTTAGCAGCCGAAGGGTGACGTTCCCGGTGGTTAGGGTGACCCCATGTCGACCTGGAGCGACCCCCAGCGCCGCGCGGTGACCCGCGCCAGGGAGGTCTTCACCCTCAGTGGGTACGCGGAGCTGGCCGGTTGGCTCGACAACATGCTGGCCACCGACGCCGACCGGGCGCCGATCGTCGTCGTCGGGGAGGTCAAGCGCGGGAAGTCGTCGCTGCTGAACGCCCTCCTCGCGGCCGACCTGTTGCCCGTGGGGGTGGACGTCACGACCGGCGGGTTCATCCGCGTGGTCCCGGGCGACGAGCCGTCGGCGCTCGTCCTTGCGGGCGACGAGCGGCGACCGGCCCCGCTGGCCGGCGCCCTGCGCGCGGTCACGGTCGGGGCCCAGCCGCTTCGGGAGGGCGCCGACGACCTGGGTGCCGGCGCCACGGGTGTCGAGATCACCTGGCGCGGTCGCTGGCTGCCCGACGACGTGCTCGTCGACACCCCCGGCATCGGCGGCCTCGACTCCAGCCACGCCGAGCTCGCCATCTGGCAGGCGTCGCGCGCCGGCGTACTGCTCGTGGTGTTGGACGGCGGCCAGGTCATGACCCAGCCCGAGCTCGACGCGATCGTCCGCGCCGCCGGTCACGTGGCCGAGGTCGTCGTGGCGGTCTCGCGCACCGATCGCCACCCGCAGGGGTGGCGCACCGTGGTGGCCGAGGACCGCGCGATCCTGGCGGGGGCCGGCCTCAGCCTCGAGATCGTCCCCGTGTCCGCGGCGCTGGCCGAGGAGGCGGGGCGGGCCGAGGCCCAGGACGACACCGCGACGGCCGCCCTGCTGTGGCAGGCGTCCGGCGTGCCGGCGCTCGCGACGACGCTGCGCGAGCGAACGGCCCGCGCCCGCGCCTGGCCCGCCCAGAATGCGCTGCGGGCGGCGACCACCGGACTGGAGCGCTTCCGCGACCAGCTCACCGCCGAGCGCGCCGCCCTCGACGGCCGCGGCGTACGCGAGGTCGAGCTCACCCAACGCCGTGACCGCCTGCGCGAGCTGACCGACCACAACGCGCGCTGGCCGCTCGACCTCCAGCGCGACCTCGCGCGGCTGCGCCAGGAGATGACGGCCGAGGTCGGGCGGCGTCTCGACGACGTCGCCGACGAGTGGTTGCGGGCACTCCCGCAGCAGACGGGCCGCTGGACCCCGGGCCGTCTCGACGCGCTCGGCCGCACCGTCGACGCCGCCCTCCGCGTCGCGGCGGAACAGATGGTGGCCGACTTCCACACCCGCCTGTACGCCGTGGTCAACCGCATGTTCGCCACCTTCGACAGCGACTTCGACCTGAGGCCCTTCGTGCCGCCGGTGCCTGCCGGGCGCGGCCCGGTGCGCGTGCCGCCCCGGCGTACGCCGGTCGTCGACCCGTCGGTCGTGTCGGTCGCGATGATCGGAGCCGGCCTTGCCCCGCAGTTCGGCTCGCTCGTCGGCATCGCCACCGGCGTCGGCCTGTTCCACCCGGCCGGCCTCGTGTTCGCGGGCGCGCTCGTCGCCCTGAACGTGGCCTTCCGCAACACGCGCGCGGGTCGCCAGCAGGTCACCGAGATGTTGAACGAGGCCGTGCGCCACCTCCGGGCCGACCTGCTCGGCTATGTCGACGCGGTCATCACCGAGACCTCACCGGAGATCAGGGTGGCGTACGCGGCCGAGGTGCGCCGGGCGATGGACGCGGTGAACGCCGAGCTGGCCTCCGCCGAGAAGGCCCGTCGCGCCGACGCCGCCGAGATGGACACCGCCCGCCGCGGGCTCGACAAGAAGCTGGCGGTGGTGGATCGGGTGGCCGCGGAGGTGGCGGAGGCGCTCGAGGAGCCCCACTCTGAGATTTCCTCAGCCCATCCGGGAACATCCGCCCCCCGGCGGCCCTCCGAAGGACATACACCCCGGTAGATTCCGGACCAGGAGGATCCATGACCGACCATTTCCCCGAGGGCGACCAGGCCGCGCAGCTCCCCGAGGTGCCTGCCGAGCTGTGGGAACGCGTGCTCGCGCACGCGTTCGACCCGGCCTCGAGCGTGCTGCCCGACGTCGTCCCCGACGACCTCGACGCCGACATCTCCGCCGCGTGGGGCGACGACGCGACCCCTGACGCGCCCGCGGCCGACTCCGCCGCACTCGACGCCGACCCTGTCGGCCACGACCCCGTGCACCCTGCCCACGACCTCGGCGACCTCCACGACGCGCCCTGGCACGACGCCCCCACCCCCGCCAGCCCGGCCGATGCGCCCGACGGCCACGTCGACCACCACGGCCCTGACGCCACCGACGACGGGGGCGTTGCCTGGTGAGTCAGGCCCTCGCCGGGAGCCTGCGCGAGCTCTGCGGTGACCTCAGCACCCGCCACCCCCAACTCGTGCCGGCGGTCGGCCGCATCGCCGCCACGCTCGACGAGCCCCTCCGCCTGGCGGTCGTGGGCCGCGTCAAGACCGGCAAATCCACCCTGGTCAACGCACTCGTCGGCCGCCGCGTCGCACCCACCGCGGCGGGGGAGTGCACGAAGGTCGTCACCTGGTATCGCTTCGGCTCCCCCGACCGCGCCGTGGTCATCACCACCGACGGGCGCGAGCGTCACCTCCCGCTCGTCGACGGCCACCTGCCGGCCGACCTCGGCGTCGACCCCACCCGCGTACGCCGGGTCGAGGTGTTCCTCCAGTCGGCCGCGCTGCGGACCAAGACGCTCATCGACACCCCCGGCCTCGCGTCGGCGACCACCGCCGTGTCGCAGGACTCGGCCGCCGAGGCCGACGCGCTGCTGTTCCTCGTCCGCGAGGCCGACCGCCTCGACGAGGTCGCGTTCTGGCGCGAGTTCGCCGACGCGTGCGGGCCGTTCGCCTCGGCCGGCGTCAACGTGGCCGCGGCGCTGTCGCACGCCGACCTCACCGGCGACGGCCAGCAGGACCCCTTCCCCCTGGCCGCCGGCCTGGCCGCGCGGCTGGCCGCCGACCACCACCGCGTGCTCGCCGGCGTCGTCCCGGTCGCGGGCCTCCTCGCCGAGACCGCCCGCACCGGCAACCTCACCGACCACGACGCCCGCGCCCTTGCGGCGCTCGCGACCGCCGACCCCACCCGGCTCCGCCTCGCCCTCGCGGGTCACCTGCCGCCGGGCGAGCTCCCGGTCGAGGGCCGTCACCTCGACTCGCTGGCCCAGCGGCTGGGGGCGTACGCGACCCTCGCCGCCCCACACCACGCCCGCGACGCCCGCGCGCTGCTCGACTGGCTCGACGCGACCAGCGGGGTCGCTGTTCTCGAGCGCCTGATCGCCGACGAGCTCGAGTCGCGGGCGACCCTGCTGAAGAGCGCCCGCGCGCTCGCCGCCCTCGCGAAGGTCGTCCGCGGCATCCCGCGCGCCGAGGCCGCGGTCGAGGCGGCGGGCCTCGATCCGGTCGCCCACCCGGTGCGGGAGCTGGTCGCGCTGCAGCGGCTGCGCGCCGACGACCCCGACTCGCCGGCGCTCGACGCGCTGCTCGAACAGCTGCGTACGCCGCCGTTCACCCGCGAACTCACCCCCGCCGAGTGGGCCCGCCGGGCGGGGCTGGCCCAGGCCGAGGCAACAATGTCCCTGACGCCGGTGGAGGCCGACGCGTGGCGCGTGCTGGCCCGCAGCTTCCAGCGTCGCGCCGTGGAGGAGGAACGATGACGGACGCCCTGCTCGAGCCCGAGGACGAGGCCGAGCTGCTGGAGCGCGCCCGCGAGGGCGACCAGCAGGCGTTCGCCGCGTTGGTGACGCCCTATCGCAACCGCACGTGGGCGGTCTGCCTCCGCATGACCGACAACCACACCGACGCCGAGGACGCCCTCCAGGAGGCCATGACGGCGGCGTGGCGCAACCTCGACAAGTTCCGCGGGGACGCGCGCTTCGGCACGTGGCTCTATCGCATCGCCGTGAACTCGGCCAACGCGCTGACCCGCAAGCGCCGCGAGCGCCCGACCGACATCGAGGAGTGGCAGGCGCTGGCGAACGAGGTCGACCCCTACGACCAGCTCATCGACAACCAGCGGCTGAAGGACGCGATCGCCGGCCTGCCGGAGCACTACCGCGAGGCGCTGGTGCTCCGCGAGGTCGCCCAGCTGTCCTATGAGGAGGTCGCGGCCCACCTCAGGATCCCGGTGCAGACGGTGAAGTCGCGTCTCAACCGCGCCCGCAAGCAGGCGGCGGAGGCACTGGGGCCCGACTTCGGCGGCCAGGACGCGCGGCGCTCCTGAAACGTCTCGTGGGCGGTTTTCCGCCCCGGTCCGCGTACGCCGCCCCGTCCGCACCCCTGCGAGGCGCTCGCAGCGGCCAAATCTGGCCGGTCACGCGAAATTTCGGGCGTCGCGCCCCCCGCAAATGCGGGACTTGTCGGTGCGTACCACTAGAATCGTCCTGCTGACCCGAGAAGAGGATTCCCTGTGACGGACACCCCGCAGAACCCCGAGACCACTGACCCCGGCATCACGCCGGAGGCCTCCGAGGTGGTCGAGGAGAAGGCCGAGGCCCAGAAGCGCCACCTCGTCGACGCCGGTGTCTATGACTCCTCGGCGATCACGGTCCTCGAGGGCCTCGACGCGGTCCGCAAGCGCCCGGGCATGTATATCGGCTCCACCGGCGAGCGCGGCCTCCACCACCTGGTGCAGGAGATCGTCGACAACGCCGTGGACGAGGCGCTGGCGGGCTACTGCGACACGATCGACGTGCGCATCCTCGACGACGGCTCGATCCAGGTGTCCGACAACGGCCGCGGCATCCCGGTGAAGATCCACCCGGCCAAGGGCATCCCCGCGGTGACGCTCGTCTACACCGAGCTCCACGCCGGCGGAAAGTTCGGCGACGGCGGCTACAAGGTGTCCGGCGGCCTGCACGGCGTCGGCGCGTCGGTCGTGAACGCGCTGTCCGACAAGCTCCGCGTCGTGGTGCGCCGCGACGGGTTCACCTGGACCCAGGACTTCGTGCTCGGCGTCCCGACCGGCGAGCTCGTGCAGGGCGAGGCGACCGACGAGACCGGCACCACGGTGACGTTCCTCGCGAGCCCCGACATCTTCGAGACGACCGACTACTCCTACGAGACGCTCGCGACGCGCTTCCGCGAGATGGCCTTCCTCAACAAGGGCCTCAAGATCACGATCACCGACGAGCGGTCCGACCACGTCGACGAGGACGGCAAGCAACACACGGCGACCTACAAATACGACGACGGCCTGATCGACTACGTGAAATACCTCGTCAAGGGCAAGGACGTCATCCACTCCACCGTGGTCGACGTCGAGGCCGACGACGAGGAGGCCGGCCTGTCCGCCGAGATCGCGATGCAGTGGACGACGTCCTACACCGAGTCGGTCCACACCTTCGCGAACACCATCAACACCCACGAGGGCGGCACCCACGAGGAGGGTTTCCGCGCCGCGATGACCAACACGGTCAACAAGTGGGGCGAGACCTGGGCGCTCATCCGCAAGCCGGAGGACCGCGTCAAGGGCGAGGACATCCGCGAGGGCCTCACCGCGATCATCTCGGTCAAGCTCAACGAGCCCCAGTTCGAGGGCCAGACCAAGACCAAGCTCGGCAACACCGAGGCCCGCTCGTTCGTCCAGAAGGCCGTCAACGACAAGCTGTCCGACTGGTTCGAGCAGAACCCGGCCGAGGGCAAGGACATCGTCCGCAAGGCCCAGGCCGCCGCTTCGGCCCGCATCGCCGCGCGCAAGGCGCGCGACATGGCCCGCAACCGCAAGGGCCTGCTGTTCGGCGGCGGCCTGCCCGGCAAGCTGAAGGACTGCTCGTCGACCAACCCCGAGGAGTGCGAGGTCTTCATCGTGGAGGGCGACTCGGCCGGCGGCTCGGCGTCGCAGGGCCGCGACCCGCGTACGCAGGCCATCCTCCCGATCCGCGGCAAGATCCTGAACGTCGAGAAGGCGCGCCTCGACAAGATCCTCCAGAACAAGGAGGTCGAGGCGATCATCAACGCGCTCGGCACCGGCGTGCACGACGAGTTCGACGTCGCCAAGCTGCGCTATCACAAGATCGTCCTGATGGCCGATGCCGACGTCGACGGCGCCCACATCCGTACGCTGCTCCTGACGCTGCTCTTCCGCTTCATGAAGCCGCTGATCGACGCCGGTCATGTCTACCTCGCCCAGCCGCCCCTGTTCCGCCTGCGGTGGACGAACGCGCCCCACGAGCTGGCGTACAACGACCACGAGCGCGACGTGATGCGCGACAAGGGCCTGGCCGAGGGCAAGAAGCTGCCGACGGTCAACCCGATCCAGCGCTACAAGGGCCTGGGCGAGATGAACCACGACGACCTGTGGGAGACCACGATGGATCCCGAGGGCCGCATCCTGCTGCAGGTCACGCTCGAGGACGCGGCGCGGGCCGATGAGATGTTCTCGATCCTCATGGGCGAAGACGTGGAGCTGCGCCGCACGTTCATCCAGCGCAACGCGAAGGACGTACGCTTCCTCGACATCTGAGGCGGAATCTTCCGGGCGGTAGGGGCGCCGGCGATGAGCCGGCACTTCCGTAGGTTTGTGGGGCGTACCCCAACAGCCGGAGGACCCATGGAAGACGACCTGGTGAACGTGGTCGGCGAGATCACCGCGACCGGTGACAAGATCCGCGAGCGCGCGGGCGCCGAGGGCGTGGCGAAGGAGACCGCAGCGACGCTGGCCGAGGTCGAGGCGTCCGCCCTGGAGAAGGCAGGCCGGATCGAGGTCACCATCGCCGACGGCAAGGTGACCCGTCTCGCCCTCCAGACGGGTTGGCTCGAGCGCGCCCCCAGCTACGAGGTGGAGCGCGTCATCGCGGCGACGGTGAACGACTGCCTCGAGAACTACCAGGCGGCGCTGGGCGAGGCCATGCAGAAGGCCACCGGCGACATGGGCGAGATGTTCCAGTCGCTCAAGGCACTCGACTCGCGGCTCGACGCGGCGTACGAACGCGCGATGGCGCGCATTGACGGAGGTGAGGCGCTGTGGTGAAGCTGACCCCCAGCGCGTGGGACGACGGCGCGCGCGATGTCGAGGGCGTGGCCGAGGAGTTCGCGCGGGAGGCCCGCGCGCTGGTCAGACGCACCACCGACGTGTCGGCGATCGGGTCGGACCAGGGCAACAGCACGGCCGACGACGCGGTCTGCCTGATCCTGCCGGCGGCGGCGCTGGTGTTCGAAGAGGCCATCAAGGGGCTCGAGTCGGGCCTGCGCGGCGAATCGGCGCTGATGAAGGACTCCGCGGCCATGATCCGCGACACCGAGGACCACAACACGACGATCGCCAAGAACCCGGGGGTGTGAGATGGCACTGATGTTGAGTGGGGGCGAGCGCGAGGCGCTGCGCTTCCTCGGCTATGACTGGCCGGCGACGAACGAGGACACGCTGAAGGGCTATGGCGACGAATGGAAGGCCTTCGAAGCGACCTGCTCGCGCCTGATCGACCGCCTCAACGGCGCGGTGAGCACCGTGGGCGGCGGCAACGAGGGTGACGCGTTCAGTCAGTTCAAGAGCTACATGACGGGGTCGGACTCCAACACCGACGGCATCCGCAGCTTCGGGACCGCGGCGGGCGTGGTCGGCAACGGCTACCGGCTGGCGGGCAATGCCATCTATGCGCTCAAACTGCTGATCATCGGCAAGCTCGCCGCGCTCGCCGCCTCCATCGCGGTCGGCATCCTCACGGGCGGCCTGATGTTCCTGGTCAGCATGGGGGCGCGGAAGGCCGCCGAATATGCGATCGACATCGCCATCGACCGCGCGATCATGAGTCTGACGGAGGGCTGAGATGGCGAAGGCACGCAAAGTCGTCAGCACGCCTGGAGGCGGGGTCCTGGTCCGCGAGGCCAGGAAACTGTTCCGCTACACCGACGTGCCGCCGGCGCGGGCGGGGCGCCACACCGAATATCGACGACCCGGTGACTGGAACGGCCCGCGTACGCCGGACGGCAAACCCAAGACCTACATCGATCCGGACGGCAACGTGCACGTGGCGCCGGGCGACAAGCGGCCCTACCTCGACCCGAACAGCAGGCCGTCGTTCCGGAAGGGCGTGCCGGAGGACGTCTGGGAGAAGGCGCCGAAGAACAAGGACGGCAACGTCATCGACCTCGCGGGACGCGAGGTCGACTGGAAGCCCGGCGATTCGCGTTCGGGCGTCTGGGACATGGGGCACGTCCCCGAGCAGCAGTATCGTCACGAGTACGACAGATATCTGGAGGGCAAGCCGCCCTACCACCGCGATGATGCGTCCGAGAAGTTCAGAGACTGGTACAACAACCCCGATCACTATCGTGTGGAGCACCCCACGACGAACAGGAGTCGCAGGCATGAATGACGATGATCTGGTGGCGATGGTCTACCACGGCGAGCTCGACGAGGTCGCCGACGAGGTGCGCGGCCGGTTGGGCGCCAAGGATTCGGCCAACGGGCGGACCCTGCTGGAGGCGGCGGCGTCGATCGGGGATCCCTCGAAGCGCTACACAGCGATCAATCAGCTCATCGATTGGGGCATCGACGTGCCGAGGGCGAGTTATGGGCAGGCGGGGGTCATGTCGATCCTGTTCTCCCGTTCCCGGCACGACGCGGACGAACTCGTGTCTACCGCCGTGCGGCTCGTGGAAGCCGGGGCCGACACCGGGCGTCCCTACCCGAGCGGGGACCGAACCCCGTCCACCGAGTTGGCGTACATCCAGGTGCCTGAAGACGCGCTGTCGCCGCTGTACGACGTGTGGTTCGCCCGACCCGACCTTGCGCTCGGTCGCGCCAACGGCGATGGGGGGAACGCCGTCGACCTGGCGGAGAAGCTCGATCGCGACGACTTCGTGAAGCGCGCCAAGGCGTGGCTCGAGGAGCATCCGGAGGAGAAGTCGTGACGACGGAGTTCATCAAGGATGCGGGCGCGGTGATCGTCACGAAATCGGTCCTCGAGGGGCGTACGCCGTTGAAGTGGATTGTGCGCGACGAGCCGATCGAGCCCCCGGACACGGGGTGGCGCTTCATGGGGATGCATGACACCCAGGCCTATCTGGATGATCCGGCGAACAGCGTGGTGGCCGACTTCAACACCGTCGCCGAGATCGAGCCGGCGGTGATCGGCATCTACAACTTCCCCGTGGGGACCGACCTGCAGTTGGTCGAGCACCAGGACGGTCGCAAGGAATTCGTGGACAACGAGACCGGCCAGCCGATCGATCCGGCGACACTTCGCTGATGTGCGAAAGGGCCACCCGGGAGCGTTGATCGCGGCCCCGGGTGGCCCTCGCTCTGTGCGGCCGGATCAGGCCGAATAGCCCTTCGGCGGGATCAGCGTCGCCAACTGGTCGAAGCTCAGCCAATAGTGGTGGTTGCCGCCGAAGTTCGCCGAGTCGGCGATGTAGGCCTGCTTCAGGTCGGGGTTGTAGCCGACGATCGCGATGTAGTGGAACACGGTCTCGTTCGCCGGATAGCCGGGCGGCTGGTTGCCGGGCGGGGCCACGATGTTCGCCACGAGCCCATAGCCGCGGTCGATGTCATAGACGATGTCGTGCCACAGCAGGTCGCGCTGGGCCGGCGTCGGCGGATCGTTCGGCATGAGCTTGCTCTCGTAATAGCCGCCGAAGTGCTGGTTCAGCACGTTGGTGACCAGCCCGATGTGGGCCGTGCCGACGATGTTGTCAATCCGCAGTTCCCGCGCCAGCTGGGCTTGGCTGGGGGCGGGCTTGCGGCACGAGATGGCGATGCGCGTCGCCGCGGCGCCGCACCAGTTGCCGGTCTCCTGGGCCTGGTAGTCGTGCTTCAGGACCTTCCAGTTGGCCGCGTGGGCCTTGTCGGGGCCCAGGAGGGCGGCGCCCCCGAGGGTCGCGGCGGCGGTGGCGCCGGCGCCGGCGAGGAACGTTCTGCGGGTGAGGGTCATGGTGATTTTCTCCAATGGTGAGGTCTTCTCTTGGGGGTGATGTCCACGCTGTCAGGCGTACGCCGGTTTGGACACCCCTGCGGCGTACGAGGCGGAACCTTCCAGCCCGACCGGGACGGCCGCCCCACGCGGGGCGCAGAACCCCGGCACGCCGGGCCGCGCGGGGGCGCGTACGGGCCAAAGACGATAGGATCGTCAGGATGGCCGTATTGCGAGATTCGTGGAATGAGAGCCGCCGTGGGCGGCTCCGCCGCGACCCCGTGCGCGCAGGCGTACGCACCCGTGGGCAGGGGCCCAGTGAGGAACAGCGATGACTGACACCCCGGACGAGCCGACCAACGAGACCGGACCGGAGAACGGTCAGGTCGAGACCGAGTCCACTGTCGACGAGATCGTGGCGCCCGAGAAGGGCACGACGCAGCCGATCGACCTGCAGGACGAGATCCAGAAGTCCTATCTGGACTATGCGATGTCGGTCATCGTGGGCCGCGCGCTGCCCGACGTGCGCGACGGGCTGAAGCCGGTGCACCGCCGCGTGATCTATGCGATGTTCGACGGCGGCTATCGCCCCGACCGCGGCTGGAACAAGTGCTCGCGCGTCGTCGGCGAGGTCATGGGCCTCTATCACCCCCACGGCGACTCGGCGATCTACGACACGTTGGTACGCCTGGCCCAGCACTGGGCGATGCGCGCGCCGCTGGTCTCTGGCCAGGGCAACTTCGGCTCGCCCGGCAACGACAAGGCCGCGGCCATGCGATACACGGAGTGCAAGATGGCGCCGCTCGCCATGGAGATGGTGCGCGACATCGACGAGGACACCGTCGACTTCAAGCCGAACTACGACAACCGCGAGCAGGAGCCCGTGGTGCTCCCGGCCCGGTTCCCGAACCTCCTGGTCAACGGCTCGACCGGCATCGCGGTCGGTATGGCCACGAACATCCCGACCCACAACCTCCGCGAGGTCAACGACGCCGTCCAGTGGGCGCTGGCCCACCACGACGCGACGCCCGAGGAGCTCCTCGAGGCCGCGATCGAGCGCGTCAAGGGCCCCGACTTCCCGACCGGCGCCCTCATCGTGGGCCGCTCCGGCATCGAGCAGGCCTACCGCACGGGTCGCGGCTCGGTCACGATGCGCGCGGTGATGGACATCGAAGAGGACAAGAGCGGGCGCACGACGCTGGTCATCACCCAGCTGCCCTACATGTGCAACCCCGACAACCTCGCGCTGAAGATCGCCGAACTCGTCAACGCCGGCAAGATCAACGGCATCGCCGACATCCGCGACGACTCGTCGGGCCGCACGGGCCAGCGCCTGGTCGTCGTCCTCAAGCGCGACGCCCAGCCGCGCGTGGTGATGAACAACCTGTACAAGCACACCCAGCTGCAGGACACGTTCGGCTGCAACATGCTCGCGCTGGTCGACGAGGTCCCGCGTACGCTGCGCCTCGACCAGTTCATCTCCTACTGGATCACCCACCAGATCGAGGTCATCCAGCGGCGGACGAAGTTCCGCCTCGCGAAGGCCGAGGCCGACGCCCACATCTATCGCGGCCTGGTCAAGGCGCTCGACGCGCTCGACGAGGTCATCGCGCTGATCCGCCGCTCGCCGTCGACCGAGGAGGCCCGCGAGGGCCTGAAGGACCTGCTCGACATCGACGACGTGCAGGCCACGGCGATCCTCGACATGCAGCTGCGGCGCCTCGCGGCGCTGGAGCGCCAGAAGATCGTCGACCGCCTCGCCGAGCTCGAGCGCATCATCGCCGACCTCCAGGACATCTTGTCCAACGAGGTCCGCCAGCGGAAGATCATCGCGGACGAGCTGCAGGAGATCGTCGACAAATATGGCGACGAGCGCCGCACGCGCATCATCTCCGCCGACGGCGACATGTCGGACGAGGACTTCATCCCCGACGAGGACGTCGTCGTCACGATCACTCAGGGGGGGTACGCGAAGCGTACGCGTACTGATCTTTATCGCGTCCAGAAGCGCGGTGGGCGCGGCGTACGCGGGGCCGCGCTGCGCGCCGACGACGAGGTCGCCCACCTGTTCACCACGACCAACCACCACTGGATCCTGTTCTTCACGAACATGGGCCGGGTCTATCGGGCGAAGGTCTGGCAGCTGCCGGAGGCCGGCCGCGACGGGCGCGGCTCCCACGTGGCGGGGCTGCTGAGCTTCCTGCCCGACGAGCAGATCGCGCAGGTCGTGACGCTGCGTACCTATGAGGACGCGCCCTATCTGCTCCTCGCCACCCGCAAGGGACTGGTGAAGAAGACGGCGCTGACCGCATACGACTCGCCGCGCTCGGCCGGCGTCATCGCCGTGAACTTCCGCGAGGAGGACGACCGCCTGATCGGGGCCGGGGTGTGCGCGCCCGAGGACGACGTGCTGCTGATCTCGACCAAGGGTCAGGCCATCCGGTTCGCGGCGACCGACGACCAGCTGCGGCCCATGGGTCGCGCGACGTCCGGCGTGACCGGCATGAAGTTCCGCGACGACGACGAACTCCTTTCGATGTCGGTCATTGACGCCGACCTCCCCGAGGACGACCGGTTCGTGTTCACGGTCACCGACGGCGGGTTCGCGAAGCGTACGCAGGTCTCCGACTATCGCCAGCAGGGTCGCGGCGGCCTCGGCATCAAGGCGATGAAGCTGAACGAGGACCGCGGGTCGCTCGTGGGCGGACTCGTGGTGCAGGAACACGACGAGATCATCGCGATCAAGCGATCCGGGCAGGTGACGCGCAGCAACGTTTCCGACGTTCCGGTCAAGGGACGTGACACGATGGGGGTCAAGTTCGTCGGTGTCAAGGGTGACGACGGCGTCTCGCTGATCGCCCTGAACCCGGAGAACCAGGTGGCGGAAGAGGTCGAGGAGGTCTCGGGTGATGATCCGGACTCGACCGAAGTTGCGCCGACCGGGCAAGATGGGTCGCCGGACGTCGATCAGGTGGCCGACGGACGTGATGACGCAGGCAACGACGACGCAGTGAACGCTGCTGACACCGCCGAGGCGGAGGAGGACAACCGTGAGTGATCCCAAGCGCGGCACCGGGCCGGGCTCTGAGGACGCGGAGGCCACCATGGTCCGCAGCGCGAAGGACTTCTACGGCAACACTCCCGTTCCCGAGCCCAAGGACGAGTCCCGGGCCGACCGCATCATGGGTCGCCGCGGCGACGGTCCGCCCACGGGTTCGCAGAACGCGGTGCGCTCGGCCGGGCCGGTCTCGCAGCCGGCGGCGCCGTCGGGCGCGACCCCGCAGCGCAGCCAGGGAACGCCGGCCGGCGCCCCGGCTCGGGCGGCGGATGGGCCGGCGCGTGGAGATGCGCCCCTGCGTGGCGATCGCGGTGCGGGTTCGAGCCAAGGGTCGGCCTCCGGTGACCGGGGCGCGTCCCCGCGCCAGTCCGGCATCGGATCGGCGAGCGGCGGCCTCGGCAGGCGCGAAGCGCCGACGAAGCAGGGCGGCCGTCCGTCGTTCAACGCGCCGGCGGGTGCTGGTGCTGCTGGTGCTGCTGCCGGCGGGTCTGCGGCGCGTTCGGCTGAGTCGGCCCCCCGCACCGGCGGCGTGGAGGCGAAGGGCCCGGGCGCGCGTACTGTCCCGGACAACCAGACGCCGGCTCGCCCGGGTTCGGGCGACAACGATGCGAGCGAGAAGGATTCGCCCAGGTCCGGCGCCGGCGCGAAGGCTGCGGCGGCCGGCGGCGCCCTGGGCGCGGCGGGCGGCGCCCTGGCCTCGCGGCTGAAGGGACTCCGCGGTGCGGCGACCGGCTCGGGTTCCGGCGCCGCCACGCGGACCGGCCAGGCGGCCGGGGCCGTCCCAGCGCCCGGCAGCAGGGAAGACACCGCCGAGCCGTCGGGCATCGCCCGAGACTCGGCGACGACCGGTTCGCAGGCCGCGGTGCGGAAGTCGGGAGCCCGGCGTACGCGCAAGGCGCGACTGCGCCTGGCCCAGATCGATCCGTGGTCGGTGATGAAGACGGCGTTCCTCTTCTCGGTGGCCGCCGGCATCGTGCTATGGGTCGCGACCGGAACTGTCTGGGCCGTCATCGGCAGCTCGGGTCTGTTCGAGTCGCTGAACTCGATGATCGGCTCGATCATCCAGACCCCGGGTGATGACACCCCGTTCCGCATCCAGGACTACATCGACACCAACCGCGTCATGGGCACCGCGGCCCTCATCGCCGTCATCGACGTCGTGATCTTCACGGCGCTGGCGACGCTGGCCGCGTTCCTCTACAACCTCGCGTCCGCCATGATCGGCGGCCTCGAGGTGACGCTCGCCGAAGACTGACACGGCCTGGCAGGCGCGTTCGCGATTTGGTGGACGCGCCGGCCATGCCGTAGCATTCTTCCTCGGTGCTGATGCATCTCGCGCCTATAGCTCAGACGGTTAGAGCGCTGCCCTGATAAGGCAGAGGTCACTGGTTCAAGTCCAGTTAGGCGCACCGAAGATCCTGTATGAAGCCCCCGGCCAAGCCGGGGGCTTTTGCGTTCTCCGAGCGAGGGCGAGGTCACGTTCTCCGAGCGAGCGCAGCGAGTCGAGGAGCCTCACGTTCTCCGAGCGAGCGCCAGCGAGTCGAGGAGTGCGACTTTTCGCTCATCAGTGACCATCTCGAACGCTCTGGAGGCTTCGAGACGTCTACTGATGAGCGATCTGTCACGCCCCGCTTCATCACCAGCATCGCCGCCTGCCTGCGCGCTCGATCAGGGCCGCCACCCCATGCGCCACCCCGAGCGCGGCCGGGATAAGCGCCGCGGCGAGCAGGCGGTCCCGGCCAGTGGGGCCGCCGAACCGCTTCCTGGCCCACCACGCGTACGGAAGGACGGTCAACGGAGTCGTGATGACTCCAGGCGTATAGCCGCCCGTTGCTGCCGACGCGGCCAGATGGCCCAGACCATGGAGCCCATATGCCTCGACAGCAACGCGAAACAGGCGCGACCGGCCCCCCGTCCTGGCACCGTCGACGGCCGCGACGCCGACCAGCCCACCCATCACCACGATCGCCACCCGTTGATGGCGGGTCGGGATCGCGATCCATTCCTCGGCGTCGTGGACCGCCCAGGCTGGCAGAAGGGCGGCGGCTCCCCAAGTGATCATGGCGACTCCTTTTAGCAGACACTGTGTAAACTAATCGAATGAAGCACACCTCGCAACGGGGCCGCCCGCGCAACGCCGGCATCGAGCCCACCGTCTTTGCCGCGACACTCACGTTGTTGAGCGAGGTCGGCTATGAGGGGGTGTCCATCGACGGCGTTGCCAGCGCCGCGGGGGTCTCTCGTCCCACGGTCTATGCGCGGTGGGCCAACAAGCGGGAGTTGGTCGTGGCGGCGCTGGCGTCCGCGGGCCCTCCGCTTGTCCCGGGGATCAGCGATGATCCGACCGAGCGACTGGTAGCCCTGGTGGCTGGGCTGGTCGTGGCGCTCAGTGCGGCTCCTCATGGCCGGGCAGTCCTGGCAATCCATGCGCTGGCCACTCCGGGCGGCGCACTGCACGCCGACTTGGAGCGCCACTACTGGGCGCCGAGGGCGGACGCGTTCGCCGCGGCCGTGGCGAACGCACGCGAGGCGGGGCTCATCGGCGGGGAGATCGACGACGACACCGTGCGCGACGCCCTGTTCGGACCACCGATCTATCGCTGGCTCGTCACGGGTGCGCCGACGACCGAAGACGGGGTCAACACCTCCGTGCGCGCCGCGATACGCGGCCTCGGGTGAGGTGAGTGCGACTTTTCGCTCATCAGTGACCATCTCGGACGCTCTGAGGGCGTCGAGAAGTCCACTGATGAGCGATCTGTCACGCCCACCGGGTCAACCTGGATCAGGCAGCGGCAGGATGTCGCACCCGGAACTCGTCGTCAACCCTGACCCGACCGACCGGGACTTCTGCGCCCTGTGATCGCACGTCAAGACCGGCGCCGCACTGTTGAGTCCGAATTCACAACGGTTCCCTGTCAAGGCTCTCGCGAGGGGACCCCGGGTGTTCGACTGAGATTCGTCATCCGGCTCCTGCGGGGTTCCTGCGCGGCACCGGGATCGTCCACCGAAGGACTGCAATGAAGCAGCTTCACCCATTCCGTCGCCTGGCCCTCGGCCTGGCCGGTGCGCTCATGGCCACCACGGGACTCGCCCAGGTCGCCACCGCGGCCCCCACGGTGTCCCCCACCGTTCCCCCGCGCGCGGACGAGTGTTGCCCCGGGCGCCACCGCCACGCCCACACCCACCGCCACACACACCCGCACCGCCGCCCCGCGCGCGGCCACCCAGCTGACCGAGGACTTCACCGGTCCCGCCGGCAGCCCGGCCAACCCGGCCATCTGGGGCTACGACACCGGCCGCGGGTTCCAGGGGTGGGGCAACTGGGAGAAGCAGTTCTACACCGACACCCGCAACAATTCTTGGCTCGACGGCGAGGGTCACCTCGTGATCCAGGCGAAGTACGAGGCGCCGGGCGCGACGATGCAGTACGGCGACGACGCCGGAAACGCCCACAACTGGGAGACCCGGTGGACCTCGGCCCGCCTCGTCACCCGCGACAGGTTCGAGTTCACCCATGGTCGCGCCGAGGCGCGGATCAAGGTCCCCCAGGGCGCCGGCATGTGGCCGGCCTTCTGGAGCCTCGGCGCCGACAACGAGACCAACCCGTGGCCCAACTCCGGTGAGATCGACATCTTCGAGAGCAAGTCGGACACCCCGACGATGAACCTCTCCAACGTCTTCGGCGGCAACGCCTGGAACGACCTGCGCATGATCGACGGCTGGACCCAACAGGGCGTACGCCTCGGTCAGGATTTCCACACCGTCGCCCTCGAGTGGACCCCCGACACGCTCCAGTTCTTCTTCGACGGCCGCCTGCATCACGAGGTCACCCGCGCCAACATGGGCAGCGACTGGCGCTTCGACAAGCCTGTCTATCTGATCCTCAACGTCGCGGTCGGCGGTGGCTTCGGTGGCGCGTTCAACGCCGACAGCGGCAAGGACGCCACGCTGCTGGTCGACCACGTCCGCGTCACGGGCACCCGCAACCCCCACCCGACCGGCGCGCTGGCGATCAGCAAGCGCTGGACCGCGCTCGGTGGGCTCAGCGGGCGCCTCGGCGACAGCCCCCGCACCAACTCGCGTACGCGCTGTGACCTTGTCGATGCGGGCTGCGTCCAGCACTTCGACGGCGGCCTCATGTATTGGAACCTCACCACCGGCGCCCACCCCGTCTGGGGCGAGATCGGCCGCAAGTACGCCGACCTGGGCTGGGAGCGCAGCCTCCTCGGCTATCCGACCGGTGACGAACTCTGCGGCCTGCGCGACGGCGGCTGCGTCCAGAACTTCCAGGGCGGATACATCTACTGGACGCCGAAGACCGGCACGCAGGTGGTCTGGGGAGCCATCGCCAAGGAGTACGCCGACGTGCGCTGGGAGACCAGCCCGCTCGGCTATCCGACCGGCGGCGAGGTCTGCGGCCTGCGCGACGGTGGCTGCGTCCAGCACTTCCAGGGCGGTTACATCTACTGGTCGCCCAAGAGCGGCGCCCACGCGGTCTGGGGCGCCATCGCCAAGACGTACGCGGACGTCCGCTGGGAGACCAGTGTCCTCGGCTATCCGACCACCGGTGAGGTCTGCGGACTGCGGGACGGGGGCTGCGTCCAGCAGTTCCAGGACGGCTACATCTATTGGACGCCGGGCACCGGCGGCCACGCGGTGTGGGGCGCGATCGCGCGCAAATATGCGGACGTGCGCTGGGAGACCAGCACCCTGGGCTATGCGATCGGCGGCGAGTTCTGCGGCCTGCGGGACGGCGGCTGCGGTCAGCGGTTCCAGGGCGGCTACATCTATTGGTCGCCGGCGACCGGCGCCCACCCCGTGTGGGGCGCCATCGGAGACCTGTACGCGGCCCAGCGCTGGGAGCAGGGCTCGCTCGGCTATCCGACGTCTGACGAACTCGTCACCCCGACCGGCTGGGAGCAGCGGTTCCAGGGCGGCGTGCTCACCTGGCGCCGCTGAGCCGAAGCGCGTCGGGTCGGGCGGGCCTGCGGGGTCACGCCGCCCCGGCCTCGGTTCTGTCGGACCCCCTCGCTAACGTGGAGGGCACTTCGATTCATCCCCTGCCGCCACCGTGGCGGTCCACGAGAGGAGTTCCCATGGCTGTCGATTTCACCCTGCCGGGCGTCACCAAGAAGGACGCCGAGAAGATCATCGCCGCGCTCCAGGTGCGGCTGTCGGCCTACAACGACCTCCACCTGACCCTGAAGCACGTCCACTGGAACGTCGTGGGCCGCAACTTCATCGGCGTCCACGAGATGATCGACCCGCAGGTCGAACTCGTCCGCGGCTTCGCCGACGAGGTCGCGGAGCGCATCGCCGCGCTCGGTGGCTCGCCGAAGGGCACGCCCGGCGCGATCATCGCCGATCGCACGTGGGATGACTACGACCTCGGCCGCGACGGCGTCCTCGCCCACCTCGGCGCGGTCGACAAGGTCTATGACGGCGTCATCGCCGACAATCGCAAGGTCATGAAGCTGCTCGACGACCTCGACCTCGTCACCCAGGACATGATCATCGGCCACACGGGCGAGCTCGAGAAGTTCCAGTGGTTCGTGCGCGCCCACCTCGAGGACTCCCAGGGCGTGCTGTCCGATGCCGGCGCCAAGACCGAGAAGGGCGCGGCCCGCGCCGCGTCCAAGAAGTCGAAGAACTGAGGCAACTCAAGCGCCGCTGACGCGGCGGATCGGCGGCGTCGACCACCTTCGGGTGGGTGACGTCGCCGACCCCCCCGCGCCCTGGCCGGCGCCCTGCGCTATCTCCGCCTCTTCTGGCGTGACTACGCGACCCTGTTCCTGCTCGTCCACGCACTCATGGCGCTGGTCGGCCTGCCGCTGTCGGGCTGGTTGCTCTCGCTCGCGGTGCGGGTCACCCAGACCGGCGCCCTGACCAACGCCAACCTCCTGTCGGTGATCGGCGACCCGCTGGGGCTGCTGCTCGTCTTCGGGTCGCTGGTGCTGTTCACCGTGGCGGTCTTCCTCGACGTCGCCACGATCGCCGCCGTGGTCCACCTCCAACAGACCAGCCGCGACGTCACGTGGGCGAACCTCCGCGGCGTGCTGGGGCGTACGCTGCGTCGCCTCGTCTCCCCGCAGGCGCCGCTGCTGATGGTCTATCTCGCGCTGGTCGTGCCCCTGGTCGCGTTCGGCGTGACCTCGACGCTGACGACCCGCATCCGCATCCCCAACTTCGTCACCGGCGAACTGCTCAAGACCCCGAGCGGCACGGCGGCGTACGCGGGGGTCATGGCGCTGCTGTTCTTCCTGAACCTGCGCCTGCTCTATGTCGTGCCGCTGCTGGTCGTCACCGAACAGTCGATCTGGGGTTGCGTACGCGAGAGCTGGCGCCTCACCGGCCTGCGGGCCGAGGGCGACCGGGGCAGCGTCGGGCGCGCGCTGAAGGCGGTCGGGCTGCTGGCCCTGATCGTGGCGGCTGTCGGTCTGGCCGTGAGCCTCTTCGCCGTCCTCGTCCTCGCGATCGGGGCCGGGCTCGAGCGGTGGCTGGGCCGCCAGGCGCTCTGGCCGCTGGGCGTCCTGCTCGCCGTCGCGCAGGTCGCGCTCATGGTCGGCCCGGTGCTGGCGTCGGTGACGTTCATGCACGACCTGCTGCTGCGTCGGCGCCTCATCGAGGGGTTGGACACCCACGAACCGGGCGGCGAGCCGATCCGGCTGTTGCGGGGGCTGCGCCGCGTCCTCGTGGGCCTGACCGTCGCCGGCCTGCTCCTGGTGAACATCGTCTATCTGGGCTACATCAAGCTCGAGAGCCAGGCGTGGGTGATCGCCCACCGCGGCCTCACCGACGCGGCGGTCGAGAACACCATCGAGGCGGTCGAGGCGGCCGCGGTGCACAAACCGACTTATGTGGAGATCGACATCCAGCAGACCGCCGACGGCCAGTTCGTCGTCGCCCACGACGTGAACCTCAGACGACTGGCCGGCGACAACCGGCGCATCAGCGACCTGACGCTCGCCGAGGTCACCCAGGTGGTGCAGACCCAGAACGGCCACACCGCGAAGGTGCCGAGCCTCGAGGCGATGCTCGAGCGGGCCAACCAGCTGAAGCAGCCGCTGCTCATCGAGATCAAGCCCACCGGTCGCGAGACGCCGGACTATCTCGACCGGTTCTTCGCCCAACTGCAGAAGCACGACGCGGTCGGAACGCACGCCATGCACTCACTCGACCAGGTCGTGGTCGAGACGCTCGAGGAGAAGCACCCCGAGCTGAACACCGGCTTCATCGTGCCGATCCAGGTGACGGGGCTGGTCGACGTCCGCGCCGACTTCCTGGTGTTGGAGGAGGACGCGTTCTCGGGCGCCGCGCTCGAGCGGGCCCACGCCCGCGGCCAGAAGGTCGTGGTGTGGACGGTCAACGAGCAGCAGGCGATGAGGAAGTTCCTCATCGACGGGGCCGACGGGGTCATCTCCGACCCGCTGCCGCTGCTGGTGGAGACGCGCGCGGGGCTGCCGAACGACACGAGCTTCTTCAACAAGGCGCTGGACCTGGTGATGCCTGACTGATTGCGTCGCTCCGGTGGCTTCGACTCGCTGGCGCTCGCTCAGCCAGCGTGGGGCCGGGCGCGCGAGTCCCAAGAGCCCCCCGCTCACGTTGGCTGAGCGAGCCAGCGAGTCGAAGCCTCACGTTCACCGAGCGAGCCAGCGAGTCGAAGCCTCACGTTCTCCGAGCGAGCGTCAGCGAGACGAGGAGACCCCACTGCACGTGTGCGAATTTGCACCGTCTCCCTGCGGGAGTGTCCGTTGCTGTTTCAACGGATGCAGGCCCATACTCACGGGCAACAACCATGTGGTCAACGTTGACCCAGGAGGACAATCACATGAGCACCATCCCCCACGCCGAGGCGGAGACCCCCCAGGGGGTCCGCGAACGGCTCACCCGCGTGGTCGCGGCCTCCATGGCCGGCACCGTCGTCGAGTGGTACGAGTTCTTCCTCTACGCCTCCGCGGCCACCCTCGTCTTCGGCAAGCAGTTCTTCCCGTCGACCGGCTCGGAGCTCGACGGCATCATCAAGGCGTTCATCACCTACGCCGTCGGCTTCGTCGCCCGCCCGCTCGGCGGCATCGTGTTCGGCCACTTCGGCGACAAGATGGGTCGCAAGCACCTGCTTCAGCTCTCGATCATCATGGTCGGCGTCGCGACGTTCCTGATGGGCTGCCTCCCCACCTTCCACCAGATCGGGTATGCGGCACCGGTCCTGCTCGTCCTCCTGCGCTTCATCCAGGGCTTCGCGGTCGGCGGCGAGTGGGGTGGCGCGATCCTCCTGGTCGCCGAGCACTCGCCCGACAAGAGCCGCGGTTTCTGGGCCTCGTGGCCGCAGGCCGCGGTGCCGATGGGCAACCTGCTCGCCACCGGCGTACTGCTCGCCCTGTCCTCGTCCCTCTCGCAGGCGGCGTTCCTCTCGTGGGGCTGGCGCATCGCGTTCTGGCTGTCGGCCGTCATCGTGTTCGTGGGCTGGTACATCCGCACCAAGGTGACCGATGCCCCGATCTTCCAGCAGGCCAAGGAGGAGCAGATCGAGAAGGCCGCCGCCGGCTACGGCGTCGCCGAGGTGTTCCGCACCTACCCGCGCGGCGTCTTCACCGCCATGGGCCTGCGCCTCGCCGAGAACGTCATGTACTACCTCGTGGTCACGTTCTCGATCACCTACCTGAAGGTGCAGCTCAAGCTCGACACGTCGCGCATCCTGCTGCTCCTGCTGCTCGCGCACGCCATCCACTTCTGCGTCGTCCCGATGGTCGGCAAGCTCACCGACATCATCGGCCGCCGGCCCGTCTATGCGGCCGGCACGATCCTGACGGCCACGTGGGGCTTCGTCGCGTACCGCATGTTCGACACCAAGGACAACATGATGATCCTTGGCGCGATCATCATGGGCCTGATCTTCCACGCCCTGATGTACGCCGGGCAGCCCGCCATCATGTCGGAGATGTTCCCGACCCGCATGCGCTATTCGGGCGTCTCGCTCGGCTATCAGGTGACGTCGCTGTTCGCCGGATCGATGGCGCCGATCATCGCGACGGCACTGCTCGAGCGCTACAAGTCGTCGACCCCGATCGCGATCTATCTGGCGGTCTGTGCGGCGATCACCCTCGTGGCCGTCATCGCGGCCAAGGAGACGAAGGGCAGCTCGCTGCACGAGCTCGATCGCCTCGACGCCCTGGGCCAGGCACCCAAGCAGTCAGCGGCCGATCCGGCGCTGCGACGCTGAGGCGTCACTGCGCAGCCGCACGCCTGAGCGCGTCCATCGTGGCGCCGACGGCGGGGTTGCGCAGTGACTCGTCGCGGATGACGGCCCAATAGTCGGCGGGGTGCGCGTACTGCTCCGGCAGCACGCGCACCAGCCCGTCCAACTGGTCGGCCATGAAGTCGGGCAGGATGCCGATGCCGGCCGACGCGAGCGTCGTCTCGACGTGGACGAACACCGACGTCGACCGCATCGTGCCACGCATCCGCGGGAGGGGCCCGGTCGCCAGGTCGAGCTCGTCGATCTGCAGCGACTGCTCGATGTAGTAGACGAGAGTGTGGTCGGCGAGGTCGGCCAGGTCACGCGGGTGGCCCACCCGGTCGAGGTACGCCGGGGTCGCGTACAGCCCGAGGTGGTAGTCGCGCAGGTGCACCGCGACGGCGCGATGGACCTTGGGTTGGGTGACCGTGACCTCGATGTCGACCCCGGAGCGGTGCTGCTTGAGCCGCTGGGTGGCGGTGATGAGCTCGGTCTGCAGGTCTGGATGGTCGCGACGCAGCCGGACCAGGGCGGGCACGGCGAAGTGGGTGCCGAACCCGTCGGGGGTGGCGAGGCGCACGACGCCGGTCAGGCCGCGCTCGGCGGGGTCGCTGTTGTCGAGCGACTTCAGCGCCTGCTCGACCGACTCGGCGGCGGTGAGGACCGCGGCGCCGGACTCGGTGAGCTCCCAGCCGTCGGGGGTCTGCACGATCACCCGCGCGCCGAGCGCCTTCTCGAGGCTCGCGATGCGGCGCGACACGGTGGTGTGGTTGACCCCGAGCACGTCGGCCGCCGCGCTGTAGCGTCCCAGCCGCGCCACCGCCAACAGGACGAGCAGGTCGTCGGGACTGACAGGCGTACGCGCCATCGGACCTCCAGGGAACGCGCGGAATGTGTGCATGGATGCACGGCGAGGTTGCGGAATTCACCCTATCCCGTGCGTTGATCGCCATGGGTCCGCGCGCCTACGGTGAGCGGAACGGCTCGGGCACGGGCGTGTCTCAACGACGAGGAGCACAGCAATGGCGACCATCGCATGGATCGGACTCGGCAACATGGGCGCGCCCATGTCGGCCAACCTGGTGAAGGGCGGCCACGACGTACGCGGGTTCGACCTGAACCCCGCGGCCGTGGAGCGCGCGACGCAGGGTGGCGTCACGGCGGCGGCATCGATCGCCGAGGCCGTACGCGGGGCCGAGGTGGTCGTGACGATGCTGCCGAAGGGCGAGCACGCGCTCGCGGCCTACACCGGCGACGACGGCGTCTTCGTCCACGCCGAGCCCAATGCGCTCATGATCGACTCATCGACCATCGACGTCGAGACCGCCGGCAACCTCCACGAGATGGCCCGCGACAAGGGGTTCCGGTTCGTCGACGCCCCGGTGTCGGGCGGCATCTCCGGCGCTTCGGCCGGCACGCTCTGCTTCATGATCGGCGGCGAGGACGCGGTGGTCGCCGAGGCGAAGAAGATCATCGACCCGATGGCCGGCAAGATGATCGCCACGGGCCCGGCGACCACCGGCCAGGCCGCGAAGATCTGCAACAACATGATGCTGTTCATCGAGCTGATGGCCTGCAGCGAGGGCTCCGTGCTCGCGAACAAGCTGGGCCTCGACCCGAAGGTGTTCCACGAGATCGTGACGGCCTCGTCCGGCAACTGCTGGGCGGCCAACACGTGGTATCCGGTGCCGGGCGTGATCGACACCGCCGCCGCCAACCGCAACTTCGACGCGACGTTCGCGACGGCGCTGGCCCACAAGGACGCCGGCCTGGCGCTCGCCGGCGCCAAGCAGGTCGGCGTGGAGCTCCCCGCGGCCCAACTTGCGTACGACCAGCTGCAGAAGCTGATGGACGACGGCTACGCCGACAAGGACTGCAGCCTGATCGTCCGCAACATTGACCCGCAGGCGCCGGGGACCGAGAACCTCTGAGCCGCTGAAGAGCCCGGGCCCGGCCATCGCAGGATGGCCGGGCCCGGGCGTACGCGGTGGTGCGTCAGTTCACTTCCAGTCGATGCGGACGTCGGCCGGGTCGGCCTCGAAGAAGTACATGTAGGCCGGCCCGAACTCGAGGATCCACGCGCGGTGGCCGTCCGGGTAGTCGTGGTAGTAGGGGTCGGCGACCGGATAGCCAAGGCGGCCGCTCTCCCAGCCGTGCTGGCCCCAGGCCCCCATGAACTCCTTGAAGACGGGGTGGGCGCCGGTGGCCGGCGAGAAATAGATCATGTCGTCGCCCTCGAACACCTGGCGGCAGCCGCCGTTCTTCATGCCGCAGATCTCGTCGGACAGCGGATAGCCGTACTCGTTCTCCCAGCCGTACTCGGCCCACTTCGCCTTGATGGAGCCCTTGACGAAGTGCGCGCCGGACTTCGGCGACCAATAGATGGAACCGTTCTGGAAGTGCTGGCCGCAGCCCCCGGCGCGCAGGCCGCAGAACTCGCCGCTGGTCGGATAGCCGAGGTGGCCGGCCTCCCAGCCGTTGCGACCCCAGTGGTCGAAGATCGCGCCGCGGATGAAGTGGGCGCCGCTCGCCTGCGACCAATAGATGTGGCCGCCCTGGAAGTCCTGGAAGCAGCCGTTCCTGATGAAGCACTGCTCGTCACTCGTCGGGAAGCCCAGCGAGCCGCCCTCCCAGCCGTTGCGCCCCCACTCGTCGAAGATCGCGCCGCGGACGAAGTGGGCGCCGCTCGGCAGCGACCAATAGATCAGGCCGCCCTGGAAGCGCTGGAAGCAGCCGTTGGAGATCCAGCACTCCTCGTTGCTGGTGGGATAGCCGAGGAATCCGGCCTCCCAGCCCAGCGAGCCCCACTTCTCCTTGACGGCGCCGCGGATCCAGTGGGCGCCGGAGTCGGGCGACGCATAGATCGAGCCGCCGGCGAAGTCCTGGAAGCAGCCGCCGCGGACGATGCCGCAGATGGCGTCGCCGCGCGCATAGCCGAGGGGACCGGAGACCGAACCCTCGTACGCGGACACGAGCGGCGCGAGGACCGCGTACGTGCCGGACTTCGGGGAGAAGGTGATCTGGCCGCCGGTGAACGTCTGGACGCAGCCGGTGGTGGTGCACATCTCGTCGGTCGTCGGATAGCCGAGCTTGCCGGTCTCCCAGCGCAGCGAGCCCCACTTCTCGAAGATCAGGCCCTTGGTGACGTGGGCGCCGGTGGCGGCGGTCCAATAGATCGAGCCGCCCTGGAAGGCGCGGAAGCAGCCGCCGCCGACCAGCCCGCAGATGAGGTCATGCTTCGGGGCGCCGAGGAAGCCGGACGCGCCGCCGAGGGTGGCGTACCTGGCGTCGACGGGATGGACCGGCGTGGGGGTCGGGGTGGGCGTGACCGTGGCGGCCGCGGCCGGCGTGGCCCCTTCGGTCGGCGTCGCGGTGGCCGCGGGGGTGACCGTGGCCTCGGCGGTGGCGGTGGCGGTCGCCCGCGGGGTCGCCGTCGCGCGCGTGGGCGAGGAGGTCGGGGTGGGCGTGGGGGCGGCGTACGCCATCGGTGCGGAAAGAACCGTCATCGACAACGCCACCGCAGCGATGAGACTGCGGACGTTCATGGGTCGCTCCAGGCGAGGAAGTGGCGCCTCTCATGGGCGCCGTATGCGCACTTTGTATCACCGCGTCGTGACGCGGGGCGACAAAATCTTCCAAGTCTGAATGGGGCCTCGAGACTTACCGGGAGATCAGTTCGCAGTATGGGTCGGGCGTGAAATGCGCACACGTGCGCGCGGAACGTCGATGGGGTGGGTCGTGGTCGGCCGGGGGTGTGTGCAAAGTGCGCACGTGTGCCTGAAACGTGGGGTGTACGCGTGGGTAACCCGCCAAAACTGCGCAGGTGTGCGCTTTTCACGCCTCACGGCTTTCCACATCCCACGGCACGACATCGCGCACTTGCGCACCTTTCGTCCACCCGCCACCCAGGGAACTTTCCCTGGGACGCTTGGTGTGCAGGGGTTGCGTCGACACGCCGGGGCGTACGCCCAACTCGCGCACGGGTGTGCACAAGTTGGGCGGAGGGGGGACCCCACGCACGTACGGGGGAGGGGACCCGACGTCAGCCCACCATGTCGTACGCGGCCAGCCGCTTGCGGTCCGCCTTCGTCGCGGACGCCTGGAGCTGGAGCAGCTCGGCGTAGATGCCGCCCGAGCGGGCCAGCTCGTCGGGCGTGCCGATCTCGTCGACGCGACCGTCACGCAGCGTGACGATGCGGTCGACCGTCGAGATCGTCGACAGCCGGTGGGCGATGATGATCGAGGTGCGGTCGGCCATCAGCGCGTCCAGCCCCGCCTGCACCGCGCGCTCCGACTTCGTGTCGAGCGCCGACGTCGCCTCGTCGAGGATCAGGATCGGCGCGTCCTTGAGGATCGCCCGCCCCACCGCGATGCGCTGCTTCTGGCCGCCGGACAGCTTCAGCCCGCGCTCGCCGATCAGCGTGTCATAGCCGTCGGCGAATCGCTCGATGAACCGCGCCGCGTTGGCCTTCTCGGCGGCCTCCAGCACCTCGGCCGGGTCGGCGCCCGGCCGGCCGTACGCGAGGTTCTCCCGGATCGTCCCCGAGAACAGCGACGGGTCCTGGAACACCACCCCGATCTGGCGGCGCAGCTCGCCCGGGTCGAGCTCGGCGAGGTCGGAGCCGTTGACCACCACGTGCCCCGACCGCAGCGGATAGAGCCCCAGCAGCAGGTTCACCAGCGTCGTCTTCCCGCCGCCCGACTCGCCCACCAGCGCGACGCGCTCGCCCCGGCGTACGGCGAAGGAGACTTCCTTGACCACCGCCTGTTCGTCGTCATAGCCGAACGTGGCGTCGTCGAACACGATCATGTCCTCGCCGGGGCCGACGCGCGGCGCGGCCGGCCGCGTGCCGGCCGGGACCGGCGCCGGCGTGCGGTCGTCGTCGAGCGCCATGACCTCGAAGAAGTCCTTGGATCCCGCGATGGCCTTCTGGCCGGTGTCGATGAGATAGCTCATCATCGTCACCGGGTGGCGCGTCATCGCGACGAGCTGGATGAGCAGCACCATCACGCCGACGGTGAAGACCCCGCGTACGGTCTGGACGAAGATGATCGCGTAGATGCCGAAGAACACGACATTCAAGGCGGTACGCCGGACCACGTCCATCCAGTGCCACCAGCGCGACTGGGCCTGGGTGGTGCCGACGGTGGAGTCGAACCGCGTGCGGAACGTGGAGAGCTCGGCCACCTCGCGCACGAAGCTCTTCACCACCCGGATCTGGCCGATCACCTCGATGAACCGCCCCGACGCGAGGTCGACCTGGGCGTTCTTCTCGCCCTCGAGGCGCTGCCAGCGCGTGGTCGTCAGCGCGGTCAGCCACGTGTAGAGCGGGAACACGATGATCAGCAGCACGGCCAGCCACGGCGAATAGAACGCCGACACCGCCAGCGCCGCGAACGTCGTCAGCAGCATCGGGAAGAAGTTGTTCGACATCGCCTGCAGGAAGTGGGTCGACTCGTTGATCGAGCGGTTCAGGCGGCCGGTGATCGTGCCGCTCAGCTCGGAGTCGAAATAGCGCTGGGGCAGCGCGAGCAACTTCTCGTAGTAGCGCGTCGACAGGATCGACCGCAGCCGGGCGGCCATCACGTCGCCGAGATAGCCGCCCCAGTTCGTGACGAGCGTGTTGACGACGTCAGTCGCGAGCAGGGCCACCGCGAGCCACAGCACGACGGTCACCGCGCCGGGACGCGGGCCGCTCGTCGCGGCGACGACCTCGTCGGTCGCGAACTTGATGATGAACGGCGTCAGCAGCCCGGTGAGGGCGGTGAGCACCGAGGCCACGACGATGCCGACGTAGTAGGGCCACAGTTCGCGGGCGAAGGCCAGCAGTCTGACGATGGGGCGCACGGGGATCATCCTTCCGGGTACGCCGGGGACAGCACCAGCCGGTCAGGAAATGTTCCCCTCGTGCTCCAGTCGCCCACGTTCTCCGAGCGGGCGCCAGCGAGTCGAGGAGCCTCCACGTTCTCCGAGCGAGCCCCAGCGAGTCGAGGAGTGCCGGCTGTCACGAATCGTCCACAACTCCTCGAAAGTCAGACCAGATCGCCTGTCTGAGCCCATCGACTGGACGTTTCGTGACATCCGTCGGCTTGCCCTTCCCCGCCCCTCCCCTTATCGTTCGTCCTGCACATGAAAGTCATATTCAATAATAAGAGAGAGAAGCATGCGTACCCGCCCCCGCCAACGGGCAGGACTCCTCCTCCTCCTGCTCGTCCTTTCGCTGCTGGCACCGACGTCCCTCGCGTACGCCGCTCCCGGCCCCGAAATCCCGCCCTCCTCCACCGACCCGGCGGTCACCGAACGCATCGAGCGCGGCGCCAAACTCGTCCTCCATCGCGTGCAGGGCCCCGGCGCGTTCCACGTGTTCCTGCAGAACGGGTTCGACCCGCCCCAGCCGCTGTGGGCCGGCGGCGGTCCGGACGGGCAGGAGATCTGGGTCGACACGAACACCCACACCCACGCGAACTGGGTGTTCGGCAAGCCCGGTGTCTACCTGGTCGACTTCTCCGTCGTCGCGCAGGGACGCGACGGCCGCGCGTACGAGAGCCGGTCGACGCTGCGGTTCGCCGTCGGCGACGCGGTCGGCGCCGACGAGGTGTGGGCCTCGCGCCTGCCGACGACCACCGCGGCGCCGGTGGCCGCGGCCCCGCCGCCCGCGCCCGAGGAGCCGTTCGGCACGACCATGGTCGCGATCCTCGTCGCCGCCGGAGTGCTGCTGGCGCTGGGCGCGCTCGCGCTGGTCCACACGATCCGCTCGGGTCGCGCCCGCGCGGCCGCACTCCGCGAGGAGCCCGGCGATGAGTGACACCCGCCCCCATGACCCCCGCCCCGACACCCCCCGCCTCGACGTCCGCGGCGTCGACGTCCGCGGCGTCGCCGTCGACCTCGGTGGCCGTCGCGTCCTGTCCGACATCGACCTCGCCGTCGACGCGGGCGAGTTGCTCGGCCTCGTCGGCCCCAACGGGGCGGGCAAGACCACGTTGCTGCGGACGCTGCTCGGGCTCGTCCGCCCGGTCGCCGGCACCGTCACCGTCGAGGGCCGTACGCCGGCCCGCGCCTCCCGCCGCCTCGGCTATGTCCCCCAGCGCCACGAGTTCGCCTGGGACTTCCCCATCAGCGTCGAGGCGGTCGTGATGTCGGGCCGCGTACGCCACATCGGGTGGCTGCGTCAGCCGGGCGTCGCCGACCACCGGCTCGTACGCCGGGCCCTGGCCCGCGTACGCCTCACCGACCTCGCCGACCGCACCGTCGGCCAGCTGTCGGGCAGCCAGCGGCAGCGCGTGCTCATCGCGCGGGCGCTGGCGACAGACCCGTCGATCCTGCTGCTGGACGAGCCGTTCACGGGCGTGGACATGCCGACCCAGGAGCTGCTCGGTGAACTGTTCCGCGCGCTGGCGGCCGAGGGGACGACCGTCGTCATGACGACCCACGACCTCGCCGACGCCATGGCCTCCTGCGACCGCATCTGCCTCGTCAACCGCCGCATCGTCGCCGACGGCACGCCCGACGACGTCCGCGACCCCGAGCTGTGGATGCGCGCGTTCGGGGTCTCGGCGACCTCGCCGCTGCTGGCGTCGGTGGGCGCCGCGACCAGCTCCCCGGCCACCGTGCCCACCGACTCCCGCGAGGACGTCGCGTGCTGACCCCCGTCGAGTTCCTCCACGACCTGACCAACCCGCTGCTCGCCTTCCTGCCGAAGGCGCTGCTGGTCGCGGTGCTGTCGTCGCTCGTCGCCGGCGTCGTCGGCGCCCACGTCGTCCTGCGCGGCATGGCCTTCATCGGCGACGCCGTCGCCCACTCGGTGTTCCCCGGGCTCGCGATCGCGTTCTGGCTGCAGGGATCGCTGCTGCTGGGCGGCGCGGCGGCCGGGTTCGCGACGGCGATCCTCATCGCCGTGGTGTCCCAGAACCGACGCCTGCGGGAGGACTCGGTGATCGGCATCCTGTTCGCCTGCACCTGCGCCTTCGCCCTCGGCATCGTCGTGATCTCCCGCGCCCCCGGGTACGCCGGCTCCCTGCAGCAGTTCCTGTTCGGCTCGATCACCGGCACCGACGACGGCGACATCATCGTGGTCGCGGTGACGGCGGCCGCGGTGCTGCTCGCGTGCGGGCTGCTCCACAAGGAGCTGGTGGCCGTGGGCCTCGACCGGGAGATGGCGCGGGCCGCGCGCCTGCCCGTGTTCGCGCTCGACCTCGTGCTCTATCTGCTGGTGACCGCGCTGGTGGTGATCTCGGTGCAGACCATCGGCAACATCCTGGTGGTGGCGCTTCTGGTCACCCCGGCGGCGACCGCGCGGCTGCTGACCGACCGGCTGGGCGCGATGATGGTCCTGGCGCCGGTGATCGGGGCGGTCAGCGCGCTGGTCGGGCTCTATCTGTCGTGGTCGATCGACCTCCCGGCGGGCGGCACGATCGTGCTGGTCGCCACCGGCATCTTCGTCCTGGCCTGGCTGGTCGCGCCGCACGGGCTGCTGGGCCGCGTACGCCGAGCCAAGCCTGCGATGTGAGTCAACGTTGGCTGAGCGAGGCCGTCTGCGGCCGAGTCGAAGCCTCCGCGCGCCCTCAGTCAACGTTGGCTGAGCGAGGCCGCCTGCGGCCGAGTCGAAGCCTCCGCGCTCAGCCAGCGGGCAAGTGGGTGGCTTCGACTCCTTCGTCGGCTCAGCCAGCGTTGGTGGGGGTGCGTCGCTCAGCCAGCGGGCAAGTGGGTGGCTTCGACTCCTTCGTCGCTCAGCCAGCGTTGGTGGCTTCGACTCCTTCGTCGCTCAGCCAACGTTGGCTGAGCGAGGCCGCCTGCGGCCGAGTCGAAGCCTCCGCGCGACCTCAGTCCTGCGACAGCTTCTCCCCGTCGTGGTCGCCCACGGCCTTCCCCCCGTACGCCGGGTTCTGTCCGAAGCTCCCGACCGACGTGCGCTTGGCCGTCAGGGCTCGCGCGTCCGCATCCTCGTTGTCGGCGGCCCCCGACGCCCGGCGCTCCGACTCGGCCTCGACCACCGCCTGCAGGCGCGTGAACACGGTGTCGGGCATCGGCGGGACCGGCGCGTCGGCCAGGGCCTCGCAGACGTCCACCAGCGCGGCGGCGACGGCGGCACACGACGAGCAGCCGCCCACGTGGTTCTGGACGGCGGCGGCGCGCTCGGGGGGCAGGAGGTCCTCCGCGGCGTCGGCGAGCTCGTCGACCGACACGTGCTGGGCATCGTTGCTCACGGTGCTTCCTCCCTTAGTCCTGACCACATGGTCACCATCGCCGAGTGGGGCGACACGATTCCGACGCCCCGGCCAGCCCCCCCGGTTCCCGAGACCTGCGTCACGTTCAGGCCACTGTCTCACGCAGGTGGCCCAGCAGGGGCACGAGCTTCGCCCGTCCCCGCGCGCACCGGCTCTTGATGGTGCCGACGGCGCAGCCGAGGATCGTGGCCGCCTCCTCCACCGAGTACCCCTCCATGTCCACCAGCACCAGCGCGGCCCGCTGGTCGGCGTTGATCTGGTTCAGCGCCGTCGCGACATCGGCGCGGCGTTCCTTCACCTCGAGCACGTCGGTGTCGTCGGTCACGCCGAGCTCTGCGGCGCGCTCCGGGTCCTCGGGCAGCGGGTCGGCCGCGCGCACCTTGTTCCGGCGGATCCGGTCCAGGCACGCGTTCACCACGACGCGGTGGAGCCACGTGGTCACCTGCGAGTCACCGCGGAAGGTGTGGGCGCGCCGGAACGCCGAGATGTACGCCTCCTGGAGCGCGTCGGCCGCCTCCTCCGGGTTGCGCATCGTGCGCAGGGCGACGGCCCACAGGCGGTCCCTGTGACGGGCCACCAGCACGCCGAACGCGTCGGGATCGCCGGCGACGTGGGCGGCCAACAACTCGTGGTCGCTGCGCTCGTCGGTCACGGTCCCCCCTCGGGCCCACGGCCCCTCACCCCGAGCCCACGCCGGGCCGGTCTGTCGAAGAGTCAACCTACGCCAGGGCGTACGCGAGGAAAAGTCCCGGCGGCGGATGTTCAGCCGGCGAACGTGACCTCGGCGACGCCGCCCTGGTGGCCCTGGGCCGTCTTCGGCAGCTGGGTGAGGTTCACGAGCACGAACCGCGTCACGACGGGCTGGTCGAGCTTCACCTCGGCGCTCTCGCCCGCGTTCGCCACCGACGCGACCGACGTCCAGTCCTTCACCGAGTCGGTCGGCGGTGTCGTACGCGTGTCGGCGCCCGTCGCCGGGACGCGCAGGTCGAACGTCGTCCCGGTGCCCTTCAACAGGACTTTCGCCTCCGCCACCGAGACCGGGCGGCCCAGGTCGACGATGATCCCGACGCCGTCCTTGTCCATCGTGGGGTTGCGATAGGTCACCGTCGTCCACGCCGTCTCCGGCTTCCCGTCGATCGCCAGGGGGGCCTGCGCGCGGTTCTCCTCGCGCGAGTCGCCCTGCGGGTCGAAGTCGGTCGCCGACACCAGCGCCAGCGCGGTCGGGGCCGGCCTGGGCGTGGGCGTGGGAGCGGTCTGGGGCGTACGCGGGTTCCGCTGCAGCGCGACCGCGACCAGCGAGCCGATGAGGACGACGAGCCCGAGGACGACCAGGCGCGTGATCCACGGCCGGCGCATCGACGGACGCGACCCCGGGGGGCGCGGGGGGCTGGCGGGGGAGCGACCCGATCGGTCCGATCGGCCTGTCAGGCCCCCGCCCGGCGCGATGCCGGTGTTCACGGTCGGCTCGCCGGCCGACGCCGGGGTCGCGACCGCAGCGAGCCCCTGGGTGGGTGCGTCCGCGTCGGCCTGGTCGGCGGAGACCTGGGCGCCGCCGAAATACATGTCGGCGGTGTCGGCCTGGGTGTAGGCCGACATCGGCGACTGGGCCGGGATGGGCTCTTCCTCGTCCATCTGCACGACGGGCACCGGATATCGCATGCGGCGCTCGAGGTCGTGGGACGCATCGGCGGTGCCGAGCACGCGGCCGAGCTCGTCGGCGACCTCGGCGGCCGTCCGCAGCGGTGCCTCCTTGCCGCGCGGCAGGTCGCTCAGGATCTGGTCGCAGATGCGGTCGAGCGCCGGCGACACCCCGGCCCGCACCTGGCGCGGCGTGAACAGCTGGCCGTCGTTGTCGGTCGGCGCGGACGCCATGCCGTACGCGTGGCCGCCCGGCCAGCGCGACACCAGCGTGCAATAGAGCAGGCGGCCGATGTCCATGACGTCGACCACCTCGGGATCGCTCGTCGAGGCGATCGGGTGGTGGCTGGGTGACATCTCGGCCTCGAGCAGGAAGCCCACGATCTTGACGTTGCCGGCGGCGGTGATGACGACGGTGTCGGGGGAGATCCGCTGGTGGTACAGGCCCTGCGCGTGCATGCCGGCCAGCGCGTCGGCGACCTCGCGGACCAGCCAGGCGGCCTCCAGCGCGCTGAGCGGGCCGGAGGCCAGCAGGCTCTCGAGCGACACGCCCGGGGCGAACTCGCAGACGATGTAGGCGCCGAGCCCGTTGGCCTTCTCCTCGCCGGTCTCGCTGTCGACGCGCACCGACTCCTCGGCCGTCGGGCGGCCCACGTCGAGCACGCGGAGGAAGCGGGAGTCGGTCGCGATGGCGGCCCGGCGGGCGGCGACCATGATGTCGTCGTGGTCCTCCGCGCTCGGGAGGAGGTGGATGAGGACCGGACGCGAGAGGACCTCGTCGAACGCGCGCCACGTCTGGGTGGTGGCCCGGCGGACGAGCACCTCCTCCAGCCGATAGCGGCCGGCGAGTTCGAGCCCCGCGCGCACCTTGACCGGGTGGACGTCCTCGGCAGTGTCCTCGACGTCCTCCATGGTGTCGGGTTCGTCGTGGTCGACATACGGGACGAACGGCGCGTACGGCTCCTCGTCGCCCTCGGGGAACGGCACCGAGACGACGTCGCGCTCCTCCTCGAGGGCGGCGAGGTGGGCGGTCTCGTCACTGGTGTCGCCGGCCTGCTCCGCGGGGGTGCCCTCGTCGGCCTGCTCCGCCCGGCCGCGGCGCCGCAGGAGGGTCGCGACGATCTCGGTGACCTCGGTGATGCGCAGGAGGCGGGCGAACAGGAAGAACAGCGCCACCGCGGCCAGCACGCCGCCCACCAGGCCGAGGACCTGCATCAGCATGCTGTCGCCGACCCGCGTGGTGATCCACCACGCCAGCACGGCGCCGGGGGCGACCGCGAGGCCCACGCGCACGAGGTGGCGGATGACCTTGGTGGCCGACAGCCCCGGCAGCCGCCGGGACAGGCGCGCGAAGGACAGGCCGAGGCCGAAGACATAGGAGAGCGAGTATGCGAGCGCGAGCCCCGGCGCCACCAGGTCGGGCCGATCGACGGGGATGACGAACGCGATGGCGAACAGCACGTTCAGCGCGGCGATGACGCACTGCTGCCAGAACGTCGAGCGGGTGTCCTCGAGGGCATAGAACGCGCGCAGGCAGACGTACTGCACCGTGAACGGCACCAATCCGATCGCGAACGCGATCAGGGTCCAGCCGATGTAGTGGGAGTCCTTGGCGCCGGCGCCCTGGCCGAACATCAGGCTGGTGACGGGCATGGCCAGCGCGATGAAGGCGGCCGCCGCGGGCAGCAGCACGGTCGTCGCCAGCCGGATGGTGCGCATGGTCTCGCGCCGCACGCCCACGAGGTCGCCGGCCGCGGCGAGCCGTGAGGCGCTCGGCAGCATCGCGGTCGCGAGGGACACGGTGATGAGCGAGTGGGGAAGGATCCAGATCAGGTACGCACGCCCGTACGCCGCGAGACCGGCGCCGTCGCCGCCCACGGTGGCCGAGGTGGCCAACTTGTTGACCACGACCAGCGCCAGCTGGTTGACCAGCACGAAACCCAGCGTCCACTTCGCGAGGTGGAAGGTGTGGCCCAGACCGGTGCCGCGCAGGTCGAACCGCGGGCGGAAGCGGAAGTCGATCTTCCGCATGAACCACACCATCACCAGGGTCTGCGACGCGATGCCGAGCGTGGCGCCGCCTCCCAGCAGCAGGGCCTGCGGCGTGGTGAACGGCTGCGACCCGTCGGACGTCCCCCACACGCCCAGATAGACCAGCAGCACCCCCACCTGCACGACGTTGTTCGCGATCGGGGCCCACATCATCGGGCCGAACCGGTCGTGGGCGTTCAACACCTGCCCCAACAGGAAGAACACGCCGTAGAAGAACACCGACGGCAGGCACAGATAGCCGAGGAAGACCATCGACTGGTAGAGCGCGGCGTTCTGGGGGGCCTTCCAGTCGTCGGCCGCGTAGACCCCGATGACCAGCGGCGCCGCGATCGTCAGCACCACCGCGAACGCGCCCACGAGCAGCAGGAACGCGGTCATGATGCGGTTGGTGTAGGCCTCGCCCCCGTCCGGGTCGTTGTTCACGGCCCGGACGATCTGGGGCACCAGGACGGTGTTCAGGGCGCCGCCGGCGAACAGGATGTAGAGCGAGGTGGGGATCACCGTCGCCAGCTCGAACATGTCGGCCTGGTTGGTGCCGTTGGCGAACAGCGCCGCCAGCAACATGACGCGGACGAAGCCGAGGATGCGCGACGACATCGTGCCGGCGGCCATCAGGGCTGTGGCGGAGACCAGGCGGCGGGTGGACCCGGAGTCGCTGTCGCCCTGGTTCGAGCCGCCCTGGTTCGAGCCGCCCTGGTCCGAGCCGGCCGGTCCGGAGCCGCCCGGCGGGTTCGCGGCGGAGTCCCGCGTACGCACGGGGTGGAGCGTGTCCTCGAGTTCGACCGGGTCCATGGGGGCGGTGGGGAGGTCGGCCTGGTCCGCGCGCGGGGTGGGGGGGCGTTCGGTCACTCCCCACTCCCTTCGGTCGGTTCGATCCTCACCACGGGCACCGCGGGACGCTGAGCGGTGACGGTCGCGTCCTCGGCTGCCCGGCGGGCCGCATTGGTGGACACTCTCTCACGCGCGACCTGCCGGATGCGTAAAGCCGTCGCCGCCAGCAGCACGATTCCCGAAGCCACCACGATGATCCAGCCCACGAAGCCGAAGTTGGTGGCGCGCACCTCGACCCGGTTGTGGCGACCCAGCGGCGTGCCGCCGGGCGTCACCAGCTGGGCCGTCACCATGACGGGACCGTTCGCGGCCGCGCGGGGGCGGACGTTCACGGTCGTCGACTGGCCGGCTGGCACTTCGATGTTCTCGTGGCGGGGGATCGACAGGCGCTGCGGCTGGTCGGAGTCGAAGTCGATGGCGACCCGCACCGGCGTACGCAGGGTGTTGGTCACGGTCACCGGGAAGGACCCGCTCTGGCCCGACATGATCACGGTCTTCTGGGCGGTCAGCTTCACCGCCCCGGTGAGCGCCTGGTTCGCCTCGGTGAGCAGCGGGTCGATCCAGGTCTGGAAGCCCGCGGGGTTGCCGCGCCACCAGCTGGAGGCCGAGCGCGCGGCCTGGGCGTCGCCGTCGCGCTGATGGGGCGCCGGGTCGACCATCATCTCGGCGTACGCGGCCTGGGCTCGGGAAAGGTCGCGCAGCCGGCCGACCTGGGCGGGGCTGAGCTCGGCCGCCCGCATCTCGGGGGTGTAGTCGAGCTGTTCGGACCACTCCGAGGGGCGGTCCCGGAGGGTGTCGGTGAGGGGTACGCGGGCGATCCAGGCGGCGCGGGCCCCGAGGTCGGCGTCGGCCTCGTCGGCCGACGCGACGACGTGGACCTGGGGTCCGGAGGCGTTGGTCGCGGCGAGCCAGGTGTCGGCCAGGAGGCGCTGGCGCACGTGGATGGCCGTCTGGCGCGGGTCTGGGCCGGGACCGCCGGCGAACGTCGCGCCGCTGAAGGCCACGAGGGGGGCGGTCTGGATGGGGGCGAGGAGCGCCTGCTCGGTGCGGGCGTTGGCGACGAGGATGGCGGCGGGGTCCATGCGCTCGATCCAGCCGACCGTGGGTGTGTCGAGGAAGCCGCCGTTGGCATAGCCCAGCAGGGGGAGATCGCGGATGCCGTCGACCTGGGTGGTCGCGGACACGATGCGGTGGAAGGTGTCCTCGAGCGCCTGGTGGGCGATGGGGGTCAGGTCGGGGACCGCGAAGGGGAGCCGGAAGGCGTGGGTCTCGTCGAGGCGGTCGAGGTCGGCGAGCCAGCGGCGGGCGACGGCCTGGCCGGTGCCGGGGACCATGGCCCCGTCCGCCTGCCGGATCTGATAGCCGGCGTCGTCGGCCATGGCGCGCGCGGCCTGCAGGAGCGCGGGATCGATGGCGTGGGAGACGTCGGTCCGGGAGGCGGCCCGCATCAGTTTCGACAGGCGGCCGTTGGCCGACATCTCCTCGGCGAGGTGGTCGTCGGCGAACAGGCCGGGGCGGACCATCGAGGGCCGACTCGTGAGCATCACGACGGTCGGCACCTTGACGGTGGCGGGCGTCGTGGGCGCGGCCCCCTGGTTGTTCTGGCGGGGCAGGGGGACGAAGACGCGGGCCCGGCCCAGGGTGGCGCTGGCGCGGCGGCCGATCTTTCCGACCACATGGACGCCCATGAGATAGACCCCGGCGGTCCGGGGAAGCTCGAGGGAGCTGACCGGGGCCTGCACCTGGAACGGCACGGTCTCGCCGGGGGCGATCGTGGTCTTCTGGTCGGTCGTGAGCGGCTGGAAGGCGCCGATGTCGGTGACGCGGCCGCCGTAGGGCTGGGTGGCGGGGGATTCGAGCGCGGCGCGCATGCCGTCGGCGGAGGTGATGGGCGACCAGTCGCGCCAGAAGAGGGCCTGGGCGGTCGAGAGGGGCTCGCTGGAGGTGTTGGTGACCTTGCCGCGGATCGTGATAGTGGCCGCGCGGTCGGGCGTGGCGGGGTCGAACTGGTCGATGGTGATCGCGACCTGCTGGTCGTCCGCGGCGTGCGCGACGGGCACGGCGAGCGTCGGCGCCAGCAGCGCGAGCAGCCCGGCGAGCAGCACACGCACCAGTCGGATCACTCGGCCATCGTAATCACAGCGCCTGTGGGGACCACGTTCTCCGAGCGAGCGCCAGCGAGTCGAGGAGTGTTGGCCTGTACGTTCTCCGAGCGAGCGCCAGCGAGTCGAGGGGTGTTGGCCTGTACGTTCTCCGAGCGAGCGCCAGCGAGTCGAGGGGTGTTGGCCTGTACGTTCTCCGAGCGAGCGCCAGCGAGTCGAGGAGTGTTGGCCTGTACGTTCTCCGAGCGAGCGCCAGCGAGTCGAGGAGCGCCCCAACTAGACTTCACCCTCGTGCCCACCCCGTCGAACGCCCTGACCGCCGCCCAGACCAATGCCGTCGCCGAACTGTTGCGCATCGCGCCGGTCGTCGACCGCCTGGGCGAGCTCTTCACCGGCGCCGGCCACGAGCTCTACCTCGTCGGCGGCTCGGTCCGTGACGCGCTCATGGGCCGCCTCGGCCACGACCTCGACTTCACCACGTCGGCGCGCCCCGACGACATCGAACGACTCCTGACGCAGTTCACCCGCGGCGTACGCGGGGCCGCGGTGTGGGACATCGGCAAGGAGTACGGGACGATCGGCGCGAAAGTTCCGGTCGACGGTTCCGAGTCCGGCGACGTCTGGCTCATCGAGATCACCACGTTCCGCTCCGACGTCTACCGCGACGACTCCCGCAAGCCCGAGGTCGCGTACGGCGATGACATCGCGGGCGACCTCGTGCGCCGCGACTTCACCGTGAACGCGATGGCGATCTCGCTTCCGGACCGCCGGTTCGTCGACCCCCACCAGGGCCTGGTCGACCTCGCGGCCGGGGTGCTGCGTACGCCGGCGACCGCCGAGCAGTCGTTCTCCGACGACCCGCTGCGCATGATGCGGGCGGCGCGGTTCACCAGCCAGCTGTCGGACGCGGTGGGCGAGCTGCGGTTCGCGCCGGCGCCCGACGTGGTCGCCGCCATGGTCGCCATGGCCGAGCGCATCGACATCATCTCGGCGGAGCGCGTGCGCGACGAGCTGTCGAAGCTGCTGCTGACCGACCACCCGCGGCCGGGGCTGAACCTGCTCGTGGAGACCGGCATCGCCGCCCGCGTGCTGCCGGAGCTGCCGGCGCTGCGCCTCGAACGCGACGAGCACCACCGCCACAAGGACGTCTATGAGCACTCCCTGACGGTGCTCGAGCAGGCGATCGATCTGGAGCGTACGCGCGGTCACGCGCCCGACCTCGTCTCGCGGCTGGCCGCGCTGCTCCACGACATCGGCAAGCCCGCGACCCGGAAGTTCGAGGCCGGCGGCAAGGTCTCGTTCCATCACCACGACGTGGTGGGGGCGAAGATGACGAAGAAGCGCATGCAGGCGCTGCGGTTCTCCGCCGACGAGACCAAGGCGGTCGCGAAGCTCGTCGAGCTGCACCTGCGGTTCCACGGCTATGGCGACGGGCTGTTCGACCCGGAGCGGTCGTGGACCGACTCGGCGGTGCGGCGCTATGTGCGCGACGCGGGCGACCAGCTCGAGCGGCTCCACATCCTGACGCGCGCCGACTGCACGACCCGCAACCAGCGCAAGGCCAACCGGCTGCGGACCGCGTACGACGACCTCGAGCGCCGCATCGACGTGCTCGCCGAGCAGGAGGAACTCGACGCGATCCGGCCCGACCTGAACGGCGACCAGATCATGGCGATCCTCGGCGTGAAGCCGGGCCGCGAGGTCGGCGAGGCCTACAGGTTCCTGCTGGAACAGCGCATGGAGCACGGCCCGCTGGGCGAGGAGCGCGCGACGGAGGCGCTGAAGGAGTGGTGGGCGGCGCGCTGACCCACGCTCTCCGAGCGAGCGCCAGCGAGTCGAGGAGCTGAGCCCGCCCCAGCGAGACGAGGAGTCAGTCCTCCGAGATCTCCTTCACCACCTCGCCCGTCTCCGCCGCCGCCAGCTCGCGGGCGACGTCGGCCTGCGACACCATGCCGACCAGTTCGCTGCCGTCCATCACGGGCACGCGGCGGATCTGGTGTTCGGCGAGCGTGTCGGCGACCAACTGGGCGTCGTCGTCGGCCTGCACATAGACCAGCCGACGCGACGCGATCGCGCCGATCGTGGTGGTCTTCGGGTCCTTGTCCTCGGCGATGCCGCTGACGACGATGTCGCGATCGGTCAGGATGCCGATGACGCGGTCGGAATCGGTCACGGGCATCGCGCCGACGTCGTGCTGCTTCAGCGCGCGGGCGGCGTCGGCGAGGGTGTCCTCGGCCTTCAGCGTCTCGGCGGGGGAGGTCATGAGGTCGCGTGCGGTCTTCATGGGAGGGCCCTTCGGGTCGGCGTACGCGGGTCTGCTCGAAATGTACGCGCGCCGACCCGTCTCCCTCGGCCGGGGTGGCCCTCGACCCCCGACGCCGGAATACTGTCGCCATGCTGATCGTCACGAGCAACGGCGTGCCCGGCCACCGGGTCGAGGCCGTCCTGGGCACCGTCATCGGAACGTCCATCCGGTCCACCGACCTCGGCGGTGCCCTGCGCGGGCTCGGCGGGGGTGACCGCGACGAGCTCGACCACACGTCCCGGGTGTCGCGTCATGAGGCGCTCGACGCGGTGTGGCGCGAGTGCCAGCGGCGCGGCGCGAACGCGGTCGTGGCGCTCAAGTTCGACACGGCCGAGATCGGCGGCCGCGCGACTGAGGTCTGCGCGTACGGCACCGCGGTCGTCGTGACGCCGCTGGCCGAGGGCGAGCCGGGCGCGACGCCGCAGTCGATCGCGATCGCGGCCCAGCCCGTGAACCCGGAGGGGAACTGGCCGAAGATGGAGGGCGACCGGGGTAGGCCGGCGGAGGGTACGCGGCCGCAGGCCGCCGAGGCTGCGCCGGCGGGACAGGCGTCCCCGGTGGGCCAGCCGTCCCCCGCGCTCCAGGCATCGCCGGCCGTCCCGGCGGCCCCGCGTACGGCACCCGAACGCCGCTCCGACGACCCGCGCTGGCAGCCGACCGCCGACGCGCCGACCACCGATTTCCCGGCGGTGGGGGTGCCGCAGGCGGGTACGCGGGGCAAGGACGGCCAGGGGTCCTGGCTGGACCTGCCGCCGCGCTGACGCGCTGAAGCCACGGACAACGCGTACAGCCCAGGAACCGCGGGGGTTTACCCGACGCAGCGGGGGTTAGCTCCGGGGGCCCTTCACGTCATACGTGGCGCAGATGAAGGACCGGTTGCGCGCCACCTCCACGAGCTCGAGGTCGAACCGCCGCGGGAACAGTGGGCGGCCGGCGCCGAGGGTGACGCCCGCGATCGACACGACGACCTGGTCGAGCAGACCCGCGTCGGCGAACTGTCCCGCGAGGTCACCGCCCCCGACGACCCAGACGTCCTTGCCGCCGGCGGCCCCGACGAGGTCCTGGTGGACAGCGGCGACGTCGCCCTGCGTCCACCGGAGGTCGGCGCCCTCGATGCCGGGAAGGTCGGCGTGCGTGAAGACCCAGCTGGGTTGGGCGTACGGCCACGGCTCCCCAGTCCGCGCGAGGTGCTCGCGCAGCCACGCGTACGTCGTGCGGCCCATGGCGAGCGCGCCCACCCCCGCCATGAACGCGTCGATGCTGTTGGGACCGTCGGCGTCGATGTCCTGGACGAAGAGCCAGTCGAGGGAGTCGTCCTCGTCGGCGAGGAAGCCGTCCAGGGTGGTGGCGGTGTAGAAGATCGTGCGGCTCATGGGGTGCCTCCGTTGGGGCGTTGATGCAGGATGGACCGATGCTGACACTGGACCTCGCCCGCCGCCTCGCCGCCGCAGGCGTGCTGTGGGAGCCACGACCGGGCGACCGGTTCGCGATCGACGTGGAGGCGCTGGCCGACGACATCTATTGGATCAGCGACCTGACGATCGAGCTGCACCACTACGCCGACAAGTCCGTGCTGGGGTTCAACGGCACCACCGAGTGGGCCCTGGATTCGATCGAGCTGGACCAGACGGTGTGGTTGCCGCGGGAGGACCAGCTGCGCGAGCTGCTGGGGGACCGGCTGCGGTCGGTCCACCATGAGCCGGCGGCTGACGAGGGGACGGTCTGGCGCGTGGTCACCAGCGACGGGCAGCAGGAGCGCACGACGCAGGATGACGACCTCGAGTGCGCGTACGCGCGGGCGCTGCTGGACCTCTGCTGAGGATCAGCCCCTGAGGGCGCTCCCTCAGGCCGTCGTCGCCGCCCCTTCACTCGCCGCCTCGCGCCGTGTACCCCTGTTGAAGATCGCCGAGCCGATGCGCCCGCTGCGCCACATGAAGTACGCCGCCACGGCCAGGAACGCCACGCCCATCGCCACGAAGCCCACCATCGAGTGGCCGTCCAGAGGGAACGTCAGCGCCACGATCACTGCGGCCAGCACGAAACACGCGTTGAAGATCATGTCGTAGATCGTGAACACGCGGCCCTTGAAGTCATCGTCGACGTGGGCCTGCACCAGGGTGTCCACGCAGATCTTCAGCGTCTGCGACGCCACGCCCAGCAGGAAGCCCGCCAATACCAGCGTCCACAGCGAGAAGATCGACCCCGGCACGATCTGGAACACGCCCGCGGCCACGAGCACGCCGATCATGGTCCGGCGTACGCCGAAGCGGCCGACCAGCGGCGGCACCAGCGCCGCCGACGCGATGTAGCCCGCGCCCGTCGCGCCCGCCCACAGGGCGAGGTCCTTCATCGCCGCGGCGACGTCATCGACCGGGTGGAACCAGTTGCGGAACAGCAGCATGGTCGCGACCTGCGTCATGCCGACGACCACGCGCTGCAGCGCGATGATCGTCAGGCCGATGCCGGCCGGACGGCGCTCGCGCAGGTGGGCCACGGCGTGCGTGAGCCCCTCGACCACCTCGCCCACCCGCGTACGCCGGGCCTCCTCAGACTTCAGGTCGGGCCCGAGCTGCCAGCGCCCGATGCGCAGGGCAAGCATGACCGTCAGCGCGAACCCCGTGGCCGCGACGCCGAAGACGATCGCGTCGGCCTGGTAGGTCTCCATGAACGGGGCGGCCGCGAAGCGGATCCCGGTGGCGACGCCCGCCCCGACCAGCACGCCAGCCGGGCCGATCGTCGGCATGACCGAGCTCGCGATCAGGTATTCGTCCTCGTCCACCGTGTGGGGCAGCGACGCCGACAGGCCGGCGAGGAGATAGCGGTTCAGGCTCATCGCGACCAGAACGCCGCCGTAGAACAGGAACGTCTTCCACGTGCGGCCCATCTCCGGGTCGAGCACCAGCCACGCCAGCATCACGCAGATGGCCACCCGCACCGCGTCGGTCAGCACCGCGACCTGCCGCCGCGAGAACCGGTCGAGCGTCAGCGACACGAACGGCCCGACGATCGAGAACGGCAGCAGCGTCACCGCCAGCACGAGCGCGATCGACCATGCATCGGGCTGTTTCTGCGGCGAGAAGAAGACGTACGCGGCCATGCCGACCTGCAGGATGCCGTCGGACGCCTGGGTGGCGAGTCGCACCGCGACGAGCTTGCGGAACAGGGGGTGACGCCACAGGTGCCGCAGGCCGCGTATGAACTCCACGGCGTCAGGCTAGTTGCCGCCCCGGCATCACGGCGAAACGTCGGCGTGCCGGAACGGGTCGCCCGCGCGGTCGGCTTGGGCTCCGGGTTACCGTGGGTCACATGACTCACCCCCTGAGCCCGCCCGAGACCGACCAGCCCGAGACCGGCAAACCCACCCGCCAGGAGCGCCCCCTCCCGAGCCGTTCCACCTGACGGTCGCGGGGTCGCTGCTGTTCGGCGCCTTCATGGTTGTCGCCCTGTGGGGAATCGACTATCTGAAGACCCGCTCCTGACCCGAGGCCACGAGGCTCACCCCAGCGCCCGCGTCTCCATCCGGAACCGCACCTTCGTCCCCGGCCGCGCCTGCGCCAGCCGGTCGGCGTCGGTGTCAGCCACGACCGCGATCACCGGATAGCCGCCCGTGGTCGGGTGGTCGGCCAGGAACACCAGCGGCTGCCCGCTCCGCGGCACCTGCACGGCCCCGCGGACGATGCCCTCGCTGGCCAGTTCCCCCTCGCGCGCGCGTTCCAGCGCCTCGCCGGCCAGGCGTACGCCGACCCGGTCGCCCTCGGCCGTGACCTCCCAGACCCCGCGCGCGAACGCCGCACGCGACTCGGCGGTGAACCAGTCGTCGCGCGGCCCCCAGATCGCGCGCAGCAGCAGGTCGCGGTGGGGGTGGGTCACCTCGGTCGACGCGTCGCCGCCCGGGATCAGCTCCTCGGGGCGCGCGCCCACCGGCAGCACGTCGCCGACGGCGACCCTCGGGGGCCCCACACCCGTGGTGGGGTCGGTCGAGCGTGAGCCCAGGACGGGCTCGACGTCGATGCCGCCGCGCACCGCGAGATAGGTACGCAGCCCGTGCTCCGGCGCGCCGAGGATCAGCACCTCGCCCGTGTGCAGCCGCCACGGCGCCAGGAACGCCCGCGGGCGCCCGTCGACCTTCGCCGGAACGGGTGCCCCGGCCAGCGCGACGGTCACGTCCGCGGTCGCGCGTACGCGGAGCCCGCCCATCAGGACCTCCAGCGTGGCCAGCGATTCCGGGTTGCCGACCAGGCGGTTCGCGAGCCGGTGGGCGCGGCGGTCCAGGGCGCCCGAGGTCGAGATGCCGAGCGGGCCATAGCCGGGTCGGCCGAGGTCCTCCACGAGCACCAGCGGGCCCATGGCCTCCACGACGAGGCTCATCGTCCGGCCCCCGAAGCCCCAACGGCAGAACCCACGTCCACGAACCTGATCCGCGCCCCCGGCGTCAGCACCGCCGGCGGCGTGCGCGTCACGTCCCACAGCACGATGTCGGTCGTCCCGATCAGTTGCCAGCCGCCGGGCGAGGCCTGCGGATAGAGCCCGGTGAAGTCGCCCGCCAGCGCGACCGAGCCCGGCGGGATCCGCGTACGCGGGCTGTCGCGCCGCGGCACCGTCAGCCCGCCGGTCTCGCCGCTCAGATAGCCGAACCCCGGCATGAAGCCGGCGAACTCGACGGTCCACAGCTGTCCGGTGTGGCGCTCGACGACGCCCTCGGGCGTCAGCCCCACCAGCTCGGCGACGTGGGCCAGGTCCTCGCCGTCGTAGGTCACGGGGATCTCCACGACCTCGGCGTCCGGCCCCGCATCGGCGGTCACCGCGCCCAGGTCCAGCGCCCGCAGCGCCGCGGCCGCGCCCGCCACCCGCTCCGGCAGGTCGAGCCGCACCAGCACCGTCACTGCCGCCGGCACGTGCTCGACCATCCCCGGCAGCGGGTCGCGCCGCAGCGCCGCGTCGAGCAGTCGCCGCTCGGCCGCATCGGCCAGCTCGACCATGATCGCCCGGTCGCCGCAGGGGCGCAGGCTGATGGTCACGTGAACGCCTCGACGCGCACGCCGGCGTCGGTCAGGGCCGCGCGTACGCGGGTCGCCATCGCCACCGCGCCCGGGGAGTCGCCGTGGACGCACACCGAGTCGGCCTCGATCTCGACGCGCGTGCCGTCGATCGCGGCCAGCGAGCCCGTGGTGACGAGCTCGACCATGCGCGCCGCGACCGCGTCGGGGTCGTGCAGCACGGCCCCCTCGAGCCGGCGCGAGACCAGCGTCCCGTCCGCGTTGTACGCCCGGTCGCAGAACGCCTCGCGCACCGCGCGTACGCCCGCCTGCTCCGCGAGGCCCAGGGCGACCGAGCCCGGCAATCCCAACAGGGCAAGGGGATGATCGAGCCGCTCGTTGACGTCCGCCACCGCCCGCACCACGGCCTCGGCCTGGGCCTCGTGGTGGACGATCGCGTTGTAGAGCGCCCCGTGGGGCTTCACATAGCCCACGCGGGTGCCGACCGTCCGAGCGACGCCGTCGATGGCGGCGAGCTGATAGAGCACGTCGGCGTACAGCTGGCGCGGGTCGACGTCGATGAACGAGCGCCCGAAGCCCGCCAGGTCGCGATAGGCGACGTGCGCGCCCACGCGTACGCCGCGCTCGGCCGCCAGCCGGCACGTGCGCAGCAGCACCGAGGGGTCGCCCGCGTGGAATCCGCACGCGACGTTGGCCGAGCTGACGACCGACAGCAGGGCGTCGTCGTCGCCCATCGACCACTGGCCGAACGACTCGCCCATGTCGGCGTTGAGATCAATCGTGCGCGTCATTGTCGCAGGATTGTTGAACGATCAGGCGGTGTCAAGACCTGACCGGTCCGCGGACGGGGAAATGCGCGTGTCACCATGACCCCATGGAACATGCGGCGTCGGCGGCCACCACCGTCGCGGATGAGATTCGCCAGGAGGTCCTGGCCGGCAACCTCCCCCCGGGGGCCCGGCTCGACGAGGTCAGCCTGGGCGCCGCCCACGGCGTCAGCCGCAACACGCTGCGCGAGGCGTTCCGCCTCCTGGCCCACGACCGGCTGGTCGAGCACCGGCCCCATCGCGGGGTGTTCGTCCGCACCATCGACGAGGCCGAGGCCCACGAGATCTATGCCGTCCGCCGCATGGTCGAGGTCGGCGCGCTCCGCGAGCTCGCGGCGCATGCGGGAATTCCTACGCCTGTGGAGATCGCCCGCATCGAGGACGCGGTCGGCGCGGCCGAGCGCGCCCGCGACGCCGGCGACTGGGCCACGGTCGGCACGATGAACGGCTCCTTCCACCTCGCCCTCACCGCCCTGGCCGGCAACCGCGTCGTCGACCGCCTGATGTCGATCCTCGTCACCGAGATCCGGCTGTTCTTCCTCACCGCGGGCACGCCCGACGAGGTCCATGACCGCTATCTGGACGAGAACCGCCGCATTCTGGAACTCGTCCGCGCCGGCGACCTGCCCCGCGCTGCCGTGGCCCTGGAGACCTATCTGCTCGACGCCGAGAGGCACCTCGTCGGCCCATGACGCGCCTCGGAAAACACGAGACCCCTTGCCGACCTTGTTCAACAATGTCTAGTGTGCGCGCAGCGGGCGCCATCGGGGCGCCCCCCGTTCAGGGAGACCGCCCATGTGGGTCCTGCTCGCCGTGGCCGTCGTGGTCGTCGGCTTCGCACTCAGAATCAACTCGATGCTGGTCGTCGCGCTCGCCGGCATCACCGCCGGCCTGATCGCTGGCATCAACCCCATCAAGATCGTCGAGGCGTTCGGCACCGGCTTCGCCGGGTCGCGCTCGGTGACCGTGTTCATCGTCGTCCTGCCGGTCATCGGAATGATCGAGCGCTTCGGCCTCATGCAGCAGGCCCGCCGCCTCATCGGCAAGCTCAAGTCGATGACGGCCGGCAAGCTGCTCACCGTCTATCTCCTCATCCGCCAGCTCACCGCCGCCGTCGGTCTGACCGCCATCGGCGGGCCGGCACAGGCGGTGCGCCCGCTCGTCGCCCCCATGGCCGAGGCCTCGGCGGAGCGTACGCACGGCAAGCTGACCGACAAGATGCGCGAGAAGGTCCGTTCGTACGCCAGCTCGGCCGACACCATCGGCCTGTTCTTCGGCGAGGACATCTTCATGGCCATCGGCTCGATCCTGCTGATCACGGGCTTCGTCGACGCGACCTACGGGCTGAAGCTCGAGGCGCTCGAGATCGCCCTGTGGGCCATCCCCACCGCCATCTGCGCCTTCATCATCCACGGCTTCCGCCTGATGATGCTCGACAAGAACCTGAAGAAGCTGGCGCTCGCGGGCGGTGCCTCGACCGGCGCCGGACTCTCGACGACCGAACCCCATGACGCGTCGGGCGTCGCCACCGGTGAGCCCAAGGAGGACAAGCGATGATCAAGGTCGAATGGTTCTATTGGCTCTGCGCCCTGTTCTTCCTCGTGATCTCGGTGATCCGTCTGCGTGACACCACCGACCGCAAGCGCATCGGCTCGGCCGCGTTCTGGGCGATCCTCGCGTTCACCTTCGTCTATGGCACTTTCGTGGTGAAGAAGACCGGCTCGCCGCTGATCGAGGGCATCGCCGTCCTCGCGCTCGCCGCACTCGCCGGTCTCGGCTTCCCCGGCAAGGGCAAGGACCGCACCACCGATGAGGAGTTCCGCGAGGCCGGCGCCCAGCGCTACGGCAACAAGCTGCTCATCCCCGCCCTGCTGATCCCGGGGGTTGCTGCGGTCTTCGCCCTGATGGGCATGTTCAACGTCAAGGCCGGCTCGCAGCTCTTCCTCGAGAAGGGCATGGCGACCATCATCGGCCTCGGCATCGCCGCCGTCGTGGCGCTCGTCGCCGCCATGGTGCTGTTCCGCGAGAAGAACGTCATGGTGCCGTTCACCGAGGGCGACCGCCTGCTCGGCCACATCGGCTGGGCGGCGATCCTGCCGCAGTTCCTCGCCACGCTGGGCCTGCTGTTCAACCAGGCCGGCGTCGGCAAGGCCGTCGGGACGATCACCAAGCAGATCCTGCCGAACGGCTCGCTGTTCGCGGCGGTGCTCGTCTATTGCGTCGGCATGGCCGTGTTCACCATCATCATGGGCAACGCCTTCGCGGCCTTCCCGGTGATGACGGCGGCGGTCGGCTGGCCGGTGCTGGTGCAGATGTTCGGCGGCAACCCGGCCTCGATCTTCGCGATCGGCATGCTCGCAGGGTTCTGCGGCACGCTCTGCACCCCGATGGCGGCGAACTTCAACCTCGTCCCGGCGGCGCTGCTGGAGCTCAAGGACCAGTACGGCCCGATCAAGGCCCAGCTGCCCTCGGCCGCGCTGATCTTCGTCTGCAACGTCCTCCTCATGTATTTCCTCTGCTTCCCGAAGGTGTCCTGACATGACAGATCACGATTCCCCGTTGGCTGAGCGAGCCGAAGCCAGCTGGAAGGACGCGTACGCCCAGCCCTGGGCCGAGACCGTCGTCCGCGTGCTCACGACGCCGTTCCCCTGGGCGTCGACGCACGTGTCGCTGGACGCGGACGACTGCGACGTGACGCCGTGGAAGCTCCACCCGAGCTTCCACGCGTCACTCGACTGGCACTCGTCGTGCCACATGCAGTGGTCGGGAATCACCTTGCTGGACAGGGCTTCCGACCACATCGACGAGGCCACGCGTACGGCCATCACCGCCCAGCTCGACGAGCGGCTCACGGTGGCGAACGCGCAGGTGGAGGCCGACTACCTGCGGCGCCACCCGCGGTTCGAGCGGCCCTACGGCTGGGGCTGGGCGGCCATGCTGGCCGTCGCCGCGCGCGACTCGGCGCAGCCGAACGCCGCCCAGTGGGCCGAGGCGACGGCGATCATCGCCGACGCCGTGGCCGACAACCTCGTGGCGTGGATGCCGAAGCTGGTCTATCCGGTCCGCACCGGCCAGCACGACAACACCGCGTTCGGCGTGGCCCTGTGCCGCGACGCGTTCGGCGCGCTGGGGCGTACGGACGTGGTCGAGGCGATCGACGAGAACGCCCGACGCTGGTTCCTCGCCGACCGCGACTATCCGGTGAGCTATGAGCCGAGCGGCAACGACTTCCTGTCGGCGGCGCTCTCGGAGGCCGACCTCATGAGGCGCGTGCTGCCGCGCGACGAGTTCGACCCGTGGCTGACGGCTTTCCTGCCCCGGTTGGCGTTCGAGGGCGACATCCTGCTCGACGTGCCCGAGGTCATCGACCGCACCGACGGCAAGCTCGTGCACCTGTTCGGGCTCGTCCTGGCCCGGGCGGCGCAGCTCCGGGCGCTCGCGCCCCACTGCGGGCGGGAGCAGGCCGACCGGATCGCGGAGCGTACGCCGGGCATGATCGCGGAGGTCGAGCGGGAGATCATCGAGGGCGACTTCATGTCGACGCACTGGCTGGTGTCGTTCGCGCTGCTTGCTGTCTTGTAGAGGGACCGGTGTGAAGATGGCTTCATGGATCGTCGCGAACGTGCCATGGACCACGCCGCCGCTCTCGAGCGCGCCCGTGCGGCCGAAGCCGCACGGGCGCAGGAGTTGATCGACGCGTTCGTGGCGCGGGCCGAGCGCGAGGACATCGCGCCGGTCCCGCTGCGGGCGACGCTGCCGGGCGGCCACCGCGTACGCACCGACCGCTCCGGCTGGTATCTCCGCCGCAACGAGCTCCTCGCCATCGGCACCGACGGGGGCTATTACAACCTGTCGGTGCCGGGCGGCCTGCGCGAGCGGCTGGCCGGCGTACGCCTGGTCGCGGCCCCGCCGCCCATGGTCATCGGCCGGGGCGGGCGCGACGGGGAGTCGGGCGACCTCGCGGAGTTCCTCGACCGGATCACGGGCGCCTGAGCGGCCGCAGACTCACTCCTCCAGGCTGACCAGCCACCGCCGCAGGATCGCCGCCAACGCTTCGCGGTCGTCCGCCGACAGCCCCGCCAGCAGCCGCTCCTCGTTCGCCACGTGGCGCGCCACGAGGTCGTCGATCAGCCGCAGGCCCGCGTCGGTCAGCGAGATCTCGCGGCCGCGCCCGTCGGTGGCGCACGTCTCGCGGCCCACCAGCCCGGCCGAGACGAGCCGGTCGATGCGCTTGGTGACCGCGCCCGAGGTGACCATCATCTGGGCGCCCAGCTCGGTCGGCGTGGCGCGATGGGGCGGCCCCATGCGCCGCAGCGTCGCCAGCACGTCGAACTCCCCGTTGCCCAGGCCCGCGTCCGCGAACACCGGCCGCAGCTCGCGTTCGAGCAGGTCGCCGAGGCGATGCACGCGGCCGATCAGGCCCATCGGCGAGGTGTCGAGGTCGGGGCGCTCGCGGGCCCACTGCGCCAGCAGGCGATCGACGGCGTCCTCCATGGGGGTCAGCGTACCCGAGACTTGCCTTTAGCTTCCAAGGAAGACAAACTATCTTCCATGGAAACCAAAAGTCTCCGGGGTTCGCTGGCCGTCACCGTCCTGCTCACCCTCCTCGCGCCGATCGCGTGGGGGAGCACCTATGTGGTCGCCCAGACCCTGCTGCCGCCCGGCCGGCCCCTGTTCGGCGCGGTCCTGCGCGCGGTTCCGGTGGGCCTGGTCTTCCTGCTGTTCGTACGCCGTCTCCCGCCGCGCGGCTGGTGGGGTCGCGTGCTGATCCTGTCGGCGCTGAACATCGGCGCCTTCTTCCCGCTGATCTATCTCTCGGCCTATCGCCTCCCGAGCGGCCTCGCCTCCACCATCGCGGCCAGCTCGCCGCTCGTGGTCACGTTCCTCGCCGCCGCCCTCCTGTCGGAGCGCGTCCGGGCGCGCGGTGTGGTCGGCGCCCTCGTTGGGCTCGTCGGCGTCGGGCTGCTCGTGTTGCGCGGCGCGGTCCACCCGGACCCGATCGGGCTCGCGGCGTCGGCGGGAGCCATGCTGATGTCGGCGGTCGGATTCGTGCTCGTGAAGCGCTGGCAGCCGCCGGCCGGCCTGTTCACGCTCACGACGTGGCAGCTGCTGTTCGGCGGCCTGATGATCGTCCCCGTCGCACTTGCGGTCGAGGGCGCGCCGCCGGCGCTGACGGCGACCAACCTGGCGGGGTACGCGTACCTCGCCGTCTTCGGCACCGCCATCGCCTACCTGGCGTGGTTCAACGGCCTGCGCCACCTGCGCGCGGCGACGGTGTCGGTGCTCGGGCTGGTCAACCCGGTGGTCGGCACGCTGCTGGGCGTGGTCGTCGTCGGCGAGCCCTTCGGGCTCACCCAGGCGGCCGGCGTCGCGCTGGTGCTGGCGGGCGTCCTGTTCGCGACGCTGCCGACACTGGGCTGGAGGCGTACGCGGGCGCGCGCGGCGCAGTGCGAGCCGCGGACGACGTAGGGCGACTCAGTCCGTCGGCCGGAAGTCCGGCGTACCGTCCTCCATCTTCAGCGGCACCGACGTGTGTTCCTGCGCGATCAGCCAGCCGTCGCCCTCGCGGCGCAACACCCACGTGAGCCGGTTCCAGAGGCTCTCGTCCTTGCCCTCGGTGCTGACGCCCGTGAACAGGACGTCCATCGAGAGGCCGGCGACGTCGCTGCCCTCGGTCACCATGACGTTCTCGGTCCGGGTGCCCTTCGACGCGGTCATGGTGCCGAACCACTGACGGACGTGGTCGGCCCACGCGTCGCGGCCGTCGACCTGCCAGAAGAACGAGTCGAGCAGGCGGAGGTCGTCCGCATACAGCGCGACCAGCGCGTCGGCGTCCAGGGCGTCGATCGCGGCTGCGTACGCGGTCACGACGTCGTGCGGGGTGCTGGGCGTGTGTGGTGTCTGTGTCATGACTCCACCCTGCGCCCAGGACGCGTACGCCGGCTTCTCCGATCGTGCGCTACATCTCCTCGGAGCGGAGATCCTCGCCGTTGCCCTTGATGTGGAGGAACTCGAGGTAGGCCTCGCACACCTCGTCGGGGTGGCCGCGCATCATCAGCTTCCCGTGGTCGAGCCAGATGCAGTCGTTGCAGAGCTCCTTCACCGACGACAGCCCGTGGGAGACGAAGAACATCGCGCGCGACTTCTCCCGCAGCTCCTCGAGCTTCGCCGCCGCCCGCTCGCGGAATCCCGCGTCGCCGGTGGACAGGGCCTCGTCGACCATCAGGATGTCGGGGTCCATGTGGACGCCCACCGAGAACCCGACGCGGGCGTTCTGGCCCGACGAATACGTACGCATGGGCCGGTCGATGAACGAGTCGGTGTCGCCCTCGGCCCAGCGGCCGATCTGCTCGGTGCGGTCGCGTACCTGCTGTTTGGTGAAGCCCGCCGCCAGCCCGCCCAGCATGATGTTCTCGCGGCCCGTCAGCGCGCTGTTGAACCCGACGCCGAGCGCGAGCATCGTCGAGGCCTTTCCCCAGGTCTCCACGTGTCCGGAGGTGGGCGGCAGGATGCCGGCCAGCGCGCGCAGCAGCGTCGACTTGCCGGCCCCGTTGGCGCCGATGACGCCCATGGTGGTGCCGAGCTTCACGTCGAACGACACGTCCTTGAGCGCCTCGACGGTGTGGACCTGGCGCGTGCCGCGGCCGAACCGGATCACCGTCTGCTTCAGCGTCGGCTTCTTCTCGAACGTCGTCTTGTAGGTGATCGACAGGTTCTGCACCCGCACCGCCAGGTCGGTGTGGTCGGGCTCGAGGGTGAAGCCGTCGCGCGTGGTGCGGGTGCGGCCCGCGTACGGCTCGGGGGTGAGCGGGTTCATCGGCTCAGAAGATGCGGACAGCGAACTCACGCTCCCTCGACATGAAGAACAGCGACCCGAGCACGAACGTGCCGACGGCCCAGGCGGTCGCGATCCCGAACGTGGCCAGCGACGGGAAGACGCCCTCGATGAGCAGCGACGAATAGCCGCCCAACAGCGAGTACGCGGGGTTCACCTGCGCCGCCGTGTGCAGCCAGCCCGTGTCCTTGACCTGCGGGACGGTCCAGAGGATCGGCGACAGGTAGGTCCAGATGCGCACGAAGAACGGCAGGAAGTTGTTGGTGTCGCGGAAATAGACCTGCATCGTCGCGAAGAACGCCGCCAGCCCGGCGCCGAACAGGACCATCAACACCAAGAAGTACGCGGCCGCCAGCATCTTGGGCGACCAGGCGAGGGTCGGGGTGAAGATCAGGATCACCAGGGTGACGAGCACGGTCGGCAGGAACCGCATGAAGGCCGTGTGGACCGCCCCGAGCGGGATGAGCAGGCGGGGGAACGCGGTGTTGAGGATCAGCTTGCCGGCCGTCGTCACCGAGGTGGCTCCCGCGTTGGCGCAGGTCGTGATGAGGGTGAAGGCGAACAGGTTCGTGGTGAGGTGGGCGAAATATTTCGGGTTCTCCACCGTGCGACCCGACAGGATCGCCACGAGGAGGAAATAGACGCCGGCCATCAGCAGTGGGTTGAGCACCAGCCACAGCTGGCCGAAGAACGTGTCCGAGCTCGTCGCCCGCATGTTCGACTTCGACAGCTCGACCGCGAACTCGCGGCGCTGCCACAGCTCGGTGAAGTATTTCCGCAGCGGCGGCAGCCCGTTGTGATGGGGCCCGAAGTGGTAGTAGACGGCGGGCCGGTCGGCCGCATCGTCGGCCTCGGGGGCCTGCGTCGGGGTCGAGCTCACGTCACCGTCCTGGGCCGCGGGTGGTCGGGCGGCGGGCCGGGCGGCCCGCAGATCGCCTGCCAGTCTGCCACGGTGTCGGGCGCGAGCCCTGCAGAAAGCCCGGCGGGTGGCGGTTTGTCAGTCGCCGTCGGCGGCGGAGAAGGGGCGGAGGCGGGGGGTGGGGCGTCCGACACCGTAGGCCTCCGGTGCCGGACGCAGTCCCCCCAGGGTGCAGGGCGCCCCCGCCCTGCACCGTGGAATCGCCTGAGCGATGGGTTCGACACTAGGGCAGTTCGTTGACCGATCAAGACTTCTGGGGACCGGAAGGATCCGGTGAATGGCGGTCAGGATTGATCGGAGACGCGAACTGACCGGGCGGGTGGCGGAGTTGAACCGTGTAGTCACGGCTCAACTCCGCCACCCACCCGGTCAGTGGGCCCTTCGCTGTGTCAGCTGCGGCGGCGGAACAGCAGGGCGCTGCCCAGGGCGAGTCCGGCGAGGCCGCCAAGCGCGGGGAAGGTCAGGTCGTCGTCCGCCCCGGTGTTCGCCAGACCCCCCTCGGTCGCGGGGTCTGCCGCGTGGGGATCGGCGGCGTGGTCATGCTCGTCGTGGCCCGGGGTGGTGTCGCCGGCGGGACCGGCCGGGACCTCGGGAGCGGGATCGACGGGAGGATCGACCGGCGCGGGTGCCTCGGTCGTCGGCGCCGGGTCGACGGGCGCGGGGTCGGCGGGCACCTCGGTGGTGGGCGCCGGGTCGACGGGCACGGGGGCCTCCGTGGTGGGGGCCGGGATCGTGGGCTGCGTGGTCTCGACCGGCGTGCCGGGGGGACGCGTGGGCTCGGGGGTGACCGTCGGCTTTGGCGGCTCGACCGTGGACGGCTTCGTCGGCGCCGGCTTGGTGGTCGCGGGCTTGGTGGTGGCCGGCTTGGTGGTCGCGGGCTTGGTGGTGGCCGGCTTGGTGGTCGCGGGCTTGGTGGTGGCCGGCTTGGTGGTCGCGGGCTTGGTGGTGGCCGGCTTGGTGGTCGCGGGCTTCGTGGTCGCCGGCTTGGTGGTGGCCGGCTTCGTGGTCGCCGGCTTCGTCGTCGCGGGCTTGGTGGTGGCCGGCTTCGGGGTCGCGGGCTTGGTGGTCGCCGGCTTCGTCGTCGTCGGCGGCTTAGTCGGCTCAGGCTTGCCGATCTTCTTCGCCGAGGCGACGTAGGTGTCGATCTTGCCGCGCGGCGCGACATATTCGAAGTGCATGGTGTCGGGCCGCGACTTGTAGTGACCGCCCCAATAGAAACCGTGCTCCATCCACAGCTTCACCACCGCCGGGGGGATGTCGCTCTTGAACGATGACGACATCGGGTTGTCGTTCCAGTTCATGTCGACCGCACGGCCGTACGAGTGGTTCGAGATCGACGTCGTGGACCCCCGCACGAACCGGCAGTTGTAGCCGCCCGTCGACTCCTTCTTCAGCTGATAGCCGTACTTCTCCTCGGTGATCCGGAAGAGCTCCTTGACCAGCGGGGCCAGGTCCTCGCGTACGGTCGCCTTCACGCCGTCATGGTTCACCGTGGCGAGCTTCACGTTGCACTTCACCTGGCCGCCGACGATCCGCACCTCGGCGGCGTCGTTGAACCCCTGCGGGTGGGTCACGTACTGGTGGACCGGCTTCGGGTACGCCGACTTCGGCGCGGCGACGGCCGACCCGGCGGCGCCGCCCACGACGCCGATCGCGGTGGCGCCGGCGAGGACGATGAACTTCGAGCGGAGCTTCATGGCGGGACCTTCCGAGTGGCTGATGCCACGACGCTAGGTCGATCCGGGAGCGCGAGGCCACTCGTCAGGGGCGGAGACTTCCACCTAGCGCCGGTGCTCCTCCATGAACTGCGCCAACTGGGTTCGGAGCTCGCGTACCTCGTCGTGCAGCGCCGTGACCTTCTGGCGCGTCACGCGCTCGCGTTCCTCGTCGTCCTCGTCGTCGGTCTCGTCGACGAGCCACGACGCGAGGGACGCGGTGATCGCGCCGAACAGCGCCATACCGGTGATCATGAGGAAGACGGCGACGAGGCGGCCGGGCCAGGTGACCGTACGCAGTTCCCCGACCCCGATCAGCGTCGTGAGAGCCCACCACAGCGACTCGGGGAACGTGGTGATCGTGGCGTCAGGAGCGCCGCGCTCGAGGTCGAGCGCCGCCAGCGCGCCGATGTAGCAGATGATCGCGGCCGTCGCGATCGCCGTGATCAGGAACCGCCCGCGCAGCGCTCGTCCCGCGGCTCGCTGAAAGACCGTCACGAGGCTGATCAGCCGCAGCAGCTGCAGCGGCCGCAGCGCCGGGAGCAGCACGAACGCCAGCTCGTGGAGGTGGCGCAGGAACCAGCGCAGGCGGTGGGGGGCCAGCTTCAGGTTCACGACGTAGTCGACGGCGAACACCAGCCACGTCAGGCCCAGCACCGCCATCGTCGCCGTCCGCGCCGGGCCGGTCAGGTGGGCGACGACCTGGAGGGTGTACGCCACCACGAACGCCACGGCCGCCCCGAGGAGCGGCCACTGCGTACGCTCCCGCCACTGCTGCTGGGTCATGCGCGGCCGAGCACCGTGACCAGGAAGTCGGAGTCGGCGTCGAACGGGCGGAGGTCCCACGTGCTGAGGCCGAGCTGCACCTCGAGGCCCGCGTGGGCGCAGTCGTCGAGGTAGTCCTGGAACTCATAGCCGCGGCCGCGGCCGAAGCCGACGACCAGACGGCCAGCCGCGCGGTCCCCCTCGGCCGCCCTGAGGTGGAGCCCCAGGCGGCGCAGCACCTCGCGCCGCGTGTCGGGGTGGAGGAACGTCATCACGTTGCCGGCGCAGACGATCGCGTCGAACCCCTCGGTGATGCCCTGGGCGGGGAGGTCGAGGGCCGACAGGTCGCCGGCGAACCAGCGCGCGGTGGGGTGGCCGGCGCGCGCGACCTCGATGAGCTTGGGGTCGAGGTCGACGCCGACGACGCGGTGGCCCTGGGCGGCGAGGTGGCCGCCGAGGCGGCCCGACCCGCACCCGGCGTCGAGCACGTGGGCACCGCGGCCGACCATGGCGTCGACGAAACGGGCCTCGCCGACGATGTCCTCACCGGCGGCCGCCAGGTCGCGCCAGCGCTGGGCATACCGCTCCGAATGGTCGGGGTCGCGCTCGATCATGTCCTGCCACTGGCTGCGGTTGCTCACCGGAGGATTCTACGGCCAGATCTCGGATGCGGGGTGGTGCGGTGACCCGCGCGGACTGAGCGCCCCTTCCCCACGTTGACTGAGCGACGAAGGAGTCGAAGTCACCCACGTTGAGTGAGCGACGAAGGAGTCGAAGTCACCCACGTTGACTGAGCGACGAAGGAGTCGAAGTCACCCACGTTGACTGAGCGACGAAGGAGTCGAAGTCACCCACGTTGACTGAGCGACGAAGGAGTCGAAGTCACTCAGCCAGCGTGGCGCCTCGCTCACGCCACTTCCAGCAGTTCCAGCCGGTGGGCCGCGAGCCGGCGTACGGACACCGAGCAGCGCTTGCGGATCGCCTGGGCCGACGTGCGGTGCCGCTCGGCGGCAGCGATCCCGCTGAGCCCTTCGGCATAGACGCTCGCCAACACCGCGTGGGTGTCGGCGTCGATCAGGCCCAACTCCTCGGCCGCCCGGAGCACCCGCCGGGCGCGCAGGTCGTCGTGGTCGGCCGGCTCGACCGCGGGGGCGTCGTCGACCGCCTCGACCGCGACGGTGCGCGGGTCGCGCTCGGCCTTCACGGCCTTCAGGGTGTCCAGAGCCAGGTTGGCGGCGATGCGCTCGGGGCGCCGCTCCAGCGGATAGGCCCGGATCACGAGCCAGAGCTGGGCCGCGTACTCCTCCGCCGTCGCCCCCGCGTCGCGCGACGCCATCGCGACGACCTTGCCGAGCATGGCCTGCAGCACGACGCGGCCCGCGTACGCGCCCCCCTGCCGGTCCTCGGCCAGCAGCGCCCCGAGGGCGGCGTCGGGATCGCGGCGGATGGCCTCGAGCACGTCGTCGAGGCTGCGGCAGCCCGCGAGGGCACGGTGGGCGAGTGCCCAGCGGGCGACGGTGGCGTGGGCCGCGAGGTCGAGCTGGGACCACTCGCGGTTCAGGGCGGTGACGGACATGGGTTCCTCCGGGTTGGGCTGACGTGCGCGGGGCCGTTTGATTCGGTGTGTTCAGCCAACCCCGCGCCCGTTGCGCCAGGTGTTGTCCGAGCCGCGCGCGGTGTTGTCCGGAGACGGGGAGGTGGTGGCCCGCGAACGCCGCCGGCGGACCGACCTGACCAGAATCTGAAATGACCCCTTGTCAGGACCCCGGGCACGCGTTTAGCGTTAAACCCACGCCGGCGGACTCACCCCGGGACCCCGGTTCCCCGATGCAAGGAGGCATCATGACCACGCTGCCCACGAAGAAGGCGCTGTCGAAGACCCTCGGCGCGGCCGCCGCGACCCTGGCCCTGGGCGCGACGCTGCTCGCCCCGACCGCCCCCGCGAACGCGGCCAAGCCCCACGATCCCGGCGCCGACCCCGGCCCGAAGTCCGCCGCCAAGCGGAACAACTGGGGCACCCCGCTGCCCGAGTCCGACGAGTTCAACTACGTGGGCACGCCCGACCGCACCAAGTGGATGGTCTACGGGCAGAACGGTTCCGAGGGGGGCGCCGGCTCCGAGTGTTGGCCCGGCCACAACAAGAACGGCCGACGCTGCGTCAAGAACAACCACGTCAACGGCGAATACCTGCGCCAGACCGGCGAGGAGAGCGGCGACTCGGCCGGCGTACGGTCGAAGCTGGCCCAGAAGTACGGTCGCTGGGAGGTCCGCGCCCGCGTCAACGCCGCGAAGGGCGCGACCGGCCACGCCTACCACCCCGTCCTCATCACCTGGCCCCACAACGACAAGTTGCCGTCGGGCGCCGAATATGACCTCTTCGAGGTCAACGTCGGCAACACCTGCGCGAGCGCGTTCCTGCACTACCCGAACCACCAGCCGAAGCGCCAGGAGGAGGCGCGCCTCTGCCCGATGGACCTGTCGAAGTGGCACAACTACGGCTTCGAGTGGAGCCCCGAGGGCCTGACCGGCTACATCGACGGCGTCGAGTGGTTCCACTACGACCAGGACGGCGTGCAGAACGCGCCCACCCCAATGGCCCAGACCATCCAGCTGGACAACTTCTTCGGCAAGGGCGGCATGCAGGAGGCGTACTTCGACGTCGACTGGTCCCGCGTGTACGCCATCCCGGGCGTCTCGCAGCCGAAGGTCTGACACCTGGAACGACTGCAGGGAACTGAAGCAGGGAGGGGATCGCGGGGCGCTCAGCGTCCCGCGATCCCCGTCTCATACGCGAACAGCACCAGGCTGACCCGGTCGCGGGCCTGCAGCTTCGACAGCAGGCGCCCGATGTGGGTCTTCACCGTCCCCTCGGCCATATAGAGGCGCTGGCCGATCTCGGTGTTCGTCGCGCCGACGGCGATCTCCTTCAACACCTCGAGTTCGCGCTCGGTGAGCACCTCCAGCCGCGGGTCGGGGCCCTCGTCGGCCGGGTTGGTCGGCAGCGTCGGCACGACGTGGTCCAGCAGTCGTCGCGTCGCCGACGGGGCGACCACCGCGTCGCCGCGGGCCACGTCGCGGATCGCGGTCAGCAGCTCCTCGGGCTTCGCGTCCTTCAGCATGAACCCTGACGCGCCGGCCTTCAGCGCGGCGAACACATATTCGTCGAGGTCGAACGTCGTCAGCACCAGCACGCGCGTGCCGAGCCCGGCCTCGACCAGGCGGCGGGTCGCCTCGACGCCGTCCATCACCGGCATGCGGATGTCCATCAGCACCACGTCGACGGGCTTCGCCAGCAGCGCCTTGACGCCCGCGGCGCCGTCGGAGGCCTCGCCCACGACCTCCATGTCGTCCTCTGACTCGATGAGCATGCGGAAGCCGCTGCGTACGAGCGACTGGTCGTCCACGAGGAACACCCTGATCATGGAAAGGTCCTTTCGGGGGTGGTGCCGGGTTTCGGCAGCCGCGGGTGGCTGCCGGTCGGGTGGAGTGGGAGGGTCGCGCGTACGCCGAAGCCGCCGCCGCGTCGGGGGCCGGTCTCGAGCACGCCGCCCATGGCGGCGACCCGTTCGGCCATGCCCTTGAGGCCGTTGCCGCGGCCGTCGAACGTGTCGGGTACGCTGACGCCGTCGTCGGTCACGGCCACGCGTACCTCGTCGTGGTCATAGTCGAGCGTCACGTCCGCGGTCGCCAGCGGACCCGCGTGCTTGAGCACGTTGGTGATGGCCTCCTGGACGATGCGATAGACCGTAAGCTGCACGGCCTGGCTGCCGGAGGTGGGGGAGCCGTGCACGGTCAGGCGTACGCGGTCGCCCGTCCGCGCGACCATCTCGGGGATGTCGGCGAACGAGGGCGTGGGGGCGTACGCGGTGTCGTCGCGGTCGGAGCGCAGGACGCCGACGATGCGGCGCATCTCCTCGAGCGACTCGCGGCCGGTCTCGGCGATCGTCGCGAGGGCCTCCTGGGCGCGCTCGGGCTTCTTGACCGCCAGCGCGCGGGCACCCTCGGCCTGCACGACCATGACCGACAGGGAGTGGGCGACGATGTCGTGGAGCTCGCGGGCGATCTCCTGGCGCACGTTGACCTCGACCATGCGGGCGGCCTGCTCGCGTTCGGCGAGCTCGATGCGGTGGCGCTCGGCCTCGGCGCGGCGCTCCTTGATCTTGGTGATCTCGGCCTCGCGAAGGCGGCGGCCGACGACGTAGGGGGTCACGACCATGCCGAGGCAGACGAGCATGGCGAGGACGATCGAGTTGAACTCCCAGCCCAGGCCGCCGCGGGCCCAGCTGAGGGGTCCGGCGACCGAGGCGACGATGCCGACGACGACCGCGGCGCGGGACGGGCGCGCGTCGACGAAGCGGGCGACCGAGAAGACGACCAACGGGACGACGCCCAGGCACGGCTGGGGCGAGTCGGACCACGCGACGTGGAGCATGCCGCCGAAGGTGACGATGGCGAGCATCGCCATGGGATAGCGCCGGCGCAGCGCCAGCGGCACGACCATGAAGACCGTCACGATGACGCGGAGCAGGTTGTTCTGCTGGTAGACGAGGTTGGTCATCGCGAGCGTCGTCACGAGTGCCAGGGCGGCGAGGATCAGGTCGCCGCGCCAGCCGATGCCCTCGCTGGTCACGTCGGGGCGGCCGGGGCGCGGCGGCGCGGCCCGGCGTACGGCGGTGGCATGGGGGTCGGACATCACGACCACCCTAGGGCGCGGACGTGCCGAGGCCCATAGGCCGAGGGTCTGCAGCGCGGGGACCGGAGTCTGACGTTCGCTGAGCGAGCGCGCGTTTCATGTTGGCTGAGCGAGTGCCAGCGAGTCGAAGCCACTCACGCGCGTTGGCTGAGCGAGCGCGCGTTTCACGTTGGCTGAGCGAGCGCCAGCGAGTCGAAGCCCCCATCCCATCCCCCGGACCCCAATTTGGGTGCCATTGCATACCCCTATAACCTCATTGAGGAAACGTATTTACCACCCGCTCAGTCGCTAGGAGTCCCCATGACCTCGCTGTTCCTCGTCGAGATCGTCCCCGCCGAGACCACCCCCGAGGGCGTCCGCGCCACCATCGACGCCGTCGCCGCCCAGGCCCCCGCCACCGGTGCCGAGCTCATCGAGTCTCAGGTCACTGCCGACCACGGCCGCGTCTTCGCCATCGTCGAGGCCGCCGACGCCGCCGCGCTCGCCGACCTCGACCCCGCCGGCACCGTGGCCTCCGAGCCCGCACAGGTCCGCCTCGTCGGCGCCGACCTCGCCGACATCAAGGCCAAGCGCCCCGAGGCGACCCACCTCGTCGAGTGGGACATCCCGGCCCACATCGACATGGACACCTACCTGGCGCGCAAGAAGGAGAAGTCGCCGCTGTATGCGAACGTCCCGGAGGTCGACTTCCTGCGCACCTACGTCCGCGAGGACATGCAGAAGTGCCTCTGCTTCTATGACGGCCCCGACACCGACGCCGTCGTCCGCGCCCGCGACGCCGTGAGCACGCCGATCGACCGCCTCCACGTGCTCGGCTCCATCGACGACCTCGTCGCGCGATGACCACGACGGCCACCGCCCTGCCGCTGGAGGCCGCGCACGTCCTGCGTACGGTCGCGGCGGCCGCCGACGACGTCGACGCGAACCGTACGCCGGCCTCGTCCCACCTCGCGTCGCTCGCCGAGGCCGGCCTGCTCGACGTCGGCATCGACGAGTTGCTCGATGGCGACGCCTCCGACGTGCGTCCGGCCGCCGAGGTCATCGCCGCCCTGGCGGAGGAGTGCATGCCGACCGCGTTTGGCCTCTGGGCCCACCGCATGGCGACCGACTATGTCGCCCGCGGCACCCGCTCCGAGCGCGGCGAGCAGCTCCTCGCCGACCTCCGCGCGGGCCGCGCCGTCGGCGTGACGGCGATGGCCTCGGGCCTGAAGGCGCTGGCCGGCGTCGGCGAGCTCGGCACGACCGCGCGCCGGGTCGACGGCGGCTGGGAGATCGACGGCTTCATCCCGTGGGCGTCGAACCTCGTGGACGACGCGGTGCTGGTCGTCCCGGCGCGCGCGGAGACCGGCGAGACGATCGTCGCGTGGGTCCCGCTGGCGTCGCCGGGTCTCGAGCACCGCCACCTCACCGGGCTGCTCGCGCTCGACGCCACGGCGTCGGGCACGCTGAAGTTCGCCGGGGTACGCGTGGCCGACGACCAGATCCTGTCCACCGACCTGACGGGGTTCGCGCGGGCCTTCCGCCCGACGTTCCTCGTGCTGCAGACCGCGTTCTGCGCCGGCCTGATCCGGCGCTCGCTCGCCGAGGCCGAGGCGGCGCTCGACCGCGGCGACAACGCCGTGTTCGGCGGCGAGGTCGCGGCCCTGCGTACCGAGGTCGACGCCTTCCTCGCCACCTGGCAGCGGCTGGCGGCCGACACCGCGAGCGCGGGCGTACGCGAGCTCCTGCAGCTCCGCCTCGACGCCAGCGGCCTGGCGGGACGGGCGACGCGACTGGAGGCGACGCTGGCGGGTGGCCGCGGCTACCAGGTGCGCAACGGCGCGTCGCGCCGCTTCCGCGAGGCGGCGTTCCTGCCGGTGCAGTCCCCGTCGGAGGGGCAGCTGCGCTGGGAGTTGGCACAGCTGTCATGACGGCTCAGGTCTCCCGTTCGACGGTGGGGCGACATCGCGGTGGCGAGCGCCGGCCGGTTGACGCGACGCAGCCCGTCGTCCGCCTCGACGGCGTCAGCGTCGCCCTGGGCGGTCGGCGGGTGCTCAACCGCATCGACCTCGAGGTCGCCCGCGGGTCGGTCGTCGCCGTTCTCGGGCCCTCGGGCGTCGGCAAGTCGACGCTGCTGAAGTTGCTCACCCGCGAGCTGGCCGCGTCGGAGGGCGCGGTCGAGCTCGCCGGCGGCACGAGCGCGCGCGAGGGCGTCGTCCACCAGGACGCCCACCTGTTCGGCTGGCTGACGATCGGCGAGAACATCGCGTTGGGCCAGAAGCTGCGCGCGAACGGGCACGACCCCGAGCGCGTACGCGAGCTCGTCGACCTGCTCGGCCTCGGCGAGGTCGTCGACCGGTGGCCCGACCAGGTCTCCGGCGGTCAGGCCCAGCGCGCGTCGCTGGCCCGGGCGCTGGCGATCTCGCCCGACCTGCTGCTGCTCGACGAGCCGTTTTCGGCGCTCGACCCGGCGTCGCGGGCCGAGCTGCAGGCGTGGCTGCGGACGGCCGTGGAGCGCGACGGCCTCACCGCCGTCATCGTCACCCACGACATCGACGAGGCGCTGATCCTCGCCGACGAGATCGTGCTGTTCGGCGCGGGCGGCACCATCGTGCGGCGGTGGGCGTCGGAGCCCGCGGTTGACCACGCGGCCGCCTCGGTGCACCCGCTGCGCGGGGCGATCCGGGCCGGGTACGCCGACCTCGGCGCCCCCGCGCGCGAGCACGACGACGAGGAGTGGTCGGGGTTCGCGGACGCGGCGCCGAACGTCACGCGAGGAGCGAGCCGTGTCTGATCGGATCTCCCGCCGCCAGGCCCTCCGCCTGGGCGGCCGCGTCACCGCCGCCGTCGGCCTCGGCGGGCTCGCCGCCCGCGGCGGCTGGCTCGCGCTCGGTGGCGACTCCGCGCTCGCGACCGACGCCCCGCCGGTGCTCGACCGCGAGGTCCGCATCGGCTATCTCCCCATCACCGACGCGTCGGCCCTGCTGACCGCCCACGAGCAGGGATTCCTTGCCGCGCAGGGATTGCGCTCGGCCAAGCCCGTGCTGTTCCGCTCGTGGGAGTCGCTCGCGCAGGCCTTCGCCGTCGGCGAGGTCGACGTCGTCCACCTGCTGATGCCGTTCGCGCTGCAGATGCGGCTGGCCGCGCGCACGCCGCTGAAGGTCGTCGCCTGGGGCCACACCAACGGATCGGCGCTCACAGTCGCCCCCGCGATCACCGACCTCGCCCAGCTCGCCGGCAAGCGGGTCGCCGTGCCGTCGTGGTGGTCGGTGCATTCCCTGCTGACGCAGCGATTGCTGGCGTCGGCCGGGCTCACCCCTGTCGTCCGCCGCACCGCCTCGACCGCCGACCGCACCGTCGAGCTCGCCGTCATGGCGCCCGCCGACATGGTGTCGGCCCTCGCATCGGGGGCCATCTCCGCGTACGCCGTCGCCGACCCGTTCAACGCGGTCGCCGAGGTGCGCGGCATCGGCCGCGTGCATCGCTTCCTCGGCGACGTCTGGCGCGATCATCCGTGCTGCGCCGTCGTCGTCCGCGAGGACCTCGTCGGCGGCCAGCCCCGCGCCGTCCAGGCGATCGTCGACGGTGTCGTCGCCGCGCAACGCTGGCTGGGCGAGCATCGCGCCGAGGCCGCCCCCGTGCTGACCTCGCGTACGCAGTTCCTGCCCCAGCCCGAGCCCGCCGTCGCGAAGGTGTTCACCCGCGACCCCGCGGCGTACGCGGGGATCACCCGCAACGCCGACTGGCACGGCGAGCGCCTCGGCTTCTCGGCCTTCCCGCAGGCGAGCGCGACCGCCCAGCTCGTCGGGCTGCTGCAGAACAACCTCGTCGACGGCGACACGCGCTTCCTCGCCGGGCTCGACCCGGCCGCGGCCCATCGCGAGCTCGTCGATGACCGCTTCGTCCGCGCGTCCCTGGAGCGCGCCGGCCTCCCCATTCCCCAACCCCGACAGGAAGTGGTGGTCCCGTGACCTCCCTGACCCTGCCCCGCAACCTCGGCGCGGCGCGCGGCCCGGCCGAGCCAGGCGTACGCCGCCGCCCGGCCCCCGCGTGGCTGCCCGCCGCCGGCATTCTGGCCGCCGTCGGCATCTGGTGGCTGCTCACGCGCGTGCTGTTCGTGCACCGCCCGCTCGTCGCGCAGTTCGCCCCCGACCGCGCCGTCACCGGAATGGTGGAACTGTGGCGCTCCGGGCTGCTCGTCGACGGGGCCGCGACCAGCGTGTTCCGCCTGCTGGCGGGGCTCGCGATCGCCTTCGTGCTCGGGGCCGTCGGCGGCGTGCTGGTCGGCCAACTCGCCTGGCTCGACGCCGCCACCCGGCCGGTCCAGCTGTTCCTCCGGATGGTCTCGCCCCTGTCGTGGGCGCCCGTCGCCATCATCGCGGTCGGCGTGGGCGACGCGCCGGTGGTCGCGCTGGTCGCGGCGGCGGCGGTCTGGCCGATCCTCGTCGCGACCGCCGACGGCGTACGCGCCGTCGATCCGGCCCACCGCGAGACCCTGCGTACGCTCGGGGCGACGCGCTGGGAGGTGCTCCGATTCGTCGTGCTGCCGAGCATCCAGCCGCGCGTGCTCGCCGGCGTGCGGCAGGCGATCGGACTCGCGTGGGTGGTGATCGTGCCGGCCGAGATGTTGGGCGTGACCTCCGGGCTGGGCTATCAGATCCTCAACGCCAAGGACCAGCTGGCCTATCATCACATCACCGCGCTGATCCTCGTCATCGGAACCGTCGGCTTCGCGATCGACGCGCTGGCGCGCTGGGTGCTGGCGACGCGGCGCGAGCGACTGGAGGAGGCGCGATGACGTTCGCTTCGGAGTCCTTCTCTGCTTCGGTTCCCTTGTCCAGCGCGGAACCCGGTCCCACGGTCGCCGTCGTCACGGCCGGCCACGGCCCCGCGTCCAGCACGGCGCGGCTCGGCATCGCGCTCGGCGATGCCACCGCGCGGGCCATGGGCGCGGGGACCCGCGTACGCCACCTCGAGCTGCGGACGTTCGCGGGCGACGTCACCGAGGCCGTCGTGACCGGCGTGGCCGGGCCGTCGGTGGCCGACGCGATCGCTGTCCTGCAAGGGGCTGACGCGCTCGTCGTCGTGACGCCGACGATCAACGCGTCGTTCTCGGGGCTCCTGAAATCGTTCCTGGACACGCTTCCGCTGGACACGCTGCGCGGGTTGCCGACGGCGATCGCGGCGACGGGAGGTACGCAGCGGCACACGCTGGTGCTCGACCAGTCGGTGAGGCCGATGCTGGCGTTCCTGCGCGCGGTGGTGCTGCCGACGTGCCTCTATGCGACGGCCGACGAGTGGGACGGACCCCACCCCGGCGACGAGCTCGCCTCACGCATCGGCCAGGTCGGCGACGAACTGGCGGTGTTCACGGGGCTGGCGCTGACGCGGGCGCGCTCGGCGTAGGGCGCGCCCCGGAACGTTCTCCGAGCGAGCGCCAGCGAGTCGAGGAGCGCTCGCCCCATCACGTTCTCCGAGCGAGCGCCAGCGAGTCGAGGAGCGCTCGCCCCAACGTTCTCCGAGCGAGCGCCAGCGAGACGAGGAGCGCTCGCCCTACCGCCCCCTGTGGTCGCTCGAGATCACGGTGATGCCGGGCTCGCCCTCGTGGACAACCTTGCCGGGGTTGAGGTTCCCGCCGCGGTCGACGCCCTCGAACAGCGTGCGGATCATGCCCTCGCCCGCGGGCGACACGTCCTGCGCCATCCACGGCGCGTGCTCGAGGCCGACGCCGTGGTGGTGCGACAGCGTGCCGTGGTTGTCGATGAACGACTGCTGGATCGCGCGCTTCACGTGGTCATACTTGTCGAGCACCTCGTCGGTCATGTCGGCGATCGCGAAGGTGAAATAGAGGCAGGCGCCCGAGTGATAGTTGTGCGACAGGTGGCACATGATGTAGCCCTTGACGCCCAGCTCCGCCATCGCGTTCTCGGCGGCCTCGATCGTGTTGTTGTACAGGGGAACCAGGCGCGAATAGGGCACCGCGGTCTCCGACACGTCGGCCGCCGCGCCCCGGTCGAGCAGGAAGTCGCGCAGGTAGGGCGTGTCGAACTTCTTCTGGTCATAGAGCGCGCCGGGGCCCTTGCCGACGACCATGCCGCCGTGGTGGGTGACGATCTCCTTGACCGTGGCCTTCTGGCGCGCGACGTGGGCCTTCGTGCCCTCGAAGCCGATGAACGACATGCAGAGCTTGTCGAGGTCCCAGCCGCGGCGCTCGAGCAGCTTGAAGATGCCGTCGGTCGCGATCTTCTTGAACCCCTTCTGCTCCTTCTGGGTCGCGAACGAGAACGCGGTCTCGCGGTGGTCGGAGATGCGGGCGACGAGCACCTGCGCGTCCGACTGCGAGATGTCGCGCATCGCGCGGACGCCGGATTCCCAATCAGGGAAGAAGTACGCGAGGACGACGCGCTCGTCGGCGAGGCGGTGGACGTTGACGGTGACTTCGGTGATGACGCCGAGGCGGCCCTCCGAACCGAGCACCATCTCGCGCACCGACGGGCCGGTCGAGGTCGACGGGAGCGGGTTGAGCACCAGCGTCTCGCCCGGCATCACCATGCGCAGCCCGCGGGTGATGTCGGCGATGTCACCGTACTTGTCCGACTGCATGCCGGAACTGCGCGTCGCCACCCAGCCGCCGAGCGTCGAGTGGGTGAACGAGTCGGGGAAGTGGCCGATGGTCCAGCCGCGGCGGTTGAGCTGCTCCTCGAGCGCGGGGCCGAGGGCGCCGGCCTCGACGCGGGCCAGCTGGGCCTCGTCGTCGATCTCGATGACGCGGTTCATGCGGCCCAGGTCGAGCGACACGATCTGGCGGGTCTCGCCCGCCAGGGGCTCGAGTGAGCCGACGATGTTCGACCCGCCGCCGAAGGGGATCAGCACGGCGTCGGCGGCGACGACGAGGTCGACGACCTTGCGTACCTCTTCTTCGTCGGCCGGATAGACCACCACGTCGGGGATGCGTTTGAGCGCGCCGCGACGCATGCGGATGAGGTCGCGTACAGACTTGCCGAACGTGTGGACCACGCGGTCGAGGTCGTCGGTCACGACGTGCTTGTCACCGAGGGCGGCGGCCAACTCGGACGCGAGGGTGTCCGTCAACTGCGACGCCGGCACCGGGATCTCGTCGAAGTGGGGCGGCTTGCCGGCCGGCGCCCACAGGTCGAGGCCGACCTTGTCGAGCACGAACGGGGCGAAGCCGGGCTTGTCTTCGTGATGGAAGCCGATGCCCTCGACTCCCCAGCCCCACCACTTCATGTGCTTGACGCCGTTCATCGGTCACCTTCCTGGTCGCTGGCCGTCTGCGAGTCTGCCGTACGCGTGGTCCCCGCGTCACCCGTGGGGGCACCGGGGTCCGGCTCGGCCGAAGCTGTGGGCCCCTCCCGCGTCTCGCGCTCGAGCGCCTTCTGGGCGTGCTCGCTCATCAGCGGCAGCGACTTCTGAGCCGCCGTCTCGTCGTGGAGCTCGGCGATGCGGGCCGCGATGCGGTCGGAGAACTGGTGGGCCGTCTCGCCCTGGCGCGCCCACATGGGCTCGCCCAACACGACGTGGATCTTCGGCCGGCCGTTCTTCGGCCAGTTCGTGCCGCGCGGCATGGCGTCGCCCGCACCCACGAGGGCGATGGGCAGGCACGGCACGTTGCGGCTGATGCACAGCGAGGCGGCGCCCGGCTTGAACCGGCCCATGGCCTTGGTCCTCGAGCGGGTGCCCTCGGGATAGATGAGCAGCGGTACGCCGTCGCTGAGCAGGTGGCCGGCCAGGCCGCGCGTCTTGGCGCCGCGCCCGCGCAGGCCCTTCCCACGCTCGATGGGGAAGGCGTTGAGGAACAGCGCGGTGGGAACCGCGCGCCACCAGGTGTCGAAGAAATAGTCCGCGGCGGCACCCACCGCGAGGTTGCGCGACAGGCGCTGGGGGAGGCTGCCGATGATCAGCGGGGTGTCGAGGTGGCTCGAGTGGTTCGACACGACGATGAAGGGCCCGTCGAAGCCGGCGAGCCGCTCCTTGCCGTGGACCTTCACGTTGCACACCGACCAGACCAGCGGCTTCAACATGAGCTGCTGGGCCACGAAGCGCGCACTCGCGTGGGTGCGCGAGGTGTAGCGCTTCCGTTCATTCACCGGCCCAGACTATGGCCCCGGCGGTCGATCGGCCCACCCCGGCGTGGCGGCTGTGGGAACCCCATCACGGGGTGGGGGTGGGGTTGTGGGAACCGGCCAAGCACAACGTTGGCTGAGCGACTGCCGGGATCGTACGTTGGCTGAGCGAGCGCCAGCGAGTCGAAGCCACCGCCCGCACCGGCGTGCGAGGCGATCCCTCAGGGCATCGCGCCCAGATCGGCCCGCTCGCCGAGGTTGGCCGCCACGACCGCAAGCAGGCGCCGCAGTTCGGCCTCGTCGGCCGGCGTCAGGCCCGCGCGTACGCGGTCGTCGAAGGCGAGCGACGTCGCCACCAGCCCACGGAAGGCCGCCCGGCCCTCGTCGGTGGCCTCGATGAACCGCGCGCGCCGGTCGTCGGGCCGGATGGAGCGCGTGACCCAGCCCCGCTCCACGAGTTGGTCGATCAGGGCCACGAGGCGACTGCCGGGGATCGACAGGGACGACGACAGCTCCGTCTGCGCGAGCGGTCCGACCCCGACCACGCGGCTCAGGACGGCGACCTCCCGGGGCGCGACATCGTCCGGGAGAGCGGCGCTGTAGCCGCGCATGGCGAGCTGACCGGTTGCCGCCAGCACGAGGCCGAGCGGGTCCGGGGTGTTGGTGAAGTCCCCCATGGCGCAACCATAACGCATGAGATACATTCCAAATGGAATAATTCCATCCGTAAACAACTCGAACGGATCTTCATGGACCCCCTGACCGTCGCCCGCCTCTGCTTCGCCCTCACCGCCGGCATCCATTTCCTGTTCGTCGTCACCACCCTCGGCCTAGCGCCGGTGATCGCCGTCCTGAACACCGCGTACGCGGGGTCCCGCGACCCCGCTCGCCGGTCCCGTCTCCGGCGCGCGATGAACCACGTGGCACTGCTCTATCTCCTGAACTACGGGATCGGGATCGTCAGCGGTCTGGTCATGGAGCTGCAGATGGGCCTCAACTGGTCGGGCGCGCCGGCGGGGGCGTACGACGCGGTGGTGGGCGGGCTGGCGCTCGAGACCGTGGCGGCGTTCCTCGTCGAGTCGACGCTGCTGGGGCTCTGGATCGTGAGCGAGGGGCGGCTGCGCGAGGGCGTACGCGTGGTCCTGGCGTGGGGTGTGGCGGCGACGGCCTGGCTGTCGGCGGTGCTCGTGCTGGCCGTGAACGCGTACCTCCACCGCCCGGTGGGCACGGTGACGGTGGTCGGGGGCGTACGCCTGGTCGACCCCGTGGCACTCGTGACGTCACCGGGAGCGCTCGCGGTCGACGTGCACGTGGCCGGGGCAGCTGGGATCGTCGGGGGCTTCTGGCTGGCGGCGGCCGGGGCGCACCTGGCGCGGCGACGGTTGGACGGTGCGGTGGCGCTGCTGCTGATCCGCTGCGGCATCGTGCTCGTCGCCGTCGCCGCGCCGGTCTCTGTGGTCTCGGGGGTCGTGCAGTTCGCGGTCGTGCGACCGGGGCTCCGGAGCGTCGGGGTGGGCGCCGTCGGGGTCGCGCTGCCCTGGATGATGCTGGTCGGCCTGCTCATCTGGGGGTTCACGTGGGTGGTCGTGCTGCCGCTGGGGCTGCGTAGCCGGGTCCTGGAGCGGGGATGGCTGCTGCGGATGCTCGGGGGTGGGGTCTGGATCCCCCTGGCGACCACCGTCGCCGGGTGGGTCTATCGCGAGGTGTCGCGCCAGCCCTGGTTCATCGTGGGTCAGGTGACGGTCGATGAGGCGTTGTCCGCGCCGTCGGTGACCGGCCTCGTGGCGACGACGTTCGTGTTCGTGGCGATCGGGCTGACGGCCGCCCTGACGTGCTGGGTGCTGATGGGACGGGCGATGCGCCGGGCGCCGCGGGATGCGCTGTGGGAGTCGGAGGCCGGGCCGGAGCCGGCCGCCGCGGTGGTGTTCGCGTGATGACCGTGGGCGCATGGGGCATGGTGCTGGCCGTCACCGCGCTGGCGTACGCAGTGGTCGCTCTCGTTCTGGAGGGCCGCACGATCGGGACCTGCGTCGCGGCGGGTCTCGCGGGGAGTGGGCGCCGGCTCACCCGGTTGGGTGGGGGCTTCCTGTTCTCGGAGGCCTGGGTGGTGGCGCTGCTCGGGCTGGTGCACGCGGCGATGCCGCGGGCGAGTCATGCGGTGTTCGCCGTGGTCTGGGCGCCGCTGATGGCCTACGTCGCGGGGTGGATGGCGCGCGACGCAGCCCTGTGGCTGGGGCCGCGGGTGGGTCGGGGGCGGGCTCTGGTGGCGGTCGCCGCGACGGCGCAGGTGGCCGCGGCGGCGTGGGCGATGGGTCTCGTCGTCGTGGCGTGGGCGGGCGGGGGAGGGTTCCGCGGGGTGGCGGGAGTCGAACCCGCCACGGCGGCGACGCTGCCGGTCGCCGTGGTCGCCCCGGTCCTGCTGGTGGTCGTGGGGGCGGTGCAACTGGTGGCGTGGCGCCGGGTCGGCGTACGCCACGGGTGGTTCGAGTGGGGGTGAGTGCTGTTCCCGAGGGGCTCAGTGCCGCTTCGACGTCAGCTTGCGCGACACCCACCGGATGATCGGCCGCGGCGCGACCCGCGCCAGCCCGATCGCGGTGCTCCACTGCGGCGTCGGCACCGATACGACCTTGCCGCGTGCCACGTCCTGCAGGCACTCGCGGACCAGCGCGTCCGGGTCGATCCAGGCCGCGTCGGGGATCGAGCTCGCGTTGATGCCGGCGCGGTCGTGGAACTCGGTGCGCACCCAGCCCGGGCACAGCGCCGTCGTCGTCACGCCGGTGCCGGCGAGCTGCACCGCCATCGACTCCGTGTAGGCCGTCACCCACGCCTTCACCGCCGAATAGTGGCCCATCGCGACGAAGCCCGCGGCCGAGGCGGTGTTGATGATCTGGCCGTGGCCGCGCGCGGTCATCGCGCGCGCCGCCGCGTTGGCGAGCACGAGCACGCCGCGGCACATCACGTCGAGCGCCCGCTCGTCCTCGCTGGTGTCCTCGCCCAGCATCGTGGTCCGCAGCCCGAAGCCCGCGTTGTTCACCAGCAGGTCGATGGGGTCGTCGTCCGACAGCAGGCGGTCGGCGACGCGCTGGGTGTCCCCGCGGTCCGCCAGGTCGGCGCGCAGGGTCTGGACGTCGACGCCGTAGGTGCGCGACAGCTCCGCCGCCGCCTCCGCCAGCCGGGTCTCGTCGCGGGCGACGAGCACGAGGTCGTCGCCGCGGGAGGCGAGGTGGCGGGCGAACGTGGCTCCGATGCCGGCGGTGCCGCCGGTGATGAGTGCGCGCATGGCGAGAAGTCTAGGGGTGTACGCGGGGGCGCGCGGCGGCGTACTTCCGTCCGTTCAGCCAGGCGCCCAGCCACGTCGGGCGCACGAGCAGGTGATAGCTGGCGAGGAGCACCGCGACCGGGACGCCGATGATCAGCGCGGCCTTGAGGGGCCACCACCAGGCCAGGTCGGCCAGCAGCACCTGCATGACAAGGACCAGGGGGAGGTGGATCAGGTACATCCAATAGGACGCGTCGGCCAGATAGCGGATCGCGGCGTTCTCGCGGGTGAACACCGCGACGCACAGGCCCAGCAACCCGTAGCACCACAGCCAGACGCCCGCCGCGCCCACCAGGCGCAGCCACACCGGAGCGATGTGGGCCTCCATGTCGGTGGTCGTTCCCAGAGCGGCGACCATGATCACCAACGTGACCGCGGCGCCGGCGAGGTGGTGCGGCCACTGCCGGGCCAGGCGCGGCATCGCCTCTGGCCTGCCCCAGCAGAACCAGCCGGCCAGGAACGCGCCGAGGAAGGCGAGGCTGGGACCGGGTTCCGGCAGGAGCGTGACCGGACCGCCGATGATCTTGCCGGTCACCTCCATGGCGAGCCAGTAGGGGATCGCCGCCAACAGCACCCCACCCGGGCGGGTGAGGGCGTCGCCTAGGCGTACGCCCAGATTCCGCGCCCACGCGCGGTCGCCCACCGCGGCGCGCGCGAGCAGGGCCACGGCGTACAGCTGCAGCAGGGTCCACAGGAACCAGAGGTGGCCGGGATTGAGGATGACGAGGACCAGGGGTACGCCGGGCGGCGGCGCGGGGGGCTCGGTGATGCCCTGCCGGGCCATCGCCCACGTGCCGACGGCGGCGACGGTCACCAGCATGAGCGGGGCGAACACGAGGAACGGCAGGCCGATGCGCTTCAGCCGGTCGCGGGCGAAGTCGGCGGCGCCGCGACGACCGACCGACATGCGGGCGAAGAAGCCCGCGAGGAACATGAACAGCGGCATGCGGAACAGGTGGATCCACATGCTCACCACGCCCGCGACGGGCGATTTCTGGGAATCGCTAACGATCCAGGGGAAGCCGGGGACGAAGCCCAGCAGGCCGTGGAGCACGATGCCGAGCAGCAGCGCACCGCCGCGCAGGGCGTCGAGGCCGTGGAGGCGCTGACGTGCGGTGGCTTTTTCGGCGGTGGGTGGTGCCGCTGGGGTGGTCATCGCGGGCCGGGGTCCTCGTCGTCGGCCGACGGTACGCCGGGGATGACGTTGTTGATGAAGTGCTCGAACTGGGCGGGGTTGACGATCGCGATGCCCTGCTGCTGGTCGGCGAGCACGAGCAGGGTGTCGCCCGGCTTGATGCCGTAGAGGTCGCGGGCGGCCTTGGGGATGACGATCTGGCCCTTCTCGCCGACGGTGACGGTGGCCGCGTACTTGCCGGGTGGGTTGACCACGGTTTCTCCCTTGGTTATACAAGTAGGAAAAGTATAACTCGGGGAACCTGGGGTCCGGGGTCTGGGGCCTACGATGAGCCGGTGTCCGACGAACTGACCCTGGTGTTCCGCGCCCTCGACCTGCTCGGCGTCGTGCTGAACGGGATCATCGGCGGAACGCTCGCGCGGCAGCGGCGCTTCGACGCGGTCGGCTTCGCGGTGCTGGCGATCGTGTCGGCGCTCGGCGGCGGCATGTTGCGCGACACCCTGTTGCAGGCCGGCCGCCCGGTCGCTCTGGTCGACCCCTGGTATCTCATCTGCGCCCTCGCCGGTGCTGCGATCGCCTTCGTCATGAACGTCCGCCGCCGCCCGTGGGAGGTCGCGTACCCCATCGCGGACGCGGTCGTCCTGGGTGCGTGGGCCGCGGCGGGCACGACCAAGTCACTGGCGGCGGGGCTGGACTGGCTGCCGGCGATGTTGCTCGGCATCATCACGGCCGTCGGCGGCGGCATGATCCGCGACATCGCGGTGGGCGAGGTGCCGGAGGTGTTCGGCGGCAACACCCTGTACGCAGTCCCGGCCCTCATCGCGGCCGGCGTCATCGTGGTGGGCGACGCGGTCGGCGGGAACCCGGGTGCGGTGATGTTGGGGGCGACGGTCGCGGGCGCGAGCCTGGCGCTCATCGCGCGGCGCCGGGGATGGCAGCTCCCGGTGCACGGGGACGGCACGGTCACGATGACGCGCGACCAGCTGGCGCGGTTGATCCGGCGGGTGGAGCGGCGTACGCAGCGGAGCCGCGACCGGGGCGGGGACGCGGGTCAGGCGGGCTGAGCGCGCCGCGCTCAGCCGTCGTGAGGGGTTCGGGGCGTCAGACCCGGCTCGTCAGCCACTCCATGTCGGCGCGGTGGCCGTCGGCCCCGCCCGGGGTCTCGAGGACGACAGGCGTGTGGGCGTTGCGGACGACGTCCACGATGCCCTCCGGGTCGCACTGGCCCTGGCCGAGGCTCGTGTGGCGGTCGGCGCCGGAGTCGAACGCGTCGCGCGAGTCGTTGACGTGGAGGAGGTCGATGCGTCCGGTGAGGGCGCGTACGCGGTCCACCAGGCCGGTGAGGTCCTCGCCGCCGGCATGGGCGTGGCACGTGTCGAGGCAGAAGCCGACGGTGTCGCCGCCCTCGGCGGAGGTGACGGCCTCCCACAGGCGAGCGATGCGGTCGAGGCGGCGGGCCATGGCGTTGGCGCCGCCGGCGGTGTTCTCGATCAGCACCGGCACCGGCATGTCGAGGCCGTCGATGCACTTGCGCCAGTTGTCGAAGCCCTTCTCGGGGTCGTCGTCGGCGGTGACGTGGCCGCCGTGCACGATGACGCCCGCCGCGCCGATCTCGGCGGCGGCGTTGACGGTCTGCTGGAGGAGCTTGCGGCTCGGGATGCGGATGCGGTTGTTCAGCGTCGCCACGTTCAGCACGTAGGGGGCGTGGACATAGAGCGCGACTCCGGCCTGCTCGGCGGCCTCCTTCAACGCTGTTGCTCCACCCTCGTACGCGACCTTCGGCCCCTTCCATCCCTGGGGGTCGCCCAGGAAGAACTGGGAGAGGTTCGCGCCGCGGGCGATCGCCTCGGCAACGGGGTCGGTCTGGTCGACGTGGGCACCGATCTGCATGGAGCGAGCCTATCCGCCGGGACCGACGTTCTCCGAGCGGCGAGAGCCTCAGGACCCGTTCTCGGAGCGAGCACTTCGTCTTGACCGCGGGCGGCCTCGCTCAGCACAGGCTTCCGCGAGTCGAGGAGCCTGGGACCACGTTCTCCGAGCGAGCGCCAGCGAGTCGAGGAGCCTGGGACCCACGATTCCTGAGCGAGCGCTTCGGCTTGGCCGCGGGCGGCCTCGCTCAGCACAGGCTTCCGCGGGACGAGGAGTCCAGGACCACGTTCTCCGAGCGAGCGCCAGCGAGTCGAGGAGCCTGGGACCCACGTTTCCTGAGCGAGCGCCAGCGAGTCGAAGGGATCCTGGCTCGGTGGTTATCCAGGGGGGTCTCCGTCCTGGTCCCCGCGGTGTTGTCGGATGCGGTGGCGGATGTGGCGTCGTGGCCGTCGGTGTGCGTCGAGGGTGATCGGGGGCAGGAATTCGGGGAGTCCGTCGGTCGGGTTGATGCGGACTTCCCACCGGTGCGGATCAGGTCCCTTCCTTGAAGGTTCGCAGAGGGCGTGGTGGTGGCAGCAGAGCAGGACGCCGTTGGTGATCGCGGTCCACGGTCTCAGGTGCCAGGGGATGATGTGGTGGCATTCGCACTGTCGGGGTGGTCGGTCGCAGCCGGGGAAGATGCAGCCGCCGTCTCGGGCGATGAGGGCGGCGCGTTGTCCGGGGGTGAAGAACCGCTTCGCCGCACCGACGTCGAGGGGGACGCCGAGGCTGTTGAGGACCATGGGGATGATCTCGGAGTCACAGGCGAGTCGGCGGAGTTCTTGGGCGGACAGGCGCTGCCCGGCGACATCGACGGTGCCGAGTCCGGTGGTGAGTTGGTCGAGGGTGACGGTGAGGTTTAGTCGGGGGCGGTCTGCTCCGAGGGCGGGGGCGTGGTCGGCGTCGGCGAAGGCGTGGGCCAACTCCATCAGGGCGTCAGCCCGTGCCATGGCTCTGGAGGGTCGTCCGCCGCAGAGTCCGCAGTCGGGTCCGGGACAGGCGGGCCCGCAGACCGGGTCGGTCAGGTCGTCGAGGGAGGTGTCGGTGAGGTCGGGCAGACCGGTCGTCGACGCCGCGTCTGTGTCCTTGCGGGGAAGGCGGCCCCGGACCGGTCCGGTCGCGCCGTCACCCTCGTTGTGGTGGTGGGCGCAGTCGGCGGTGTGGTCGCGGGTCGCTTCGACTCCTTCGTCGCTCAGCGAGCGTGGGGTGCGCTCCTCGTCTCGCTGGCGCTCGCTCGGAGAACGTTCCGACTCAGCCGCGAAGCCAGCCGGCTGCTCGTCTCGCGGAGCCTGTGCTGAGCGAGGCCGCTCTGGGGCTGGGTCGAAGTGCTCGCTCGGAGAACGGTCCGGGGTCGCTTCGACTCCTGCGTCGCTCAGCGAGCGTGCGTTCCGCTCCTCCTTGCTCGTGTGGGTGGGGCGGTCGACGGTGGGGAGGCCTCGGGCCCGGCGGCGCGCGCGATCCGCAATCGCGTCGATCAAGGCCGCCAGTTGTTCGCCTTCGGCCAGCGGGAGTTTCCCGCGGAGGTTCATCGAGCCGTGGCCGTCGGGCCAGAAGTGCAGTTCGCGGGTCTGCCAGGCGCGGGCTTCCTGCCGCTCCAACTGCGCGGCCAGGAGCTCGTCGGCGTGGTCGGGGTCGACGACCTCGACCAGCCGGTGCGCGAGCTGCCGCAGCTCTTTGGGGTCGAACTCGGACGCATAGGTGACCATCACCTTCTGTGCCTCGACCTGTTTGTCGGCTGCGAGGTCCTCGGGCAAGAGTGCGAGGGCGTCGCAGATCGCGTCGGCCTGCCGCGGCAACACCACACCGTCGGCCATGCCGTCCCAGACATGCTCCTGTTCGATGACCCGGCCGGCGCGGCGGACCAGGCCGTGGGCTTCCCTGCTGCCGTAGCCGTGGGTTTCCCGCAGCCACGCCCCGGTGGAGATTCCGAGCTCGTGCTGCGCGGCGTCGCGGCGTTCGACCTCGGCGACGAGCAGCAGGTGCGCGGCCTCGACCCGGGCCGCGAGCTGCTGTGCCCGCCCCGCCAACGCCAACAGATCACCATCGGCCATGAGTCGCAGGTCTGCCGATTCCATGGCCCCGTCCAGCGCAGCACCCAGTGCACGGTCGGCGGTGCCGATCGCGTCGGGGAGCGTGGACGGGGACATCTCCTGCATACGAACAAGTGTTCCCGCAGGGTCCGACAAGAATCCAGTTATCCACAGACCGACCCCTCCCTGCTTCGGGGTCACTCAGAACTGTGGATAAGTCGCGCGCGCACTCCTCGTCTCGCTGGCGCTCGCTCGGAGAACGTGGGGCGTCGCTTCCACTCGTTCGTCGCTCAGCGAGCGTGGAACCTGCTCCCTCCTCGTCTCGCTGGCGCTCGCTCGGAGAACGTGGGGCGTCGCTTCGACTCCTTCGTCGCAGCGAGCGCCGGCTCCTCGTCTCGCTGGCGCTCGCTCGGAGAACGTGGCGGGGTTGCTTCGACTCCTTCGTCGCTCAGCGAGCGTGGGACCTGCTCCTCGTCTCCCCAGCGCTCGCACGCGGAACCAGGGGCGTCCTACCCTTCTTCCACGACCGACATCGCCGTCACCGGAATCGCCCACACCCGCTTCGGCAAGCTGTCCGACGACACCGTCGAGACCCTCGTCGTCCAGGTCGTCCGCGACGCCCTCGCCGACGCCGGCCTCGAACCCGGCCGGGTCGACGAGGTCGATCTCAGCCAGTTCAACGCCGGCCTCACGCCCCTCGCCTTTCCTTCCTCACTGGCGATGCAGGCCGACGACGCCCTCTTCGGTGCCCCCATGACCCGCGTCGAGAACGCCTGCGCATCCGGCTCCGCGGCCGTCCACCAAGGCATCCGCGCGATGCGCTCCGGCTGCGCCAAGACCGTCCTCGTGATCGGCGTCGAGAAGATGACCCACGCGGGTGCCGATGTCGTCGGCGCCGCCCTGCTCGGCGCCGACTTCGAGCTCGCCGGCACCGAGTCCACCACCGGGTTCGCCGGCCTGTTCGCCCGCGTCGCCGAGGCGTACGCCGACCGCCACGGCGACGTCACCGAAGCCCTCGCCATGATCGCCGCCAAGAACCACGCGAACGGCATGAAGAACCCGAACGCCCAACTCCACAAGGAATTCTCCGTCGAGTTCTGCCGCACCGAGTCCGACAAGAACCCGCGCGTCGCCGGTCCCCTGAAGCGTACGGACTGTTCGCCCGTCTCCGACGGCGCCGCCGCCCTGATCCTCCAGGACACAACGGAAGGACTCGCCCGCATCACCGGCTTCGGCCACGCCAACGACTTCCTTCCCGCAGCCAAGAAGGACCCCAGCGCCTTCGCCGGCACCCGCATCGCCATCGAGCGCGCCCTCGCCATGGCGAACACCGACCTCGATGCGCTCTCTCTCGCAGAGGTCCATGACTGCTTCACCATCGCCGAGCTCGTCGTCTATGAGGCCATGGGCCTCACCGAGCCCGGTCAGGGTCGCCGCGCCCTCGACGAGGGTTGGGTCTTCCCCGACGGCAAGCTGCCCGTCAACGTCTCCGGCGGCCTCAAGTCGAAGGGTCACCCCGTCGGCGCCACCGGCGTCTCGCAACACGTCCTCGCCGCGCTCCAGCTCTCCGGCCGCGCCGACGCCATGCAGGTCGCGGGTGCCAGCAAAGCCCTTGTGCACAACATGGGCGGCCTTGCCGTGGCGAACTAGGCGACCGTGCTGGAGGCCTGACCCGCGTACGCCCGGCCTAGCCCGTACGCCCCCGTCCGCGCCGAACCACGACCGCGCCCGCCGCCAGTCCCGCGAGGACGGCCAAGCCCGACAGCGTGATCGCCCACCCCAGCGCGCGGCCGGGGGAGTGGTCGACCGACCACTCCACCTCGCGGTACGCGTCGTCGCGCGCCGCCGGCCCGAACGCGAAGTCCTGCGTGATCGCCCGGGGTGACAACTGACCCACGTACGCCGTCAGGAAGGCCTCGGTCGTTCCCGGCACCAGGCCTGCCGGCTGGCCCACGCGTACGCCCGGCACCCGTCCCGCGAACTCGAGCCTCATGGGATCGCCCGGCGCCGCCTCCGCGGTGATGTCCATGCGCCGTGGCGCGACCACATACAGGGCGACGTCCTGGCTCTGGGCGGCATGTTTCGACAGCCTGATGGGATAGATCACCCGATCGGTCGGGAACCGCAGCCGCAGCGGGTCGAGGTCTCCCTGCAGCGCCGAGCCCGCGGCGGCCGGCGTCAGGCGCACGGCCTGGATGCGCCAGCCCTGGTCGAGATAGCCCTGAAAGGTCGGCAGCAGCTCGTCCTTCGCCGGGAATCCGTTCTCCCGCAGCCAATCGTTCACGGCCGCGGCCGAGTCACCTGCGAGCGTGGTCACCCGGAACGGACCGATCTCCGCGACCCCCTCGACCCGCACTCCCGAACCCGGGGCAGACCCGCCCACCCCGCGATCGTCGTCCAGAAAGGGAAACCGCGGCGTCCAGTCCTTGCGCGTGCGCTGCTCGGCCCGAGTGAGGTCGCGCAGGTCGTCCCAGACTTCCTTGTCCCCCAGCGAAAGCTCGGTCCCCGCCGGCGTCGGCATGATCCACGCCGCCTCGGCCGCCCGCCCGTTCAGCCGCATGATCATGTCGATCGTCTCGGTGCGCCCGCCCCACGTGATCATGGCCATCTCGCCGCGTACGCGGGCTCCCTCGCGGGTCGGCATCGCCCCGCACGCGCAGGCAGCAGCGCCGGGCGCGGCAACGACGGAGAACCCGACCAGGAACAGCAGGGCCAGCAGGACGCGAACGGCACGGAAAGTACGCATGACTCACGGTAGGCAGCCGCAGTGGCATGTTCGCCACGTCCACGGTCACGATCTGGGCATCACTCGGTTCCGCGCACCGTCGCGGCCACCGCCGCGCCTCCCAGTGCGACGGCCGCGAGCGCGCACACGGCCCGCACGGTGTTCGCGCCCGTCCACTCCCGCAGATAGACCGGCCAGTACGCCCCCGCCTCCGCCGAGCCGGGAGACAGCCGGGCCAGATGTTCGTTGCGCGGCACGTTGTAGGCGAGCGTCAGCCGGAACGCCGCCAGGTGGGCCAACCCGGCGCCGGCCGCCAGGGTGTCGACCAGTCCACGCTCACCCCGCACGAACCGCGCGACCTGGAAGGCCCCGAGCGCGGCACCGCCGAAGAACGCGATCATGAACGGCGCCTGCACGGCGGTCCGGTTGAACCCCTGCATGGTCGCCACTCCCTCGGTGGTGGCGAGCGTGGCCAGCCTCGGCATGACCCGCGCCGAGAAGTTGGCATAGACCCCCGCGACCACGGCGGACGCCGCCAGGGCGAAGAGATTGGTGAGCATGGTTCCTCTTGTGGCTGGATGATCCGTCGGGTGTGACGATGCCTCCAGTCAACGACCGATGCCGCCGCGCGACCATGCTGTCGCGGACGGCGCCCATACGACTTCGGCCGGATCGTGGTTAGGGTGCACCCATGGACCCGGTCGCGCTCCTGCTCGACGCACCCCGCTCGCGACGCACCGCCGCGTTGCGCGTCCTGATGTCGGGGGACTGGGCCATCTCCGTCGAGGACGACGCCCCCCTCACCGTCTGCGCGCTGCTGCGCGGCGACTGCCACCTCGTACGCGGCCCCGCGACGCACGCCCTCACCGCCGGCGACGTCCTGATCGTGAGCGGCACCGAGCCCTACGTCCTCGCCGTAGACCCCGCTCGCGCGCCCACGGTCACCATCGGCCCCGGTGGCGCCTGCCGCGGCGGCGACGGGCGCGATCTCGCCGAACCCATGGCGCTCGGCGTCCGCGCCTGGGGCAACGATCCCGAAGGCCACCACGACCTGCTGATCGCCACCTACGCCTCCGAGTCGGAGGTGGGGCGCCAACTCCTGGCGTCGCTGCCCCGAGAGATCATCGAGCGCCCGGAGGTCGGCGCGCTGGCTGAGCTCATCGTCGATCAGCTCGCGGTGACGGCGCCGGGCCAGGCGACTGTGGTGAACCGTCTGCTCGACGTGTTGCTGATCGCGACCGTGCGCCAGTGGACGGCCCGCGACGACACCGGGCCGTCGTGGTGGTCGGTGGGCCGCGATCCCGAGATCGCGGCGGCGCTGGGCCGCATGGACGCCGATGACACCGGGGCGCTGACGCCTGAGCGGCTGGCGGCCGACGTGGGCCTGTCGCGGGCCACCTTCACCAAGCGATTCCGTGAGGTGGTGGGGGTCCCGCCGGGGGAGTACGCGCGGCGTACGCGGCTGGCCAGGGCCGCCGACGCGCTCCGTGACGAGCACCTGACCGTGGAGGCGGTGGGCCGCCGGTTCGGCTATGCGACCCCCTTCAGCTTCAGCGCGGCGTTCAAGGCCCACTTCGGGACGAGCCCGAGCGCTCACCGGCGCGGCATCACCGACGCACCTGCCACACCGGAAGGACAGGGCGCCGACTCAGAGGGCCACTAGGCCGTCGATGTCGACGTGCTCCTCCAGCGCGTCCGCCACGCGGTCGATCATCGCCTCGCGTCGCTCCGCGAACCCGGGCGCACCACTCACCGGCCGCCACGCCAGGCCCTGGGCCTCCGCCACGGCCGTCAGCCAGGCCCGGCGGAACCCGTCCACCTCGAACGCCCCGTGCCACAACGTGCCCCACGTCGAGCCCACGCGACACCCGTCGAGGAAGGGTTCGAACGGAGCATCCCCCGACTCGCCCAGGTCCTCAGGCCCACGCGCCTCCACCGTCACCCGCCCGTGGTGGATCGCATAGCCCATCACCGACTCGCCCCGCCACGAGCCCGACGGCAGCGCCAGCACCTTCTCGCCGTCGAAGTCGACCCGCGCCGGCAGGATTCCCAACCCCGCAACCGATCCCGCGCCCGACTCCACATCGTCGTCGATCGTCCGCGCCAACATCTGATAGCCCCCGCAGATGCCCAGCGTCGCCCGCCCCGTGTGCGCCCGATGCTCCACCACGCGGTCGATCCCCCGCGCCCGCAGCCAGGCCAGATCGCTCACCGTCGCCCGCGACCCCGGAAACACCAGCACGTCGGCGGTCGCACATGTCGTCGGGTCGGCCGTGACCACGACCTCCACCCCCGGCTCCGCCGCGAGCGCGTCGACGTCGGTCGCGTTCGAGACCCGCGGGAACCGCACGACCGCCACGGTCAGCGTCGCCGCCCCGGGGTCGTTCGGTCGGTGGTGCCAGCCGCCGATCGCCAGCGCGTCCTCGCCGTCGAGCCACACGTCGTCGAGCCAGGGAACCACGCCCAGGCAGGGAACCCCGGTGCGGCGCGTGATCTCGTCGAGCCCCGGCGCCAGCACGGCGGCGTCGCCGCGGAACTTGTTGATGACGTACGCCCGGAACAGCCGCCGGTCGTCCTCGTCGAGCAGCGCCCACGTGCCATAGAGCGACGCCAGCGTCCCGCCGCGGTCGATGTCGCCGACCACCACGACCGGCAGCTCGAACCGGCGCGCCAGCCCCATGTTCACATAGTCGCCCGCGCGCAGGTTGACCTCCGCCGGTGACCCCGCCCCCTCGCTCACCACGACGTCGAAACGCGAGGAAAGGTCTGCGTACGCGGAGAAAGCCGCCTCCGCGAGCGCGCGGCGACCCGTGGCGTACTGCCCCGACTCCAGCGTGCCGAACGGCCGCCCCCGCAGCACGATGTGGGAGCGCCGATCGGTGCCAGGCTTGAGGAGCACGGGGTTCATCGCCGACTCCGGCTCGGCGCGGGCGGCGACCGCCTGCAGCCACTGGGCCCGCCCGATCTCCGACCCGTCGGCGCACACCATCGAGTTGTTCGACATGTTCTGGGCCTTGAACGGTGCGACCCGCATTCCCTTGCGGGACAGCGATCGACACAACCCGGCGACGATCAGGGACTTGCCGGCATCGGACGACGTGCCGGCCACCAGCAGGCCGCGGTTCGGGGTCACCGGGTCATCCTGCCACGGGACGCCTACGCTGGCCGCATGACCCAGTCAGCCCCCCAGCGCGTCTCGCAGCAGCGCGTCATCAACGCCCCGGCCGATCGCATCTTCGCCATCCTCGCCGACATCCGGAACCACGCCGCCCTCGACGGTTCCGGCACCATCACCGGCACCCCCGACGGCCCCATCCCGCTCGTCCTGGGCGCCCACTTCTCCATGGGCATGAAGCGCAGCGGGTTCGGCTATCGCTCCGGCAGCGAGGTCGTCGAGTTCGTCCCCGACCGCGTCCTCGCCTGGCGGACGGCGACGGTGAAGGGCTCGCGTACCCTCTTCGGTGGCCACGTCTGGCGCTGGGAACTCGAGCCGCGCGACGACGGCACCACGCTGGTCCGCGCCACCTTCGACTGGTCGCCCGCGGTCGCCAAGCCCGTCCTCATCGGCCTGATGCGTGCCGACCGCGATGCCCTCGCGAGCCTCGGGCGCAGCCTGCAGTGCCTGGCCTCCCTCGTCGAGGCCTGATCGCACTGAGCCCACTGGGCGCCAGATAAGGCAACCCTTTCCCGGCGTGGCAGGATGGAACGACACACACGACGGGAGGGCGATGAGCCTCGATGCGCTGCGGGAGCTGCCCATCGGCTGGGCCGTCCTCGCGCTCTTCTGCATCGTGATGGTGCGCGCCAACCTCACCTACTGGGTCGGCCGCGGAGCGGCCGCCGGCGGCCGCGCGACCCGGCTCAAACGGTTCATGCAGGGCCCCACCATGGCCCGCGCCGAGGCCTTCTCCGCGCGGTGGGGCGCGTACGCCGTCCCGCTCAGCTTCCTGACGATCGGCATCCAGACCGCCATCAACCTCAGTGCCGGCGCCACCCGCATGCCCCTGAAGCGCTATCTGCCCGCCGTCACCCTCGGCTGCGTGATGTGGGCCGTCATCTACGCCACCATCGGCCTCGCCGCGTTCGAGGCCGCCATGCTCGCGGCCGCGCGATCGCCGTGGGCCCTGCTGGCGTTGGGGATCGCCGCGCTCGCCGTGGTCGTGCTCGTCGTCGCACGGCGGCGTACGCGGGCCCGCGAAGCGGGATCAGATCAGCCCGCGCCTCCGCGCCAATCAGATCAGCCCGCGCCTCCGCGCGATGGTCGCGGCCTGGGTGCGTGACGACGCCCCCAGCTTCGCGAGGATGTTCGACACGTGCACGCTGGCGGTCTTGGTCGAGATCACCAGCCTCCCGGCGATCTCACCGTTCGACAGCCCCTCGGTCACCAGCCCGATCACCTCACGCTCGCGCGGCGTGAGCACCGTCGCCGCCGATGTCGGGGCGATGCCGGCGCGGGTCGCCACCGCGTCGTACGCGCCCACCAGCGGGCGGTGCGCGATCCGCACCGCCTCGGCGCGGCCCGCCGTCCAGACCGACCGCGCCTCCGCCCGGTCGCCCGCCGCCAGCGTCCGCGCCAGCTGCAGGCGCGCGTACGCCGACACCGACGCCCCCAGCGACTCCGCCATCGGGTGGTCGACCACCGCACGCCAGCCGGCGGCGGTGTCGTCGGCCTCGGCGTCGAACAGGGCGTGCCAGACGGGCGCGGCCCGCATCACGTCGAGCCGGCCTGGGTCCTTCATCCCGGCCCGCACGTCAAGCCCCCGCTCGCGCAGGGAGCGGGCCCCGGCGGCGTGGACCAGCCAGGCCGCGGTGCCGCGGCCGGCGCCCCCGAGCCGGGCGACCAGGTCGACCTGCCGGTCCACGGTGTCGTGGTCGCCCCGCTCGATCGCCAGAAGGGCTTCGGCCTGGGCGTGGTCGACCGCATACTGCGGATAGAACAACACCTGGTCGCGCCGGCGCTCGCGGAAGGCCAGCAGCGCCCGCTCCGCCCCGTCGAGGTCGCCGTCGGCCAGCCGCAGGGACGAGTCAAGCGTGTCGAGCTGGAGCAGATATTTCTCCGGCGGCCTGAGGGCGAGGGCACGGGTGACGAGGGCGTGCGCCGCCGCCGTGTCGCCCAGCGTGAGCAGGGGCAGGGCCGCGTTGCCGGCGAGCATGGCGCCGACCGACCGCTCGAGCCCGAGGTCGGCGGCCTTCTGCATGCCGGTCAGCGCGACGTCGGCCGCGCGGCGGAAGTGGCCGGCGACATAGAGCCCGTCCGACATGTTCACGTCATACCAGCGCCAGCTGCTCGGCCGTTCGAACTCGAGGGAGCGGGCCAGGTCGGCCTCGAAGGCTTCCTCCTCGCCCAGGTGGTTGGCGACACAGCCGCGCACGTTGAGCAGGCGTGCCATCGCCGCGTTGCGCTCGAGCGAGGGGCCGACGTCGTCGGCCAGCGCGAGGGCGTCGTCGATCTGGGCACGCGCGGCGTCCAGGTCACAGCGCAGCATGAGATAGCCGGCGAGCTCGGCGGACGCGGTCAGCCGCAGCTGGGGCGTGCCGTCGGCGGCGGCCAGCACCTCCGTGTAGGCCTCGGCCGCGCGCGCATCCATCAGGTTCGCCAGCCCGCGGCCCCGGATCAGCGTTGTCGCGGCCCGCTCGCCGGGGTCGACGTCGGCGGGCATGGCGGCCAGCGCCGCGTCGGCATATTTCAGCGAGCGCGGGGCAAGCCCGGCGGTGATGGCGGCGCGGGCCGTCTCGTCGAGCACGCGGTGGCGCGGGCCCGCGTACGCCGCGGCGTCTGGCACGCGGTCCCAGATGTCGAGCACGCGCTCGAACAGGGCCAGGGATTCCAGCACAGGAAGGGATTCGTCGCGGGCGAGGTCGATGGCGGCGCGCAGCGCCCGGTCCAGCCTGCCGCCCGCGAACAGGTGGTGGACGAGTTCGCCGCGGCTGCCCAACGAGGGGTCGGCCTCCAGCGCGTCGGCGAACCGGTCGTGCAGACGCGTGTGCTCGCCGGGCAGCACGTCGTCGTGGATGGCCTCGCGCAGAAGCGCGTGGTGGAAGCAATAGCCGGTCTCGTCCGGGTTGAGGATGTGGGCGTCGAGCGCTGCCCGCAGGTCGGCGTCCAGGGTCGTGTCCGGGAGGCCGGCCACAGTGGCGAGCAGCGCGTGCGAGACGCGGTTTCCGGCCGCCGATGCCAACCGGAGCAGCGATTGCGTCGACTCCGGGAGCGTGGTGACGCGCACCAGCAGCGCTTCGCGGAGCGACCAGGTCATGTCGCACCCCTCGCTCGCACAGCGGGAGAGTTCCTCCAGGAAATAAGGGATTCCCTCGCCGCGCTCGATGATGGTGTCGACGCGCGCGGGGTCGGGATCGCCGCCCAGCAGAGCATCGATCAGGTCCCGCGAGTCGGCGTCGTCAAGGGGTTCAAGCTCGACGCGCTCGGTGTGGGGCGTCCGAAGGATGTCGGACAGCCACGGGCGCAGCGGATGGCGGCGGGTCACCTCGTCGGTTCGGAACGTGGCGACGACCATGATCGGCACCCCGGTCACGGCGACGCGGAGGAACCTGAGCAGCTCGCGCGTGGTCGCGTCCGACCAGTGCAGGTCCTCGATCACGACGAGCAGGGGACGCCGCCGCGCTGCGCCCTCGAGCACGCGCGCGAACGCCTCGAACATCCGCAGGCGCTCCTGCCCGTCACGGGTGGGCTCGCCGAGCTCGGGGACGAGCCCGCCGAGCGCCGCGCGGCCGGCGCCGGCCCACTCGAGCACGGCCTCGCGTCCGCAGGCGTCGATCAGGTGGCGCAGCACCTGCGTGGCCGGCACCAGGGGGAGCCCCTCGTCGGCCATCGGCACGCACTGCCCGATGACGACCAGCCCGTCGTCGCCGACGGCCGCGACGAGGGCGTTCACCAGCGTCGTCTTGCCCATGCCGGCGTCGCCGCCGATGAACCACCACGGCGTGGTCGCCGCGTCACCCCACGCGGTGCGGAGCCGCTCGAGCTCGGGCGCGCGCCCGATCATCGGCGGACGGGATCTGCTCACGCTGGATATCGTGCCACGCGCGCGCGGCGGTGCCTCGGGCGCACAGGACGCGTACGCCGCGGCGTGGCCGGTGCCCGCAGGCCCAGCAGGCGGCGCCACCAGGAGCGCGGCCCCAGCACGGAGTCGGCGAGGCGTTCGTTGGCGGCCTCGGCGTGGAGGTGCGCTATGCGGTCACGGGCCACCAGGAGGAGTGTTGTCATGTCGCTCATGGATCCCACGGTGCGCGTAAGGCGCGGGGCCCACCATGGGCCGTTCGCCGTATCTCCGCGGGAGGGCCGCCGTCTGAGGTACCTCAGGGCTCCCGCCGGGAACCGGTTCCGGACATGAGGGGAGCCGGGCACCGCCACTCGGGGGATATGGCGTGCCCGGCTCCGCGAAACAGTCTAGAGCAAAGGTCGACGCCATGAAAACCGTTCGGTCAGACGAGTTTTGCCGCAGATTTCACCACGGAGGGCAATCCGAGGCCGTCGAATGCGCAGCCGACGAGGTCGACGGGCAGGTCGGCGAGGCGCGCGCGTACCTTCTCCAGGCGCTCGGCGTGCCCCACTTCGAGTTGGGGGTACGCGTTGTCCCACCGCGTCACGAGCGCGTCTGCGGGGCGTGTGTCGAGGCCGACGAGGTCGGCATACTCGCGGTGGATGCGGCGGATGACCTCGGCGTCCTCGAGCAGCGCGAGCGCGCCGGAGCCGACGCGACCCGCAGACGCGCGGACGAGGTAGAAGTCGTCGTGCTGCAGGTGGGTCCACTTGCGCGACAGGTGGGTCGCGGCCTTCAGCAGGCGGCCCGACCCGCTCGGGAGCAGGACGCCGTTGGCCTCGGCCAACGCGGGCACCTTGGCGGCGGCAGCCCTCGGATAGGCCAGCACCACCGTCGCGACGTCGGCCACGCGCCCCGCAGCGAGCTCGTCGGCGACGCCGGGCGCGTGGGCGTCCAAGAGCAGTCCCGCGACCGAGGCAGGCACGGCGAGCACGACGCGGTCGGCCGCGTACGCGGTGTCGCCCGCGACGACCCGCCAGCCCGCGCCCTCGCGCTCGAGCGCGGTCACGGGGGAGTCGGTGTGGACGGTCAGGCCCGCGGCCGCGGCGTCGGTGAGCGTACGCAGCCCCGTGGCGAACGACGCGAACATCGGCATCGCGGGACCGGGGGGAGCGGGCGGGCGCTTCCGCAGCACGATCGACTCGCCGCCCTCGGCGGCCGGCAGCAGCTGGGCCGCGGTCGAGCGCAGGGACAGGCGGTCGACGTCGCCGGCGTGGAGGTTGCCGAGCAGGGGGTCGACGAAGATCTCGGTGACGGCGCGGCCGAAGCGGCGCGTGGTGAAGTCGCCGACGGACATGTCGCCGGACATCTTGCGGCGGGCCATCACGGGCTCCAGGCCGGCGCGGGCGAGCTGGGCGACGGTGAGGATGCCGGACCTGAGCACGGGTGCGATCTGGGTCGGCCCGGTGGGGCCGACGCCGGCGGGCAGGGGGGTCAGTCCCCTGCGCGTGAGGAGCCAGGAGCTGCCGGCGTTGGCGCCCATGACGTCGTCGAGCAGGCCGAGGTCGTCGACGAGTGCCTTGAGCGGGGGCGCCCCGAGGTGCATGGCCTCGGCGCCCACGTCGACGGGAAGCCCGTGCCAGTCGACGGTGCGGACCTGGCCGCCGACGAGGCCGGACGCCTCGAGCACGGTGACGTCGTGCCCTGCCGCGGCGAGGCGGCGGGCCGCGGCGAGCCCGGCGAGGCCGGCGCCCACGACCACGACGCGCAGCGGTGCGGTTCCCGCGGGAACTGGACTGGTCGTCTCGACCGGCTGGGAGGTCACAGGGTGACGATACTCCTGGGTCACGGGATCAACGGGCCGGTCCAGGCCCCCGCAGAGTAGGCTCGATGCGTCGTACGCCGTGCCCGACGCAGGAGGTTGTCATGAACGCCACCCGGTTCACCGCAGGCGCCGCCGTTTTCGCGGCCGCGAGCCTCGCGCTGGCGGGGTTCTTGACCGGATTCGGCGCCGAGCAGCCGACCGGGGACCGCCTCGCCCGGGCCGGCTCGCCGGTGAGCCCGGCGATGATCGCGCTGGTCGTGGCCCTGGTGCTCGGCGGCATCGTGTTCCTCATCGTGGGCGCGAAGCGCCGCAAGGGCCAGTAGCTCACGCCTTCTTTCGCCCAACTTGTGCACACCGCTGCACGAGTTGGGTCGACACGCCGGGCGAATTACGCAACTCACGCACACGCGACAGGTCGCTGGGTGAGCCCGCGGGGCGACCACCCCCCCGACTCCGGGGCGACCTGTCCGCGTCACGCCACCTTCAGCGTCGTCACGCAGGTCGCGCCGCCCTCCAAGCTGTCGAACGACGTCTCGCCCGTCATCCCCTCCGCGGTCACCTTCACCGTGCCCCGCGTGTGCTTCGGGATCCAGAATCCGACGAACCCGTTCGCGTACGTCGTCGCGTCCGTGTCGACCAGCGTCTTCCCGTCGCTCGAGGTGACGGTCACGTGGACCTGCTTGCGCGCGAGTTCGCCCCGGCACGTGCCGACGTTGTGGAAGTGGCACTCGTGGGTGAACGTCTTCCAGGGCGCGATCGACAGATAGAACTTGTCGGTCGTCAGCGGCAGGCGGGCCTCGCCGGCCCCGTCGTTGAGGATCACCTCGGCCGAGCGCACCGACGCCTTCATCGGCAGCGGCCTCGGCCGCGGGTCCTGGTCGAGCGCCTCGACGACCTGCTCGGGCGTCTTGCCGGCCAGGTTGTGCTTGGCGAGCATCGCCGCCGCGTCGACGGCGGCCGGCTTGGAGGCGGCGGCCGGGGGAGCGGCCGGCGCCGCGGAGGGGGCCGACGAGCAGCCGGCCAGCAGGGTCGGGAGCACCACGGCCGCGAGGGTGAGGCTCAGGATTCGCTGGGTCATGGGACAACTCTGCTCTTGCGAGACCGGCGTACGCAACCTCCAGGAGCCGGAAGTGACCAAGAACACGGAGTTTCGGGACATAATGACCACCTACCCGTGGTCACATCCTGTTCATCGACTGTTCACGCCCGACACGCCGATGGTGGGCTTGCTGCGCCCCTAGGTTGTCCAACGCGGGTGATTCACACGGCCCGCAGGTCCGGCGCACCCCCGTGCCGCGGCCTCGCCCCCGCTGACCCCCCGGCTCGAGGACGACAATGACGACCGTCGATTCGGCGCGCTCCGAGCACGCCCAGGACGCCACCACCGGCTTCACCGCCGTGCGTCCCACCGCGCGACCGCGCCGGCAACCCCGCTGGATCGCCGCCGGCGTCCTCGCGGTCTGCCTCGGCGGCCTCGGATCCGCGCTGTTGTACGCAGAAGCCAGCGGCACCCGCGAGGTCCTGCAGGTCACGCGACCGCTCCATCGCGGCGAGGTCGTCACGGCCGGCCACCTGCGCCCCGTCCGCGTCGGCAGCCTCCCCGGCATCTCGACCGTCGACGTCGACCGCACCGCCGAACTCGTCGGACGCCGCGCCCTCATCGATCTGGGCGGGGGCGCCCTCCTGCCCGACAACTCCATCGGCGACAGCGCGCTCGAGAAGGGGTTCACCCAGGTCGGCCTCAAACTCGCCCCCGGTCGGCTCCCCGTGGGCGACCTGCCGCCGGGGGCGGCGGTGCAACTGATCCCCGTGGACGACCCGCGTACGCCCGCCAACCAGGGGGGCCAGACCCCGCCGAGCCAGACCTCCCAGAACAACCAGGCCCAGCTCATCTCCGCCGTGGTCCTCACCGCCCCCCGAGTCGGCCCCGACGGCGTCGCCACCCTGCTCGACGTCCGCGTGCCCCAAGACCGCGCCCGCGCCGTCGCCGAGCTCGCCGCCGTCGATCGGCTCGTGCTGGTCAAGGAGGCGCAGGGCTGATGATGCTGGTGCTGACGTCCGCGGCGGGCTCGCCCGGCGTCACGACCGCCGCGCTCGCCCTCACGCTGGCGTGGGGCCGCGACGTGCTCCTCGTCGACGCCGACCGCCAGCCCGCCCAGGCCATCCAGGCCGGCTGGCTCGGCGGTGCCGACCTCGCCGGGCGCGGACTGTCCGGCCTCGCCCGCGTCCATCGCGAGCGCCGCTTCATGGGCGACGAACTCACCCTCCATTGCGTGGCCCTCACCGAGTCCGGCCCGGGCCGCCTGTTCCTGCCGGGCTTCAACCACCCCGGCGCGCCCGCCCTGTTCCAGCCGCTGTGGCCCGACCTCGTCGAGGCGCTCGGTCGTGTCGAGGGCGCCGGTCTCGACGTGATCGTCGATGCCGGGCGCGTGTCCGAGGGTCTCCCGTCACCGCTCGTCGCGGCGGCCCACACCACCCTGCTGGTCACCCGCACCGACCTCCGCGCCCTCGCTGCCGCGCGCCTCCACCTCGGTCAGCTGGTCCAGCGCCGCACCCAGCTCCACCCCTCCGGCCGCGTGGGGCTGCTCCTGATCGGCGAGGGCCAGCCCTACACCGGCAAGGAGATCGAGGCCCAGTTCGGCGTACCCGTCCTCGGCGTCATCGCCGACGACCCCGCCGCCGCGCGCGTCCATTCCCACGGGGCGACGCGGCCGTCGCGGTTCGACCACCGCGCGTACGCCCGGTCCTTCCGTGCCCTCGCGTCCACCCTGGCCGTCGCCGAGGCCGCGCGATGACCGCCGAACGCGCCGGACTGCGGTCCGTCGCGCTGTTCCAGACGCCCGTCGCCAGCGACCCGGTCGGTCCCATGTTGGTCACCGGCGTGCCGACCACCTTCACCCGGGAGGAGATGCGCCAGCGCGACGAGCGCCCTTCCCGTCCCCGCCCGACCGCCATCGACTGGGCCACGGTCACCGTCCTGCGCCGCGAGGCCGGCACGCGCATCGCCGAGCGCACGTCGGCCGACCTGCCCGTCGCCGATCGCCGCATGCTCGCCGGATCGGTGATCCGCCAGGTCGTCCGCGCCCACGCCGAGCGCCTCAGCGACGAGGGTCGCGAGCTGTGGCCGATCGACCTCGAGGAGGCGTACGCCCAGTCGGTCGAGAGCGCGATCTTCGGCTACGGCCGACTCCAACCGCTGTTCGAGCTCGCCGACGCCGAGAACATCGAGATCCACGGCCACGATTCCGTGATGGTGCAGCGATCGGACGGCACGCGCTACGCCCACCCGCCCGTCGCCGACAGCGACGACGAGCTCGTCGAAGCCATCCGCTTCCTCGGCGAGAGCGCGAACCCGCCGCGTCCGTTCGACGACGCCCACCCGTCGATGACGCTCGCGCTCGGTGACCGCTTTCGCCTGCATGCCATCGGGTTCGGGCTGTCGTGGCGGCCGTCGGTCACCATCCGCCAGCACACGCTGGTCGACGTCACGCTGCCCGATCTCGTCGCCGGCGGCATGTTGCCCGAGGCCCTCGCGCGTTTCCTCCACGCCGCCGTGCAGGCGCGGCGCTCCATCGTCATCTCGGGCGACCAGGGTGCCGGCAAGACGACGCTGCTGCGGGCGCTGATCGCGGCGATCCCTGCCACGGAACGGTTCGGGACGATCGAGACCGACTACGAGCTGCTCACCCACCTGCAGCCCCATCGCCGCAACATCCTTGCCCTGCAGGCGCGGATCGGCCTCGGCGAGCGCCAGGACGGCCGCGCCCTCGGCGAGCACACGGTCGCCGACCTCATCCCCGAGGCCCTGCGCCAGAACCTTGCCCGGATCATCGTCGGCGAGGTCCGCGGCAACGAGGCTGCGGCCATGTTCGAGGCCATGGCCGCCGGCGCAGGAACCCTCAGCACCACCCACTCCCACTCGGCGTCCGCCACCATGGACCGCCTCGCCGCCCGCGTCGCGCGCGGCGGCGGCATGGGCATGGACGAGGCCTACCGCCAGATCGCCCACAACGTGTCGCTCCTGGTCCACTGCCAGTTGGTCGACGACACCTGGCGGGGCGGCGTACGCCGGCGCCACGTCGCGGAGGTGCGCGAGCTCACCGGCGCGATCGAGGGCGGCCGACCGACCACCCACCTCACCTACCGCGCCGAGCCCAGCGCGTCCGAGCCGGCCGGGTTCTTCCCCGCGGCCGCGGCGATCCACGAGCTGCGCCAGTACGCCGACTCCTGGCGGACGCCGTGACCACCGTGTGGGCGGCGGCCTGCGGAATCCTCGTGTGCGCAGGGATCGTGGCCTGCGTACGCGGGTTCCTGGGTGCTGTCGAAGAGCCGCGCCGTCCCGGGCGGGGGTGGGCCGGCCTCACCCGCCGACCGGCGGGCGTGGCCGGGCGTCGGAGGGACCGGCGCCTGGCGCTCGGCCTCGCCGTCGGGGTCCTGCTGTGGGCTCTGTCAGGCTGGGCCGTGGCGGCGATCATCGTCCCCCTGCTCGTCGTGGGGATCCCTTATCTGCTGGGCAATCCCGAGAACCGCGAGGTCGAACTGCTCGCGGCGCTGGACCGGTGGGTGCGGTCGCTCGCGGCCATGCTGCCGACCGGCCGCTCCGTGGCCGACGCGGTGCGGGCGTCGGTACGCACGGCCCCGCCCCTGCTCGCCGCGCCGCTCTCGCTCGCCGTCTCGCGCCTCGACGACCGCTGGTCGACGCGGGACGCTCTGTCGGCGATGGCCGACGAACTCGACAGCGCGGACGCCGACGCGGTCCTCGCGGCCCTGATGCTGGCCGCCCACCGCGGTGGCACCGGCGCGACCGCCTCGCTGGACGCCCTGTCCGCCTCGATCGCCGACCGGCTGCGGGCCCTGCGTGACATCGAGGCGGAGCGCGCCAAGCCCCGCGTCGTCGTCCGCCAGGTCACCCTCGTCAGCGGGGTGATGCTCGCCGCCTGCCTGCTGATGGGCCGCGACTTCTTCGCTCCGTACGCAACCCCGCTCGGCCAGGTCGTCCTCGCCGGGCTCGCGGTCGCGTACGTCGGCGCGCTCGCGATGATGCGCCACATCACCGCGCCGCCGAAGCGCGAGCGGATCCTGCAGGGTGTGGTCGACGAACGACCCGCGGGGGAGGTGGTGGCCCGTGCCTGACCTCACCTGGCTGATCCCCGACTGGCTCGTCGGCGGGCTGCCGGGGCGTACGCTGACCGGGCTCGCCATGGCGATCGGCATGCTCGCCGGCTTCGGCCTCGTGGCGATCGCGCTCGGCCTCCGTCGCACCCACCCCCGCCTCGCCGATGCCCTCGCCGCCCTCGACCCCGATCCGCTGCCGGCCGGTGGTCTCGACCTCACCGCCCGCACCACCAGCGAGCGCCTCGGCCTGTGGGCGTATCGCCACTCGCCGGTGCCGCTCCTGCCGGGTCAGGTGCAACTGCTCGAACTGCAGCGCAAGCCGATCGCCGAGTTCTATGCGGACAAGCTCGTCCTGACGCTGCTCGGAGCCGCCCTCCCGGCCGTCGCCGGCGCCCTTTTCGCCTCGCTCCTGCCCGGCCCGGTGCCGTTCGTCGCGGCGCTCGCCGGTGCCGTCGGTGGCTGGTTCCTGCCCGACCTCCTGCTGCGGCGCGAGGCCGGGCGCGTCCGCAGCGACGCCCACGAGGCCCTGTTCACGTTCTTCGACCTCATCATCCTCGAGCGACTCGCCAACCGCTCGGCCACCCAGTCGCTCGAGGCCGCGTCGCGGGTCTCCGCAAGCCCCTTGTTCTGCAGCATTCGCGGCGCCCTCGACCGCGCGCGCCTGGAGCAGCGACCCCCGTACGCCGAGCTCCGCCGCCTCGCCGACCGCCTGCGGCTCCCGGAGCTCGCCGACATCGCCGACGTGATGCAGCTCGACGAGTCGGGCGCGGCGGTGTCGGACACCCTGCGCGCCCGCGTACGCGAGCTCCGCGACGCCCACCTCACCGACCAGCGCACGCGCGCCCACGAGGTGTCGGAGCGCATGACGCTCTGGATGGCCCTGCCCGCGATGGTGTTCGGCCTGGTGTTCCTGATTCCGCCGCTGATGCGGCTGCTGGCCTGAGAGCGAGGACACCAGCCATGCGGAATTGCCCTGTGGATAACCAGTTCAGCCCCTCCCAGAACCGCAAGGATTGATCGTGAAGCACCACCCCGATGTATGCACCCCGAAGGAGAACCTCATGACCGCTCGACTCCACTCCCTGGTCGGCCTCGTCCTGGCCGTCGTGATGCCGCGCCGCGACGAGCGCGGACTCAGCCAGAGCACCGAGAACGCCATCTTGCTGGCCGGCGCAGTCGCGATCGCGATGGCCGTGATCGCCGCCATCAAGATCTACGTCGAGGGCAAGCTGCCGCGATGACCCGGTCGCGCAACGAGCGGGGCGCCAGCGAATCGGTCCAGTGGGCGCTGCTCGCCCCGGTGATGCTCGCGGTCCTGTTCGGTGCGATCCAGGTCGGGCTGATGTGGCACGGGCGCAACGTGGCCGTGAACGCCGCGGCGGCCGCCGTCGAGGCCGAGTCGGCGTACGGGTCGCGGCCCGGCGACGCCCAGCGGGCCGCGGCGACCATCGCCCACGCGGGCGGGCTCCTCGACCACCGTGTCGAGGTGTCCGGTGACGCGACCGCGGTGCGCGCCCGGGTGGTCGGACGCATCCCCGTGCTCGTCGACCTCGGCCTGGGCCAGGTCGACGAGATCGCTTCGGCGCCGAGGGAGAGACTGCGATGAGGCGTGACGAACGCGGCGCGGCCAGCGTCGAGGCGCTGGTGCTCGTGCCGGTGCTGCTGCTGGTCGTCGCCTGCCTGGTGGCGGGGGCGCGCGTGTGGTTCGCGCGCTCGGTCGTCGCCGACGCCGCCCACGCGGGTGCGCGGGCGGCGACGCTGGAGCGATCGGCTCCGGCCGCTGGTGTCCGCGCGCGGGCGGTGGTCGCGGAATCCCTGCGTACGCAGGGGATGCGCTGCGCCGACCAGCACGTGCAGGTCGATGTCGGCGGGTTCGCGGCCGCCGTGGGCCAGCCGGCGCGCGTCCGCGTCGACGTCTCCTGCCGCGTGCCGCTCGGTGACCTCGTCGGCCTCGCGGTGCCCGGCAAGATCGACGCCCGCGGCAGCGGCGTGTCGGCGCTCGACAGCTTCCGGGAGCGCCGGTGAGGTTCGCGCGCGGGTTCGCCGCGCTCGTCTTCCTCGTCGGCGTCGTCGGTGGAACGCCGTTCGCGCTCTTCCATGTCGGGCGTCTCCCCGACCTGTCCGGCGGCCTCGCCGAAGCCCTGCTGCGGCCCGACAACGGGTCGCTGCTCCTCGGCCTGATGACCCTCGTCGGCTGGGCCGCGTGGGCCGCGTTCGCCCTGTCGGTCGCGGTGGAGGCGTACGCGGCGGTCCGCGGGCGACGGGGCCGCGTACGCCTGCCGGGGCTCGGATTGCCGCAGTCTCTGGCATCGGGGCTCGTGCTGACCGTGGTGGCGATGGTGGCGGCGCCCACCGTCAGTCCGGCGCCCGCGCGGGCCCAGGAACTGACGCTGACCCAGACCGAGACGACCGACGAGTCCGCCCGGCCCGCCGCGCCGATCCGGTCCCGACCGGCCGACGTCACCCACGTGGTGCGGACCGGCGACGACCTGTGGTCGATCGCGGAGCGCCACTACGGCGATGGTTCCCAGTGGTCGCGCATTCACGCGGCCAACGCCGACCTCATCGACAATCCCCACCAGATCGAGGCGGGCTGGCGGCTGCGCATCCCCGGCGCGGCCCCCACCCCCCAGTCCGTGCCCCAATCCCAGCCCCAGTCCGAGCCGGCGTCCGCCCGTCCCGCCCACCTGTCCATCGCCGCTGGGGAGGCCGACGCGGTCGACCCGGCCCGCGAGGCGGATCGACCGGTCGACCCCGCCGAGACCGCCGCGGAGCCGACCGCTCGGCCCGTCCAGCCGGAGGCGTCCGCGCCTGCCCCCGCTGCTGTCGCGTCCGACGCCACCCTCGGCTCCCTCGGCCTGCTCGCCGGAGGACTCCTCTCTGCCACCATCGCCGCCTCGCTCAGCCACCGCCGCGCCGCCCAACAGGCGTCGCGTCCGCTCGGGCGTCGCTTTCCGACCCCGGAGCCGGCCGCCTCCGAGCTCGCGGCTGCGGCCGCGTACGCCGCCGACGGTGCCGGGGCCCGGGCCCTCGGCCCCGCGCTCCGTGCGATCGCGGGGGCCGTCAACGGCCCACTGCCGGCCCTCGTCGCCGCGAGCCTCGGCCCCGACCATCTGTCCCTCGAGTTCGACCGTCCCCTCCCCACACCCCCCGGATTCACCGCCCGCGGCCACGCCCTCGAACTCGCCGGTCCCACCCTCCACTCGCTTCTCGCCGCCCCGCCCGCGCCCCTCGCGAACCCCTGGGGCGCCGTCGTCACTGCCGGCGTCGACGCCGACGGAACCATGGCCCTGCTCGACCTCGAGCGCACCCCGCTGCTCTCGCTCCAGGGCGACCGCGAGACCATCGCCGGCCTCCTCAACGCGCTGGTCGTCGAGCTCACCTCCGGCGCGTGGGCCGACGGCGTACGCGTCACCCTCGTCGGCGGCGACGGCGAGTTCGCCGAGGCGCTCGACGCGCCGTCGCTCGTGCACTGCCTCGACGCCGAGGCCGGCCTGCGCATGGTCGAGGGCGCGTACGCCGACCGTCCCGCCCGCCTCACCGGCCACGAGCGCGACCATCGCCGCGACCCCGCCCAGGTGGAGGCGTGGGGGCCGCAGGTGCTGGTCCTCGACGCCCCCGTGAACACCGCCGAGGCCCAGCGCGTGCTGGCGCTGGTCGAGCGCGGCCTCACTGTCGTCACGACCAATGCGGTCGGCGAGGTCTGGCAGGTCCGCCCCGGACCCGAGGCGTCGATCCTCCCCGACGGACGCAGCGTCGTTGCCCAGAGCGTCCCCGCCCCCACCCGCGACGCCCTCGTCGCGGCCCTGCGCGCCACGCGCGCCACCCACACCGAGCCGGCCCCCTGGTGGACCGGCAATCCCCGCATCACGCCGCTCGCCCGCGCGGCCGACCGCAAGGAGTCCGCGACCGTGGACGATCTCCATCCCACCGTCCTCCTGCTGGGCCCGACCGACCTCGTCGGTGCCCGCGGCGAGCGGCCCAGCCGGGCGGTGCGCCAGTGCATCGAATATGCCGCCTGGCTGCTCGAACACCCCGGCGCGACCTCGCCCCAGATGGCCGCCGCGCTGTTCGTCGCCGAGGGCACCCGCCGCTCCAACATGTCGCGCCTCCGTACGTGGCTCGGTGTCGACGATGACGGCCAGCCCTACCTCCCCGACGCCTATTCCGGCCGCATCTCCCTCCACCCCGCCGTCACCTCCGACTGGGACCGCCTGCGGGTCAGCGTCATCGGCGGGGTGGGGCGTACACCGGAGGCCGGCCTCGTCGCCGCCCTCGACCTCGTACGCGGCGCCCCGCTCGCCGACGCCGCGCCCGGCCAGTGGCACTGGGCCGAGGAGCTGCGGCTCGACATCGCCGGCTGCGTGCGCGACATCGGCGTACGCCTGGCCGGCCTCGCCCTCGACCGCGGCGACCTCGACCTGGCCCGGTGGGCCACCGCCCGGGCGCTGACCGCGGCGCCGGAGGACGAGTTGCTGCTCTGCGCGCGCGTCCGCACCGAGGCGCTGGCCGGCAACCCCAGCGAGGTACGCCGGCTCGCGATGCGCCTCGCGGCCCACGCCCGGCGGCTCGACGTGGAGCTCTCCGACGAGACCGTGGTCCTGCTCCAGGAGGCGCTCGAGGGCCGCGTACGCGCCCGCAGCGTGGTGGGTGCCTGATCAGTTGACCATGCGCGACCTATGGTGATGAGAGTTCTCTCATCTCCAAGGAGTGCCTTATGACAGAAACCACCACCACGGACACCCGAGACAAGGAACTGCGGCGCGGCCAGATCGAGTTGCGCAAGAGCGGCATCCGCCACCCCGGCGAGATCCCCTGGCTGATCGTCGGCGGCGTCCTGTGCCTGCTCTCGTATGCCTCGATGATCGGCATCCTCGTCGCCGCCTCCCTCAGCGCCGACCAGGGCCTCAGCAACAACGAGATGATCATCCAGGGCATTGTCGTCCTGATGGTGTCGCCGCTGCTGATCCTGTTCGCCCGCGGCCTGCTGTACGCCCAGCTCCGCGTCAACGCCGTCCGCATGTCGCCGACCCAGTTCCCCGAGGGCTATCGCATGGTCGTCGAGGCCGCGCGGGCCGCCGGGCTCCCGCGCGTGCCGGACGCGTACGTGAAGTCGGGGTCCGGCGTGATCAACGCCTTCGCGTCGGGCCACGGGTTCCGGCGCTTCGTCGTCGTCCACAGCGACCTGTTCGAGGTCGGCGGCGCGGCGCGCGACCCCGACGCGCTGCGGTTCGTCATCGGCCACGAGGTCGGCCACCTCGCGGCGGGCCACGTCTCCTATTGGCGGCTCGTGACCATGCAGGTGCTGCGGCAGATCCCGATCCTCGGGCTGTTCCTGTCGCGGGCGCAGGAATACACGGCCGACAACTACGGCTACCGGTTCTGCCCCCAGGGCTCGGGCGGGGCGATCCAGGTGTTGTCGGGCGGCAAATACCTGAACAAGAACGTCGACCTCCATGAGTTCGCCGACCGCGCCCACTTCGAGAAGGGGCTGTTCGTCTGGTGTGCGAACCTCGCGTCGACCCACCCCGTGCTGACCTGGCGCGCCCACGCGCTGCGCGACCGGTCGCGGCCCGGCCACCTGTTCACGTCGCCGAGCTTCCAGCCGTACGGGGCTGCGGCGCTGCCTGCCGGCGGCGAGCCCACGAAGCGCTATCCCCACCCGGACGAGGCCCTCGCCTATCTCGACACCTTCCCGCCGCAGGGCCCGCCCCAGTTCGGGGCGAACTTCCCGGTTCCCCTGCCGGGGCAGGAGATCGCGGCCCCGCCGTCGGCGTACGGGCAGCGGACGCTGCAGACGGGATGGAACGGACAGAACCAACCCCAGCTCGACATGAACCGCCGTGAGTGAGGGTTGAGGACCCAACCCGTGTGACCAGGAACGCTGAACCATGAGCCCCGGCGAGAGTCCGCTGGCCCGTGTCACGAAACGTCCACTCGACGGCGCAGAACCACTCAGAGGGCCTCGCTGAGGGATCGAGTGGACGATTCGTGACACTCGTGCCGGGTGTCGAAGCCAGTGGGAGCTCTCGATGTGGCCAGTCGTCCTCTTTCGGCGGCTCGATCCACTGTGACCAGTCCGCCGCCTGAACCGCGTCGTCGCCCGTGACGCCACGCTTGAGCGCGCTCGCGTGAACTTCATGCAGCGAGGCTGGCGAGCGCTCGGCGGATCGCCTCCGAACGCGAGACGTGGTCGCGCTCGGCCACTGCGTCGAGGGCCGCGATCTCGTAAGACGGAATGAGGGGGATCGGGATAGAGCCGACGACTCAGGCCGTTTCCGACACCGTCGCCCCGAACGCCGCGTCCGCGATCTCCTGCGTCGCCTCCGAGATCAGGCTCGGCGCCACCCGCGCGTGGCGGACCCGGTGGGCGTACGTCGCCCCCACCCACACCAGGCAGTCGGGCGCCACCCGCTTCACCATCGTCGTCACGTCGGTCGTCGCCGCCGCGGCCCCCGGCGTACGCGCGGCCAGGACCGCCGCCACCGCGTCGCTGTCGACCACGGCCCTCTCCCAGCGCTGCACCGACACGTTCGCGCCGAGGTAGTCCACGTTCAGGCCGCGCTCGCGCAGCACCAGCGCCGTCGCGAGCAGGGGGATCTCGTGGAGTTCGCCCGGCGCGAGGCCGATCACGACCGTCGGCGCGCCCGCCGGCGCGTCGGGCATCTCGCGATAGCGCGCGTACAGGGCCGCCAGCACGCCCGACGACGCGAAGTCCTCCTGGGCCGGCGTCAGGTCGCCGCGCACCCAGGCCTCGCCGACGCGCCGGAGCTCCGGCATCAGCCACTCGTCGACCTGCGTCGCCAGCGTGCCAGCAGGAGGCCGCGTGTTCAGCACGGTGTCGAGGTGGGCGACGTCCATCGACTTCGCGGACCGCACGAGGTCGCTGGTGAAGTGGGGCAGCACGTTGGTCGGATCGGCGAACGTCATCGCGCGGGCCTGTTCGGCCGCCTCGGCCTCCGGCACGCCGCGCGCGATCAGCTCGCTGAGCTTCAGCAGGCGGGCGACGTCGGTGTCGGACATCGTCATGCCGAACCCGCCGCGGTTCTCGGTGACCTGGTGGCGATGGTTCCACCGCACGAGCTGCAGCGCGGGGACTCCCGCCATGGCCGCGGCCTGCCTGATGGATGGCACCTGATCTCCTCGTTCGCCTCCCCCGAACGGAGGACGCCGAATCGTAACACCGAGTGACCTGCCACACTGTGCGCCATGAACGAGCCCGTACGCCCCGCCCGCGACGTCAATCCCGACGCCGGCAACCACCGGGTCACCACCGACCCCGCGGCCATTGCGGCGTGCGAGGCGGCGACGGCGACGCCTTCAGCGCCAGCGACTCCGGTTGGATGGTGACGGTGGCGGCGGCTGACGCCGAGCATGCGCAGGCCCAGCTGGCGTGGCTGTCGAACGTGCTCACCGCCCGCGGCATGCCGCGCATCCTCACCGAGGACCACCTCTTTGTCCTCGCCGACGCGCTCGAGGCCGAGCGTCCGGGCGATGAGGTCCCGGCGGTGCTGCGACAGGCCGGCGCGATGCTGCGTACGCGGCGGACCGAACAGATCGACGAGGAGACGTACGCAGCCCTGGTCGCCGGCTTCGAGTCCGCGGTGGCGGGCGACCCGACGGCGGTGGCGAACTGCGGCCCGCTGATCGTGTCGGCGGTGTGCGACGAGGACGACATCGCGACCTCGGTGGGCGCGCTGGCGGACTGGCTGGGGGACCCGGAGCGGTTCTCGAAGACGTGGGTCGCGGCGGTGGAGGAGACGCTGGAGGGGGCGTACGCGGCGAAGGGGCAAACTTGCTAGGTGTTGCTGGCCATGAGGTTGTTGACGGCGTCGCACCGACTACGGATCCCTCCGATCCGCTGCCTTGGAGGTGGCGTCTTAGGCGAACGCTTGCCGAAGGGGGGCCGCGTCTCCGCGGAGTTCTCCTGCATAGAGCGCTTGGTCGATGGTGAGAGCGCCGGCGACGAAGCCGACAACGGTATCGGCCTCGGCCGCTAGGACGGTGTTCGGTCGATTTTTGTCACCGATCCGCGCGCTCGGACCACCCTCGTCGATGCGGAGAACGATGAGCAGACCCTCGACCTCAAAGCCGATCTCGACGGGCGGCGCTGCCGTCCTCCCGTGGAGAATGGCGGGCAGGGCGAGCGTCAGCCACCGGGGCCGGAACTCGTCATCACCGCGCCCGGCGGCCAGCAGAGGCACGCCCCACCGGCCCAGGGCCTCCATCGGCTCCTTGAGCTCCGTGCCCCATCGTGTCAGTCCGTAGACGACGCCTGTGTCTCCCAGCGCTCGCTCCACAACGCCGGTCTCCTCCATCGTCCGCAACCGCTCGGCGAGGAGGTTGCTCGCCACGCCCGGCAGGGATGCTTTGAGCTCGCCGTATCGCAGGGGTCCGGGCAGCAGCTCGCGCACGATCAGGAGGTTCCAGCGGTCTCCGACGACGTCGAGCGCGCGCGCCAGCCCGCAGAACTGACCGTAGGATCGACGTGATGATGAACGATTGACATTTTCAACCATGCTTGATGGTATCAATGTACCGTCGTCGTTGCCAGGGCAGTCCGTGCTCCGGCCGTCAAGGAGGTATGAGCATGGAGATCAGCTGGATTGGTGTGCTCCTCGCGTTCGTCGCGGGGATGGTCGTCGCGATGGCCTGGTACTCAAAGGGAGCCATCGCGGACGCCTGGGAAGGACTCACGGGCATCACACCGGAGAAGAACAGACCCGTCCGAACACGGAACCTCGTCCTGCTCGCCGTGTCCAACGCGGCGACCACTTTCGGACTGGCGTTCGCCGTCGGGCTCACGTCGGCGGCCACCGGCAACGACTCCGTGTGGCTGGCGGTGGTGGTTGGGTTCGTCGCCTGGCTGACGCTGTCCGCATCGACTCTTCTCCAGCACAACTCGTTCGAGCAGAAGCCTCTGAAGCTGACGATCATCAACACCGGCTATCAGCTCGCGCTATTCCTGGCGATCACGCTTGTGCTGGGTCTGTTCTAGGCAGGTCGATCCATGACGGGACCATCACGTCCTTGCGCTAGGCGGCAGAGTATGACCTCGAGCATAAGCTCGTCGATGGGCACGCGCAGCCACAAGAATGCGCCACTCACGCCCGAGGGTCGCCGACGTCTCGTGGAGCGATGCCGCACCCGGCCGATCGCGCACGTGGCGGCCGAGATGGGCATCTCGCGGGCGACCGCATCGAAGTGGGTGAACCGCTACCGGAAGTTCGGCGAACTCGGGCTGTTTGATCGCTCGTCTGCTCCGGTCCGACAGTCAACCGCGACACCCGGCCAGACGGTGGCGAGGATCGAGCAGCTACGGCGCGAGAAGAAATGGTCGGCGTCCCGCATCGCATTCGAGCTTCACGCGGACGGCACCACCGTCAGTCGGCGCACGATCACCCGCCACCTGGCTCAGCTCGGCTTGAACCGCCGTCGGTTCATCGACCCCAACGGCGAGAACAACCGAGAGATCAAGACCATCACCGCCAAGCATCCCGGGCACATGGTGCACCTGGACGTGAAGAAGGTCGGGCGCATCCCCGACGGCGGCGGCTGGCGAGTGCACGGGAAGAACAGCCCCGAGGCCAGGGCCGCCGCCCGCGCGAAGTCCCGCGGCGCGCGAGCGGGATACGCATACCTACACTCTGCGATCGACGGACACACGCGCCTGGCGTACACCGAATCGCTCGAGAACGAGCAGGCCACCACCGCGGTCGCGTTCCTGAACCGCGCCCGGGAATGGTTCGCCAAGCATGGCATCGTGAAGATCGAGCGGATCATCACCGACAACGGTGCCTGCTATCGCTCCAATGCCTTCGCCGCCGCCCCGAACGGTGCCGAGCACCAGCGGACCCGGCCTTACACGCCCAAGCACAACGGAAAAGTCGAACGCTACAACCGCATCCTCGCCGAAGAGTTCCTCTACGTCAGAACCTGGACCTCAGAACACCAGCGCGAAAAAGCGCTCGAGACCTGGAACCTGCACTACAACTACCACCGGCCCCACGGCGCGCACGGCGGCAAGCCGCCCGCTTCCGGGACGCCATCACGCGTCAACAACGTCCTGGCCTCATACAGCTGGGAGCCCCGTGGATACCGCCGCGGGGTCTGCACACGGGCATCAAATGGTTTTCGCCCGAGTCTGGGACTGATGCTCCTATCTGGTGTCAAGCTGCTGTGAGCCATTCTCGGTAGCGGTGGGCGAGGTCGTCGCTGCGTCTCTTGCCGAGTTCGATCTCGGAGATTCGTGCGGGCCAGGTGCCGCAGGCTTCGGCGGCGTTGGTGAGGGTGATGTTCTTGGCTTGGCGGGCGGGTCGTAGGTCGGTGTAGTTCGGGATCTCGCAGTGGCCGGTCAGGGCGCGGTAGACCTCTCGGGCGAGTGCTCGTTTGAGGGAACGGTAGACGGCTGCGAGGGTCCAGCCGGCGTCGAGGTGCTTGTCGCGGTAGTCGCGGGTGCGTTGGTCATGGCTCATGCGGACCTTGATGGCTTGGTGGAGGGCCCAGTTGGCCTGCCGATCGCCGCCGCGGGAGAGGCGGTGGCGTTGGGTCTTGCCGGATGAGACGGGGATGGGGCTGGTTCCGCAGAGCGCGGCGAAGGAAGCGGGGCTGCGCAGCCGGTCGGGGTTGTCTCCGGCAGTGATGAGCAGGACTGCTGCCAGGGCTGGGCCGATGCCATGGATGGCGCGCAGCCCGGGATTCCTTGCCGTGGTGTGGGTGTCGAGTTGCGCGTCGAGGTCGTCGAGTTCGGCGCGCAGGAACTGGTGGCGTCGGGCCAGGCTGCGCAGGGCTCGCAAGGTGGTGGCGTCGGCCAGGTCGTTGATCTGGTCCGGGCGAGTGGCGGCAAGCAGGTCAACGAGCTTGTCACGGCCCAGATCACGGTACTTGTCACGCAGCCGGGGGCTGGCGTTGATCAAGATGGAGCCGATCTGGCGCCAGCAGGCCTGGAGGGATTTGTTGGCGCTTCGGCGGGTCACCACCAGAGCGCGCAGAGATTCGATCGTGTCGCGCTTGGGGTGGGTGGTGGCCTCGCCGGAGATCACGGAGCGGGCGGCGCGGTAGGCGTCGAGACGGTCGGTCTTGCCTTGTTTGCGGCGCTCCGCGGGCCGGGTGCGGTTGACCTCGACCACCTGGATGCCGTTGCGGCGCAAGGCCGCGGTGATCCCGACGCCGTAGCTGGAGGTGCCCTCGATGCCGACCGCGGCGACAGGTCCGTGCTTGGCTAGCCAGGCCACGGCTTTGCGGTAGCCGACGGTGGTGGTGGCGAACTCGTGATCGGTGACCTCCAAACCAGTAGCAGTGATCACCGCGATGTGGATGGTGTCCTTGCGGGAGTCGATCCCGGCGACGCGGTCGCCGGGGTTTGTCATGATGGTCATGGCCTGTTCCTGATCGTCGGGATGGGTCAGGTGGCGGCCGCTTCGGTCAGACAGGACATACACCGGACTCGCGATCAGGCTCGTATTAGGTCATGGCCGGGCGGTCGTCACCCAGGCCTTGGAGAGCCGGACTGATCAGATTGTCGGTAGCCCAGCAGGACACCAGTCAGAGGCAGGGTCACGACTCCCCAAGACGCTTTCCATCATGTATGTCCGATTAGCGGTGTAAGTGGCGGCTTCTACTGGGTGGTGCTGGCCGCGGGCATGCGGTCAGCGAAGGTGGTGGCGAACGCGTTCAACGCTGGCTTCCAGCGCATGCCCCACCTAGTTTGGCCGGTGCCCTTGGGGTCCAACGATCTCACGA
>NZ_BAAHBN010000005.1:38823-274391 GCF_054776655.1 Mariniluteicoccus flavus | reverse complement strand
GACCGACCCGACCGGCGCGCCCGGCAGCGCCCCACCCGACGAACCCCCACCCTTCTAACCCACCGCCGACCAAACCCGACCGCCGAGCCCCACCACCCCACGGTGCTGGGGCCACCGGCATGCCCGCACACGGACGGTGGCGTCCGGGAACATGTTCCGTCCACATGGCACCGGGGCAGAGGACGGCGGCTCCTCGTCTCGCTGGCGCTCGCTCGGAGAACGTGGGTCGACCCAAAGAACGCCGCCCCTCGTCTCGCTCGCTCGCTCGCTCGGAGAACGTGGGACCCCGCTGCCCGCGCGCGCGTCCCCCACCCCACCCCCCGGCGTAGCCTGTCCCGGTGCCCATCACCGCCCTCCCCGTCGATGACCCCGGCTTCCTCGACGCCCTGGCGGCCGCCCTCGACGGCGGGCCAACCCTCGCGCCGCTCCCCACAGACGCCCGCTCCGCCGACGCCGTCCGCGCGATGCTCAACGCCGACCCCGACCCCGACACCCCCCACCCAGACCACTCCCACCACCCCGCCCTCATCGTCGCCACCTCTGGCTCCACCGGCGCCCCCAAGGGCGTACGCCTGTCCGCCCGCGCCGTCATCGCCTCCGCCGAGGCCACCCACCGCCGCCTCGGCGGCGCCGCCGACTGGACCCTCTGCCTCCCCCTCCACTACGTTGCCGGCGCGATGGTCGCCGCCCGCGCGCTGACCGGCGGCACCAGACTCCACACCGCAAAGCCCGACCTCGCCGACCTCGACGTCCCGAGCAGTCCCGCGTACATCTCGCTCGTCCCCACCCAGCTCACCCGCGCCCTGCACGACCACGGCACCACCCGCGCCCTCGCCGCCCACGGCGCCGTCCTGCTGGGCGGCGCCGCGGCCGCGCCCGAACTGCTGGACCGAGCGCGCGCCCAAGGCATCAACGTCGTCACCACCTACGGCATGAGCGAGACCGCCGGCGGCTGCGTCTACGACGGCGTCCCCCTCGACGCCACCACCGTCACCCTCGACCCCGACACGGGTCGGGTCGACCTGACCGGCCCCATGGCCTTCTCCGGCTACCACGGCCGCCCCGACCTGACCACCGCGACCCTGACCGGCCAGACCGTCCACACCCGCGACCGCGGTCGCTGGGACGGCGAGCGCCTCACGATCCTCGGCCGCCTCGACGACGTCGTCGTCACCGGCGGCGTGAACGTCGACCTCGCCGAGCTCGAACGGGCCGTCCAACAGCGATTCCCCCACACCGCCGTCGTCGGTGTCCCCGACCCCGAATGGGGTACGCGGATCGTCGCCGCCGGCCCCATTCCCCTTCCTCTCAAGGATTTCCGCGCACACCTCGACGTCGACGGGCCCGCCCGCCCGCGAGGCCTGCTGCGACTCGATTCGCTTCCTCTGACCTCCAGCGGGAAGATCGACCGCCAGGCGATCGTCGCCGCGTGGCGGTCCGCAGAACGCGACGACAACCCCGCACAGGCGGGAGACAGGGAGACGTGGTGACCAAGGTGTCCGACTGGGTCGAGGGTGCGCGGCCGCGTACGCTCCCCGCCGCCCTCTCGCCCGTCCTCGCCGGCTCCGGCGCCGCCTGGTATGTCGGCGGCTTCCACCTCGGCATGGCGCTCCTGGCCTTCGTCGTCGCCCTGGCGCTGCAGGTGGGCGTGAACTATGCGAACGACTATTCCGACGGCATCCGCGGCACCGACGCCGACCGCGTCGGCCCCATGCGCCTGATCGGCTCGGGGGCCGCGACCCCCGCAGCCGTGAAACGGGCCGCGTTCGCCTGCTTCGGCGTCGCCGCCGCCGCCGGACTCGCCCTCACCATCTGGGCGGGCCAGCTCTGGCTCATCGCTGTCGGCGTCCTGTGCATCCTGGCCGCCTGGTTCTACACCGGCGGCAAGAAGCCGTACGGCTACCTCGGCCTCGGCGAGGTGTTCGTCTTCGTGTTCTTCGGCCTCGTGGCGGTCTGCGGCACCACCTTCGTGATGCTCGACCACGTCACCCTCGCCACCATCTGGTGCGCCTGCGCGATCGGCTTCCTCGCCTGCGCGATCCTCGTGGCCAACAACCTGCGCGACATCGTCGGCGACGTCGACGCCGGGAAGCGTACGCTCGCCACCCGCCTCGGCGACCCCGGTACGCGGGGGTTCTTCTGGCTCCTCCTCCTCGCTGCCGCGTTGAGCGTCGGCGGTGCCGCCATGGCGAGTACGCCGTGGGTCCTGCTCGGCCTGGTGTTCCTGCCGGTGATCATTCCTGCAGCGGCCAGGGTGTTCCGCGGCGCCACCGGACCCGCGCTCATCCCGGTCCTGAAGGCCACCGGCATCGCCGAGCTGGCCTGCGCCGTGGGGCTCTTCGCCGGCTTCGTCCTCGGCTGACGCGCGACTATCCTTGCGCCATGGGCCGCATCCTTCCGATCGTCATCATCGCGCTCCTGACGATCTACTGCGTCGTCGAGGTCGCCCAGGCGTCCCCCGATGAAGTACGCCGCGCCCCGCGCTGGCTCTGGGCCGCGGCCGTCATCCTGTTGCCCGTCATCGGAGCGGTCGGTTGGCTCGTCCTGGGCCGGCCCAATGCCGAGTCGATCGCCGAGGCCGAGCGCGACCGCCACCCGTCCGCGCCCGACGACGACCCCGATTTCCTGCGCCGTCTCTGACGGGCCCGTTGGCCCCCGACGACTACGCTGGCCGGCGAGGCTCCCACCGGGAGCGATGTCGAACCGAAGGATTCCCGCCGATGCACCGACTCGCCGCCGCGGCCTGCGCCGCCGGCCTGACGATGACCCTCGCCGCGTGTGGCGGGGGTGCGAAGCCGGAGCCGATGACCCCGCCGCCTCCGGCCGTCACCGCCCCCGCCTCCCCGGAGGCGCCGGCGACCGAGACGCCCTCGGCGCCCGCCACACCCTCCCCCGCTCCGACCGGAGACGCCCCCGCGAACCCCAACCAGACCCCGCCCGAGAAGCTCGACCAGGCCCTCCTGACCCTCGAGCAGATGCCGGGCTGGAAGGGCGCGGAGGTCGCCGGCGACGACCACGTCGAGACGCTGGTCGACCCCGAGGCCTGCACCCAGCTCCACCACATGACGGTCGGGAAGGTCGCCAGCGACATGGGCGCGACCGTGGGGTTCGACAAGGACGACCTCGCCTTCACGGAGTTCCTCGACGTGGTCGACAAGGGAGCCGACTCGGTCGGCGAGGTGGAGAAACTCGTGGCCCAGTGCCCGAGGTTCACCATGGACGACTCCGGCGAGAAGACGCCCGTGGAGGTCTCCCGCTTCGACGCCCCCGGTCTCGGCGACAGGTCGATCGGCGTGAAGGTCACCCTCACCGGGGAGGGCGCGGCCGACTATTTCATGGTCTTCGCCGGCCACAAGGACGTGCTGATGACCACGTCCCTGCAGGGCGAGTCCCCCTCCGCGGCCCAGGTGAACGACCTCTCGCGTCCGGCGATGGACAAGGTCAAGAAGTCGATCTGACGACCCCGCGCCGACCACGCGACCCCGGGTTGAGATGCTGGGTTCCCGAGATCGCTGCCCGACGAACGGAGACCACATGTCCGACATGGAGACCCTCTATGAGGCCCTGGCCTCCGCCACCGTCCACGACGAGTCCGGCGCCAAGGTCGGGCGCGTGGGCCAGTTGTTCCTCGACGACCAGACCCACAAGCCCAGCTGGGTCACGGTGAAGACCGGCCTGCTCGGCGGCAAGGAGACCTTCGTCCCGCTCGAGGGCCACGACTACCACGACGGCGAGATCCGCGTCCCCTACGGCAAGTCCTTCATCGAGGGCGCGCCCGGCGTCGGCCCCGACGGACACCTGGGCCGCGACGACGAGGACCAGCTGTACGCCTACTACCGCATCGACACCCACGGCGCCGAGGCCCGCGACCAGGCCGACCCTGCCCACGACTTCATCCCGGCGTCCCAGCGCGACACCGACGGCGGCACGTTCAACAACACCGCCGGCCTCCACGAGCCGCGTCCCGGCATCGACGCCGACCGCAGCACCGACCACGAGGGCGGCATCGACAAGCCGGCCGTGCCCGCGGCGCAGGCCATCCCGCCGGAGGTCGGCGCCCACGGCACCCCGCCGCCGCGCCAGGGCGACGGCACGTCGGGGTACGCGGGCCAGGGCATGAGCGGCCAGGGCGCCAGCGGCGTACGCCTGCGCCCCTACCGCAGGGGCTGAGCCCGCTCGGCCCCGTCCTCGGGGTCGTCGCCCTCGCCCAGCCCGCGCGCGGCCAGCGCCTCGCCGGTCGCCTGCGCGTACGCGACGGCCCCCACGACCACGGGCGTGACCTGCGCGAGCACGTTCCGCTCGATCCCTCGCGCCCGCGCGGCGTCGCGCACGTCGGCGAACGAGCCCATCAGGTGGGGCACCGAACGCAGCATCAGCGCCGCCGCGAGTCCCACGCGCTCCGGGTCGACGCCGACCACCCGCAGCGGGCGCACGGCGGCGACCATTGCGTCGAGCAGTGCGGGCGCGGTCGAGGTGAGGGTCAGGATCCTCGAGGCCCACAGGCACAGCACCACGTTGGCGACGATCACCGCGCCCTCGACCCACGTCGCCCACCAGAGCTGGCAGGCGAACAGCACCGCGAGCACGACCACGAGGCCGCGCGGGATCGGGAACGCCGTACGCACCGGCACGCGCGTCGCCAGGAGCAGTAGCGCCACGATTCCCCACAGCACAAGGGAAACCGCGAGCGTACGCGCGACCAGCGGCACCAGCGACACCGCGAGGACGAGCAGCATCTTGGCCCCGACGGGCGACCGGTGCCACACCGAGTCGCCGGGAACGAACAGCCCGAACAGGTCGTGATGGGCGCTCACGCCATCAGCCGTCGATAGTGGTCGATCGCCGCGCCCGGTTCCCCGTCGAACGCGATTCTTCCTTCGTGCACGACGATCGCGCGGTCCGCATCGGCGGCGACGTCGAGGTCGTGGGTGGAGAACACGAGCTGCTGGTCCAGCGCGGCGAACACCTCGCGCAAACGCGCCCGGTTGCGCAGGTCGAGCAGCGTCGTCGGCTCGTCGGCGACGATGATCGACGGCTCGACCGCAAGGACGGCCGTCAGCGCCACCAGCTGGCGTTCGCCGCCCGACAGGTCATAGATCGACTGGCGCGCCACGCCCCCAAGCCCCCGCGATTCCAACAGCGCAAGGGCTTTCCGCTCACGCTCGCGCCGGTCACGGACGGCCCGGCGCAGGGACAGCTCGACGTCCTCCACGGGCGTCGACATCACGAGCTGCGAGAGCGGGTCGGTGAACACGAAGCCCACGCGCCGGCGTACGGCTCGGGTGTCGGTGATCGTGCCCAAGCCGTCGACGGTCACGCGGCCCCGGGTGGGCTGGACCAGCCCGTTGAGCAGCCGCAGGAAGGTCGACTTGCCCGACCCGTTGGCGCCGATGACGACGACCCGGCGCTCGCGGAGCACCAGGTCGATGTCGGCCAGCAGGGTCTTGCGGGTCGGCCGGGGTCCGGCGAGGACCTCCACGTCCACCCCGACCCCTGTGAGGCGGATCTCCGTCACGCGACCCCGGCGGCGCGCACGGGCTCGTCCGCGGACTCGTCCCGGCGTACGCCGCCGAGCAGGAGTGCGGGGAACGCCTTGTGGACGCTCATCGCGACGGCCGCAGCGGCCAGGTTCTTCAGCACGTCACCGATCCAGAATCCCATGTCGACCGTGAACGCCTTCGCGAACGGCAGGTGGGCGTTGACCATCAGCCCGGCGATGCCGAGCGGATGGATGATGATGATGCTTGCGGCAACGCCGGCGACGAACAGGGAGACGTATTTCAGCCCGAACCGGCGCAGCAGCACCACCGCGAGAGCGCCCGCGATCGCTGCAGCGATGGGGAATGCGAGCAGATAGCCGGCCGACGGCTTGGCCAGAACCCCCACGCCCGCGCTGAACTTCGCGAACACCGGGAGCCCGGCGAACCCGACCAGCAGATAGAGCGACGTCGCGAGGAAGCCGCGCAGCGGGCCGAGGCACAGGCCGGCGAGCGCGACGCCGAGCGTCTGCAGCGTGATCGGCACCGGCCCGATGTCGAATCCAGGAACCAGCGACAGCGCGGCGATGAGGGCGGCGAAGACGGCCACGAGGGCGAGGTCGGTGGCCGTGAATCGGCGCGGGCTGGTCATGGGGTTCCTCTCGGTTTGAACACTGTTCAAACCGCAGCATAGCGCCGAACACCGGCCCCCGCGTACGGTTCGGAATTGTCCCGCACCCCACCCATGCGCGACGCTGGCACCAGTCACCCCCGAAACCGCAGGAGACAGTTGGATGCAGGCCCCCAGCGCCGTCGTGATGGTCCGCCCCCACCGCTTCGCCCCCAACCCCTCCACCCTCGTCGACAACACCTTCCAGCGCGAGAGCGACGAGGCGCCGGAAGTCCTGGCGAACCGCGCGTACGCGGAGGTCACCAAGCTGGCCGACACCCTGGAGTCCATCGGCGTACGCGTGCACCTGTTCGAGGACGACACCGACCGTACGCCGGACTCCGTCTTCCCCAACAACTGGTTCTCGACCCACGCGACGGGCGACATCGTCCTGTATCCCATGACCATGGTGAACCGGCGCCTCGAGCGCCGGCCGGAGGTCGTGCTGGAACTGCGGCGTGACTATGTCGTGAACTCGATCGTCGACTATTCGGTGATGGAGGACTCCGACGCCTACCTCGAGGGCACCGGCGCCATGGTGTTCGACCACCCGAACCGCGTGGTCTACGTCTGCCGCTCGAACCGGGCCACCGAGCGCGCGGTGCACACGTTCTGCACCGACTTCCGCTTCGAGCTGGTCATGTTCGACGCGAAGCACGGCGAGGACGCGATCTATCACACCAACGTGATGATGTCGGTCGGCAGCGAGGTCGCCCTGGTCGGATTCGAGGCCATGCCCGACGAGGTCGAGCGCGCAGCGGTGCGCGAAAGCCTCGAGCGGTCGGGCCACGCGATCGTCGAGCTGACCTCGGCCCAGTTGGAGAACTTCGCCGGCAACGCGCTCGAGGTGCAGGGCACCGACGCGCGCCACCTCGTGATGTCGTCCCGCGCGGCGAACAGCCTGACGGCCGACCAGCGGGCGGTGCTGGAGACATACGTCGTGATCACGCCGGTCGACCTCCCGACGATCGAACTCGCCGGTGGCTCGGCGCGCTGCATGATCGCGGGCGTCCACCTGCTGCCTAAGATGCGACCGGAGGTCTGAGCACACTCACGAGAGGGGTCGAGATGGACATCACCGGCAAGGTCTTCGTCGTCACCGGCGGCGCGAACGGCATCGGGCGCGAGGCCGTCCTGGAAATGCTCGCCCGAGGCGCCCGCGTCGCTGCCGTCGACGTGCGCGACGACTCGCTCGCGGCGCTGCAGGCCACTGCCGCCGCCGGCGACCGCCTGTCGGTCCACGCGGTCGACCTGACCGACCGGCGCCAGGTCGCGACACTGCCCGAGGCCGTCGTCGCCGCCCACGGCCAGGTCGACGGCCTGCTCAACGTCGCCGGCATCATCCAGCGCTTCGTCACGTTCGACCACCTGGACTATCCCGAGATCGAGAAGGTGCTCGCGGTGAACCTGTGGGGCGTGCTCACGACCTGCAAGGAATTCCTGCCCCTGTTGAAGGATCGCCCCCAGGCCTGCATCGTCAACGTCTCCAGCATGGGCGGCTTCACCCCCGTCCCCGGCCAGACCATCTATGGCGCCAGCAAGGCGGCGGTCAAGCTCTTCACCGAGGGCCTGTACGCCGAGCTCCGCGGCTCGAACGTCGCCGTGAGCGTCGTGTTCCCCGGCGCGATCGGCACCGACATCGCGAAGAACTCGGGCTCGAACATCGACATGCCGGCCGAGGCCGGGGCGGCCCCGCCGATGACATCGCCGCGCGACGCCGGCGTCCAGCTCGTGAAGGTCGTCGAGCGCGGGCCCTACCACGCGACGATCGGCAAGGACGCCCGCGCGCTCGACGTGCTGTCGCGGCTGGCACCGAGGCGTGCGACGGACCTGATCGCGGAGCGCATGAAGTCACTGCTGCAGTCGCGCTGACCCGCACGCATCCCCGACAGGCCCAGAGGAGAGACCATGCGCATCGTCGTGCTCGGCGCCACCGGACACATCGGCACCTTCCTGGTGCCCCGACTGGTCGAGGGCGGCCACGACGTCGTCGCCGTGAGCCGCGGCCAGCGGGCCCCCTACCGCGACGCGCCCGCCTGGGACCGCGTTCAGCGCGTACACCTCGACCGTGAGGCCGATCCCGACGGCTTTGTCGCCGCCGTGGCCGAACGCCGCCCCGACACGGTCATCGACCTCACCTGTTTCACCCTTCCGCAGGCCCAGGACCTGACGGCGGCCCTGCCCCCCGGCACCCGCTATGTCCAGACGGGCAGCCTGTGGGCGTGGGGTCCGTTGCCCCACGTGCCCGCCGACGAGTCGACGCCGAAGGGCGACGCCGGCGCTCCGGACGACTACGGCCCCCAGAAGGCCGCCATCGAGGACTGGCTGCTGCGCGAGCAGGACCGCGTACGCGCCACCGTGATCCATCCCGGTCACATCTCCGGTCCCGACTGGGCGACGATCAACCCGCAGGGCAATCTCGACCCCGCGGTGTGGGAAGCCCTGCGTCGCGACGGCAGCATCGTTCTCCCCGAGCGCGGGCTCGGCCTCCTCCAGCACGTGCACGCCGACGACGTGGCTGCGCTGCACATGCGCGCGGTCGAGCGACCCGAGGCGATCGGTGAGGCGTTCGTGTCCGTCGCCGAGCGCTCGCTGACGCTCGTGGGGTACGCGGGCCTGGTCGCCCACCGCCACGGCCACGAGCTGAGGCCGGAATTCTTGCCCTGGAACGACTTCGTCGAGCGCGTCGGCCACGACCACGCCGCGGTGACCGAGGACCACATCGCCCACTCGCCGCACTTCTCGACGGCCAAGGGCAGGCGGTTGCTGGGGTTCGAGCCGGCGTACACGATCGAGGAGACGGTGCTCGCACGCCTCTGACCGCCCGGGTGGTGAAGTTGAGCCGCGTAGTCACGGCTCAACTCCGCCACTCGATCGGTCAGTTCTTCCGAACGATTGACCTGCAAGTGACCAAGTGATCTAATCACTTTCAGGAGGTATCCAATGGAGAATGTCTCGTTGGCCGAGCGCGTGTCCCAGGAGATCGCTCGCCACATCAGGTCGGAACAGCTCACGACGGGGAACACCCTGCCGTCTGCCCGACGGCTGGCCGAAACCTATGGAACGACGCTGCCCACGGTGCGCGAAGCGCTGCGGATGCTCGAGTCCACCGGCATGGTCGAGCTGCGCCACGGCTCCGGCACCTACGTCGGGCCATCGGTAGGCAAGCCCTTCCTCGTCAACCCCTACGTCGCCGAGGGCACCATCGAATCGGCCCTCGAACTGACGGAGGCACGCCTCATCATCGAGCCGGAGGTCGCGGCGGTCGCGGCCCGCGAGCGCAGCGACGCAGCGCTGGCGAAGCTCGAGGGAACCCTGGGCAATGCGCTAAACCCCGAGACCGAGGCGTCCGGCTCCCATTTCCACATCGCCCTGGCGGAGGCCACGGGGCAGACCATCCTCACTGAGGTGGTCGACACGATGCTGCGACTCCGCCTCCACGACCGCCACGTGATCCGGGCGACCTATTCCGACCGCGACCGCGACCACGCCGAGCACCGCGACATCCTCGACGCCGTCCGCGACGGCGACGCCAACGCCGCGAGGGCATTGACCGCGGCGCACCTCACCCACATCCGCAACCACCTGCGGCAAGCCAGGAAAGAGGTGCGCTGATGGGGTACGCAGAACTCACCTCACCCGAAGCCGGGGAACTGCAGCAGGCAGGTGCCGTCCTCGTGCTGCCCGTCGGCTCCCTGGAACAGCACGGCCCGGCCCTGCCCCTGTCCACAGACACGATCCGGGCGGAGTCCGTGGCCGAACGCCTGGCGGACCGCTTCGGGGACAGCGAACTCCTGGTCCTGCCCGCCCTGCCCTACGGCGTGTCCCCGCACCACGCACGCCTGCCCGGCACGTTGACACTCTCACCGCAGCTGTTCTGTGAACTCATCATCGAGCTGTGCTGCTCCATGGCCGACACGGGATGGCGCAAACTCTTCGTCATCAACGGTCACGGCGGCAACCAGGCCGCCCTTTCGCTGGCCCAGCAGGAAATGATGAGCAGGCGTCCGGAGTTCCTGTTCGCCTGGTCGCCGGTCACCGGACTGGCCAAGAACTCCATCGGCTCCCTCGACACGACCGAGGTCACCGGCCACTCCGGCGAGGCGGAGACCGCCCAGATGTTGGCGCTCCGCCCCGACCTCGTCCGCACCGACCGCCTCGCGCCGGGCGCCACGACCCTCGCGTCGCTCGACGCCGCTCCCCGCCTGTCGCGCACGTCGCCCCCCTCGCTCGCGGTCACCTTCGACCGCTACCACCCCAGTGGCGTCCTGGGTGATCCCACCACCGCAACACGCGACCAGGGGGAGGCGATCCTGAGCGAGGTCGTCGACACCCTCTCCGGCTATCTGCGCAGCTTCCGCGCCCTCTAGCCCCTCACCCCCGACCTCCACAGCGACCGGCACCATGCCGGCCGCTGATTTCACCACACCCTGAAAGACTGATCATGACAACGCCGTCAACCTCGCGCCACCGGACCGAAAAGAACGAACCAAAAACCGAACCGCGGCTCCCCCCGCTCATCCGCGCCCTCAACGCCGTCGAAGTGGTGGGAAACAAGCTCCCCCACCCATTCTGGTTGTTCTGGATCCTCGCAGGCATCCTCGCGATCACCAGCGCCATCATGGCCGCCCTGGGCGTCCAGGTGATGATGAAGGGAAAGCCCGTCCGCGTACGGAACCTGCTCAGCATCGACGGGCTCCGCATGTCCGTCGACTCGGCCCTCGCCGGCTACCAGGACTTCCCGCCGCTCATCACCATCATGGTCGTCATCATGGGTGTCGCCATCGCCGAGCGCAGCGGCTTCCTGAACTCCTGGATGAAGACCTCCATCTCCCGGGTGCCACCCTCGCTCATCGTGTTCACGGTGGCCTTCATGGGTACCGTTTCGCACGTCGCCTCGGCGGCTGCGTACGTCATCCTGGTTCCCCTCGGCGGCATCGCCTTCCGGGCCGTGGGCCGCTCACCCGTCCTCGGTGTCGTCGTGGCCTACACAGCCATCGCCTCCGGCTATGACGCCAGCCCCATCCCCACCCCCAACGACGCGATCTTCGCCGGGATCACCACGGCAGCAGCGAAACTCGTCAACCCCGAGGCGTACGTCTCCCCGCTCAGCAACTGGTATTTCAACATCGCCTCGTCCTTCCTGCTGGCCGTCGTCATCACGATCGTCACCGAGCTCGTCCTCATGAAGCGCACCAACCTCGGCGCCGACGAGGACGCCGTCCATGACGAGGGCGGCCTGGAGATCTCACCCCAGGAGCGCCGCGGGCTGCGCTGGGCCGGGATCGTGTTCGTCGTGGGCATCATCGCCATCGCCCTCTCGATCATCCCGGGCATCGGGTTCCTGCTGGCGCCGGACGGCGGGCTGAACAAGTCGCCGTTCCTCAAGGGGATCGCCTACATCATCGCCCTGCTGTTCGGGTTCGTGGGCATCGCGTACGGCGTGGGGGCCGGCACCATCAAGAAGTCCGCCGACGTCCCTGCCCTGATGGCCGAGGGCCTGCGCACCATGGCGCCGGTGCTGGTCCTGTTCTTCTCCATCTCGCAGTTCCTGGTGTTTTTCGACTGGACGAACATCGGCGACGTGATGTCGATCAACGCCGCCAGCTCGCTGCGCGGCCTCGGGCTGCCGATCTGGGTGATCTTCCTCATCGTGCTCGCCCTGTTGTCGGTCGTGAACGTCCTGATCACCAGCGGGTCGGCCATGTGGTCGATCATGGCCCCGGTCATCGTCCCGCTGCTCATGCACCTCAGCGTCCCGCCGGACACGGCGCAGGCCCTCTTCCGCATCGCCGACAGCGGATCCACCGCGATCACGCCGATGAGCCCGTACTTCATCATGGCCCTCGGCTTCATGCAGCGCTATCAGAAGAGTGCGGGCATCGGCACCCTCGCCTCCCACACCCTCCCCCTCGCCATCGCCATGACGCTGAGCTGGTCGTTGCTCTTCTTCGCCTGGTGGGGCCTCGGCATCCCGCTCGGCCCCGGCGCCCCCGTCCGCTGATCACCGCGCACCCACCACGACCCCGAAGGAACCACCATGCTCAAGAACGTCGGCACGACCCTCCTCACCGCGTCCCTCCTCGGGGCGGGCCTCAGCGTCGTCCCGGGTCCGGCGCTCGCGACCGCCGCTCCTGCGCGTACGCCTAGCTCCTGTGCCGACTCGCAGGCGCCCGGCACGAGCGAGCGCGAGCACGTCGTCAGCGGCGGACGGGAGCGGAGCTACATCGTCCACCTCCCCGACGCGTACGCGGTCAACCGTGACTGGCCCGTCGTCCTCGTCTTCCACGGGCGGGGCAACAGCGCGGCCACGACGCAGGCCTTCTCCGGGCTGGACAGGCTTCCCGCCATCGTCGTCTATGCCGACGGCGTCGTCGGGACCGGCTCCGGGGACCGGCAGGCCTGGGAGGGGGCGCCCTACTCGGCCTCGGGCGTCGACGACGTCGCCTTCACCCGCGACCTACTTGACGACCTCGCCGCGAACCACTGCGTCGACGAACGACGCGTCTACGCCACCGGCAAGTCCAACGGCGCGGGCTTCGTCGGCATCCTCGCCTGCGAGCTCGCGGACCGCATCGCGGCCGTGGCTCCGGTGGCTGCTGCCAACTATGCGACCGGGCACCCGACCTGCGCCCCGGTCCGACCCGTCCCGCTCATCGCCTTCCACGGGTCCGCCGACGCGACCATCCCGTACGCGGGCGACGCCGACCGCGGGCTCCCCGCGATCCCTGCCTGGGTGAAGGCGTGGGCCGATCGCAACCGGTGCCACCACCGACTGGCGACGCGCGAACTCGCACCCGACGCCACCCAGGACCGCTGGGTCGGCTGCGCCCAAGGGGCGGAGACACGTCTGGTCACGATCACCGGCGGGGGTCACACCTGGCCGGGCGAGGACGCGTACTCCGGCGGCGGCTATGCCAGCCAGAACATCGAAGCAACGGACCTCATGTGGGACTTCCTGGCGAAGCATCGGCTGCACCGCTGAACACTGGTGCCCCCAGTGGGACTCGAACCCACGACCTACGGATTAAAAGTCCGCAGCTCTAACCAACTGAGCTATAGGGGCGGGCCAAGCGTACCGGAGAAACTCAACCACCCCTGAGGCACAATGGACCCAAGGGAAGGGGGCCTCATGGAGTGGCTCGGCGACAACCTCTGGGCGGCGTGGCTGTGCCTCGCGCTCGCGCTCGGCGCGACGGAGATGTTGGCCGTCGACCTCACCCTCCTGATGCTCGCCATCGGCGCGCTCGCCGGCGGCGTGACCGCGGTCTTCCTTCCTGGGCTGATCCTCGCCCAGGTGGTCGTCGCGGTCGCCGTCGCGCTGATCTCGATGTTCGTCCTGCGCCCGCCGCTGCTGGAGCGCGTACGCAACGCCAAGGGCTATCGCAGCTCCGTCGAGCAGCTCGTCGGCAGCGAGGGCCGCGCGCTGCGCGCCATCACGGCCGGGAAGACCGGCGAGGTGATGATCAACGGCGACACCTGGACCGCCCGCGCGTGGGAGCCCGACCTGGAGCTCCGCGAGGGCGAGCCCGTCGAGGTGGTCGAGATCGACGGCGTGACGGCCGTCGTGCGGCCGCTGCCCTGACGGCCCACACCCCAGACCTCCCCAGACGCCCACCACCAAAGGAGAAAACGTGGAGTTCATCCTTCCCATCATCCTCATCGCGTTCGTCGTCGCGGTGTTGATCAGCGCGGTCAAGGTCATCCGCCAACAGCAGGTCGGCCTCGTCGAGCGGCTCGGCAAGTTCCACAAGTCGCTGGAGCCGGGCCTCCACTTCGTGGTGCCGATCATCGACCGCATCTCCTACAAGATGGACATGCGCGAGAACGTCGTCTCGTTCCCGCCGCAGGGCGTCATCACGCAGGACAACCTGATGGTCGGCATCGACTCGGTCATCTACTACCAGATCGTCGACCCCGTACGCGCGGCCTATGAGGCCCAGAACTACGAGGCCGCCATCGAGCAGCTGACGATGACCACGCTCCGCAACATCATCGGCGGCCTCGACCTCGAGCGCACTCTGACCTCTCGTGAGGAGATCAACCAGCAGCTCCGCGTCGTCCTCGACGAGGCCACCGGCAAGTGGGGCATCAAGGTCAACCGCGTCGAGCTGCGCTCGATCGAGCCGCCGGCGACGATCCGCGACGCCATGGAGAAGGGTGCCCGCGCCGAGCGCGACAAGCGCGCGTCGATCCTCATCGCCGAGGGCCAGCGCCAGTCGCAGATCCTGTCCGCCGGCGGTGACCGCGAGTCGGCCATCCTCCGCGCCCAGGGCGAGCGCGAGGCCGCGGTCCTCCGCGCCCAGGCCGACCGCCAGTCCGCGATGCTCCGCGCCGAGGGCGAGGCCCAGGCCATCACCACGGTCTTCGGCGCGATCCACGCTGGCAAGCCCGACCAGTCGCTGCTGTCCTACCAATACATGCAGATGCTGCCGAACCTCGCCCGCGGCGACTCCAACAAGATGTGGATCGTCCCGAGCGAGCTCAACGACGCGCTCAAGGGCCTCGGCCAGTCGGTGACCGACTTCCAGAAGGGCGGTACGCCGGCCGAGACCGTCGACAAGTCGGAGTTCAAGGCCCCGCCGAAGGTCGACGTGTTCGCCGAGATCGAGCAGCAGAAGCAGTCCGACAAGGCCGAGTCGGAGCGTACGGTCGCCGAGGCGATCGAGGAGGCGCAGAAGCTGGAGAACCCGGCGAAGGCGCGCCAGAAGGGCCCCGAGCCCAAGGACCCGCAGCTCCCGGCCGGCGGCCAGCCGGCGTACGGCCAGCCCCAGGGCGATCCGTACGCCGGCCAGCAGCCCTACGGCGACCAGAGCCAGCAGGCGTACGGCCAGCCCCAGGAGGGCCAGTACGCGCCCCAGGCGTACGGCGGCACGCCCTACCAGGGCCCGCCGCAGCAGCACTGGCCCGGCCAGCAGGGCCACGGCCAGCCCCCGCAGGGCCCCGCCTCCGGCGCCTGACCCGTGGAGCCGTGGCAGGTCGGTCTGGTCATCGTGATGACCGTGGGCGTCGGCGTGATCCTCGCCGGCGCCCTCATCGACCGCACCCGCGGCAGGGCCCGTGAACGCGCCCTGAGCGCCCCGCCCGACCGGCCCATCCCTGGGCTCCCTGCCTCGAGCGGCCCCGGGGGCGGGCCGGCGTACGTCGCGGAGCGCGACGCCCGGCGTACGCCCGAGGGGGCCGCCGTCACCGCACTCACCGCCACCGACCGCGTACGCCTGGCCGCGGCAACGCGCACCCACACCCCCGTACGCGCACGCCTCGCCTCCCGCGACTTCCTCACCGACACCGATGCCGGCTGGGCGGTGCTCGACAGCCCCCGCGTCCTGGTGTGCGCGGAACCGGTCGAGACCTACCGCGAGATCCTCGGCGTGGTCGGCGCCCACGACCCGCTGGTGGTCGTCGCGCCCGCCTTCGCCGACGACGTGCGGCGCACGCTCGAGGTGAACCGCGTCCAGCGGCTGCACAGGCTCGCGGCCGTCACCGCCGATGACGGCGCCCGCGTACGCCTCGCTGAGCTGACCGGAGCTCACCCGCTCACGCGGCGTGACCTGCAGTCGGGGTGGACGCCCGATGAGGCGCTCGGGAGCGCCGCGACGTGGGTCGCAGCGACCGATCGGTCGTGGGTGCTCTCAGACGCCCCTTAGCGTCACCCGCCGACAATTCGGGCCCCACTCTCAGGGACTGCTTGAGGCTTTTTTCGCGCGGGGCCGGGAGCCCGGAAAACGCGCCCGCCGCGCGGTGTCACTCATAGCCCAACTCGTGCAGCTTCGCGTCGTCGATGCCGAAGTGGTGGGCGATCTCGTGGACCACGGTGATGTGGACCTCGTCGACCACGTCGTCGTAGGTGTCGCAGATCGCGAGCGTCGGGTTCATGTAGATGAAGATGCGATCCGGGACGACCATCGCGTAGTTCGAATCCCTTTCTGTCAAAGGGATTCCGTCATAGAGACCCAGCAGTTCGGGGTCGTCGGCAGGCGCGTCGAGCTCGATGATGACGATGCAGTTATCGATGAGCGCCACGAGGTCGTCGGGCACGCTGTCGAGGGCGTCGCCGACCAGTTCCTCGAACTCTTCCAGGGTCATCTCCAGAGCCATGGGGCGAACCTATCCGGTCGCCGGAACCCCCCGAATCACCACGCTGTCATTTTCGCCCTGACATCGGCGTGTCGTGTTGCCACTGGTGCTCATGTGACTCCAAGAGATTGTCGAGACGCCTGAGGAAAACCTAAAGTCTCGTGACGTCCGGGGTGGGTGTTTCGGACGCGGTGCTTGAAACCGGGGAAACGTCCACCGGCACCCGCCCCGACGAACAACTCAGCGCCGGACCCCCGTCCGGTGTGGCCAACACGATGGTCCGGGAAGTCCATCGGGGAGGAACAACGTGAACGTCCTGCGCAACGCACGGGCGATGGTCGGCCTCGCTGGCGCCACCGTCCTGCTCACCACCACCGGAATCGCTGCGGCCGTGGCCGTCAGCCAGTCCGCCGCCGCCGACCCCTTCACGGTCGCCGCCAACGGCGGGCTCAACGTGCGCTCGTCGCCGAGCCTCCGGGCCTCGATCATCGGCTCGCTCCCCTCGGGAGCGCGCATCGAGTCGGTCGGGCGCGCCGAGAACGGCTGGATGCCCATCCAGTTCGGCAACCGCACGGGCTGGGTCTCCGACAGTTACGTCAAGGCGCAGGGCCTGGGCGACACCCCCGCGGCGGGCGTCCCTGCGGGGAAGGGCACCGCGTACACCACCGCGGCCCTGAACGTACGCACCGGCGCCGGCATCAGCTTCCGCGTCACCACCGTCCTGCCGAAGGGCGCCCGGGTCACGACGACCGGCGTCAACGCCAACGGCTATTCCCAGATCGTCCACGACGGCGCCGCGCGCTGGGTGTCGACGCAATACCTCTCCGCCTCGGCCGCCGCCCCGGCCGCGCCCGCCGGCCCCGGCCTGCCCGCCATCGTCGGCACCGCCACCGCCACGGCCGAGCTGATGATCCGCACGACCGCCGACGACCGCTTCGAGAAGATCCGGGACGTCCCGCGCGGCACGGTCCTCTCCCTGACCGGCGTGACCCAGAACGGGCGTACGCAGATCGTGTTCGACGGTCAGGTCCGCTGGGTCAACAGCCTCTACCTCTCCGGCTCCAACGTCGTCCCGCGACCGAAGCCCACCACCCCCACCGTAGTCGGCACCAAGTACGCGACCACCGCGCTCATCCTGCGCAGCTCGTCGGCCGACATCTTCACCAGCTTCGGCGACGCCCCGGCTGGCGCCCAGCTGCAGATCACGGGCGTGACCGAGAACGGCCGGGCCCAGATCGTCTACAACGGCGACGTGCGCTGGGTCACCGCGAAATATCTCAGCGACCAGGCCCCGGCCCCCGTGCCCCCGAGCTCGGGCGGCGTGACACTGCCGGGCCTGCGCGCCTCCACGGCGCGGATCCTGGACGCCACCCAGGCCAAATATCCGCAGATCCGCACCTACTACGGCGTACGCCCGGACTCGCTGCCCGACCACCCGTCGGGTCGCGCGCTGGACATCATGATCCCGAGCTACCGCAGCAACGTGGCCCTCGGCGACGACATCGCCCAGTGGCTGAAGGCGAACGCGTCGACCTACAACATCGAATACGTGATCTGGAACCAGCGCATCTGGTCGGTCGCGCGCTCGTCCGAGGGCTGGCGCTACATGGCCGACCGCGGCGGCGACACGGCCAACCACAAGGACCACGTGCACGTGACGGTCAAGAGCTGAGCCACCGCCACCTCTGAGCTGTCGGCCTGAACCGTCGAGTTGGGGTGCCGGACGACACGCCCCTATAGTTGGGCTGTCTTGTCCCCTTCGTCTAGCGGCCCAGGACACCGCCCTTTCAAGGCGGCAGCGCGGGTTCGAATCCCGTAGGGGATACCACCGCCCGGAGCCTCGTCGAGGCTCCGGGCGTTTTCCACAGCTGGGCGCAGTCGCAGGGCCGCCCTCGCCTACACGACCCACCGCGCGCCCCAAGGTGCAGGACGCACCCCGCATGCAGGGTTCGCGGTGCACCCTGGGGTTCGCCCTCGACGTTCCAGGGTTCGCGCTGACCCCGGGAACCTCTAGCCACCACGCACGCTCCGGTGGGACCCTTCTCCCATTAACCGCGTCATCCACTTCGAGATCCACGCCGGCGACGTCGATCGCGCCGTCGCCTTCTATCGCGGCGTCTTCGGCTGGACGGCCGACGACTGGAGCGACCACGCCGGCATGCCCTATTTCGGCATCACCACCGGCGCCGACGGCGAGCCCGGCATCAACGGGGCCATCATGAAGCGGCAGTCCGCCAACATGCCGGTCGGCAGCCCCGTGGCGGGCGCGGTGATCACGCTCGGCACCGACGACTTCGACGCGACCGCCGCGAAGATCGAGGAGGCTGGCGGCACGGTCGCGCTCCCGAAGCATGCGCTTCCCGGCATGGCGTGGCACTATTTCCACGACACCGAGAACAACGTCTTCGGGCTCCACCAGCCGGACCCCAACGCCCGCTAGGCGCCACCACGACTGTGCCCAACACGACACCTCCGGCGTGACCCCAGCCATTGACTGGGGCGCCGGTCAGGCGCACCGTTGAAGGTGACGGGAACCGACGAAGTCCCGTCTAGGATGATCCTCCACCCCGCCACACCGGGCCCCGCTCGAGTGTTCGACGCCGCCCGGCGTCCCAGAACACGAAGGAGACTCCGATGAGCACCGCCACCGGAAGTGTCCACCGTGAGGTCCCCGCCACGGCGCTCGCCAACGAACGCCACGACTCGACCCGGGTGGACACGCGCAACCTCAGGGCCGGCCTCGCCGGCACCCATGACCGACTGACCGACGTCGGCCTGCTCCTGCTCCGCCTGCTCCCGCTCGTGATGTTCTTCCACGGCCTCCACAAGGCCCAGGGGTACGCGGGGTTCGCCAAGACCGTCGCCGCCAATCCGATCGGCGCGGCCGCACCGGACGTCTTCGCGTTCATGGTGGTCGCGGGTCAGCTGGTCCTCCCCGTCCTCGTGGCGATCGGCCTGATGACCCGCCTCACCGCGGGCCTCGAGGGGCTGATGATGCTGTTCATCTGGGGGTTCATGTTCGCCATCAAGGGCCTGGTCGACGCGAAGACCGGCGGCCCCGCCGGCGAGTCCGCGCTGGCGTACGTGTTCATGATGGTCCCGCTGGTGTTCACCGGCGCCGGACGCTATTCCCTCGACCACTGGTGGTCACACCGGAAGGAGGCGGCCCGCTGATGCCCGGGGTGCGCGCGCTCAGCCGCGCGCACCCGCCGTCGGCGACCAGGTGATGACTCCCCGCTGGAAGCGCTGCTCACACCCGCTCGCCGAGCAGGTCTCCGCGCCGAGGGGAGAGCCGAGCCGGCCGTGCTCATAGCCGGACGAGTCCCAGTGGTCGCCGATGGCCCCCCACACCGGATGGGCGCCGGTGGCGGGCGAGAAATAGACGCGGCTGTCTGTGAACCGCTGCCAGCAGCCGCCGCCGACCAGGCCGCACATCTCGCCGGTCTGCGGATAGCCCAGCCGCCCGTTCTCCCAGCCCAGGTCGCGCCAGCGGTCCTGGACGAGGCCGCGGCTGAACTGGGCGCCGGTCGCCGGCGACCAGTGGATCTTGCCGCCACCCTCGAATCCCTGCCAGCAGCCGCCGTCGCGCAGTCCACAGTTCTCGTCGGTCGTGGGATAGCCGAGGAATCCGCGCTCCCAGTCGAGGGAGGCCCAGCGGTCCTGGACGGACCCGCGACTGAAGTGGGCCCCGGTCGCCGGCGACCAGTGGATCTTGCCGCCGGCGAACTGCTGCCAGCAGCCGCCGTCCCGCAGGCCGCAGAACTGTTCCCCGGCGGCCGGTCCCAGGGTCCCCGTCTCGCCACCGAGCCGCAGCCATTCCTGCCGGATCGGCCCCTCCGGCACGGCGTTGGGCGTCACCTCGACGCGGAAGCCGCGCTGCTCGAGCGGACCGAGGTCGGAGGCGTACGCGCTGCCGGCGCTCGTGCCGCTGGCGGTCAGGATGCCCATGGCCCGGGACCCCGCCATCACCGGCGCGCCGGAGTCGCCGACCATCGCCTGCAGGCCGAAGCCGAAGCCGTTCACCCAGCGTCGCTGGTCGCCGCCCTGCACATAGGTGCCGCCGACGCTCGTCACCGTGGCGCACCGCCACTCCTGGGTCGTCGCTCCGGCGACGCAGACCTGCGCGCCGACGACCGGGCGCACCGACCCCGTCACCTTCAGCGGGCTGCCCGTGAACGTCGCCACCTCCGGCAACAGGTCAGTCGCCATTCCCTTCCACAGCGAGAGATCCGTGCCGTCACCCGCGGTGTTGGCCGCGTTGCCGGGGCCCCCGAACTGGGCCATCTCCAGCGTGCCTAGCGAGATCGTCTCGTGGGGCAGGGCGTACGCCCGGTTGAGCCGTCCGTCGAGGGTGCAGTGCCCCGCGGAGACCATGCGCTGGGAGCCGTCGGGGGCGAGCACGGCGAGGCCGGTCGTGCATCGCGCACCTCCCGCAGGATCGTTGTGGGCAACGAAACCCTCGCCCGCGCGCACCGGCCCGGCCTGCGGCGTCATCAGCTCACGGGACACGACCGACGCCCCGTGGCGACGGGCGAAGTCGCCGGGAGCGGCGCCCCGCGGTCCGGCCTTGGCCGGGTCGCCCGCCACCGTCAGCGTCACCACTCCGTCCGCCGCGATCTCGCACCCCACAAGGCGATCCGCGCCGACCTGCTCGCCGAAGGCGCGCAGCAACGTGGGCACGTCCACCGTCGTCGACGGCGCGCGCAACTCCGCCCCCGCGGCGCGCGCGGCCTGCGCGACAGGCTCACCCGAGCCCCACACGACCACGCGATCGCCGTCCAGGGAGACATTGCGGAAGCCGGGAAGACCGGCCAGCTGGTCGGACAGTCGTCCGGCGATCGCGGCGCGCTCGCCGCGGGCCGCGTACGCCTCGGGGGTGACGCCGAGGTCGCGCACGACAGCCTGGCGCACCTGCTCCGGAAGGGGTTCCTCGGCGTGGGCGGCGGCCGTCCAGCCGAGCAGGGCCGCGCCTGCGGCGACCACCATGCCGGCAACCCTGACGGCACCGATCGCAGGAATCCCTGTCTGGGTAGATATCGCGGTCCTCATTTCGCCCTCGCGACGCCCAGCGGCGCCGTGGTCGTCCAGCCGGGGAACACCTCGGCGGTCTTCGTGTTCAACAGGCGCTTCGCCACGACCTCGGCGAGGACGGTGCGATAGTCCGTGGTGATCGGCACGTCCCCCTGCACGAGGTTTCCGGCCGCCAGGGACGGCTGGGTGCCATAGACGCCCCCGTTGATCCCGCCGCCCATGACCCACAGCGTGTTCACGTGGCCATGGTCGAGACCGAGGTCACCGTTCTGCGCGACGCGGCGCCCGAACTCGCTCATCATCACCACCGTCGTGCTGTTCCACAGCGTCCCGAGGTCGGCGGCGAAGGCGGCGACGCCCTCGCTGAGTGTCGTGGCCATGCGGGAATACCAGTCGGTGGCGACCTCGGCCCGGCCCAGGCCGCGGTGCATGTCCCAGTCGTTGAGGTCGATCGTCACCGCCTCGAGCCCGACACCCGCCTTCGCCATCTGGGCCACGTCGCGGAGCCCCCTGGCGAAGTCGTTGTCCTTGTACGCCGCCCCGTTCGCGGGGGCGTACGCCACCTCGCGCTGGGCGGCCAACTCGTTGATGGCCGACACGAGCAGCCGCGACTGCTCGACAGCGATGCCGCCGGCGTTCGCGTACAGGGCGCTCAGCGACCCCACCATGCGGGGCCGCAGGGCACCCCAGGAATAGATGTCGAACTCCTTGAGGCCCGACATGGCGAGCGTGTCGAACGCCGTGGTGGTCAGCGAGAGCGCGACCTGGCCGCCGACGCTGATGGCGCGGAACGTGCCGTGCTGGGCCGACGACGTGGCCAGGTGACGGCCCACCCACCCCGAGCGCTGGCTGGCGGGTGCGGCCAGCTCGCAGGAGATCTGGTCCTCGAAGTGCGACCGGGTGAGCGCACGGTTGCCCGCACCGACGACCACCGCCACCTGGCGACGGTCCCACAGCGGCTTGAGGGCGGAGAAGTTCTTGTTCATGCCGAAGGCGCCGTTGAGCGCGAACGTCTGCTCGGGCCGGACACCGATGTCGGGCCGCGCGGCGTAATAGGCTGGATCCCCCACCGGCACGACCGCCGACAGCCCGTCGAAACCGCCGCGCAGGAACACCACGACGAGCAGGTCGCGGTTGCCGGGCGTCGAGGCGAACGACATCCGCGGCGCGGTGTGCGGCATCAACATCGCGCCCAGACCGACACCGCCCGCCGCGAGGACGCTGCGCCGTTTGATGTGGCGCGGCCCGTCGGCCACGTGGTCGACCTCGCTGACCTGCGGGACCCGCCGCGTACGCGCCAGCTCGACCGCGGCGTCGACGGTGACGGGGCGGGCTCCGCGCTCGTCGTGGGCCATCAGGAAGTCGCGACCCTCGATGTGGTGGTGCATCGGGGTGATGACGTCGTCGTGCAGCGGCAGGTCGTGCCGCGGGTCATGGACGGGTCGGTGCATGGGGGTGCCTCAGCGCATCTGGAAGTAGGGACTGGACAGGATCAGGCGGATCGCGTGCGGCAGCGTCTGGTTCATCTCGGTCGTCACCGTCGCCCTCGGGGGCGCGGCATCGCGACCCCAGCTGTAGAGCATCGGGCCGACCGGGAGGAGGTCACGCTCGGCCCACTGCCAGCCCGTCAGCTCGAGCGTGAGTCGGCGTACGGCGTCGGCCACCTTCTCGCCGACCCGCAGCGGGAACGTCTGCGACAGCGGCGGGATCTTGATCTCGTCGTTCCACGCCCCCGCGATCGCTTCGGCCGCATTCCACGTGCCGCGCAGGATGTTGGTGGTGACCCACGCGTCGGCGGTGTCGGGGAAGCCGTCGACGAAGGGCCAGCTGCGGGGCTGGTGGTAGCCGAGCCCCAGCAGCCACAGCTGATGGTTCATCGTGCCCCAGGGCTCGGCCCGAGGATCCTTGAGCGGCACGAGGTCCGCAGGCTTCACCGCGCGCAGCATGCCGTTCATGGCCTCCTGCGGGCGGCGCCACTTCTGGCCGACGGACGCCGCGAACTCGGGCGAGGCGAACAGCTCCCGCAACACCGGTGCGATCCGGGTGTCGTTGGCGAGGTAGGTCGCGGCGAGCCGGTCGACCAGCGCCGCGGGCGGCACGTCGGCGACGAACCGGCGCGCCAGCCGGGTGGCCAGACGCTTCGCCGTCGCGCGGTGGCGGGCGAGATGGGTCACATAGCGCGCGAGCAGCGCCTCGCCCTGGGCGGCGTCGGCGTTCGCGTCGGAGAAGTCCATGACGCGAAGGGCGCCGACGTGGTGGTCCCACGGCCGATAGCGGTACGCGAGGCTCTGCCATTCGTAGCCGTGGCCGGTCAGCAGGAGCGTGCTCTGGCGGACGTCGGCCTCGGTGTAGTTGCCGACCCCGACCGTGTGCAGCTCGAGGAGCTCGCGCCCGAGGTTCTCGTTGGGGTTGTCCTTCGAGTTGGCGTCGTTGTCGAGATAGACGAGCAGGGCGGGATGGCGGACGGCCGCGAGCAGGAGGTCGGCGTACCGGCCCAGGGCGTGGCGCCGCAGCACCGTGTGGTTGTAGTGGGCCACATAGGACTCGGATTTCCCCTGGGCCGCGACATAGACCTGGTCGGACCAGAACTCCGTCATCGACTCCAACAGGTGCCGGTTGCCGAACACCTGGCGCAGGATCGTGGCCCTCACCAGCGCCGGGGCGGCCTCCCAGGGGCGCTCAGTCGTGTACGCGCGCACCTGCGCTCCCGTCTCGGCAGTCACGACGGAGTAGTGCTTGGCGATCATCGCCTCGACGCGGGCGTCGGCGATGGCGCCGGGGACAGCTGGTCCTCGACCCACGCCCGGGGGCCGCGTTGGGCGATCTGGGCCGCCAGCTCCGCGGTGGGCGCGAGGCTGGCGCGCCGCGCGAGGTGTCAGGCCGGAGTGGTGTTCTTCGGCAGTCGGTCGATCGCGGCCGCCCCTGGCGCCGCGGACGCCGGACGGTCGCTGAGCGCGACGGCGGCCACGCCGACGGCCAGGCCGGCCAGGGCGCGTCGACCCAGACCGAGGCCAGCCGCAGGATCCACAGGAAGGGGGGTGGGTTTTGTTGACATGTCGACCTCCGGTCAGAGCATAACCGAGTGGTCACCTCCGGCCAAGAGAAGCCGCCCAACCGGGCGCATTTCGATTTTGCGCCTCTGGGACGTTGCGCTACAGTTCTCGGGCTGGCGGAAGTCAGCTTGGGCCCGGATCTTCCGGATTCCTGGCCCCGTAGCGCAGTTGGTTAGCGCGCCGCCCTGTCACGGCGGAGGTCGCGGGTTCGAGTCCCGTCGGGGTCGCGAGAGCGGTGATGCGAAATGCATCGCCGCTTTTGCAGTAGCACGGCCAGGTAGCTCAGTTGGTAGCAGCGTTCGCCTGAAAAGTGAAAGGTCGCCGGTTCGAACCCGGCCCTGGCCACCACCACTCCCCCTCCCATGATCCCCCTGCTAGACAGGGATCCATGGTCGAGACCCACCGCAAGACCGATCCCACGATGCCGCCGGCGTTCTTCGCCGCCGAGGCCGCCTCGCTGCGCTGGCTGGCCGAGGCGACGGCCTGTCCCGTCGCCGCGGTGGTCGAGGTGGGCGCCGACCACCTCACCCTCGCTCGCCTGTCACCGTCTGCGCCGACGGCCGAGGACGCGGAGAGGTTCGGGCACGACCTCGCCCAGCTGCACGCGGCCGGTGCCCCGGGCTGGGGCGCGGGCCCGCCCGGCATCGAGCGCGCGTGGCTCGGGACACTCGAGCAGCAGAACGCGGTCGAGCCGACCTGGGGCCGGTTCTACGCCGAGCATCGCGTGCGGCCGTACGCGCGGGCCGCCCGCGACACGGGCGCGATCGACGCCGACGGGACGGCGGTCCTCGACCGGCTGTGCGACCGGCTGGCCGCCGGCGACTTCGACGACGGCTCCGCCCCGGCGCGGCTGCACGGCGACCTCTGGTCGGGCAACGTGATCACCGTCGCTGGCGGGTGGACGCTCATCGACCCCGCCGCCCACGGCGGCCACCGCCTCACCGACCTCGCGATGCTCGCGCTGTTCGGCAACCCCCACCTGGAGCGGACGATGGCCGCGTACGCGGAGGCGTACGCGCTGGCGGACGGCTGGCTGGACCTGGTCGCGCTGCACCAGGTGCACCCGCTCGTGGTGCACGCGGCGCTGTTCGGCGGGGGCTACGGCCGGCAGGCAGTGGAGGCGGCGCGGAGGTTCGGGTGACTTCGACTCCTTCGTCGCTCAGTCAACGTTCATTGAGCGACGCAGGAGTCGAAGCGCTCACTGAGCGACGCAGGAGTCGAAGCGCTCACTGAGCGACGCAGGAGTCGAAGCGCTCACTGAGCGACGCAGGAGTCGAAGCGCTCGCTGAGCGACGCAGGAGTCGAAGCGCTCGCTGAGCGACGCAGGAGTCGAAGCGCTCGCTGAGCGACGCAGGAGTCGAAGCGTCCGGTCAGGTCTGCGAACCCGGGTTCTCCCCGCGGAGCTGCTTCTGCGACGGCGAGTCGCCCAGGTCCCCGACGATCGCGTTGGCGTTGCGCGGATAGAGCAGGTAGCGCGCGCCCAGGTTGATCATGGCCTGGATGCGGTTGCGGCCGCCCAGCAGGAAATAGAGGTGGAGGACGACCCACATCACCCAAGCGATCAGGCCGGTGAACTTCGGGCCCTGCTTGAGCTGGACGACGGCGGCGCTGCGGCCGATCGTCGCCATCGTGCCCTTGTCGGTGTAGTGGAACGCCTCGGGCTCGCGACCCTCCTCGACGGCCTTGATCACGCCCGCGACATGGGCACCCATCTGCATCGCCGGCTGGGCCAGCTGCGGCAGCGGGCTCGACTCGATGAGCGCGGCGTCGCCGACCGCGTACATGCGCTCGTGTCCCTGCACGCGCAGCGCGTCGTCGACGACGACGCGGCCGCCGCGGCCCTGCGGGACGCCCCACTCCTTGACCGCGTCGTGGCCGCCGACGCCGGCGGCCCAGATCACGAGGTCGGCCTGCTGGGTGGTCTCGTCGGCGAACGTGACCTCGCCGGGGCGTACCTCCTTGATGGCGGTGTTGAGGCGCACGTCGACGCCGCGGTGCTGGAGCTGGCGCAGCGTGTAGTCGCGCAGCGACTCGTCGAACGGAGGCAGCAGCGTCGGGCCCATCTCGACGAGGATGACCTCGACGCGGGCCGGGTTGATCTCGGGATAGGCGATCGGCAGGCCGATCGACTTCATCTCGGCGAGCGCGCCGGCCATCTCGACGCCGGTCGCGCCGCCGCCGACGACGACGGTGACCAGGCGCTGGTGCTGGTCCTCGGTCGTCAGCCGCTCGAGCTGGCCGAAGATCACGTCACGCACCTCGAGCGCCTCGGCGCGCGTGTAGATGGAGCGGGCGTACTCGCGGGCGCCGGGGATGCCGAAGAAGCTGGCGCCGACGCCCTGGGCGAGCACGACGTGGTCGTACGCGAGGGGCTCACCCGCGTCGACGATCACGCGGCGGTTCTCGGTGTCGATGTCGGTGACGCTGGCGCGGCGGAACCGCATGCGGCTGCGGTGGCGGGCCGCCAGCGAGCGTAGCGAGTGGGTCACATCGCCGGGGTTCAGGCCGCCGGTGGCGACCTGGTAGAGCAGCGGCTGGAACGTCGTGTAGGGGTGGCGGTCGACCAGGGTGACCCGATAGCCGTCCTTGATGAGTGCGCGGGCGGCGTTCAGGCCGGCGAAGCCGGCACCGATGACCACGACGTGAGGAATCTCCATGTCTCCATTGTCCCTTCCGATGCCCAAGGGCCGTACGCCGGGGGCTACCGAGAGGTAACGTCACAGGTCGGCATCGACCTCGGCGGCCCCGTCGCGGGGACCAGGCCGGACACCCTAGATTTCGTCCGTTCCCCTGCAGGTTTCCCGCACGACCCTGATGATCAAGGAGTCCGGATGTCCACGACCGCCCCAGCCGAGAGCCACGAGAAGGAGACCGGACTCGCCGGTGTCGCCCAGTCGCTCGCGCGGTTCACCGAGAAATGGTTCCCCGACGCATTCGTGTTCGCCGCGTTCGGCACGGTGCTGGTCGCCGTGGCCGTGCTCATCAACGGCGGCAGCCCCGTCAAGATGGTCCAGACGTTCGGCGACGGGTTCTGGGACCTCACCGCGTTCACGCTGCAGATGGCCATGGTCGTCGTGACCGGGTATGTCGTGGCGACCTCGCCGCCCGCGACTCGGCTGATCGAGGCGATGGCGCGCGTCCCGAAGAGCCCGCGCGGCGCCGTGGCGTTCGTGGCGCTGATCGCGCTGGTGGTGTCGCTGCTCAACTGGGGTCTGTCGCTGATCATGGGCGGGCTCCTCGCGCGGGCCGTGGCCCGGCGTACGGACCTGAAGGTGGACTATCGCGCCCTGGGCGCGGCGGCGCTGATGGGGCTCGGCGCGGTGTGGGCGCTCGGCCTGTCGTCGTCGGCGGCCCAGCTCCAGGCGACGAAGACGTCGATCCCCGCCTCGCTGCTCAAGATCACCGGCGTGCTCGACTTCGGCAAGACGATCTTCACGTGGCAGTCGATGGTGTCGGCGGTGATCCTGATCGTGCTGACGGTGGCCATCGCGTACGCCTCGGCGCCGAAGGGGAACGCGGTCAAGACGGCCGAGGACATGGGTGTGGACACGACCGACGCGGTCGATGAGCCGGAGCCGCGGACGCGCCCGGCGGAGTGGTTCGAATACAACCCGATCCTGCCGATCGCACTGGGCCTGCTGACGCTCGGCTGGATCATCTTCCAGTTCTCGACCAAGCCCGTCGTCGCCGTGCTGTCGAACCTCAACGGCTATCTGATGGTGTTCATGATCCTGGGCCTGGTGCTGCACGGCACGCCGCGCCGGTTCCTGATGGCCGTGAGCAAGGCCATCCCGGCCGCGGCCGGCATCCTGATCCAGTTCCCGCTGTACGCAGCCATGGCCGCGATGTTGACCAAGGTCCCCGGGATGGGCGGTCACACCGTCGCCGACCGGCTGGCGACGATCTTCACCTCGTTCGGTCACGGCGGCGGGTTCGCGATCGCGCTCGCGGTGTATACGGCGTTCCTGGGGCTGCTGGTGCCGTCGGGCGGCGGCAAGTGGCTGGTCGAGGCGCCGTACGTGATGCAGGCGGCGAACGACCTGCAATACAACCTTGGCTGGACGGTGCAGATCTACAACATGGCCGAGGCCCTGCCGAACCTGATCAACCCGTTCTTCATGCTGCCGCTGCTGGCGATCCTGAAGGTGCGTGCGCGTGACCTCGTGGGGTTCACGTTCCTGCAGTTCCTGATCCACACGCCGGTGGTGCTGCTCCTGTGCTGGCTGCTGGGGTCGACGTTCGCCTACCAGCCGCCGGTCGTGCCGTGACCTGAGGGTTTGCGACCATGGATGTTTCATCGACCTGCGCGCAGGGCGACGTGAAGCAGGTCGAGTCCCACAAGATCACGTGCACGGTGGTGGGCGACGACAAGGTGGAACTGGTCATCGACTGAGGACCGCGTACGTCTCCACCCCTCCCTGTATTAGCGACCGCTACTCACACTCAGCACACCTTGGAAGGCGTGCTGAGTGTGAGTACGGGTCGCTAATACAGCTCAGTGGCGGGGGTTATCCACAGATTGTCGCCGTGATCGGTTTTTGGCGTTCCGCAACTGGTGGGCTGGTGCAATGCAAACGCGCCCCCTCATCAGCACCGCCCAGTTCCTCGCCTCCGGCAGAACCGCAGCCGATCTCACGCGCATGCTCCGGTCCGGCGAACTGTTTCGCCTCCGCCGGGGGGTGTACGCGTGGTCGGTCGACCTCGACAAGGTCCCGTCGCGAGACCTCACCATCGATGACCGAGTGAAGCGTCACCTCCAGCTCCTCGAAGCCACGGCGCCCGCTCTCGCCAAGGAGTCCGTCATCAGTCACGTGTCGGCTGGACTGATTCACGATCTCCCCGTTCCGCTCCATCAACTCGATCGGGTCACCACGCTCCGCGATGGCAGCGGTCAGGGTCGCCTGACCGCGAACTGTCATCTCCGTCGGTCACAACTGCCCGATCATCACGTCATCATCCGTGACGACAACGACCTTGCCCTCACCTCGTTGGAGCGAACGGTGGTCGATCTTGCCCGGACGCTGGAGTTCCGAGACGCCCTGGCCGTCGTTGACGTCGCGCTGGCGCGCGAGGTCGAGCGCGAGGCGTTGATCGCTCACCTGTTGCCGCGAAACCCCGGCAACGCACAGGCCCGCCGGGCGATTGCGCTCGGAGATGCTCGATCAGAGTCCCCCGGCGAATCCCGCTGCCGGGCAACGATGCATCTCGCGGCGCTTCCCATGCCGGATCTCCAGGTTTCGGTCGTCGACCACAACGGGGAAGAGGTTGCGCGATGCGACTACGGGTGGGAGGCGTACGGCTTGGTCGGCGAGTTCGACGGCATGGTCAAGTACGGGAGGCTTCTCCGTCCTGGGCAGTCTGTCGACGACGTCATCCGAGCGGAGAAGCAGCGTGAGGGACGCATTCTCCAACAGGGCCGATGGATAGCGCGTTGGATCACGCCCGACCTGAGGAACATCGCCCAGTTCCGGGCCGGCGTACTGTCCTCCCTCGCGGCAGCGCGGGGCCGCCGAACGCCCTGACCCCCTCCGGATTAGCGACCGAAAAACACACTCAGCACGCCGTGCACGGCGTGCTGAGTGTGTTTAAGGGTCGCTAATACGGGTTTGGGGGGTACGGGCCGGCTGCGGTCAGTCAGGCTCCGGCACGAAGCCTGCCGTCCACCGCGCCATGAGCGCGAACACCTGTTCCCGCACCGGCGGCGCCGACAGCACCAGGTCGTGTACGCCGCCCTCGAACCGGCCCACTGTCACCAGCGGGCCCAGCTTCACCGCCCGCTTCGCGATCTGGTCGACGTCGAGCACGATGTCGGCCGACTTCAGCTGTTCCGACCAGCGGCGCGCGAAGTTCGAGTGGCCCGACGCCATCACCAGCACCGGGCAGTCGATCCCGAGCCCCGCGGCCACCTTGGCGTGGCCCTGCAGCACGGCCCGGAGCCAGCCCACCCTGATCAACATGTCCGGTGACGACTTCCACGCCTCGTCGTAGTCCCACTCACCCCCGTGGCGCGTCAGCAGCGACCGCGAATAGAACCCCGTGTCGCTCAACGGGATCACCGCCGAAGGCCGCTGCGTCCCCAGGGTCTTGATGATCGGCGCGCCCAGCGTACGCAGCAGCGGCGTGCCCTGCAGGTCCAGCCACGGCGAGTTCAGCACGACGCCGGCGAAGCGGCCCGGGCGCACGTCGGCATACAGAGCCGCCACCAGACCTCCCGTCGAGTGTCCCATCAAGACGATCTGATCATGGTCCTCGGCCACCACCGCGTACGCCGCGTCGAGCTCGTCGGCGTATTCGTCGAGGTCGACGGTGAACCCCATGAACTGGCCCTCGCGCCACGACCGCCCATAGCGACGCAGGTCGACCGCGTGGAAGTCCCAGCCCTGAGCCGACCAGAACTCGGCCAGGTGGGTCTGGAAGAAGTAGTCGCTCCACCCATGCAGATAGATCACCGCGCGCCGTGACCCGGGGCGCGCCACCGGACGCACCAACGTCGCCACCAGTTCGCCCTCGGGCTCGCCCGCCGCCGCGACGGCGTCGGGGAGGCTCAGGACGAGGGACTCGAACCCCTCGAGCACGTCGGGCTGCCACGTCAGGGGGTGCGTACTCATCTGCCCATCATGGCGCAGACCCGGCCACCGCGCCCCGACCGGCCCGCGCGCACCCCCACCATGGCAGGGTCTGTGCCATGGCCGACACCACACGTCTGGAGTTCACCGAAGGTTCCAGCGCGAAGTTCTGGAAGGTGACGGTCGACGGCGCCACGGTGACGACCACCTGGGGTCGCCTCGGCACCGACGGCCAGACCAAGGTCACCACCGAAGCCGGCCCGGAGGCCGCCGCCGCGTCGGCGGCCAAGCAGATCGCGGCCAAGGAGAAGAAGGGGTACGCGGCCCCCGGCGCGCGCCCGGAGAACGCGGACGCGGGAAGTACTCCTCCCCCGGAGGACCCCGCCGAGCCCGCTCCCACCCCGCCGAAGAAGCGCCGGCGCACCCTCGATCCCTCGTCGGACCTCGCCGTGCTCAAGAAATGGTGGAAGAACCTCAGCGGCACCCATTTCCTGGCGCTGCCCCCGCCCACCCCGAGCCGCTACACGCAGGGCCACCTTCACGAGGACGCCGCCGAACTGGCCGAGTTCCCGCCCGACACCGGCTATGCCGGCTGGCACTGGCAGTCCCACGAGCGCAGCTTCGACCGCGACGGGCGGATCATCTCGGCCCTCTATCTCCACTGGGGCGGCGATCGCTCCGTCGTGCGCGACCACCTGGAGCAGGCCCCCGACGGCTGGGTCCTCAGCGGTGGCGACTCCGACGACGCGGCGTTCGTCCTCGACCGCGAGACGGTGCTGCGGCCCGACGGCCTGCCCGACCCGAGCGACCCCGCGTCCGTCCGGCACCTCCTCGAGCGCCTCGACGAGCCGCTCGACCGCCGCACCCCCTTCTTCGCCGACCCCGATCCGACCCCGGCCGAGACCCGCTGGCTGAAGGAGTTCATCACCGTCCACGACGACCTCGACACGATCGCCGGGGTCGCCGGCCACCCCACCCGGCGCCGTCTGCTGACGATCGCCGAGCTCGACGGGTTCGTCGGGCGCTGGCTGGACTCGTACGCCGATGTCCCGCTCGATTGGGAAGCAGGGGCCGAGACCTTGATCAACATGCTCGCCGTCGACCACCCACGGGCGTGGGAGGTCGTCGACCGCGCCGGCAGGGCGGCCGACAGAGTGCTCATAGAGTTCCCCTCCGAGCGGTCCCTCGAAATCGTCCGCGCCCACGCGCTCGCCGGCGACGCGGCGAGCCTGTGGCCCTGGCTGGCGCTTCAGCGCTCGGTCGCCGGCGGTGACGCGCTGGATGCCGCCACCGTGTTGTACGCCGACCTCGCCGCTCCCGCCAACGAGCCCACCCCCGGGAATCTGCGCCGGCTGGAGAACGCGCTGCGCAGCGAACTGATGGACGAGAGCCACGCCGCTCCGCCGTTCATTCCCGTTGCCGCCCTACGCATAGCCACCGATGAACGACTCCCCGCGCCGCTGCGCCGGGCGGCCGCGTACGACGCCGACGACGAGCTCCCGCGGGCCCGCGAGGCCGCGCAGGGACGCGACGACCAGATGGCGGACATCGCCCGCCGGGTCACCGCGCTCTTCGAGGAGCAGCGCGCCTCGCTGCTGGCCGGTTCTGGCCCGGACCTCACCCAGTACGAGGGCGGCCTCGCCGACACGTTCTCCCAGTTCCGCGAGCTGTCCGCCGACCAGGAGGCGTGGCTGCACGCCCAGGTCGCCGATCCCGACACCGAGACCCAGGGCCTCGCGTACTGCCTCGAACTCCTCGTTGCCCACGGGCGCGGCACCGCCGCCGACCTCGACGCGCTCGCGCCGCGGTGGAAGAAGGTGCTGGCCAAGAACTACCGCACGACCTACACCGAATGGCGGCACCCGCTGGTGACCCTCACCGCGCTCGCGCGCGACCTTGATCATCCGCTGCGCCACGACCTCGAGAAGTGGTGGCAGAAGTCGAAAGCCAAGTGGGCCGACGACCTGCGCCTCCTGACTCTGGCGGGTGCGCCCGACGAGGCCGCCGCTGCGGCGCTGTGGGCCCACGTGGCGGAGAACGACTACGTGCCCGCCCATTGGCGGACGTGGATGCTGGTGCGGTCCCGCCTCGACGGGCGGAGGCCGGTGGACGCCGGGGCCGAGGCGTACGCGGACCCGCCCACCCGGTTCACCCACGAGATCGTCCACGCGCTGATCGCGACGGTGGACCCGGCGCAGCCGCTGTGGCACTACAGCTTCGACCCCAGCAGCCTGGGGTGGCTCGACCGCACGTTCGAGGTGGCCGAGGACGCGACGCTCCCGCGGGGCCTTCGCCGCAGCGCGCTGGAGAACGCCGAGGGGCACCGGTTGTTCGCGTATCCCGACCAGATGCGCGACGTCGCCTCAGAGGCCGGCGCGGCCTATGCGGACCGGCTGGGTCGCGTCAGGAACGAGCTGGGCGCCGGCGGCTGAGCCGGGCCTGCGAGTCAACTCGACTTGCGCAGGCCGTACCCGTCGTAGCCCTCGTCATCGGAGTCGTAACGTTCCGCGAGGTCGGCGTACGCGTCGGGGACATCGACCTCTTCGGCGGCGGACTCCTCGGAGTCAGCGCCCTTGAGCTCACGCTCGAGGGCCGTCAGGTCCATGTCGAAAGACTGGTACTTCAACTCGCGAGCGACCTTGGTCTGCTTCGCTTTTGCACGGCCGCGCCCCATATGGGTCGACCCCCTCGCACTCGTACGCCTGCGGCTTGCCGCGGCTATCAATGGTTAATGTCGTGGGGACAGGCTACCCAATGAATGGGCTGGCACCAAGCAGGCGCCGCGCGCCGCGTTCAGGAGGCCGGATGGTCGCCGACGAGGGTCACCGATCCGCCCGGGGCGTCGGTCACCTCGCCCGCGGTCCACGCCTGTACGCCGCGGTCCTGCAGGGTGCGGATCGCGTGGTCGGCGGCGTCGGCCGGGACCAGCGCGACCATGCCGACGCCCATGTTCAGCGTCGCCTCGATGTCAGCCTGTGAGACGCCGCCCACCTGCTGGACGAGGCCGAAGATCGGGTCGGGGCGCCAGGTCGCGCGGTCGATGCGGACCGAGACCGAGTCGGGGAGTACGCGGGCCAGGTTGTTCGCGAACCCGCCGCCCGTGATGTGGGACATCGCGTGGACCTCGACGGCGTCGATCAGCGCGAGGCAGTCCTTCGCGTACACCTTGGTGGGCGTCAGGAGCGTTTCGCCGAGCGCCCCGCCGAGCTCGGGCACGTCGCGGTCCAACGCCCAGCCGGCCTCGTTCAGCAGCACGTGGCGCACCAGCGAATAGCCGTTCGAGTGGAGGCCCGACGAGGCCATCGCCACCACGACGTCGCCCGGGCGGATGCGGTCGGCGCCGAGGATCTTCGACTTCTCGACGACCCCGGTCGTGGCGCCCGCGACGTCGTAGTCGTCGGGACCCAGCAGCCCGGGGTGTTCCGCGGTCTCGCCGCCCAGCAGGGAGCAGCCGGCCTCGATGCAGGCCTCGGCGATGCCGCGGACGATCGCCGCGATGCGCTCGGGGTGGAGCTTGCCGCAGGCGATGTAGTCGGTCACGAACAGGGGTTCGGCGCCGCAGACGACGAGGTCGTCGACGAGCATGCCGATGAGGTCGAACCCGATGGTGTCGTGGCGGTCCATGGCCCGGGCGATGGCGACCTTGGTGCCGACGCCGTCGGTCGACGTGGCGAGGACGGGCTCGTCGAACCGCTTGAGCGCCGACGCGTCGAAGAACCCCGCGAACCCGCCGAGGCCGCCGAGCACCTCGAGCCGATAGCTCTTGGCCACCGACGCCTTCATCAGCTGGACCGCGCGGTCACCGGCCTCGATGTCGACGCCGGCGCGGGCATAGGCGCTGGCTTCGACTCGCTGCGCTCGCTCAGCCGTCGGTTCGGTCATTCGGACTCCTCGAGGGTCGGCTGGAGGTTCTTCTTCGTGTACGCCGGCAGTTCCACCGGATAGATCCCGTCGAAGCACGCCCGGCACAGGTCGTCGGCCGGACGGTGGGTCGTCTGGATCAGCCCCTCGAGCGACACGAACCCCAGCGAATCGGCGCCGATCGCGGTGCACATCTCGTCGACGCTCATGCCGGGCGCCAGCAGCTCCGCGCGCGTGGCGAAGTCGATGCCATAGAAGCAGGGCCACTGGACCGGCGGCGCCGAGATCCGGACGTGCACCTCGGTCGCGCCCGCCTGGCGCAGCATCGCCACGACCTGGCGCTGGGTGTTGCCGCGCACGATGGTGTCGTCGACGACGACGATGCGCTTGCCGGCGACCACGTCGCGCAGGGGGTTCAGCTTCAGCCTGATGCCGAGTTGGCGGATGGTCTGGGACGGCTGGATGAACGTCCGCCCCACGTACGCGTTCCTGACCAGACCCTGGCCGTAGGGGATGCCGGACGCGTCGGCGTACCCGATCGCCGCGGGCGTGCCGGATTCGGGCGTCGGGATGACGAGGTCGGCCTCGGCGGGGTGTTCCGCCGCGAGGATCTTGCCGATCTTGACCCGGACGTTGTGGACGCGGCGGCCCTCGAGGAGCGTGTCGGGGCGGGAGAGGTAGACGTATTCGAAGAGGCAGCCCTTCGGCTTCGCCTCCGCGAACCGCACCGATCGCAGCCCGTCGGCGTCGATCATGATCATCTCGCCGGGTTCGACGTCGCGCACGAAGGTCGCGCCGCAGATGTCGAGGGCGGCGGTCTCCGAGGCGACGACCCAGCCGTGCTCGAGCCGCCCGAGCGCCAAGGGACGAATGCCCTGCGGGTCGCGGGCCGCGTACAGGGTGTGCTCGTCCATCCAGACCAGGCAGAACGCGCCCAGGAGCCGGGGCAGGACCTCGAGCGCGGCCGCCTCCGGCGACAGGTCGGGGAACGTGGCCAGCAGGGCGGTGACGATCGACGTGTCGTTCGTCGAGTCCATGCGCTCCTTGTGGGGCACGGGCTCGCCCTGGTTGCGCTCGGCGAGCCACGCCTCGAGCTCGTCGGTGTTCGTGAGGTTGCCGTTGTGGCCGAGCGCGATGCCGCCGCGGCCGGTCGACCGGAACGTCGGCTGGGCGTTGTTCCACACGCTGGCGCCGGTCGTCGAATAGCGCGCGTGGCCGACCGCGAGGTGGCCCTTCAGCGAGTTCAGCGTGGCCTCGTCGAACACCTGAGACACCAGGCCCATGTCCTTGAAGACCATGATCTGCTTGCCGTTGCTCACCGCGATGCCAGCGGACTCCTGCCCGCGGTGCTGCAGCGCGTACAGGCCGTAGTAGGTGAGTTTCGCCACCTCTTCGCCGGGGGCCCAGACCCCGAAAACGCCGCAGGCGTCCTGGGGTCCGCGGTCGTGGGGATCGAGCTCGTGGGTCAGTCGACCGTCGGGGCGATGCACCGGATCAGCCTATCGCGTACGCCGCCCCCCGGCACCCCGCACGTCCCCGTACACTCGACCCGGTCGGAGGAACCGCCGGCATCCATGGATCGTCCCGAGACCGCGGGAGAATCGTGCAGGCCCTTGACTGGCTCCTCACCCGCAGCGAGCGCGCCAACGCCCAGACCCGCCTCGACGACCGCCACGGCGGCGACCAGGCCTGGTCCCACGGCAACCGCGTACGCCCGATCGTGCACGGCCGCCACTATTTCGCCGAGCTGTACGCCAGGGTCGAGGCCACCCGACCCGGCGACACGATCTGGTTCACCGACTGGCAGGGCGACCCCGACGAGCAGCTGACCGACGACCCCGACTCGACCATCGCCACGGTGCTCGGGCGGGCCGACGAGCGGGGCGTGGACGTCCGCGGGCTGGTGTGGCGCTCCCACTGGGACAAGCTCGCCTTCTCCGCGGAGGCGAACGCCCACCTCGCGAAGGAGCTGCAGGAGTCGGGGGCCGAGGTCGTCCTCGACATGCGCGTACGCACCGGCGGCTCCCACCACCAGAAGATGGTCATCATTCGCCACGGCGACGATGCGAGCCGCGACATCGCGTACGTCGGCGGCATCGACCTGTGCCACTCGCGGCGCGACGACGCCGCCCACGCGGGCGACCGCCAGGCCGACCTGATGGCGCCGGACTATGGGAAGACACCGCCGTGGCACGACGTGCAGGCGGCCCTCCAGGGGCCCGTGGTGTTCGACGTCGAGACCGTGTTCCGGGAGCGGTGGGAGGATCCGACCCCGCTCAGCCGCTTTCCCATGTATCGCTGGCAGGACCGCATGAGGCGCCTCGACGTCCACCCCGATCCGCTTCCGGACCAGGCTCCCCCGCCCCCGCCGGTCGAGGGCGGCACCCACACCGTGCAGCTGCTGCGGACCTATCCGAACCTGCGCCACGGCCGCGACTATCCCTTCGCCCGCGGTGGCGAGCGATCGGTCGCGCGGGGCTATTCGAAGGCGATGGAGAAGGCGCGGCGGCTGGTCTATGTCGAAGACCAATACCTCTGGTCGGAGCAGGTCGCGTCGTCGTTCGTGACCGCGCTCGAGGAGAACCCCGAGCTCCACGTCGTGGCCGTCATCCCCTACGTGCCCGACCAGAACGGGCGGCTCTCGAAGTTGCCGCAGCTGCTGGGACGCGAGCGGGCGATCAGCCGCATCCACGCGGCGGCCCCTGACCGCGTCGCCGTCTATGGCATCGAGAACCACGCCGGTACGCCGGTCTATGTCCACGCCAAGGTCTGTGTGATGGACGACATCTGGGCGAGCATCGGGTCGGACAACTTCAACCGGCGATCATGGACCCACGACTCCGAACTCACCGCCGTGATCATGGACGAGCGCGGCGACGACCACTCGGTGTTCGCGCGGCGGCTGCGACTGACGCTGGCGGCGGAGCACCTCGACCGGCAGGTGTTCGACGGGCTCCCGAGCGGGGACCTGTCGCCGCTGCACCACCCGGACGTGTCCGATGAGCAACTGGCGCGGTTCGACGCGGCGATGGCCGACCTGGCCGACCCGCGCGCGATGTTCCGGGCGTACGCGACCTGCGCCGCCCGTCTCGACGCCTGGCACGACGGTGGCCGGAAGGGCCCGCGGCCGGCGGGCCGCCTGCGTCGCCTGCCGCCGCCGTCGCTGAACCCGTTCACACGGACGCTGGCCTGGGCCCCGTATCGGTTCATGCACGACCCGGACGGCCGGCCCAAGCCGCTGCGGGCGAAGAAGGAGTTCTGAGGGTAGGTCGGTCGTCGGTCGGTCGTCCCTCGGTCGGTCGTCCCTCCCTCGCCCAACTTGTGCACACCGCTGCACGAGTTGGGTCGACACGCCGGGGCGATCACGCAACTCGCGCACACGCGACGGGTCACCTCACGCCCGGCGCCGCCGCCATTCCATGATCACGTCGTCGACCACGACCGTACGCACGAACACGGGTACGCCGTCGGGTCGCTGTTGGGCGTCGCGGATGCGGGCGTTGAGGTCCTCGACGATCGCGCGCGCCCGCTCCTCCGTCGCGACGTCGGCCAGCGTCTTCTGGATCTCCTCGCGTTCCTTGCGCAGCTGCAACCGCACGGGTGGCGGCGGCGTGATCCCCTCGCGCTCGAGCTTCGCCCGGATCCACCAGTTCTCGTCGGAGGTGTCGAGGTTCTTCAGGGGCTTGCCGGCACCCGGGAGGTCGTCGAACTCGCCGCGCTCCATGGCCTCCCGGATCTGGCGATCGATCCAGTTCTCGAACTTCGGCCGCTCCGACCGATCCTCCCGCCCGACCATGATCAGACCCCGTCCGCCAACCGCTCCAGGAACAGCGCCTCCGACCGGCACGCCTTCGCGAAATCGCCCAGGTGCAGCGACTCGTCGATGCCGTGCATGCGCGAGTCGGGGTCGACGACCGCCGACACCAGCACCATCGCGTCCGGGTGGAGGTCCATGAACATCTGGGCCAGCGGGATCGACCCGCCCATGCCGATGCGGACCGGCTCCACCCCGAAGCCCTCCGCGTACGCGGCCTGCGCAGCCTCCGCGTACGCCCCCTCGAACGGGATCAGGCAGGGCTTGCCCGAATCGCCCGGCGTGACCGTGACCCGGGCGCCGAAGGGCGCGTGCTCCTCGAGATGGCGAGCGACCGCCTCCTGAGCGCGCTTCGGGTCGTCGCCGGGGGCGATGCGCAGGCTCAACTTGGCCCGCACCGACGGGATCAGCGTGTTCGACGCCTTGGCCACCGTCGTCGTGTCGACGCCGATGACCGTGATCGACGGCTTGGTCCACATGCGGGAGACCGCCGGGCCGTCGCCGATGAACCCGACCCCGTCCAGCAGCCCCGTCTCGGCGCGCAGCCGGTCCTCCGGATAGTCCAGGTCCGGCGCCTCCGCCTCCACCAGGCCGGCGACCGCCACGCTCCCTCGCTCGTCCCACAACGAGTCGAGCGTCCTGATCATGGCCAGCATCGCGTCGGGCGCCACGCCGCCGTATTGCCCCGAGTGCAGCGCGTGGTCGAGCGTCGCCACCTCGACGGTGATGTCGGCCATGCCGCGGAGCATCGACGTGAACGCCGGCTTCCCGACCTCCCAGTTGCCGGAGTCGGCGATGATGAAGACGTCGCAGGCGAGCTTGTCGCCGTGGCGCGCGAAGATGTCGGCGAGGGACGGCGAGCCGATCTCCTCCTCGCCCTCGATGAACAGCGTCACCCCGACCGGCGGCCGCCCGTCGAAGGCGCGCAACGCGGCCAGGTGGACGCCGATGCCGCCCTTGTCGTCGGCGGCGCCGCGCGCGAACAGCCGGTCGCCGCGTTCGGTCGCCGCGAACGGCCCCGTCGTCCAGCGCGACTCGTCACCGGTGGGCTGGACGTCGTGGTGCGCATACAGGCAGACCGTCGGTTTTCCTGCTGGTGCAGGGAATCGGCCGATCACCGCGGGCTTGCCGCCCTCGGCCACGATCTCCACCTCGGGACACCCCACGTCGCGCAGCTGCTGGGCCACGAACTCCGCCGCCCGCTCGACGTCGGCAGCGCGCTCGGGGTCGGAACTGATCGACGGGATCGCGATCAGCTCGGCGAGGGTCTCGCGGACGGACGGGAGGACGCGGTCAACGGCGGCGGTGATGTCGGAGGTCATGTGGCCGACTCTAGCCACGGGTCAGGTGACGCGACGAGGGGCGTACGCCCCCGCGTACGCCCCTCTGCCTGTGGTGTGAAGACTCAGACGCCGGTCTTCGCCAGGCCGCCGCGATCGCTCTTCGGCGCCGTCGTCGACGGCGTGCTTGTCTGCTTCTTTGCTCCCGGAGCAATGAAGGACGACTGCGCGGACCCACCGACGGCATCGGGTTCGTAGGCGCCGACGTGATAGCGCGCACCCGCCGTCCAGCTGCCGTTGGGCTTCAGCACGATCGTCGCCCGGCCGGAGCTGTCCGCCTTCGCGGACCCCGTCGCCTCGGCCTGGACCTGGTCGAGGACACCGGCGGAAGCCTCGACCTGGCTGCCGGGTCGCGCCCCGGTGACCACGACGACCGCGGGCGACGTCGCCGTACGCGGGGCCTGGACCGTGATCGCGAACGACGCCTTGGGCCTGGTCGTGCTGGGCTTCGCGGTCGCGGTCGCGGTGGCGCTCGGCGCCGGCGTGGGCGCCGCGATGGCGGTCGACATGGTCGCCAGGCCCATGGCAACGGCGGCGAGGGAGGCGACGACGAGGGAACGGGGCGAGGTGGGGCGAACGGTCATGATGTCTCCTGAGGGGCGATGGGCGCCTCCTTGGCGCCTCACCCACCTAGAGTCCGCGGACACGGCGAATGTTCCCGCACATCCTTGTGCACAAGAGAAAAGGCGGGTCGGCGTACGCAACCGCGTACGCCCACCCGCCCTCGCTCAGACCCTTCAGGTCACCACCCCGTCTTCGCCAGGCCTCCGTTGGTGTCCTTGGGGCCGGAGCCCTTCGCCCCCGACCCCGGCTTCGGCGTCGTCGCACCCGTGCCCGCCGCCGGCACCACGAACGTCTTGATGATCGGCTTCTCCGCGTCGCCGACCTGGAACGTGAAGATGTACGGCGTCCCCACCGGCCACCCCTCATCAGGCGGCGTGATGGTCATCGTCACGACGCCGTCCTTGTTGGCCTTCAGGTCGTCATAGATGTAGGGCGCCTCCTTGGTCCACCCCTTGGGGTAGCCGACGACCGTCAGCCACTCACCCGGCTTGGTGCCGGTGATCGTCACGTCGACCGAGTCCCGCGGACCCTTGGGCGGCGCCCACGTCACGCGTACGCGGCTGCTCGCCTCCGTCGACTGGCCGGCCTTCGGCATGGTGAAGCTCGCGAGGGCGGCGCCCGGACCGTTGTGGGCGTCGTCGTCGGCGGTCACCTGATGCAACATGCCGGCCTCCCAGCCACCGGGCGGCGCGGGGATCGTGACGACGGCGCGGCCGCGCGCGTCGGTCCGCCCGGTCCGCTGGGCATCGATGTCGTTGAGGAAGCTCTGATAGATCGTCACCGTCACTCCCGCGTTGGGCTTCGCGCCGGTGATCGTCACGACGGCCGGGGACATCGGGGTGGCCGACGCCTTCACGCTGCCGCGAACGATCCCTTGTAGCCGCTCCACCGCGGGACGGCGAACGTCCCTCTCAACATGGGGCCGTCGCTGCCGACGCTCGCCCACCACAGGAAGGTCGTGTTGGAGGGCCACCCCCGGCTGGGTGCGGCCAGCGGGATCACGACATTGCCCCTGGCGTCCGCGGTGGCGCTCTCGATGTGCTGGGGCTGATGCCCGTTCGGGACGCCGGTGTTGATCACCACGCGGGCCCCCGGCGTGGTCGTGAATCGGGCGTACGCGGTGCCCGTGGGCGAGGTCGGCGGCGTGACACCGCCGGTGAGCTTGCGGGGCGCAGCGGTCCGCGAGGGCGTGGCGCTGGGCTTGGCCGTCGAGGCCGCCGTCGGGCTCGAGGGCTTGGTGGAGGAAGTCGGCGTACGCGTGGGCGTGGCCGAGGGCTTCGCCGAGGCCGAGGGGGCGACGGTCGTCACTGGGGTCGGCGTGGGCGACGGCGCCGCGAGCGCCGTGGACATCGTGGTGGTCAGCACGGCCACGGCGGCGAGGGAGGCGAGGAGGACGGGACGGGTCGAGGGCGGGCGGATGGTCATGGTGGGCTCCTGTGGGGCGATGGGCGCCTCCATGGCGCCACATTCCCTAGATGCCTTTGACCACCGGTTTCTTCCCCATCACGAACCCGTCTTCGCGAGCCCGCCGCTGGAATCCTTGTCGCGGACATCGGTCGGGGCCGGCTTGGGTGTCGACGGACTCCCCTGCGTCTGCAGGAACGGGATGGGATCCGTTGTGGTGCGGGGATTCGCGAGATCGGCTCCCCGCGGATAGAACTCGAAGTGCAGGTGGGGCCCGAACGTCTTGCCGGTCACGCCCACGTGCCCGATCACGTCGCCCCGGCGTACGCGCTGGCCCGGCTGGACCGTCACGTCGCGCAGGAAGGTCGACAGGGTGGTGCCGGCCGCGCCGTGGTCGATCATGACGTTGTTGCCGGCCCAGGCGCCCGCCTGCGACGCGATCACGACGCCGTCGCGCACAGCCAGGACCGGGGTGCCGATCGGCGCCACGAAGTCCTGGCCGGCATGGAACCGATGGGGCTCGGGACCCATCTGCCCCCATCGCGCCCCCAGCGTGTAGCTCCCCTCCGCGATCGGAGCGACGGCCAGGCGTACGGGGGTCGGCGTGGGAGTGGGAGTCGCGGAGGCTGACGGAGTCGGTGTCGGCGTCGGCGCCGCGTACGCCCCCGCCGGCAGCGCGGCCAATCCGACCGCCACCGCGGCGATCACACCGACGCGCTTCACGCGTGGGCCCCCATCGCGGCCGGGATCGTCTTCCGCCACGCCTCGGCCAGCTCGTCCAGCGACCAGTCGCACAGACCCTCGACCTCCAGCCGTGCGCCGTCCCCGGCCGCAGTCACCACGCCGAGGCGCGTGATCGGCAGCGCCGCCAGCGTGCCCGTCGCCGAGTCGCGGAACCGCTGCACCTGCTCCGGCGCCACCGACACCAGCACGCGCCCGGCCGACTCCGACCACAGCGCCACTGTCGGGTCGCCCTCGACGCGCACCCACGCACCGAACCCCCGGCGTACGCAGGCCTCGAACAGCGCCTGCCCCAGCCCGCCGTCGGCGAGGTCGTGGGCGGAGCGCAGCAGCCGCTCGCCCGACGCCCAGACCAGATAGTCGGCCAGTCGCTTCTCATGATCGAAGTCCAACTCCGGCGGCAGGCCCCCGAGATGATCATGGACGACCTCGGCCCATGCCGAGCCCGACAGTTCCTCGCGGGTCTCGCCGATGAGCCAGATCTCGTCACCCTCGGCCGCGAAGCCCATCGGCGTACGCCGGGCCACGTCGTCGATGACGCCGAGCACGCCCACGGTCGGCGTCGGGAGGATCGCGACGTCGCCGGTCTGGTTGTAGAACGACACGTTGCCGCCGGTCACCGGCGTGCCGAGCTTCGCGCAGCCCTCCACCAGGCCCTCGATCGCCTCGACGAACTGCCACATGCAGGTCGGGTCCTCGGGCGAACCGAAGTTGAGGCAGTCGGTGACCGCGACCGGCTGGGCGCCCGTGGTGGCGACGTTGCGGTAGGCCTCCAGCAGCGCGTGCTGGGCACCCTTCCGCGGGTCGAGGTAGGCCATGCGCCCGTTGCAGTCGGTCGACAGGGCCACGCCGAGGCCGGTCTCGGTGTCGATGCGGAGCATGCCGGAGTCCTCCGGCTGGGCCAGCACCGAGGCGCCGCGGACGTAGCGGTCGTATTGGTCGGTCACCCACGACTTGTCACACAGGTTGGGTGAGGCCACCATTCTGATCATGGTTTCCTTGATCGACTCCGCACTGTTGTCGCGGCGCAGCGCGTTGGCCGAGTTGGCCTGCACGCGCTCAAGGCCGTCGGGCCGCGCGTACGGGCGGTCGTAGACCGGGCCCTCGTGGGCGACCGTACGCGGGGGCACGTCGACGATGGTCTCGCCGTGCCAGGTGATCTTGAGCCGGTCGCCGTCGGTGACCTCGCCGATGACCGTGGCGAGCACGTCCCACTTGGCGCAGATCTCCATGAAGCGCTCGACGTCCTTGGGCTCGACGACCGCCATCATGCGTTCCTGCGACTCGCTCATGAGGATCTCCTCGGGCGAGAGCGTGGAGTCGCGCAACGGGACCCGGTCGAGCTCGACGGCCATGCCTCCGTCGCCGGCCGACGCCAGCTCGGAGGTCGCACACGAGAGGCCGGCACCGCCGAGGTCCTGGATGCCGGAGATCACCTTCGCGGCGAACAGCTCGAGGGTGCACTCGATCAGCAGCTTCTCCATGAACGGGTCGCCCACCTGCACGCTCGGGCGCTTCGCGGGGCCGTCGGCGTCGAACGTCTCCGAGGCGAGGACCGAGACGCCGCCGATGCCGTCGCCGCCCGTTGCGGCGCCGTAGAGGATGACCTTGTTGCCGGTGCCCGACGCATGGGCCAGGTGGAGGTCCTCGTGGCGCAGCACGCCGACGCACAGGGCGTTCACGAGCGGGTTTCCCGCGTACGTCTTGTCGAACACGACCTCGCCGCCGACGTTGGGGAGGCCGAGGCAGTTGCCGTAGCCGCCGACGCCCGCGACGATGCCGGGCATGACGCGTTTGGTGTCCTCGGCGTCGAGGGGGCCGAAGCGGAGCGGGTCCATCACGCCGATCGGGCGGGCGCCCATCGCGAGGATGTCGCGGACGATGCCGCCGACACCGGTCGCGGCGCCCTGGTAGGGCTCGACATAGGACGGGTGGTTGTGGGACTCGGCCTTGAACGTGACCGCGTAGCCGTGGCCGATGTCGACCACGCCGGCGTTCTCGCCGATGCCTGCCAGCAGCGGGCCGCGCGGGGTGTTCTGGTCGAGTACGCCGAACTTCTTGAGGTGGACCTTCGACGACTTGTAGGAGCAGTGCTCCGACCACATCACCGAATACATCGCGAGCTCGGCCGACGTGGGGCGGCGGTCGAGGATCTCGCGGATCCGGGCGTACTCGTCCTGCTTCAGGCCCAGGTCGCGCCAGGGCTGCTGGACATCGGGGGTCTGCTGGGCGTTGTCAACGGTGTCGGCCACGGGGGCAATCTATCGCGATCGCCGGGGTCGGGGGTGGCAGCGACCCCGGCGAACGGGACAGGTCAGAATCCGGTCTTCGCGAGGCCGCCGGACCCGGTCTTGGGCGTGGTCGCGGTGGAGCCGCCGGGGGTGGAGGTGCCGGGGGTGGAGCTGCCGGGGGTGGACCCGCCCGCACCCCACCGCGGCACGGTGAAGGTGCCGTGGAGTTCCTCGGCGCAATAGTTGCCCTCCTGGGCCCGACAGAACGACCCGACCACGTAGTTCTGTGTGGTCCCCGCCGGCCATCCGCCCGCAGGGGCGCGCAGCCGAAGCACGGCACGGCCCTTGGCGTCGGCGGTCGCCCTGGCCTCCAGACTGGGGCCGTCCGCCGTGATCCAGACCCCCAGATTGACGTACGCGTGCGGCTGGTTGCCCGTGACGGTGAACACCACGTCAGCGTTCGCCGAGACCGGGCCGCTGACGCTGCTGACGCGCGGATCCATCGCCACCTCCGCCCAGGAGGGCATCGTCAGTTCTCCGCGGTGGGTGCCCAGCTTGGTGGGGTCGTTGACGTACACCTGGTAGTAGTGGCGGGCGCCCGACACCCAGCCACCGCTGGGAGCGGGCAGGCTGATCGTGACGCGGCCGCTCGTGCCGATCACGATCCCGTCGACCTGCACGAAGTCGGCTCGGCCCTCGATGCCTTCACCGCTCGTCCGGTCGGTGACGGCTCCGAGCCGGGTGCCGGCCGAGCCCTCGACATTGAGGGTGATCGGCGCGTAGCGCGTGGCCGGAGCGGTCGCGGAGACCCGGAGCTGGATCCGCTCGGGCGTGGCGGGCTGACTGGGGGTGGCGGTCGGAGTCGGCGGGGCGATCGTCGGCGACGGGGACGCGATGGGCTGGGGCGACCCGACCACCGACGGGGTGGCGGTGGGCTGGGTCGATGACGGCTTGGCGGACGGCGTGCTCGAAGTCTTGGCGGACGGCGTGCTGGACGGCGTGACCGACGGGGTCACTCGAGGCGTGGCCGACGGCGTCGGCACAGCCACGGCGGTGCCGGCTCCGAGGAAGACGGCGCCGCTGACGGCGAGGGTGGCGAGGGAAGCGGTGAGGACGTGACGGGCGGACATGGCGGGCTCCTGTGGGGCGTGGGCGCCATCGTGGCGCCACCCGTCTTGAGTCGGCGTACGGCCCGCGAGTTCCGGCCGGTCCGCTGAAGATCTGCTAGGAGTTGGGGAAGGGAGGCCACAGGATCGAGTTGATCGAACTTTCCGAGGTGAAAAGTGCACAGGTGCGCGCAACACGCCGAGCGAACGACCCCCCAAGCCACGCAAAGCGCACAGGCGTGCCCAAAACACGACCCGGGCCCGAGCGCGACCAGGGGCCCGCCCCCGACCCGCCTCGCCCCACCACCCTCACGCCGTGACGCGCGCCAGGAACCCCTCGACCGACGAGAACAGACCGCGGCCGTCGAGCGTCGGGCTGACGAGCTCCTCCACGTTGTGCTCCGGGTGGGGCATGAGCCCAACGACGTTGCCGCGCGCGTTCGTGATGCCGGCGATGTCGTTGATCGAGCCGTTCGGGTTGCCGCCGACATAGCGGAACACGACTTGGTTCTCGCCCTCGAGCCGCTTCACCGTCTCGGCGTCGGCCTGGAAGTTGCCCTCGCCGTTCTTCAGCACGATCGTGATCTCGTCACCCGCGGTGAACCGGTTCGTCCACACCGTGTCGTTCGTCTCGACGCGCAGGCGCTGGTCGCGGCACACGAAGGTGCGTACGTCGTTGCGGATCAGCGCGCCCGGCAGCAGGTGGGCCTCGCAGAGCACCTGGAAGCCGTTGCAGATGCCGAGCACCGGCATGCCGCCCTCGGCGCGCCGGATGATGTCGGTCATCACCGGCGAGAACCGCGCGATGGCGCCGCAACGCAGATAGTCGCCGTAGGAGAATCCGCCCGGCAGGATCACCGCGTCGACGCCCTCGATCGAGTCGTTGGCGTGCCACAGCGGCACCGGCGTCATGCCGCACACCTCGACCGCGCGCAGGGCGTCGCGGTCGTCGAGCGTGCCGGGGAAGGTGACCACACCGATCTTCGGGGTCACTTCTCCTCCTTCGCCCCAGCCACCTGACCGGCCTTCTCGTCCACGGCCTTGTCCTCGACGTGGACCTCGAAGTTCTCGATCACCGTGTTGCAGAGCAGGGTCTCGGCCGCCTCGCGTACGCGGGCCACGGCCGCATCGTCGATCTTGCCGTCGAGCTCGATCTCGAAGCGCTTGCCCTGGCGCACGTGGAGACCACTGAAACCGAGCCGTTCGAGGGCTCCGGTGACGGCTTTGCCCTGTGGATCAAGGATCTCGGGCTTGGGCATGACTTCTACGACGACTCGTGCCATGGCGGCGATCCTATCGGCAAACGTACGCCGCCCCGCACGCGTTCGCTGCGCGCGTCCCGGCTCGATCGGATCAGAGCGGGCGCAGCGAGCCGAGGATCTGGCGCTCGAGGTCCTGCGAGACCTCCTTGTCGACGCCCACGTCGGTCGCGATCACGAGGGTGGCCTTGCGGTTGGCGTCCAGCGGGATCGACGCGACGGTCAGGCGGGCCTTCGGCGACGGGCAGTCGGTGCCGGGGCTGCCCACGTCCCAGGTCGCGGTCGCGACCTGCGCGTCGGTCGCACCGTTGTTGACCTTGACCGTGGACACCGCGGGCTCGGGCACGGGGTGTTGCGTCTTGGTCTTGTAGTCGTACTGCGCGAGCCGCGTCCACATCTTCGCCACGGCGAGCGCATCGCCCTCGGGGTTCGCCTTCGACCCGAACGTGATGAAGCCGACGCGGGCGCGGTCGGACATCTTCTTGTTCTCACAGAATCCCTGCATGTAGACCCCGCCGCAGTGGGCGATGATCATCTCGTTGTTCTCGCCCTCCTGCCCCCACACGATCTCGGGCGAGTTGGACCAGTCCGCCGGCACGTCGAACGCCGCGCGGTCGCGCGTGCTGGCGATGGCCTGCCAGCCGGCGACCTGGGCCGGCACGGGGGTCATGGGGCACGAACTCGACTGCGACGAGCTGGCAGACGCCGTCGGGGTCGCGGTGGGAGCGGCCGTACGCGTGGGCTGGGCAGTCGGCCGCACCGTGGTGGGCGCGGGCGTCGCGGCGACGCCACCGCCGCCCGAGGGGCGCAGCAGGAACCAGCTGAGGCCGCCGACGAGCGCCAGGACGAGGACACCGATCCCGATCACGAGGGCCGGACCGAGGCCCCCGGAGGACTTCCTGGGTCCGCCTGGACCGGTCGGGCCGGGGCCGTGCGGGCCGCGAGGCCCCCCGGGTCCCTGCGGGCCTCCGCCCTGGGGCCAGCCGCCGGGGCCAGGCTGCTGCTGCCAGCCTTCCTGCTGGGGAGGCTGCGGGCCGGGCCCCTGCTGGGGCCAGCCGCCGGACTGGCCGGGGCCGGACTGACCGGGTCCCGCGTACGGGCCGGGGTTGGGCTCACCCCAGCCACCGGGCTGCTGCGGGGGCTGACCGCCCGGATAGTTCGGCCAGCCGGACGGGCCCTGGTTGCCCTGGTTGCCCGGTCCGGACCAGCCGCCCTGCCCGCCGTTGCCCTGTCCCGGCCATCCACCCTGGTTCGTCATGGGCGCATCGTAGGGCCCTCCGGGACCATCCACCATCCCCGCCCACCGCGTATTAGCGACCCCAAATGTCACTCAGCACGCCCTGCAGGGCGCGCTGAGTGTGTTTTGAGGTCGCTAATACGGGGGGACCACCCGTACGCAGGCGCCGCGGGTCAGGCGAACGTACGCTCCGTCAGCCGCTCGTACGCCTCCACGTACCGCGCCCGGGTGGCCGCGACGACCTCCTCCGGGAGGGCTGGCGGGGCCGTCTCCGAAGCACGGTCCCAGCCCGAGTCACGGGTCAACCAGTCGCGGACATACTGCTTGTCGAACGAGTCCAGCGACTCCGGCCACGCCGCCGCCTCCCAGAACCGCGACGAGTCGGGCGTCAGCACCTCGTCGGCCAGCACGATCGTGCCGTCGGGCCGCGCGCCGAACTCGAGCTTGGTGTCGGCCAGGATGATGCCGCGGTCGCGGGCGATGCGCTCGGCGGTCGCGTACACCTCCAGAGTCAGGTCGCGCACGCGCTCCGCCGTCTCGCGCCCGACCGTGTCCACCACGGTCGCGAAGTCGACGTTCTCGTCGTGCTCCCCCATCGGCGCCTTGGTCGCGGGGGTGAAGATCGGCTCGGGCAGGCGCGCCCCGTCGGTCAGTCCCGCGGGCAGCGGCACGCCGCAGACCGAGCGCGACTGCTGGTATTCGACCCACCCCGATCCCGTCAGATAGCCCCGCGCCACACACTCGACCGGCACCATCTCGAGCTTCTCGCACACGATGGCTCGCCCGGCCACGTCAGCGGGCACGTCGGTCGACAGCACGTGGTTGTCGACGACTCCGGCCAACTGGTCGAACCACCACAGCGACATCTGGGTCAACACCTTCCCCTTGTCGGGGATGGTCGAGTCGAGCACCCAGTCGTACGCGGAGATGTTGTCGGTCGCCACCATCAGCATGGCGTCGGGGCGGTCGGGCAGAGCGTACAGCTCCCGGACCTTGCCGGCGTGGATGAGGGGCAGACCGAGGGACGCGAAGGTGCTCACGGGACCAGACTAACCGGGAACATTGCCCGGCCGCCCCGCATCAAGGGGGTGTCCGGGCACCGACGCCCGACCTCAAGAAGAGGGGCACGACCATGATCACCACTCCTCGCCTCTTCATCGCCGGTGCCGCGATTGCCGCCATCACCGCGGTCCCCGCCCTGGCGTACGCCGCCCCGAGCACCCCGGCCCCCAAGCCGCCGGCGTCCTCGACCACCGCGTCCGCCGCGAAGGTCTCGCTCACGCCGCCGACAGGACGGCACGGCGACGCGATCGTCCTCATCACCGGCCTCAAGCCCGACCAGGCCGTCGACATGTACGGAGCACCGGCCGGCTGGACCAAGGAGGCGCCCTACTACTACGAGGGTTTCGCCGACAGGAGCGGCACGATCCGCTTCCGCGTCGGTGCCCGGCGCGCACCGGCTGGTGACCCGACGCTGAGCACCCGCGGACGGTTCGCACCTGCGAACCGTCCGCGGGTCAGCATGTCGACATGAGACGATCGGTCCCATGACACTCGCCGCTGTTGCTTACAACCCCGTCAAGGTCGAGCTCGACGAGCTCAAGGCCGTCGTCGCCGAGGCCGAGCAGCGCCACGGCTGGGAACCGACCCTGTGGCTCGAGACCAGCGAGGAGGACCCCGGCGTGGGCAGGGCCAAGGAGGCCATCGAGCGTGGCGCCGACATGGTCATCGCCGCGGGAGGCGACGGCACCGTACGCGCGGTCGCCCAGGGCCTGCGCGACTCCGGCGTACGCCTGGCCCTGCTGCCCGCCGGCACCGGCAACCTGCTGGCGCGCAACCTCAACCTGACCCTCGCCGACATGGAGAACTCGATCGAGACCGCGTTCGGCGGCGACGACCGCGAGATCGACCTCGGCGTCGCCACGCTCGTCCGCCGCGGCGGCAAGCAGGAGGAGCACGCCTTCCTGGTCATGGCGGGGCTCGGCCTGGACGCCCAGATGATCTCGAACTCCGACGAGGAGCTGAAGAAGAAGGTCGGCACGCTCGCCTACGTGAAGTCGATCGCCGAGTCGCTCAAGCACAACCACCGCATGCACCTGACCTATGCGCTCGACGACCAGCGCCCGCGCCGCGCGCGCGTCCACACGATCATGGTCGGCAACTGCGGATCGCTGCAGGGCAACATCCTGCTGCTCCCCGACGCCGCCGTGGACGACGGCGTGCTCGACGTCGTCGCGTTCCGCCCCGAGGGCCCGTTCGGGTGGCTCCAGGTGGCCTACAAGGTCTTGATCGAGAACGCCATCCTGCGTCGCACCGGAGCCGGCAAGAGCCTGCCGGGCGTCGACAAGGACGTGCGTACGCTCAACTACCAGCAGTGCCGCCGCATGGACGTCCACCTCCGCGGCACCGAGGAGATCGAGCTCGACGGCGACCACTTCGGCGAGGTCACGGCGTTCCGTGCGGCCGTCGACGCGGGTGCGCTGAAGATCCGGGTGCCGAAGGAAGACTGACCCCCCGAGCGCGTATTAGCGACCCCAAATGCCACTCAGCGCGCCCTCCAGGGCGCGCTGAGTGTGTTTAAGGGTCGCTAATTCGGCGAGGGGTGGGCGTCAGAGCACCGATCCCACCCGGTACGCGGCCGCGTCCGGGTCGGCGTCCGCCAGCTCCTGGGCCTGCGCGACCAGCCGCTCGACCTGCGTACGCGCGGACCCGGTGAGCTCGATGGGGTCGGCCAGCAGCGAGTCGAGCTGGTCGCGCGTCAGTCCCAGGCGCGCGTCGGCGGCGAGGCGGTCGAGCAGGTCGTTGTCCGTACGCCCGGTCTCGCGCATCTCCAGCGCCACCGCGACCGCATGTTCCTTGATCGCCTCGTGGGCCTCCTCGCGGCCCACCCCGTTGCGCACCGCGGCCATCAACACCTTGGTCGTGGTGAGGAACGGCAGATAGCGCCGCAGCTCGGTCTCCACGACCGCGGGGAAGGCCCCGAAGTTCTGCAGCACCGTCAGGAACGTCTCGAACAGCCCGTCAACGGCATAGAACGCGTCGGGCAGCGCGACGCGACGCACGACCGAGCACGACACGTCGCCCTCGTTCCACTGGTCGCCGGCGAGTTCGCCGATCATGGAAACGTAGCCGCGGACGATGACCGCGAACCCGTTCACCCGTTCGCACGAGCGCGTGTTCATCTTGTGGGGCATCGCCGACGAGCCGACCTGGCCCTTCTGGAACCCCTCGGTCACGAGCTCGTGACCCGCCATCAGCCGGATCGACTTCGCCACGTTCGACGGGGCGGCCACGACCTGCGCCAGCGCCGTCACCACGTCATAGTCCAACGACCGCGGATAGACCTGTCCGGTCGACGTCAAGACGTTCGCGAACCCCAGGTGGCTGCCGACCCGCTCCTCGAGGGACGCCAGCCGCTCCTCGTCACCGCCCAGCAGGTCGAGCATGTCCTGCGCCGTCCCGACCGGGCCCTTGATGCCGCGCATCGGATAGCGCGCGATCAGCTCGTCCACGCGCCGGTGGGCGACCAGGAGCTCGTCGGCCGCCGTCGCGAAGCGCTTGCCGAGCGTCGTCACCTGCGCGGCCACGTTGTGGGAGCGGCCGGCCATCGCGAGTCCCGCATGGTCGGCGGCGATGCGCGTCAGCGCGACCAGCGTCGTCACCATGCGCGAGCGCACCAGCTCGAGCGACTGCCTCACCTGGAGCTGCTCGACGTTCTCGGTGAGGTCGCGCGACGTCATGCCCTTGTGGACGTGCTCGTGACCGGCCAGCGCGTTGAACTCCTCGATGCGGGCCTTCACGTCGTGCTTGGTCACGCGCTCGCGGGCCGCGATCGAGTCGAGGTCGACGCGGTCGACGACGGCCTCGTAGTCCTTGATCACCGCGTCGGCGTCGGCCCCGCCGAAGTCGACCCCGAGATCACGCTGGGCCGCCATGACGGCCAGCCACAGCCGGCGCTCGGCGATGATCTTGTTCTCGGGCGACCAGATCGCCCGCATGGGCTCCGACGCATAGCGCGTCGCCAACACGTTGGGGATGTACGCAGCCGTCACTGGAACAGCCCCTCCTTCGGTTCGGTCCACTCCACGGTGCCGTCGGCGGCCCGCTGGGCGATGTCCCGGCGCCAGAAGACCTTGCGGATGTCGATCGATCCGACCGCCGAATAGACCATGTTGCGGGCGAACTTCAGGTTGTGGCCGCGGCCGGTCACGGTCAGTACGCGGCCCCCGTTGATCACGAGGTTGCCGAGCTCGTCGCGCGACGTGCCGGAGTGGATGAACCTGATGTTGCCCGACCGGAACTGGTTCTCGGCCACGCGGGTGCCCTTCTGGGGCGCCTCGGGATAGCCGTCGGAGCAGAGGACCACGCCGACCGCTGCGCCGGGGTGGAACTTCAGCTCGGGCTGCTCGGCGAGCGTGCCGGTCGCGGCGGCGTACAGGGTCTGGCCGAGCGGCGACGCCAGGAGCATCAGCAGGGGCTGGGTCTCGGGATCGCCGAAGCGCGCGTTGAACTCGATCACCTTCACGCCCTTCGACGTCAGGGCGAGCCCGGCATACACCAGGCCCACGAAGGGCGTCCCGCGGCGGCGCAGCTCGTCGACCGTCGGCTGGATGACGTGCTCGACGACCTGCTCCGACAGGTCGGCGGGCGCCCACGGCAGCGGCGTGTAGGCGCCCATGCCGCCGGTGTTGGGGCCGGTGTCGCCGTCGCCGACGCGCTTGAAGTCCTGCGCGGGCTGGAACGCGCGCACCGTCGTCCCGTCGGTGATCGCGAACAGTGACACCTCGGGGCCGTCGAGGAACTCTTCGATGACCACACGCGCGCACGACGCCGCGTGGGCAAGGGCCTCGTCGCGGTCGGACGTCACGACGACGCCCTTGCCGCCGGCCAGACCGTCGTCCTTCACCACATAGGGGGCGCCGAACTCGTCGAGCGCGGCCGCGGCCTCGTCGGGGGTGGTGCACGTACGCGACCGCGCGGTCGGCACGCCCGCGGCCTCCATGATCTCCTTGGCGAACGCCTTCGACCCCTCGAGTTGGGCGGCCTCGGCGCTGGGCCCGAAGCAGGCGATGCCCTCGCCGCGCACGGTGTCGGCCACGCCGGCCACCAGGGGCGCCTCCGGCCCGATCACCACGAGGTCGGCGCCCAGCTGGGTGGCCAGGGCCGCGACCGCATCGCCGTCCATCATGTCGACCGCGTGCAGCTCGGCGACCGCGGTCATGCCGGGGTTGCCGGGGGCCACATGGACCTGGTCCACCCCGGGATCCTCCGTGAGCGCGAACGCGAGGGCGTGCTCGCGCCCGCCGGATCCGATGATCAGGACCTTCAGGCCGTTGTCGGCCCCTTCAGTTGTCATGGGCCCGATCCTATCGGCGCGTCCGGAGTCTCGCTGGCGCTCTCCCACGTTCTCCGAGCGAGGCCGCCTGCGGCCGAGACGAGGAGTCGCTCCTCGTCTCGCCGACGCTCGCTCGGACTCCTCGTCTCGCTGGCGCTCGCTCGGAGAACGTTCGGGACCGTCAGAGCAGGTCGCGCAGCATCACCGACTGCTCGCGGCCCGGGCCCACACCGATGCCGGAGATCTGGCAGCCGATGAGCTCCTCGAGGCGCTTCACGTAGTCCTGCGCCTTGACCGGCAGGTCGTCGAACTCGCGGCAGCCCGAGATGTCCTCGGTCCAGCCGTCGAGCTCCTCATAGATGGGCGTCGCGTCGTGGAAGTCCGACTGGTTGGTCGGCATCGTCTCGACGCGCGTCCCCCGCACGTCGTAGGCCACGCACACCGGGATCTTCTCCCACCCCGACAGGATGTCGAGCTTGGTCAGGAACACGTCGGTGAAACCGTTGAACGTCGCGGCCTGCTCGACCACGAGCGCGTCGAACCACCCGCAGCGGCGCGGCCGTCCGGTCGTAACACCGAACTCGCCGCCCTGCGTACGCAGCTTCTCGCCGTTCTCGTCGAACAGCTCGGTCGGGAACGGGCCCTCGCCGACGCGCGTCGTGTAGGCCTTCGCGATGCCGACCACGCGGTCGATGCGCGTCGGGCCGACGCCGGTGCCGGTGCAGGCACCGCCGGCGGTCGGGTTCGAGCTGGTCACATAGGGATACGTGCCGTGGTCGACGTCGAGGTGGTGGGCCTGCGCGCCCTCGAACAACACGACCTTGCCCTCGTCGAGCGCCTCGTTCAGCAGGCGCGCCGAGTCGACGACCATCGGGCGGACGCGGTCGGCGTACGCCAGCAGTTCGTCGGCGACCTCGGTCGCGTCCTCGGCCCGCCGGTTGTAGACCTTCACCAGCAGTTGGTTCTTCTGGTCGAGCGCGGCCTCGACCTTCTGGCGCAGGATCGACTCGTCGAACAGGTCCTGGACGCGCAGGCCCATGCGGTTCACCTTGTCCGAGTAGGCCGGCCCGACCCCGCGACCCGTCGTGCCGATGCGCCGCTTGCCGAGGAACCGCTCGCTCACCTTGTCGATCGTGCGGTGGTAGGGCGCGATCAGGTGGGCGTTCGACGAGATCTTGAGGTTGTCGATCTCGACGCCGCGCGCCTTCAGGTCGCTGATCTCTTGGAAGAGCACCTCGAGGTCGACCACGACGCCGTTGCCGATCACAGGGACGGTGTTCGGCTGCAGCAGGCCGCTGGGCAGCAGGTGCATCGCATATTTCTCGCCGTTCACCACCAGCGTGTGACCCGCGTTGTTGCCGCCCGAGAACCGGACGCAGTAGTCGACGCGATCGCCGACCTGGTCCGTCGCCTTGCCCTTGCCCTCGTCGCCCCACTGGGCGCCGACCACGATGATTCCGGGCATCTCAGCCCTCCCCTTCGTCTCTAGCGAGCCCCGGCGACGCGCGCGGGACCGACGGCCAACCGTAGCGGAATCAGCCCCGCGCGTTCGCCCCGTCCGCCGGCTCGATCGGGCGCGTGCGGGACAGCTCCGCGTAGGCCTCCTCGCTCGAGTCGCGCAGGAACTGGGCGCAGCGCTGGTGTTCGTCGGTCTCGCCGATGCGGTGGGCGGCGACGGCGAGCGCCCACAGGCAGCGCAGGAACCCGCGGTTCGGACCGTGCTCCCACGGCACCGGCCCCTGGCCCTTCCAGCCCGCGCGGCGCAGCGCGTCGAGACCGCGGTGATAGCCCGTGCGGGCGTAGGCGTAGGCCTGGATGTCGCCGTCGGGGGTCTGGACGTTCAGCGAGCCCTCGGCCAGCAGGGCCCAGCACAGGCTCGACTGGGGGTGCTCGCGGACGATCTCGACGAAGCGCTCGCGACCGTGCTCGGCGATCTCGGCCGCGGCCGGATCCTCGGGGAGCCGCGTCTCGGGGATCGATCCGTGGGTGGCCAACAGGTTCTCGCGGGGCTTCTCAGTCACGGGGCCAGCCTAGCCCCGGCCACCGACCGCGTGCGGCATGCTGTCCCGGTGAACTCCCCCCTCGCCGCGAACCCCTGCCTCGACCGCTGCGCCTGGCGCGACACGGGCGACGACCGCGACGGACTCCCGCTGTTCGCGTGCGAGGGGTGCGGGTCGGAGTGGGTCCGCACCGAGGATTGGACGCCGGCGAACCGCAACGGCCGGGTGCCGGGGGCGGTGCGCCGGGAGCGCGACCGGTCCTGACTGTCACGAATCGTCCACTCGACGCTCGGATCGGGCCGATTCGGCTCGTGCGCGCCGTCGACTGGACGTTCCGTGACACCTCTTCCTGAGAATCAGCCGCGCCGACCGCTCTGATCCCCTGCCCCACTGACCATGGGAAAGCTCTCACCTGAGAAGTCACTGAAGCCTCTGGGATCCGCACCCGCGCCGACCTAGACTCCGAGGCATCCAGACGTGCACCAGAAGGCGCTGGCCAGCGATGTCCACTCCTTGTTGGCTGACGCAGCGACGCCCCGGTCAAGGGACCGGGGCGTCGCGCATTTCGTGGACCGTTCGTCGGTCAGGGGCCGCTCAGGAGTGCGTGCCCGCCGACCGCAGCGCCTGGCAGGCCTCGACGACGCGGGTCGCCATGCCCTTCTCGGCGGCCTTGCCCCATGCGCGGGGGTCATACATCTTCTTGTTGCCGACCTCGCCGTCGACCTTCAACATGCCGTCGTAGTTGCGGAACATGTGGTCCACGGCGGGGCGCGAGAAGGCGTACTGGGTGTCGGTGTCGATGTTCATCTTGACGACGCCGTAGTCGACGGCGTCGGAGATCTCCTGGGCCGTCGAGCCCGAGCCGCCGTGGAACACGAGGTCGAACGGCTTGTCGCCCCTGCCGAACTTCTCGCCGACCGCGGCCTGGATCTCCTTGAGGACCTCCGGGCGCAGCTTGACCGAGCCGGGCTTGTAGACGCCGTGCACGTTGCCGAACGTCAGCGCGGCCATGTAGCGGCCGTTCTCGCCCAGCCCGAGCGCCTCGGCGGTCTTCATGCCGTCCTCGACGGTCGTGTAGAGTTTGTCGTTGATCTCGTTGGCGACGCCGTCCTCCTCGCCGCCGACGACGCCGATCTCGACCTCGAGGATGATGTTGGCGGCCTTGGCGCGGGCCAGCAGGTCCTGGGCGATCTCGAGGTTCTCCTCGAGCGGCACGGCCGAGCCGTCCCACATGTGCGACTGGAACAGCGGCAGCTCACCGTTCTTGACACGCTCCTGGGAGATCGCGAGCAGCGGGCGCACGAAGCCGTCCAACTTGTCCTTGGGGCAGTGGTCGGTGTGCAGCGCGATGTTCACCGGATATTTCTCGGCGACGATGTGCGCATACTCCGCCAGCGCGGTCGCGCCCGAGACCATGTCCTTGATGGTCGGGCCCGACAGGTATTCCGCGCCGCCCGTCGACACCTGGATGATGCCGTCGGAACCGGCCTCCGCGAAGCCCGCGAGCGCGGCGTTCAGCGTCTGGGACGACGAGACGTTGATGGCCGGGTAGGCGTACGAGCCCGCCTTGGCCTTGTCGAGCATCTCGGCGTATACGTCAGGTGTGGCGATGGGCATGTCTGTGCTTCCTTTTCTTCGACGGCTAGGTCAACGGGTCCCATCCTTCCACTGCCGCCAACCGCGCGTACGCGGCCCCCCGGGCCCGCGCGAGAGGCCCGGAGAAGGTCCGCGTCAGGCGCCGTACGCGCTGAGGTCGAGCACGTGACGCCCGCCGGAATGGGCGCGGATGGCTGAGTCGAGCGACCCCGGCAGGATCGTCAGCGAGTCGAGCGGCATCTCGACCGCTGGCTGGCCGGCGCGCTCGATGATCAGCGTGTGGCCGTCACCGACGCGGCTCCACCCGGTGCGGATGGCGGTGACCTCGGGCCACGCGATGCGGGCGCCCTCGACCTCGATGCCGAGCGGCGACAGCTGCAGGGCCAGCCCCGGCTCGACCACCTGGCGGCGCATGCGCAGCCACCACACCAGGTGGACGACGAAGAGCACCAGCGAGATGGCGGCGGAGAAGACCAAGAACCCCACGAGGACGTCGAGCAGTCCGCGCTCCTGACCCCGTGAGCGGAGCACGAGATAGAGGATCCCGCCGCCCACCACAGGGACGACGAGCCCCGTGAGCGCGCCGAACATCCGGCGGCGCTGGGCGGAGAGCCGGCCCTGCACCACCTCGGGATCGAACGCGATCGGCGTGGCGGGCATCACGGGGCCAGCGTACCGGGGCCCGGGCGCGCACCCGGCCGCGCGCAGATCAGGTCGTGCCGGTCGGCGTCAGGTCCATGTGGATGCGGTAGCGGTCGCCGCGGTAGTGGGACATCGCGAACTCCATCGCGTGGTCCCCCGCGTACGTCACGCGTTCCTGGACCAGCAGGGGCGCGCGCCGGGCGATGCCCAGCACCTGGGCCTGCGCGGCGTCGGCCGACTCGGCGCGGATCGTCTGGTCGCCCGCGGTGACCACCACGCCGTACGTGTTGGCGAAGACGTCATAGAGCGAGCCCAGCTCATTGTCGAGCAGGCCGGGGAACAGCGCGGACGGATAGAAGCCGACCTCGAGCGCCATCGGCGTCCCGTCGGCCAGCCGCAGCCGCTCGACGCGCACGACGGCCGCGCCCGGCTCGATCTGCAGCCGCGCGGCGACCCCGGCGTCGGCGGCCACCTCGGTCGCCTCCAACACCTGCGTCTGCGGCACGAGCCCGCGGGCCTTCATCTCGCGCGAGAACGACATGAGGTGGAGGTGTGTGTTGATGCGCGGACCCATGACGTAGGTGCCCTTGCCGTGGACCCGCTCGAGGCGGCCGGCCTCCACGAGGTCGGCGATGGCCTGGCGGATGGTGACCCGCGAGACGCCCAGCAGCTTGACCAGTTCGCGCTCCGAGGCGATGACGTCGCCGGGCCGGTGGTCGGCGGCGATCATCTTCTCGAGGCGGTGGCGCACCTGCACGCGCTTGGTGGTCGGGCCGGCGGTCTCGCCCGGCTCGGCGGGTCCGGTTTCGGCGGCGCTCGCGTCGGGTGTGCTCACGCGCGTCCTCCCTGTTCGGTCGGGGGCCGACGGTCCGGCTAGACCAGTCCATACCAGTATGGACCACCGACACCGCTGGTCTGACCCCGACCCGCGCGGTGTGAGACAGGTCACCGGGGGTGCTGCAGCCCCCACGCGTACATCGCGATCGCCGCCGCCGCACCCGCGTTGATCGAACGCGTCGAGCCGTGCTGGCTGATCGCCACCAGGCGTACGCATCCCTCCACCAGTTCCGGCGTCAGCCCCGGGCCCTCCGACCCGAACACCAGGCAGCACCGTTCCGGCAGCTCCGCGGTCTCCAGCGGCACCGATCCCGGCAGGTTGTCCACGCCGACCACCGCGTACGCCTGCTCGCCCATCGCGCGCAGGAAATCCTCCTCGTCGGGGTGGTGGTGGACGTGGAGGTAGCGGTCGGTGACCATGGCGCCGCGGCGGTTCCAGCGGCGGCGGCCGATGATGTGGACGCCGGTGACGTTGAACGCGTTGGCGGTGCGGACGATCGAGCCGATGTTGAAGTCGTGCTCCCAGTTCTGGATGGCGATCCGCAGCGGGCGGCGGGTGCGGTCGAGCTCGGCGACGATGGCGTCGACCGACCAATAGCGGAAGCGGTCCTCGACGTTGCGCCGATCGCCCTCGGCGAGCAGGATCGGATCGAGACGCCGGTCCTCGGGCCACGGCACCGGGTGGGGGCCGACACCATGGGTGAGATCTTCGGGCCCCCGCTCGGCCGCGTCCTTTTCGGATTTCACACCCTGCAAAGTACCCTCGATCCGTGCTCCCTCTCCTTCTCGACGTCCTGACCACCGACATCGCCATGGTGCCGATGCTCCTGCCCTCGTGGCTGGACCCCGAGAAGATCATCCAGGCGGCGGGCCCCTGGGCCCTGTGGGTGGTGGCGTTCATCGTCTTCGCCGAGTGCGGCCTGTTCTCGCTGCTGCCGGGCGACTCGCTGCTGTTCACCGTCGGCATGTTCTGCGCCGGCGGGCTGACCGGCGGCGCCGCGGCCATCCACTACTTCGACTCCAAGCCGCTGACGCTGGTGTTCTGCTGCGTGATCCTCACGATCGCCGCGATCCTCGGCAACATGGCCGGCTATTACCTCGGCCGCCTGATCGGCCCGCCGCTGTTCAAGCCCCGCACGGGCCTGATGGGCAAGGTGTTCGACCCGGTGTATGTCGACAAGACCCACGAGTTCTTCGAGAAATACGGCTCGAAGGCCCTGATCCTCGCCCGCTTCGTGCCGATGGTCCGCACGTTCGTTACGCTGGTCGCCGGCGTCTCCCACATGAACTTCCGCAAGTTCATCGAGTTCACCGCGATCGGCGGCGTGATCTGGGTGTGGGGCATCACGGTCCTGGGCTATTTCCTGGGCCAGATCCCGTTCGTCCAGAAGAACATCGAGGTCATGCTGATCGCGATCGTCTTCGTCTCGGTGATCCCGATGGCGTTCGAGTTCATCAACGCGCGCCGCAAGCACGCCGCGCTGCCGCTGGACAACGACCTGCGCGACTGAGCGCCACCCTGTCCCCGTCCCGTTCCGGGGTTACGCTGGACCCATCGTGACGCCCGCGTCTCCGGCGCCCACGCACGACTCCTGGACAGGTTCGCCATGCCGAACGATCCGACCGTCACCAATCCTGACCTCTATCGCGTCGTGCTCGAGAACGACCGCGTACGCGTCCTGGAATGTCTGGACGACCCCGGAAACCAGACCGCCGCGCACGCCCATCCCGACTCGGTGATGGTGACGCTGTCGGGGTTCCTGCGACGGCTGGAGATCGACGGCCACGAGGTCCCCATCGAGGTCGAGCTCGAGCCCCATCAGGTGCGCTGGCTCGAGGCCCAGGTCCATCGAGGCACCAACATCGGCGCGACCCAGACCCACACGATCTTCGTCGAGCTGAAGGAGCCCCGGCCCGCCGCCTGAGCGGGCGGCCGGGCGGGTCATCATGGGCGGCCCTGGTCGCGACACCTCCCAGCGCGTGGGGTTCTGCCGTTCGTCCGACGGCACCACCATCGCGTACGCCGTCCACGGCTCGGGTCCGCCACTGGTGCTCGACAGCTGCTGGCTCAGCCACCTCGAGTTCGACTGGCAGTCGCCGGTGTGGCGCCACTACCTGGTGGAGCTCGGCCGCCACCGCACGGTGGTGCGGTTCGACGAGCGCGGCCACGGCCTGTCCGACCGCGACGTCACCGACTTCGGCCTCGAGCGCCGCATCGACGACCTCACCGCCGTGGTCGACGACCTCGGCCTCGACCGCTTCGCCCTGATGGCGATGGCCCAGGGCGGCCCCGTCGCCCTCCACTTCACCGCACGCCACCCGGAGCGGGTCACCCGCCTCGTCTGCGCCAGCACGTACGCGACCGCCAGCCGCCACGTCACCGACGACGACCGCGGGCTCGAGGAGGCGTTCGCGGCGATGATCCGTGCGGGCTGGGACCGCACCGATCCGGTGTTCCGCCGCGTGTTCGCGACGATGATGATCCCGGGCGCCACCGAGGAGCAGATGCGCTGGGTCGACGAGTTGCAGCGGCGCGCCGTCACGGCCCGCACCGCGTACGCCTCCCGCCGCCAGCGCGCCGACGCCGACGCCACCGACCTGCTCCCCACCATCGCCGTGCCGACGCTGGTGGTGCATGCGCGCGACGAGCGGATGAACGACGTGGGCCAGGCGCGGATCCTCGCGGGGGCCATCCCGGGGGCGCGGCTGGTCCTTCTCGACAGCCGCAACCACATCCTGCTGGCCGACGAGCCCGCCTGGCCGGTGTTCCTGCGCGAGGTCACCGCCTTCCTCGCCGAGGGCGGCGACGAGCCGCCCGGCACCCCGACGACCCGCGACCTGCTCAGCCCGCGCGAGCGCGAGGTGGTCGCCCTCGCCGCGCAGGGCCTCGACAACGCGCGCATCGCCGACGCCCTGACGCTCAGCGTCCGCACGGTCGAGCGCCACCTCCAGAACGCGTACGCCCGGCTCGGCCTCGCCGGCCCGACCGCCCGCGCGGGCGCGGTGGCGCGGTGGGCGCGGGGGGGAATAGGTGGGCGACTACGCGCGCGTCCGGCTCGGCGGCCGGGTTGGGTGGCCGCACCCATGCCGCGGGCGGCCCCCCAGGCCTAGCGTCGAGGGTGTCGGGCCGGGACCGGTCGGACAGACCCAGGAGGGCACCATGAGCAAGGCAGCCATCAGCCTCACCACCGGCCTCGAGGACTCCGAGCGGGTGACCGTGGCGTTCCTCGTCGCGGTCGGCGCCGCGGAGGCGGGCCGCGACACCACGATGTTCCTCACCAAGGAGGCCGTCCGCCTGGCGGTCACGGGCGTCGCCCGCGGCGTGGCCTGCGACGGCTGCCCGCCGCTGCCGACGCTGATGTCGCGGTATGCGGCCGCCGGCGGCACGATGATCGTCTGCGGCATCTGCGTCGACGCGAAGGGTCTCGACCCCGCCACGTTCCTCGACAACGCGTCGAAGGGCGGCAGCGTCCAGCTCTGGGAGTGGATCGGCGACGAGGGGGCGACGACCTTCAGCTATTGATCGGGACCGCGCGTCGCGATGGGCGGGAACGGTGACCGGTGGGGCGCTGGCACTACAGTGACCCCGAGGTCAGGAAGAATCTCCCGAGGCTCCGGCCGCGGCACCCGTCCATCCCCCGTGCGGAAGTTGAGCGATGAGCGATCGTCCCCAGCGCTTCTCGAGGCCCACCTTCGGGTCCTCGGGCGCTGATGATCGCGCTCCCGAGGACAGCACGATCCTGCGGCGCAACCTGCGCGCGTCGGGCGAACCCGCCCGCCCGCAGGGCACGGCCCCGTCGACCTTCGACGCGTCCAGCCGCTCGCGCTATTCGACCGGGCCCCGCGCCACCGACGAGTCCGTGTGGGCGAAGGCCGCCCCGGACCCCGCTCCACGTCTCGCCGCGCCGGCGTCGGGGAGCCACGCGTACGCGCCGGGGTCGCCCGCCCGATCGCAGCCGTCCGCGGTCCCGCCGTCCTCCATGCCGTCCGCCTCCATGCCGTCGGCCTCCGCCCCCGCCTCGGCTTCCGCGCCGCCCTCCGCACCGACGACGTCGCTGCCGACGGTGGGACCGCGGGACGAGCCCCGCGCGGGTTCCGGCCGGCGCCACCGCGTCCGCGCCGACGGCGAGGTGCTCGAGGTTCCCCTGCCGGGCCGCCGGCTGTCCGACGCGCGGCGCGGCGCCGCGATCGCGCGGGGCCTGGCCGTGACGGCCCTGGTCCTCGGACTCGGAGGCCTGGCGGTCACCGGCGGCTTCCTCGCGATGATGGCCTCGCGTGCCAACGATCCGATCACCCCGGAGTCGCCCGCGGCTGACTGGAACACCGCCGCGGCGCAGGCGTTCGGCACCCAATACCTCCGCACGTGCCTCGCCCGCCCCCGCGGCGACGAGCGCGCCGAGCAGGCCCGCGTCGACCAGCTCCGCGCCATGAACGTCGGCACGTTCGACGAGGCCTGCCGGGCGCCGGCGTCCGACACCCGCGCGCGGTCGGTCGGCCAGGTGCTGTTCAACGGACTCGTGCAGCCGGTTCCGGGGGTGCCCAAGGCGCGCTATCTGGGCTTCACCGTCGACATGGACCGGACGCAGACCGCGTACGTCGTCCCCATCTATCTCGACAACCCCGCGGCCGGCCTCGGTCCGGGCGTCGCGGGCCGCATCGGCGTCTCCCCCATGGGCGGCTACGGCATCCCGACCGGCGACAAGCCGTACGCAGCCACTGACAACGACCTCGCCGCCTCGCTGCGCGCCGAGTTCCTGCCCCAGTTCATGACGGCGTGGGCCGGCTCGACCGCGAACCTCGAGCAGTTCCTCGCCGCCCAGCCCACCGAGGGCGCGTCGTCGGGCCTCGGTGGCGCGGTCAAGGACGTCCAGGTCACCGACGTGGTCGCCCACCCGCGCAAAGACGTGCGCCCGGGCCAGAAGGTGACCTATGACGACGGCGAGTCCGTCGACGTGATCGTGACCACGACGAGCACGCTGGTGGCCGGTACGCAGCCCCAGCCGTCGAGCTATCGCGTCGTCCTGGAACGCCGCGGCGGCAAGTGGTTCGTGGCCGACGCCCAGGGCGGCGTCGCCGAGCTGCCGAGCGGCGTACCGTCTGCCCCCAAGACCCCGAAGTCCACCCGCACCCCGCGCTGATGGAAGGCTGAACCCGTGGAAGAGATCCTGCGAGACCTCGCCGGCCAGATCGCGGCGCTGGGCGGCATCGTCGCGACCATCGCCTTCATCTGCCTCGGCATCAAGGCGATCCTCACGTTCCACCGCGGCGGCGGCCTCCGCGAGATCCTGTCGGGCGCCGGCATGATCTTCCTCGGCCTCATGCTGATCGGCGCCGCCGGCATCCTCGTGGGGGCGATCCAGGCGATGGTCCAGAGCCTGAAGTGACGGCCTGAATGCGATCGTCCGACTACACGCGGCTGAAGCAGCGCGAGAACAAGCTCTGGGAGTTCGGCGGCATCGCCATCCCCGGCGGCCTGTCGACCGTGCGCGCCGCGGTGGCGGGCGGCGTGTTCGCACTGGTGGCCGGGCTCGGCGCGCTCCTCGGCCAGCTCACGGGCAACGTGTGGATCGGCGTGGGCGGCATCATCGTGGCGTTCGCGGCGGGCGCGACGGGCTACATCGTCGCCGGCCGGCCCTCCCCCGAGCGCATGACGCTGGCCCAGCGCGTGGCCGTGATGAGCGACTACGCGTTCGCCCAGCCGCGTCGCATCTCAGGCTTCTCCCGCGACTCCGAGCCCGACCGCATCCACTGGCGCGCCATCATCTGGGAGCCCACCAGCGACGCTTGGCTCGAGACCCACGCGACGTTCGCGCGCCACTACGCCACGCAGGGCGCGCCCCACCCCGAGAACCAGCCAGCGGGGCGCGAGCGCCCGTGATCCGTGTCATCCTCATCGCCCTGCTCGTCGTCGCGTTCCTCGTCGCCCTGGGCGTGGTCTGGGCCGCGACGGGCTCGGGCCGGCGCCGCCGCGATCCGAACGCGCGCGGCACCGGCGCGCGCGGCGAGGCCGGGCGTACGCAGAGCGAGGACCTGCGCCTGGGCTATCGCTATGACGCCGGCGCCGTGTTCGTCCACCAGAACACCGTCTGGACGGGGCTGAAGCTCGAGCCGGTCGGCGACATGTACATGAGCGCCGACGACGTCGAATCCCTGGCCTACCAGGCCACGCAGACGCTGGTGAACACCGCGGGCGACTCCGAGCCGGTCAACGTCCACTACCGCCTGACGCAGCAGCCGTTCGACGTCGACGCGTGGAAGCGCCAGCTCGTCAAGAACGCGTGGAACCCGTCGAAGCTCTACCGCGCGTACGTCGATGCCACGGCCTTCTTCCTGCGCCACACCAAGACCGTACGCCCGGTCGCGTACCTGCTGATCCAGATCGACACCCTCTCGACGAGCGCGCTCGCCGACATCCGCCGCAGCGCGAACGCGGCCCTGATGGGCGGCCACGACGAGTTCATCCCGCCCGACCTCGCGGCGCGGTGGGAGGTCATGGCCCAGCGGGTGCTGCGCAACGTGACTACGCTCGGCCCGGTCGAGCCGATCACGCGCGCCGACCGCATGTGGCTGATCCGCAAGCCGCTGGCGGGCCACTTCGCCCCGGCGATGCACGACTTCCCCCAGACCAAGCCGTGGGGCGAGGGCGAGTTCGCGCTGTGGGTCGACTTCACCGCGGAGAACAAGCGGCAATACCTCCACATCACGACGCTGAACGAGAACGTCACCGAGGCCGACCGCAGCGACGAGTCCGACGAGCTGAACTCCTACACCGCGTGCCTCGCCGTCGCCGAGTGGCCCGAGGAGACCGCGACCAACGCCGGCCACGCGTGGATCCGCCACTTCGCCAACGAGGGCGTCGAGGTCAGCTATCGCATGGAGCTGCTGCCGCCGCGCCGCTTCCGCGAACAGCTCGAGCGCATCAACAACAACCTCCGCGGTGAGCTCAAGAACATGGGCGCCGCGACCGGCGGCCACATCACCGACGTGCTGGTCGCCGACGAGCAGGCACGCGCCGAGGACGCGGTCCACCGCGCCCGCCAGAACCCGAAGCCGGGCGTGCTGGGCCAGATCATGGTGCAGGTGTCAGCGCCGACGCTCGAGGAGCTGAACGCCCGCGTCGAGGCGCTGATCATCAACACCAAGAACGCGCTGGGCGACGCGATCCTCGTGCGGCCGAGCCGCTACCAGTGGCGCATGCTGGCGTCGTTCCTGCCCGGCACGGGCCCCCAGCTGGTGTCGGTCCCCTACGTCCGCCTGACCGACCCCGAACACTTCGGCATCGGGTTCCCCCGCGCCGGCGTCGTCATCGGCGACCGGCCCGCCCGCGCGGCCGACGGCGGGACGCTGGGCTGGATGGGCAACTACATCGGCGAGTCGCAGGGCGTGCCGGTCTTCCACTCGCCCCACTCGGGCGTGGCCCGCAACTCCGGCGGCGGCGTGTTCATCGTCGGCGGCTCGGGCGGCGGCAAGTCGTCGCTCGCCCTCCTGATGTTCTTCCAGGCCTCGGAATCCGGCGTACAGACCGTCGTCCTCGACCCCAAGGTCGACTTCGCCCAGTTCTGCCACTATTTCGCGTTCGGCCCGCAGGTGAACCACCCCGGCTTCCAGGACGAGGCCGCCCGCGGCACCCTCGGCTCGCCTGGCTCGCGCTTCCAGCCCGTGAACCCCGAGTTCTGGGCCGACACCGAGGTCATCGACATCGTCGCGTCCCTGCCGGGCGTGCTCGACCCGTGGCAGGTCGAGGACTCGCTCGAGGCCGGCGCGCTGCTCGCCGACGAGATGCTGACGATGTTCCTGGGCCTGAAGGTGCGCGACAAATACGACGACGTGATCGTGCCCGCCATCGACACCGTCAAGCAGCGCTACCAGTTCCGCATCAACGCGGCGGTCCAGTCGGCCCTGTCGGTCCAGTCGGTCCCGGAGCACCGCCTGGGCGAGCTGACCGAGCGCATCGCCCGCGACATCGACAAGCCCACGCTGTGGGAGGTCGTGCAGGTCGTCGGCGAGGAGGCGGCCCGCATCGAGGCCATGCCGGACGTCCCGTTCGAGATGAAGCGCGAGCTCGGCCGCGCCGCGATCCAGCTGCGCCAGCTCCTGTCCCTGCCGTACGCATCACTCGCCTTCGCCGAGAATCCCCACGGGTTCGCGCGGCTGCGGAAGCGGCGTACGGTCTTCACGCTGCGCGGCATGAAGGTGCCGAACGCGATGACGTCCGAGGACTCGTGGTCGAAGGAGGAGCGCCTGGCCGCCGCCATCATGTATGTCCTGGTGAAGTTCGCCGCCCAGATGCTCGACAACCGCACCGCGGTGAACCCCGTCACGGGACGCTCGGGCGACATCCAGCCGAAGATGCTGTTCGTCGACGAGTCCTATCTGGTGACCGCGACCAAGGGCGGCCGCGACCTGCTGATGACCACGCTGGCGCAGGGTCGCTCCTACGGCCTGATCACGGTCCTGATCGACCAGCTCGCCAAGCGTCTCGGCCAGATCGAGTCGGCGTCGCGGGAGTCCGACGGGCCGTCAGCGAACCAGGTCCAGTCGGTGTTCGCGTTCCTCCAGCGGTCGGAGGACGACGCGCGCTCGGTCGCGCCGCTGCTGACCCGCAACAACGCCGACGCGGTGTCGCGCGCGCTGCTGCCGCTCGGCATGGGGGGCCACCTCGAGACCGGCCGCTGCCTGTTCCGCGACATGGACTTCCACGTCGCGCTGACCGACATCGACCTGCTGTTCAAGGAGCTGCTGCGGGCGTCCGACACCAACCCGGCCACGCGCGCGGCGTCGCAGCGCCACCCGATCTCGGCCGACCCGTGGGAGTGGGAGTTCATCACCAACGACGACCGCGAGTCGGCGATCTCGGAGGCGGAGTCGCTGGCCGACGAGGGGAGCGCGTGATGAACGTTCTCCGAGCGAGCGAAGCGAGTCGAGGAGCCGCGCGTACCCCCGTCCCCCGCCCCGTACGCGCGCTCCTCGGCCTCCTGCTCGTCGTCGTCACCGCGCTGTCGGTGATGCCGACCGGCACGTCGCGCGCCGCCGCGCCGCCGGAGTGCGCCCCGCTCCCGACCTTCTCGAGCCACCAGCCCTACGCGCAGGACGCGGCCTCGCTGATGGCCGTCGGCCAGCTGCTCAAGCCGCGCGCGAACACCCAGGTGTGGGACGCGGCCGCTGGCCGGCCCCGCCCCGAGTTCACGCTCTATGAGGCCATGGGCATGTCCGGCCTGACCTGGTCGCACAGCACCATCCACCAGCAGGAGCAGTTCCGGGCGTTCGAGCCCAGGTCCGAGTACGCCTGCGCGTACCTCCCGCCCGCGCTGAACACCGTCGCGAACTCGATCTTCGACCTCGCCAAGCTCGTCACCGCGGGCGCGATCTCGTTCCGCCAGCTCGCATCGAACCCCCAGCTCGTCGTGGGGCTGCTCGACGGCGCCGTAGCCCCGGTGAACCGCGTGTCGACCGGCCTGTTCCTCGCGATGTCGACGGTCATGGTGATGCTGACCGGCGCGCTCATCGCGTTCACCGGCGGCTTCCGCGGCCCCGGCAAGCAGCGCGAGCTGTTGCAGGCGCTGCTCGGCGTGGGCGTGTTCATGATCATCGGCACGTTCCTGGTCATCCCGAGCACGCAGGACAGCGAGCGCAAGCCCAACTACTACTGGCTGACGACGTCGGCGCTCGACACCATCAACCGCGGCAACGCCGAGCTGTCGAGCCTGCTGCTGCCACGCGACACGTCGCGCTGGTGCTCGACGACGGGCCGCGACGCCCGGCGTACGTTCGACTGCCTCGTCTATCAGAACGTCGTCCTCGAGCCGTGGGCGATCGGCCAGTTCGGCACGCGGCTGGACCAGCCGATGCCCTACCAGACCGCCGAGGTGAAGCGGTTCGCCGACGGCGCGAACAAGCTGATCGCTCCGGAGCGCCAGCGCGACACCGACGTACGCCTGGTCCAGCTGTGGACGCAGGGCCGCACCGCGTCGGAGCTGGCGTACGGGACGCGGCCGCCGGGCGACCCGACCGACGCGGCCAACGACAAGGTCGACCAACGGCAGGGCCAGTGGAACATCGTGCGCGAGGTGATGTGGTCTCACTACCACGACCAGTTCCCGACGTGGTCGGGCGCGAACTCGGGTGAGCGCATCTCGCTGGCGTTCTCGTCGCTGCTGATGTCGCTGCTGGTCGGGGCGTTCCTCATCGTGACGTCGGGGCTGCTGTTGCTGTGGAACGTCGTGCTGGTGGTGCTGTTCTTCTTCCTGCCGGTGATCGCGCTGCTGGGGCTGTTCCCGCCGACGCAGCGCATCTTCCGGTCGTGGCTCCAGACCTGGCTCAAGGCGCTGCTGCTGAGCTTCGTGTTCCAGCTCGGCCAGACGTTCGCGATGTTGATGGTGACGGCGGCGCTGAAGGTGCCCGCGATCGGCATGGGCATGAAGTCCGCGCTCCTCGCCATCATGCTGATCGCGCTGTGGAAGATCGTGCAGTTCTTCCGCGGCGACCACACCGGGCTGCCGGGGCGTACGCGGGCCGAGGGGTCGGTCGGGGCGACGGGTTCGGTGGGCGCTGCGGGCGCCGACGGCGGTCCGCTGGTCAACGTGGTGACGCGGGCCGCGGCGGCCGCGGGCGCGGCCGGGGCCGTGGCCGCCGGGGCGACGACCGGACGCGTGCCGGGCGTCAACCGCGTCGGCCCGATGGCGCGCAACCTCAACGCCCCCAGCCGCAAGAAGTCCGACGCGAAGGTCACGGCGGCCGTGGCGGAGGCCGAGGAGCGCTGGGTGGCCGAGCACGGCGTACCGATGGACGACCGGGCGCGCGCCCGCGTCCGCGACGACGTGATGCGTACGCTGGGCTCCGACGAGCCGCGGGCGCGCCGGGGCGGGCGCTCGCTGGGGCTGGACGCGCCGATGCGGCGGGCGGCGCGCGAGGAGGCGGCGGAGCGGATGGCGGGCGAGGGCCCTGGCGCCGGTCCGGCCGGAGCCACCGCCGCGGGCCAGGGCCAGCCGTCGATCCAGGTGAACGCGACAAACTACAACTACTTCCGGGGCGGGCCGGGCGTCGCCCGCGCGTCGGAGTCCGGGGAGCGCGACACCGACCACACCGGCGCCGATCGGGGCCCGGGCGGCGAGGCCGCAGGCCTCGCCCCGTCGGGGCGGCTCACCCGCCGGGCCGCGGGAGGTCGTGACGACCGCCCGGCGGGCGTGCGCGAGCAGGCCAACGAGGCGCGGGCCATGGAGTCGGTGTTCCGCCAGACGTTGTCGGCGGGCGCGGACGAGCGCACCACGGTGCTGGCCCGTGCCGAGAGCTTCGCCCGCCAGCTGGCCGAGGCCGAGCGTGCATTCACCGAGGCGCGGACGATGCGCGACCAGGCGACGCGCGACTTCCAGCTCGTGACGGGCCGCCACCTGAAGGGCCACGCGACCGAGGACGAGCTCGCCGACTCGCGCCGCCGGGCGCGTCAGGCGTCGGCGCAGCTCGAGATCGCGACGACCCGCGTACGCCACCGCGCCCACATCGCGCGGTCGGCGGACCAGGCGGCGGGGGAATTCCGATGACCGCGCTGCGCGCGAGCGCCAGCGAGACGAGGAGCCCCGCCCACCAACCAAGCGCCCCACCCCACGCTCTCCGAGCGAGCGCCAGCGAGACGAGGACCCCCGGAGGCCCCTCGTGAACGTGACGTCCAGCCGCCTCCCCGACCCCGCCGTCGCCCTGATCGCCCTCGTCGCCGCAGAGGCCTATCTCTGGCTGGTCGGCGTCGGCGCTCTCCGCGCCGCCGGCGATGACTCGGGCCTGCCGACCGCCGCGTGGCTCCTCCCGATCGCCGCGGTCGTCGCGCCCTGGGTGCTCCCCGCACGGACCGAGCGTTCGCGTGGGGCCCAGGCCCTGCTCGGCGTCCTCGGCTGCGTCGTCGGCGCGGGGGTCATGGTCGTCCACCCGCTCGCCGGCATCATCGCGACGCTCGCCTGGATCGCGGCGCTCACCGTGACGCGCCGCTGAGGGTTCCCCCTGCGTACGCGGTTCCCAGTCAGCCACCCGGCCCACTCGGAACCCTCCCCGCCACTCGACGGCCCCCATGCAGGGTTCCCCCTGCGTACGCGGGTTCCCAGTCACTCCCAAGCGCGCCCTACACCCACGAACGCGCCCGCGTGCCCGCCCCGAACCCTTTCGCGACCTCGTACGCCACGTTGATGTACGCGTCCTGCGTCGCCGGCTGGAGCTCGTCCCAGATGAACGGTCCGCCGGCCTTGAGCACCGGGTCGTACGGCACCGACACAACCGCCCGCACCCGAGGCGCCAGCAGCCGCCGCACCTCCTGCTCGCGCGCGTCCTGCTCGTCCTCGAACTCGTCCACCAGCCGCTTCAGCTCGCGCCCCCGAGGCGGCCGGCTCGGGTCGGACACCGCGTACGCCTGCAGCCGCACCAACGGCACCACGGCGTCGGCGACCAGCCGCCGACCGTCCGCCGCCCGCTGTTCCCACCACGCCAGGGTCTCCAGGGCCAGCCGCCACCCGTCGTCAGCCGTCGTCGCCGGCACCACGAGCGAGTCGGTCGACAGATAGACCTCCCGCATCAGCGGCAGCAGCAGGTCGGTGCCCGTGTCGGTCAGCACCACCGACCGGAACGTCAACATCACCTGGAGGGCCGACGCATATTCCGTCGGCGAGAACGCCTGCTGCTTCTCCACGTCCTTCTCCGCCGCCAACACCTCGAGCCGCGACCGCGCCACCGACGTGAATCGGCGCAGGTCGGACGCGGTGTGGATGTGGCGCAGGTTGTTCAGGAGGTCCCGGACCGTACGCGGGTGCTCCTCTCCCAGCCGCTCCGCGAGCGTGCCGCGGTGGGGGTTCGCGTCGATGCTCGAGACGGCGTCGCGCCGGTGGAGGGCCAGGGCCGTGCCGACGCCCAGCACCGTGGTCGTCTTGGACACGCCGCCCTTGAGCGACGACACCGTCACCCGATGTTGGTCGACCGGCGCGTCGAGGACCTGCAGCATGGTCTCCCAGTCGTCCAGCAACCCCAGGTCTTCGGCCGACGTCGTCCACTCGTCGCCGCCGAACACCCGCGACCACCAGCCGTGACGCGGCCCGGAGCCGTCCTCGTGGGGGTCCCCGGTGAACCCCTGCTCCGGCACCGGCGCGTACGCCGGGGGCAGCTGTTGTTGGGGAGGCTGGGCCGGGCCCCAGCCGGGGCCGGCGGGCTGGGGCGGCCAGGCCTGCGGGAGCGGGCCCGACGGGCGTTGGGCGCGGGGGTCGACGCCGGGCGGCGGACCACCGGGAAACCCTCCTGGACCCGGCCGCGGACCCGGCCGCGGACCCGACGCCCCCGATGGCGCGGACGCACCCGACGGGGCTGAGGCTCCCGAGCGCGGCGGCCGCTGGCCGGCTGGCAGGGGCGGGTCCTGGGGCCGGAACCACGCGGGCGGCTGGCCGGCCGAGGACCGCCGCGGCCTGGACCCGGTCGACTCACTCACATCAGGCTCCCGATGAGCATGACGAGGACGAAGACGACGAGGAGGGCCACCGCCCCGGCGATCTGGAACTTCACAGGCACGCCGGCGAGCCAGCGGTCGGCCTGGCTCGAGCCGGTGCTGCGGCCGAGGCCCTGCAGCAGCGAGCCGACGCGCGAGGTCTCGCCGCGAGCAGCACCAGGATCAGCGCCCGGCCCGTCGGTCGGCACCGCGGGGTCGTCGTGGTCGAGGGCCGCCACGTCGGCCTGGCGTCGACGCAGGTCGGCGATCGCGCCCATCAGGGAATCGTCCAGCGGGATGACCAGACCGTCGATGTCCTCGCCCGCCCACACCACGAGCTCCGCGGTCCACGGGTCACCCGGGACCTGCTCGATGACCTGCCATTCGACGGGCGCCTGTCGGGGCGCTTCGGCCTGGTCCCACGGGGCGTACGCGCCCTGCGGCGGCATGCTCGAGTGACCGGCGGCCTCGGGATTCATCGCCATTGGTCGACCCCTTCGGAGCGTGGAACACTGGGCCGCACCACCGTACCAATCGCAGGACCAATCCCCGCCTGCCGGAAGGGGCTGACATGGTGCCCTCGGGGCTCGCCCTCGCCGCCGGCCTCGCGGCATTGGTCGCCGCGCGGGCCCGCGTACGCGGTTGGTGGCGCGCCGCGGCCTGGGCCGCGGCCTCGCTGCTGGTGGCGTGGGTGGTCGGCAATGCGTCGCTCGTACGCGCCGTCGACCCGGCGTTGCTGACCGGCGTCCCGTCCGTACGCCCCCTCGTGTTCGGAGGCTGGGCGGGCGCCGCGCTGGCCGTCATCGGCGCGCTGCGCGCCCGGCGCGACGACCGTGACCACGACGACCGGGCGCCCCGCGACTGAGCCGCGAGGCACCCGCTCACCTCACTTGAACAGCGACAGCTTGTCGACGTGGTCAGCCAGCAGGTAGTAGACCGTCACGCGGTTCTTGCGCGACGTCCCCTTAAGCTTCTCGCCCACGGCCTTGATGGCTGCGTCCTGCTTCGCGGCGTCGGTGACACCCAGCTTCTTGGTGAGGAAGCCGGCCTTCACCCGGTCGGTCTCGGCCTTGTCGCTGAATGACACCAGCGCCGAGTCGGTCTTGTGCAGCGCGATGCCGCAGTGCTTGACGATGCCGGCGATCGCCGCGTCATCGGCGTTCGGGACGTGCTTCTTCACGTCGGCGGCCCAGTCGGTGGCCATGGCGGTTTCTCCCTCTGTTCGAGACCCCCGCCCCGTGTGTGGAACGGGTTGGCACGACGATAGACCGCCCCACCGACAGAACCCGGGAGGGGGTGCGGCGCGCTCACCCGCGTACGCGCACCCGCGCTGCCAGCAGGACCGCGTCGTCGATCCAGGCGGCGACCTCGGCGAACCCCGCAGCGCGGGCCCACGCATCGACGTGGCGGTCGGCCAGCACCAGCACCACCAGCTCACCGCGCTCCTCGACGAGCCCCCACCACGCCGGGTCGGCCGCCAGCGGCCACTCGCCCAGCACCGTCACGACCGCACGTCCCGGCTCGACCCAGCCGTCGACCACGTCGGGCGCCGCGGGCCATCGCGCCCAGCCGGCCGACTCGAGCGGCGCGGCGATCGCCGGCACCCCCGCCGCGTCCACAGCGACCACGTCCACGTCCACGTTCGCGACGAGCGCCGGCCGCCCGTCGGGCAGCGCGCTGCAGACCAGGCGGTGCTGGCCGCGCCCCGCGTACGCGTCGGTCGGCTCGTCACAGCCCGCGTGCAGCACCGCGGCGTACGCGGCCTCGCCCCGGGTGGAGGTCACCACGCGCGCGCCGGGCCCGACCGCCTCGCCGCATGCCGCACACCACGAGTCGGGCCCGAACAGCGCGGCCGCCTCAGCCAAACCGCACCCCGTTGGCCAGCAGGAACGCGATGGGGTCCTGCGCCTCGCGGACGTTGCCGGGGGCGGTGCCCGGCGGGTAGTACTCGAGGTGGAGGTGGGGTCCCGACGAGTTGCCGGTCGATCCGACCAGCCCGATCGTCTGGCCGGCCCTCACCTGCGTGCCGGGTTGCACCGACATCTGCGACAGGTGGGCGTAGTGGGTGTGCACGCCGCCGGGGTGGGCGATCACGACGTGGATGCCGTTCCAGCCCGCCGGGATCTGGGCCGCCACGACGCCGTCCATCACGGCGAAGACCGGCGTCCCCAGCGGGGCGGAGAAGTCCTCGCCGGAGTGGGTCGACGACCACATCGGCCCCGTCTTGCCGAAGCTGCCGCTCCCCCGGAACTGCGGCGGCAGCGGCGAGGTCGCCCTCCCCACCGAGCCGGCCGGCATCGCGGCCGGCATGCCGCGCCCCACGTTGCCGAACGTCGTGACGTGGACGTGGTCGCGATGGGCGGCGGTGTCGTCGGGGCCCGCATAGCAGCCCGCCGCCGGCGTACCGCAGTCGCGCCACCCCTCCGCCGCACGCCCGTGGGACCAGATCCTCGCGTTCCAGATGACGTGGTCGACGCCGAGCGCGAGCGCGTTCTTCGTCACGAGGTCGGCGATGCCCTGGCCGTACGCGACCGCCTCTGGGCTGGTGAAGTCGGCGAACGCCGAGCTCGTCATGATGTCCACGGCGCGGCCCGACGGGTGGTAGGGCAGCGCGTCCTCGCGTACGCCGCCGTAGACCTTGATCTTCGGGAACGCGTTCGCCACCGCGCCGGCGACCAGGAGGGTGTCGGGCTGGACGCCGGGCAGCATCGCCACGAGCCACGGTGGCGGGGTCGTGCCGCCGAGGTAGGCCGCCGGCCCGCAGCCGCCGACCATCGTCGGCGCCGCGCCGATCGAGCCGTCGCCGGCGACGCGCTGGAGCAGGCCCTGGGCGAAGGTCTCGAACTCCGCATAGCGGCCGGGGAAGGCCGAGCGCTGCACCTCCTGGATCACCTCGCCCGCCGGGCGGGTCTCCCACTCGCGCTTGTCGAACAGGCCGGGCGGGTCGTGCTGGCCGCTGGGGTGCGTACGCCCCTTGAGGAACAGGCGGGTGGTGGTGGCGATGTCGATGCGCTCGGCGGGGGTGCCGTGCCAGTGCTGCTGCTGGAACATGCCGACCGAGCCGTGGTCGATGGACACCCCGTCGTTGGGGAAGCGCAGCGACTCCTCCTGGCCGGGGGCGTCGGACGCGAGGTTGTAGAGCCGCGTCTCGACCATCGCCGCCATGAAGGCCATCACGATCGCGCGGGCGTTGGCGCCCTCGGCACGGGCCGCCACGGCGATCGCCTTCGCGTTGCGGAGCTGGATCTCGTTGAGCTGCTCGAGCTTCTCGGGGGCGGCGAGTTCGGGGTTGCGGACGGGGGCGCCCCGGGGGTTCGCTCCCCCTGGGAGCGGCTGCGGCGCGGTGCCGCCTCCCGGCGGGGCGGCGCTGAGCGGGGTGGTTCCGCCGCAACTCATCGTCGGTGCCACCAGCGAGGTGTTCACCGGCGGGGTGAGCTGGACCGCGGCGAGGCCGGTGAGGATCGCGCCGACCAGGGCGACCACCCCGCCGGCGAGCAGCCACGGGAGCCAGTGGGGCCCGGGTGGTCGCGGGCCCCGCGGTCGGCGCGGTGCCGGAGTCGGGGGCCCAGTCAGTTCCCGCGCCGCCGCGCGGACCGCCCGCGAGGCCGTCGCGAGCGGGGCCGACATCAGTGGCCCTCCCTGGTCGCGACGTGGACGCGCCACTGGGCCGCCACCGTCGGGTCCTTGACCAGCGTCATGGCCCACCAGGAGCCGTCGGTGAGCTGCACGTGGGCCTGGGTCTGGTTGGGGCGCGCGTTCGTGGGGTCGAGCGCGACGTCACCCTTGCGCCGGGCGTTGGGCAGGCGGTTGGTGAGCTTGGCCTGCTCGACGTTCTGGGGCGTACCCCACTCTTTGAGCCGGGCGGCGCGCTCCTCGATGCTGCCGGGCTGGAGGAACGCGTCCATGTAGGCGTTGCCGACCTTGATCTGGTTCGCCTGGTCGGGGTTCGACGGCCGGTCCTCGATGTGGGGGGTCACCGACGGGCTGGGGGGCTGGGTGGGTCGGTCGATGCGCGGGCCCTGCGACTCGACCGGTGGCGGGGGCGGCGTGACGGCCTCGCGCGTCGAGGTCACCAGCAGCACGATCACCGACGCGATGACCACCGCTGCGACGGCGGCCACGGCGGCGACGAGCTTCCAGCGCTGCACGGCACTCCTCGGGGCGGGCGGGATCGGGGACCGCGCCAACTCTAGCCCGGCGCGGTCCACCGCAGAGGTGTCACGAAAGGTCCACTCGACGGCGCAGAAGCGCCGTGGGGGGTCCTGTGACCGATCGAGTGGACGTTTCGTGACACCCCGGCCCGGGAAAAGGACGATCGCCGCGCCCCCTTGGGGACGCGGCGATCGAGGTTCAGCGGTGGATCAGTTCTGCTTCCACTCACCCGGGGCCTGGTAGCCACCCTGGGGGTTCTGCGGGTTCTGCGGGTTCTGGGGATTCTGGGGATTCTGGCCCTGCTGCGGCTGCTGGCCCTGCCCCGGGGCCGCGTACTGCCCCTGCTCGCCGAACTGGCCCTGGTGACCCGCGGTGGGCTGCTGGCCGTACTGCGGCTGCGAACCGTACGCCGCCTGCTGGTCGCCGTACTGCTGCTGGCCCTGCTGGCCGTACTGACCCTGGTCGCCGTACTGCTGCTGGCCCTGCTGGCCGTACTGGCCCTGGTCGCCGTACTGCTGCTGCGGCGCGGCCTGCGGCACCTGGTAGCCGCCCTGCTGCACGCCCTGCGGCTCGTAGGTCTGTTCCTGCTGGCCGTACGCCTGGCCCTGCTGCTGGCCGTACGCCTGGCCCTGCTGCTGGCCGTACTGCTGCTGCGACGGCTGCGACTCCAGCGCCGGCGCCGAGGACTGCGACTCGGGCTGGTGGCTCTGCGACGGGGCCTGCTTCTCGTCGCCGCGGTAGGCGATCGAGCCGAAGTTCACGTCGGGCGACTGGCGCGCAGCCTCGTTGACCTCGAAGTAGGTCGCCTTCTCGTACTTGCCGAGCGAGGCGATGATGTTGGTCGGCACCGAGTCGATCTTGGTGTTGTATTCGCGCACGTTCGCGTTGTAGTAGCGACGCCCCGCGGCGATGCGGTCCTCGGTGTCGGTCAGCTCGCGCTGCAGCTGGAGGAAGTTCTGGTTCGACTTCAGGTCGGGGTAGGCCTCGACCGAGACCAGGAGGTTGCGCACGGCACCCGACAGGGCCTCTTCCGACTGGGCGCGCTGGGCCGACGGCGTCCCGCCCTCCTGCGAGGCGACGGCCGCAGCCTGGTTGCGCAGGCGGGTCACGTCCTCGAGGGTGTTGCGCTCGTGGGCCGCATAGCCGCGCACCGTCTCGACGAGGTTCGGGATCAGCTCATAGCGGCGGTTGAGCTCGACGTCGACCTGACGCCACGACTCCTGGATCAGGTTGCGCTGCTTGGCGAACCCGTTGTACATGCTGATCGCCGCAATGCCGAGCACCAGGACGAGCGCCAGGACGATGAGGATCACGATGAGGGCGGCTGACACGTGAGTGACTCCTTGGTTCGGGAATGTGCCGCAAGCCTAGTCGGTCACGGGAGCGGCTCTGGTTGCGGTCGCGATAACCTCGCGCCATGGCCGACACGCAGACCGATCCGGGGTACGCAGACCGCGAGCAGCTCATCGCCCACATCCGCCGACTGGCGGTCGTCCACCAGCGGGTGGTGCTGTCGTCGGGGCGTGAGGCGGACTACTACGTGGACATGCGCCGCGTGACGTTGGACGGCGAGGCCGCTCCGATCGTCGGGCGCGTGATGCGTGAACTGGTGGCCGACCTCGACTTCGACGCCGTCGGCGGGCTGACGCTGGGCGCCGACCCGGTGGCGACGTCGATGCTGCACGCGGCCGCGGCGGCCGGCGGGCGGCTCGACGCGTTCGTGGTGAGGAAGTCGGAGAAGGCCCACGGGCTGCAGCGCCGCATCGAGGGCACCGAGGTGGCCGGCCGCCGCGTACTCGTGGTCGAGGACACCTCGACCACGGGCGGTTCTGCGCTGACGGCGGTGGAGGCGCTGCGCGAGGCCGGAGCGGAAGTGGTCGCGGTGGCGGTCATCGTCGACCGCAACACCGACGCGGCCGACGCCATCCGCGCGCAGAGGCTGGACTATCGCTTCGCGGTGTCGGCGAGCGACCTGGGCCTGGGCTGACGGCCCACGTTCTCCGAGCGAGGGCCCCGGCCCCACGTTGGCTGAGCGAGCGCCAGCGAGTCGAAGCCGCCCGCCCCCACGTTGGCTGAGCGAGCGCCAGCGAGTCGAAGCCGCCCGCCCCCACGTTGGCTGAGCGAGCGCCAGCGAGTCGAAGCCACCGCCCCCACGTTGGCTGAGCGAGCGCCAGCGAGTCGAAGCCACCGCCCCCACGTTGGCTGAGCGAGCGCCAGCGAGTCGAAGCCGCCCGCCCCAGCCCCAACTACTTGTTCTTCGTCGACGCCAGGTGTCCGAAGCCGATCGAACGGTCGGCCGAGTGGAACAGGTCCTGGCACGTCGTGAGCGTGATCAGCGGCTGGCTGGCGGGTTCACCCTTCTTGCCTGGCACGGGGTCGAGCACCCACGTGTCCTTGTCGTCGACCGTCAGGTCGGCGGGAGAGCTGTCCATCACGTAGGTGTAGATCGCCTCGCGCGTCTCGACGATCACCTCGTCGCCCTTCTTCACCTCGAGGATGCGCTTGAACGGCTCGCCGTGGGTCACCCGGTGGCCGGCCAGCGCGAAGTTGCCGACCTGGCCCGGGCGTACGGAGCTCTCATACCAACCCACGCCCTTCGACAGGGTCGCCGTCTCGGTGCCGGTGAGGATCGGCACCTCGTATTCCTTGCCCAGACGGGGGATGCGGAGCAGCGCGATCGCGTTGCCGGGAACGCGCATCTGCTGGGCTGCGGGGGCCTGGCCCGGGAGCCCGGGCTTGTTGGCCGGGTCGTTCTGGGGCTGTTGGTTCTGTTGGACCGGATTCTTGTCCCACTCCGACCGCAGGCCCGACTTCTGTTCGTCGAACGCCTTCTGGGACGTGATGTTGGTGCCGAAATATTCATAGCCCACATAGCCCAGGGCGCCGAGCCCGCCGAGCGCCAGGAGCAGGCCGAGGATCGTGAACGCCGAGATGCCGCGCCTCGCCGTGCGGGGGCGGTCCTCGAGGTCGTCCATCAGGTCGTGACTCATGGGGCCATTCTCACCGACGGGGTGTCGCCGGCCAACTCACGGACTCAGCTGAAGAACGCGCGTCCTCCAGGCGGCTCGGGCGAGCGTTCGGCGTCGTCGTCGGTGTAGGGGGCGGCAGCGCCGAGGAACCGGGCGAGATGGTCGCCGAACACCACCCGATAGGGGAAGGCCGACCCGGCGGCGCGGCGGGCCAGGCGGTCGGTCGGCAGGGGGGAGGCGGAGCCGAGCAGCAGCACGTTGCCGAAGCGGCGGCCCTTCAGCGTCGAGGGCTCGGCCGACATGACGGCCTCCCCGAACACCTCGGCCAGGCCGGCCAGCACGCGCCTGGTGTAGGAGAACGGGGCGTGGTCGGTGATGTTCATCATCACGGTGCCGGTGCCGAGCAGGACCCGGCGTACGTCGGTGAGGAACTCGCGCGTCGTCAGCTCGGCCGGCACGCGCGCGCCCACGAACGCGTCGACGATGACGACGTCGGCGAAGTCGTCGCGCATCTCGGCGATGCCGGCGCGGCCGTCGACGGGGCGGACCTTGATGCCGGAGTTGCGGGGCAGCGGGATGGCCTCGCGCACTTCGGCGGTGAGCTCGGCGTCGGGTTCGAGCACGATCTGGGGCGAGGTGGGCCGGGTGGCGGCGACATAGCGGGCCAGCGTCATGCCGGCGCCGCCGACGTGGACGACACGCAGCCGCTCGCCCTCGGTGGCGTGGGCGTCGAGCGCGTCGCCGATGCGCTGCATGTAGTCGAACTCGAGCCGGGTCGGGTCGTCGGGGTCGACCCAGGACTGGTCGGCGCCCCCGACGCGCACGGTGAAGGCGCCGGCGCGGTCGGGATCGGGCACGAGCCGGGCGTCAGTCACGCGGGAATCCTACGGGGCGTGCTGGATCGAACGCTCGATCCATCGGAATGGCTCTGCCGGACCACTCGAGCGAATCGAGCGTGCGATCGGACACGCCAAGTCACCCTGACTGAGCGAGCACTTCGTCTCAGCCGCGAGCGGCCGAGCTCAGCACACGCTCCGCGAGTTGACCCCGCACCTCGCCCGGGCCCAACCCCTGGCTCAGCAGGAACGTCAGCAGGGCCACCAGCGCCTCGACCCCCAGGTCGCCGCCCGACACCGCTCCGGTCGCCAGCAACCCCTGGCTCACCGCGTACTGCCCCAGCTCCACGCCTCCGTGCCCGCACTGGGTCGTGACGACCACGACGGTCCCGGCGGCGGACGCCTCGGCCAGCGCCGCCAGCAGCGCCGGGTCGTTGTCGGGCGCGTTCCCGGAGCCGTAGGCCCGCACGATCGCAGCCTGCGGCGGCGGGGTCAGCTGGGCGGCGAGCCGCTCGGCGCGCAGGCCGGGGTGGAGGGTGAGGACGACGAGGTCGACGTCGGCGAAGGGCCGCGGCTCCTCGTCTCGCCGGCGCTCGCTCGGCGACCGCGACTCCCGATCGCGCTTGAGTGCGACAGATCGCTCACGATCGGGCATCTCGGTGCCCCTGGACACCTCGAGATCGTCACTGATGAGCGATCTGTCGCACCCGTTCACGCTCCCGAACGCGTGGTCGGCGGTGGACGAGACCTTGGTCGCCCGCTCGCCGTCGATGACCTCTCCGTCGAAGAACACCACCACGCGATCCAGGGCGGGGTCGAGCGCGCGGCGCACCGCGCCCAGCACGTTGTCGCCCGCGTCGCTGTCCTCGAGGACGAGCGACCGCTGCGCCCCGGTGAGCACGACCGGCACGGGACCCAGCGCATGGTGCAGCGCCGCGGCCGCGAACGCCATGGTGTCGGTGCCGTGCAGGACCACGATGCCGTCGTGCGCCTCCGCGCCGTCCCTGACCGCGTCGACGATCCGCTGCCAGTCATGCGGCGTGGCGTTCGACGAATCGATGAGGGGCTCGAGGGTGAGGAGGTCCACGGTGATCCCGGGCAGCTCCGCCGCCGCGAGTCCCGCGAGCCAACCCTCGAGATCGGCGCCCGGCTCCCAGCCATGATCGGTCGGCCTCATGCCGAGCGTGCCGCCGGTGTAGATGACCAGGACGCGCGCACTCACGAGGGGTCCTTCCCGCTGAGCCCGGCGCCCGGGATGGCCGCCAACAGTTCCCGCGTGTAGTCCACGCGCGGTGCGGCGAACAGCTGCGCCGGCGTTCCGGACTCCACGATCCTCCCCTGCTGCATCACATGGACCTCGTCGGAGATCGCCCGCACCACGGCGAGATCGTGGGAGATGAAGAGATAGCTGAGCCCCATCTCCTCCTGCAGTCTCGCCAGCAGCTCGAGAATCTGGTCCTGCACCAACACGTCCAGCGCCGAGACGGCCTCGTCCAGGACGACCAGGTCCGGATTGAGGGCGAGGGCGCGGGCGATCGCCACGCGTTGGCGCTGCCCGCCGGAGAGTTCGTGGGGCAGCCGGCTGGTCAGCTCGGCAGGCAGGGACACGCGCTCAAGCAGGTCCCGGACGCGGTTCCGTCGCTCGTCACGCGAGCCGACCCCGTGCACCTGCAGCGGCTCGGCGATCGACCGCTCCACGGTGTAGCGGGGATCGAGGCTCGCGAACGGGTTCTGGAACACCGGTTGTACGCGGCGACGGAACGCCTTCAGACCAGCCCGGTCGGTAGGCCGGGGCGCCCCATCGAAGAAGATCGTGCCGGACGTGGGCTCCTCGAGACCGAGCACCATGTTGGCCACGGTGGACTTGCCCGAGCCCGACTCCCCGACGAGCGACACCGTCGCCCCGCGCGGGATGGTGAGGTCAACGCCGTCGACGGCGGTGAAATCGGTCAGGCCGCGTCCGCGCTCGCCCCGGACCCGGAACACCTTCACCAGGCCGCGGGCCTCCGCCAGCGCCTCGGTGGCCGGCCGGGGCTCGCGCGTGACCGCATTCAATCCGGGAATGGCCCCGAGCAGACGCCGCGTGTAATCGTGCTGGGGATGCGAGAGCACGTCATGGACGGCTCCCTCCTCCACGACCTCGCCGCGATACATCACCGCGACGCGATCGGCCCGTTCGGCGGCCAGCGCGAGGTCATGGGTGATCAGGACCACGGCGGTGCCGAGTTCGCCGGTCAGCTGCGCGAGTTGGTCCAGTACGCGGCGCTGCACCGTGACGTCGAGTGCGGACGTGGGCTCGTCGGCGATGAGGAGCGCGGGCCGACACGCAAGGCCCATGGCGATGAGGACCCGCTGACGCATGCCCCCGGAGAACTCATGCGGATATTGACGCGCCCGCCGCCCCGGATCACCGATGCCGACCGCCTCGAGCAGCTCGAGCACGCGGCCTCGCAGTTCGGCGCCGTGGGCCACGCCGTGGACCTCCAGCGCCTCCCCGATCTGGTCGCCGACCGTCATCAACGGGTCGAGGTTCGACATCGGGTCCTGGGGCACCAGACCGATGCTCGCCCCGCGAAGTCCCCTCATGCGCCCCTCCGAGAAGGTGGCCACATCCTCACCCTGGAAGAGGATCGTGCCGGTCGTGATGGTCGCGTTGTCGGCGAGCAGGCGGTTGATCGCCGCCGCCGTGGTGGACTTGCCCGAGCCCGACTCGCCGACGATGGCGACCGTCTCGCCGGCGCGGACGGTCAGGTCGACGTGCCGGACGGCCTCGCGGGTTCCGTCCGCGGTGCGGAAGGCGATGCTGAGGTCGCGCAGTTCCACGACCGGCGGCGTCTCACTCATCGGGCCTCCAGAGTTGCGGCCAGCACGACATCGCGCAGGCGCTGGGTGGGGACGGGCCGAAGCTCGGCCCCGGGCTCGGCCTGCTGTCCGGACACCAGCCGGTTGGCCCCGATGGCCACCACGTGGCGCCGCTCAGGGATCGGGTCGGCGACGAAGCCGAGGACACACCCCGTGAATCCGGGGTGGTGGTGGAAGATGCGGCCGTCGCTCAACCGATGGGTCCGGAATCCCGCCGCCTGACCCTGTTCCGGACCTTCGGCGAGGAACGCGGCGACCACGTCGGGACGCCAGAGATCGGCGTGCTCCTCGGCGTTCGCGAGCGCCGCACCCAAGGAGTGGAGCGCAGGCACTGTCGCGAAGCACCCCGCGTGGCCGGCGACGCCACCGAAAGCGTGCTGGGCGTTCCCGTCATTGGGTTCTCCCACGACCAGGCCGGTTCGCCAGCCGTCGAACCCGCCGGGAATCGTCACGGGATAAGGATTCCCGTCCTCGACCATGCGCCGCTCGATGCGGTCGTCAAGGGCGCTGGCGGCCACCGGACCTCGAGGCCGGTACGCCAGGTCGAGTCCCAGCGGACGCGCGAGCAGCGCGTCAACGGCCTCGTCGAGGCTGGCCCCGAACGCCGCTGCCACCACCGCCCCGAGAACCATGAAACCGAGGTCGGAATAGACCCGCCCCGCGGGTGCCTCCTGGCGCGGGATCGCTGCCAGCACGCGCATCGCGGCGTCGGCGTCACAGTGCGCCTCCACATACAGCGGTTGCCAGGCGACGAAGCCACCGCGGTGGTGGAGCAGGTCGCGCACCGTCGCCCCCTCCACCTCGGGGACCCAGCGTGACACGGGATCGTCGAGCCGGACCGCGCCGCGCGACGCCAACGTCATCAGGCAACACGTCGTGACGAGCTTGGTCACCGACGCGAGGTCGAACCACGTGTCCAGGGTCATCCCGCGCAGCCCGGGCCCGCGGTCCCCGGCCACCGCGAACGCGCCGTCGACGGCTAGGACGACGCCGGCCGGCCCGAACTCTCCGGACAGCAGGATGTCCTTGCTGCACAGCCATTCAGCGGCGTCCGACAGCGAGCCGGGGGTGTCTGCGTACGCCAGCCGCACCTCCGGCAGGCCGAAGGCATCCTGCGTACGCGTCACCCCGTCCGGGAGCCAGCCGCGCGAGGCGTAGAACGCGCGTGAGGCGGCATTGTCGGCGAAGACCCACAGCCTCCCGCGCACAGCGCCCCGCCGGGCCCCGTCGGCACGCGCGTGTTCGAGCAGCCGCGTGCCCAATCCGCCACTCTGCCATCGCGGATCGACATACAGCGAGTGGACGTCGACGCGGTCGCCCTCCACCGAATGGCGCAGGATCCCGCAGACCTTGTCGCCCTCCACCGCCACGCTCACCCCTCCGCCGGCCAGCGCCCCCGCCCACATGTGTCGGCTCGCCCTCTCGTCGAGCCGCGCCAGCTCCTCGTCAGTCGCGAAGGCCGCATAGCTGTGCGTCCAGCACGCGCGGAACACCTCGACGATCCCGTCGAGGTCGCGTTCTGCTGCCGGACGCAGTTCGATCATGCGGACGCCGCCCTCCCCACGATCTCCAATGAGGGCAGCGATTCCACGGGGTCCGGGAGACGGAGGGGGTCGCGTCCGGGTGTGATGGAACCCAGCACCCGCGACCCCGCGGCTCCCGTCGCCGAGGGCACGTTGCCCGGGAGCCCGTGCAGCGTGCACCACCCCAGAAGGGCGAAGGCGATCGCCTCCTTGGTCGCGGTGGGGATGCCGAGCGCGTCGGTCGTCTCGACCGCGACGGGGTGGGCCATCTCGGCCAGCCACCGCATGAGGACGGGGTTGGCGCAGCCCCCACCTGCGGCCACGACACGGCGTACGCCCGCTGCCCGCAGGTCTCGACCGACCACCTCCGCCGTCAGCCGCGTGAGGGTGGCGACGAGGTCGGCGTCGCTGATGGTGGCGCCCGCCAGCTTCTCGTCCACATAGGCCAGGTGGAACAGTTCCTTCCCCGTGCTCTTGGGGGCCGGCAACGCGTAGTACGGCTCATCGAGGAAGCGCGCCAGGACCGACGCGTCCACCGTCCCGGCTGCGGCCAGCCGCCCGTCGGCGTCGTAGCCGCGCGGGTCGAGCCCGCGGTCCTGCACCACCGCATCGACCAGGGCGTTCGCGGGCCCGATGTCGTACGCGATCGACGGCTTTCCCGGGGCCACCACCGTGACGTTGCTGATGCCACCGAGGTTGAGCGCGGCGGCCGGTTCCCCCATGCCTGCAAGGAGAAGCTCGTCGAGGATCGGCACAAGGGGGGCGCCATGACCTCCCGCCGCCACGTCCCGCAACCTGAGGTCGGCGATCACCGGAACCCCGGTGCGCTCGGCGATCCACGCGGGCTGTCCGAGCTGGAGGCTGCCGAAGGCGTGCCCGCCGTCCACCCAGTGGAACATCGTCTGACCGTGCGAGGCGATCGCGTCGACCCCGCCCACCTCCTGCGCGACCCCCACGGCGACGTCCGCGAACGCCTGCCCCACCAGGGTGTCCAGACGACACACCTCGTCCATCGTCGTCGCCCGCGGCGGCAGGCTCGCCACGATGCGGGAACGCAGTTCGGGCGCATACTCCGTCGACGACCCGTGCACCACGGCCGCCCGCAGCCGGTCACCGTCGAGGGTGAAGTCGACGACGGCCGCGTCGATGCCGTCGTGGGATGTTCCCGAGATCATGCCGAGCACGCGCATGTGAAGCTTTCCCTTCGTCATCGACGATCGCGCGGGTCGATGACGTCGCGCAGCCCGTCGCCGAGCAGGTTGAGGGCCGCGACGAGGACCACGACCAGCACGCCGGGCGCGATCATCGTCCAGGGGGCGATATAGACGGTGTTCTTGGCCTCGAAGATCATCGATCCCAACGAGGGTGCGGGTGGTGGGGTGCCGAGGCCGAGGAACGAGAGCGCGGCTTCGGTCAGGACCGCCCACGACAGCGACAGGGCGACCTGGACGATCACCAGCGGCGCGATGTTCGGGAGGACGTGGCGGAACATCACCGACCACGGCCCCTGTCCCGTGCTCACGGCGGCGCGGACGAACTCGACCTCCCGCAGCGACAGCACCGGCCCGCGCGTGACGCGATAGAAGATCGGCACATAGACGACGGCGATCGCGACCGCGACCGTGAACCAGTTGCGGTCGAGCACCGATGCCAGGGTCAGGGCGAGCAGCAGGGGCGGGAAGGCGAACAGCACGTTGGCGATGCCACCGAGGACGACGTCGGTCGCCTTCCTGAAATAGCCGCCCACAAGGCCGGCCAGGGTGCCGAGCGTCGCGGCGATCGCCACCGAGACCACGGCGATGCGCACCGAACTGCCCAGCCCGGCGCACACGCGCGAGAACACGTCGCGCCCGAACTGGTCGGTGCCGAACAGGTGCTGGCCCGACGGTGGTCTCAGGCGCTGGGGAGCGTTCTGGGCCAGCGGGTCGAACGGGACCGCGCCCACCCACGCCAGACCGGCCAGCAGGACGATGACCGTCATCAGGACAAGGCCGACGACTCCGGTCACCGACCGCAGGAGCCGGCGCCATGACCGCCTTCCCCCCGCTGTGGCTGGCCCGAGATCTGTTGCCGGGAGCGGATTGACGTCACTCACGACGCACGCACCCGCGGGTCGACGACCCGATAGAGGAGGTCGGTGGCGAGGTTCACGAGCACGAACGCCAGGGCGATCATGAGCACCGTGGACTGGACGACGGCGTACTCCTTCTGCTGGATCCCCAGCAGCACCTGCCGACCGATGCCGGGCAGCGAGAACACCTGCTCGACGACGACCGCGCCGCCCAACAGATAGCCGAACTGGAGCCCCGTCATGGTGATGATCGGCACCAGGGCGTTGCGCAGGACGTGGCGGGTCTGGAGCCGCCGCGGCGGCACGCCCTTCGCCCGGGCCGTGCGGATGAAGTCGAGACCGCGGATCTCCATCACGGCGGTGCGGGTCGTGCGCACGATGGGCGCAGAGATGCCGAGGCCCAGAGTGAGTGCCGGCATCAGCATCTGTTGCAGGTTGAGGCCCGGATTCGTGAGCAGGGACGCGTACGGCTTGCCGTTCGGGTTGAACCCGAGGGACCGCGAGGCCCAGGTGAGCAGCACCGTGGCCAGCAGGAAGGCAGGCACGCTCAACCCCACGAGGGCGAACGCCTGTCCCGCACCGTCGCGAGCGGAATCGGGACGGCTCGCGGCCATCATGCCGACGGGGATCCCCACCGCCAGGGCGATGGCGATCGACAGCACGGCCAGCTCCACCGTGACCGGCAGGGCGGCGCCGATCAGGTCGACGACGCTGGTCTGTGCGCGCGAGGAGAAGCCGAGGTTCCCCGTCATGACCTGACCGAGCCAGCTGAAGAACTGGCCCACCAGCGGCTGGTCGAGCCCGTAGTAGGCCTCCAGGTCCCGGCGTTGGTCGGGCGTCAGCGCGGCAGCCTCGGTGCCGAGGCCGGCGAGGATCTGGTCGCCCGGAATCGCCCGCAACATGAGGAAAACCGCGACGGCGACACCCAGGAGCGTCGCCACCGCCGACCCCAGCCGGGCCACGACGGGGTGGTGCAGGAAGTCACGCAACGCAGCAGCCGCCCGTCAGTTGACCGTGGTCGTCCGCAGGGATTGCAGCCCACCGGTCGCCATCGGCGTGAACCCCCCGACCTGCTGCGTCGTCGCCGTGTAGGTGTAACCGGTGAACAGCCAGATCCACGCGGCGTTGTCCTCGAGTTCCCTGCCCACCTTGGTGTAGATCTCCTTGCGCTCGGCTTCCGACGTGCTGGCCTTGCCGCGGGTAAAGAGCTCGTCAAGTGTGGGCGACGCATAGCCCGCGACCTTGTTCAGGTTCCCGTTGCTCGTGAAATACCGGCCGTACGCGCCGTCCGGATCGGGTCGCCCGCCGTTCAGCGCGACGGCGGCCTCGAAGTCGGCGGCCACCCACCGCTTCACGAACGCGCCCGACTCGAGCACCTCAAGCTGGAGGTCGATGCCGGCCTCGGCGAGCTGCGCCTTGAGGTTCTGGGCCTCGTTGACCGACGTGGCGTACTCGCCCTGCGACACGATCGTCTTCACTGCCACAGCAGGCTTGCCGGCCTTCTGGAGGTAGTCCTTCGCCTTCGCCACGTCGCGCTTGGGGCAGGGGCGCGCCGCGGGATCGCTCTTGAACGCCGGCGAGGTGATGGGGCCGGTGACCTCACCCTCGCCGAGGGCGGCCGTGTCCAACACCTGCTGGCGATCGATCGCACACTGGATGGCCAGGCGTACGTTGAGGTCGGTCAGCGGGCCCTTCTTCGCGTGCAACTGCAGGGCGTGGTAGTTCAGCTGGGGCGTCTTCGCGACCCGCAGGGAGCCCTCGGCGTTCTTCGCGACCAACGGGTCGTTGATGACGGCGAGGTGGACGTTGCCCGCCTGCATCGCCGAGACGATGGCGTTCTCGTCGGGGATCACGCGGAACTCGACCGAGTCGAGCTTCGCCTTGTCGCCCCAATAGGCCGGGTTCTTCTTCAGGGTGATCGATTGGCTCGGCACGCGCTTGTCGAAGTCGAAGGGCCCGGTGCCGTTGGGCTGGGTCTTGAGCTTCTCTTCGGTGTCGTCCGAGGACAGCATGGCCATGTTGGCGGTGGCCAGGTTCGCGGGCAGTGCGGCGTCGGGAGCGGACAGGGTCAGCTCGATCGTCTGGGGGTCGACGATCCTGGTGGCGCTGACGTTGGCCAGCGAGGTGCGCGAGACGGCCGCGGTCTTCTCGTCCTTGATGCGGTCGAGCGAGCTCTTGACGTCGGTCGCGTCGAAGTCGGATCCGTCGGCGAACTTCACCCCCGTACGCAGCTTCAGCGTGAGAGTCTTGCCGTCGCCGGACGGCGTCCACGACTGGGCGAGGCCGGGCACGACCTTGAGGTTCTGATCGAATTCGGTCAGCGTGCCGTAGAGGTTCTGGATGACGTTGACGGCCTGGAATTGCGTGGCCTTCCACGGGAAGAGCGTGTCGGGATCGGTCGTCACGCCGACCACCGCGGCCCCTCCGGCGCCGCCCGCCGCCCTGGGCTGCTGGTCGACCGCGCCACCCCCACCGCACGCCGTGAGTCCGGCCGAGAGGGCCAGGACGGTCAGGAACCGGGGAATGCTGGACACGACTTCCTCCTTGCGTAGCGGCACGCTGCGCCGCGGCCGTGTAGCCAACGTACATATGCCCAACGGGGCGTGTAAACCGTTTACGCAACCCTGCAGGTCACGATTCGAGCCGGTCGAACGACCCTCAGCCGAACCACGCCCGCGTGGTCTCCGTCGGCCCGTCCAGTTCGGTGAATCCCGCATCGACCACCTGCACGTCGCCGGGCCGGGCCGCCCAGGCGTCCTCGCTCATCGGGACCACGCGTACGCCGAACCCTGCCGCCCGCCACCGCTCCTGCGCCTCCCCCTCCATCGCCTCCCACGCGAGCTGGGCCGCGTGGCCGCACTGGGCCACCGCCTTGCCCGTGGTCATCGTGATCAGGGGGCTGATGCCTATCGCGACGAGCGCCTCGGCGGTCACAGGTGCCGGCTCCAGCGGCAACTCCGTCCCGCTCACCTGCAGGCGGTCCAGCTCGGGGACGAGCGGGCGGACCGGACCCGGCACGAGGGCGCGTACGGCCGCCTTTCCCTGTTCCACGGTGATTCCCGGCAACGCCTGCACGTCGTCCCATCGCTTGCCGCGCGCCCGCCGGACCAGCTTGCGGATGCGACCGTCGCGCCAGAAGTCCACCGCCGGCCGCCAGTCGCCGTCGGTGGCCTCCGGGCTCGCCAGCAGGGCCACGACGGCGCGCGCCCCGGCCTCACACGACTCGAGGTGTCCGGCCGGGTCGACCTTGTCGTGGCGCAGCACGAGCTGCATCGCCCAGGGCACATCAGGTTCCTCGGTCACCATGGTGACATCATCGACGACATCGCCCCGAGGCGGCGAACGCCGATGGCCGGCCCCCGCAGGGGAGCCGGCCACCGGCGTGGTTCAGGTGTGGGTCAGGACTTCTGGACCGTGATCGTCCAGCCGGCGTCGCCGAGCTTGCGATAGTCGGTCACCGGGAAGCCCGACTCGGCCGCCCACGCGGGGATCGACTCGGTCGCCTGGGTGCAGTCGAAGTTGATGACGAGCTCGTCACCGGCGGGCAGGCCGGCGATCGCGCGCTTGGCTTCGACGAGCGGGAACGGGCAGACCTCGCCCGCGGTCTCGAGAACATGCTTGGCCATAAAGGTTTCCTTTCCTAAAACGCTCTCCGAGCGAGCGCACCGAGTCGATGAGTCAGGCGTTCACCAGCGCCGGGCGTACGCTGCCCTGCGCGCTGGCCCTGGCCGGACGGGTGATGAACAGGCGGGCGCCGATGCCCACGCCGATGAAGGTCATGAGGAACGAAAGCCAGCCCTGATAGGAGAACTGGGCCGTCTGGACCATCGAGTTGCCGATGGTGCAGCCGCCCGCAAGCGCGGCGCCGATGCCCATGCCGACGCCGCCGAAGATCGACTTCACGATGGTCGGGCCGTCGGGCACGCGTACGCGGAACTCGCCGCTCGCCTTCGCCGCGATGAACGAGCCGACAAGGATTCCGACGACGAGCCACACACCCCAGTCGACGAGCTTGGCGTTGCCGGTGACCAGATAGTTGGTGAGGTTCGCCGACGGCGTGGTGATGCCGAGGCCCGACTTGCGCCCGGCCGCATAGCTCAGCGGATAGGCAGCGATCGCGATGAGGCCGATGATCACGGCGGTCACGAACGGGTGCCACTGCTTCTCGAACAGCACGTGCGCCAGGCCGGTGCGTTCGGCGGGCAGCTGGGCGACCTTGAGGGCGGGCCTGTTCAGGTGACGGTACGCGGCGTACCCCACGCCCACGGTGAACAGGCCGACGAGGATCCACGGCGAGATGCCGAGGGTGTTCTGGATCGTGGTGGCCGGCACGGTCTGGGCCTGGACGGCCTGGTCGAAGGGCTTGAGCGCGCCGAACTTCATGACGGCGGCGAAACCCGCGTACGCGACGAGGGCGATCCAGCTGCCGACCAGCCCTTCACCGGCGCGGTAGTAGGTGCCGGTGGCGCAGCCTCCGGCCAGGACGATCGAGACGCCGAAGATCAGCGAGCCGAGGAGGACCGCGGCCCACGGCAATGCCTTGTGGGACAGGGTGATCACGCCGGCGGACTGGAGCGCGAAGACGCCGATGCTCTGGACGGCGATCACGATGAGGAAGGCGATCAGGAAGCGATAGCGGCGGGCGAGGAACACGTCACGGAACGCACCGGTGACGCAGAAGCGGCCGCGCTGGAGCACGAAGCCGAGCAGCGCGCCGAGGAACAGACCCGTGATGGGCATGTGGACTCCTGGATGAACGGGGGACGTCGCGAGGCGTCGCGACACCGAAACATTACCCGTTCCTATGGACCCATAGTCAAGACGGATCACATCGCGAGAACGGGGCAAGCAACCGGAAACCTCCACCGGAACCCTCCGCGTCCTGGCGCGACCAGCTGGCGGCGGCGCTCCCGCCGGAAGCCGACGCAGCTGCGGCGACGGAGGCAGCGCCGAAGTTCCGGCTCTGACCCTGGGCGAGCGTGACGAGGGGTCACCCCTTCCGCTCTCCGAGCGAGCGCAGCGAGACGAGGAGTCACCCCTTCCGCGTCACCCACACCGGGATCGTCCCCGTGACCACCTCGCTGCCGTCCCTGACGTACGCAGCCACGCGTACGTCCACCTGGAACGGCGTCTCACGGCCCCAGTCGGTCGGCTCGGTGCGCGCCTCGCAGCGGACGTCGGTCGGCACCTTCGCGAGGTAGTCGAGCGCGATTCCCTTGGGGATCCAGCGCATCCCCGTGGGCACCGTCGCCTCGCACAGCAGCCCCAGCGCCGCCTCGAGCCCGTTGGCGATCGCGATCGCGTGGACGGTGCCGATGTGGTTCTGCACCGCACGCCTCTTGCGGATCGTCACGACCGCGCGGTGGGGCTCCATCACGAGCACATTCGGCCGGACCGACGCGAAATAGGGCGCCTTCGCCATGAACGCCAGCGAGAACGCGCGCTTGCCGAACGGCTTGGACTCGAGGCGGCGGAAGAGGTCGTAGGTGCTGGTCATGGGCCGAGATTACCTGTGAGTACGTTCGCCGAGCGAGTGAAAAGTGCACACCTGTGCCGTATTCGCGCCCTGCGGGGGGACTCACCCAGCGTGTCGCGCACACCTGTGCAGTTTTCGCAGACGGGGCGTCGACCCCCCCCGTGAAAAGTGCACACCTGCGCACTTTCTGCAGCCCGCGCAGCGACTCACCCAGCGTGTCGCGCGCACCTGTGCACTTTTCGCGATCGGGGCCCAGCCGACCCAGCGAGTCGAGGAGCCGTACGCTGGCCCCAGTCCCAGCCCCAGGAGCGTCCATGCCCGTCCCGCTGAAGGTCACCAAGTACAACCGCGACTACCTCAACAAGCTCCTGATCCGCCTCGCCGGCTCCGGAACGTTCGTCGACCTCGAACACGTCGGCCGGAAGTCGGGCACCGTCTTCCACACGCCGCTCATGGCGTTCCGTCACGGCGACGCCGTCACCATCGCCCTCACCTACGGCCCGAACGTCCAGTGGCTGAAGAACATCACCGCCGCCGGGCGCTGCCGCATGAGGCTCGGCGATTCCCTGCTCCACCTGGGAGTCCCGCGGACGATCCCCGCCGAGATCGGCGCCGAGCGCCTGCCGCAACCCCAGCGCACGCTGGTGAAGCACGTGTTCCACATCGTCGACTACATCGAGCTGCCGATCACGGGCGAAGAGCCCTGGTGAACCCCACGGCGTCTTATCGACATCGCTCCTGACAATCATTTCTGTTAGCCTCCTTTCGTTCAGCGAAAGGGGGCAGCGTGTCGCACGCTCGGCGCACCGGCGCCTGGAACCTCGCGTTCGCGACGGCCACCGTCCTCGTCGTCCTCGTCTCCGCCGCGCACGGCCCGCTCGCCACCACGCCGCTCGAGGCCGGCAAGATCGTCCTCGGTCACGTCCTGCCCGGCATGCCCTGGATGACCGACGGCAGCCTCACCCCCGCCCAGGACCAGGCGGTCTGGGGGTTCCGGCTCCCGCGTACGCTGCTGGCCGCCCTCGCCGGAGCCGCCCTGTCCCTGGCCGGCGCCGTCCTTCAGGTGACCGTACGCAACCCCCTCGCCGAGCCCTACATCCTGGGCGTCTCGTCGGGCGCGGGGTTGGGTGTCGTCGCCGCCATCGTGCTCGGATCCACCGCCCTGGCAGGGATTCCGCTGAACCTCTCGGCCTTCGCCGGCGCCGCGGTCACCATCGCGCTCGTCTATGGCCTGGCCCAGAAGCGCGGCGTCGTCCTGCCCACGCGCCTCATCCTCGTCGGCGTCGCCCTCGGCTCGCTGTTGTCGGCCCTCACGAACTTCCTCATCATCTCGACCGACGCCCAGAACATCTACAGCGTCCTGCACTTCCTGCTCGGCTCGGTGTCGGCCGCCACCTGGCCCTCGCTGGCACCCCCCGCAGCGGCCTTCACGATCGGCCTTTTCGTTGTGGGGTTGCGTACGCGGGCCCTCAACGCGCTCATGGTCGGCGACGAGACCGCGACCGCGCTCGGGGTGAACGTCCACCGCCTGCGGCTGGTCCTGCTCGGCGTCACCGCCCTGCTCACCGCCGCCACCGTGTCGGTAGCCGGCGGCATCGGCTTCGTCGGACTGGTCGTTCCCCACGTCGCCCGCATGCTGGTCGGCGCCGACCACCGCCGCGTCATCCCGGTCAGCGTGCTCGGCGGGGCGGCGTTCCTCGCGACGTGTGACCTGCTCGCCCGCGTCATCGCCGAGCCCGTCGAGATCCCCCTCGGCATCCTCACCGCCGTCGCCGGAGCCCCGTTCTTCCTCTGGCTCATGCGCAGCAAGGACGTGTGATGGATCTCCGCTTCTCCCATGTGAGTGTGGATCTGGGCGGTCGGCGCATCGTCGACGACGTCAGCCTCACCGTCCCGTCGGGCACCTGCGTCGGCCTGATCGGCGCCAACGGGTCGGGCAAGTCGACGCTGCTGCGGACGGCCTATCGCGTGCATCGTCCCGCGACCGGGCAGGTCTTCGCGGACGGTGACGACCTCGCCCGCCTCCCGTCGGGCGAAGCCGCCCGGCGGGTCGCGGTGATGACCCAGGAGATCGGGTCGGAGTTCCCGCTCACGGGTCTCGACATGGTGCTCCTGGGCCGCGTACCCCACCAGCACGGTTTCGGCGCCGACTCGCCCCAGGACCTCGACATCGCCCACGGGGCGCTGGCCGAGGTGGGCGCGACCCACCTGGCCGGGCGGACGTTCGCGACATTCTCCGGCGGCGAGAAGCAGCGCGTGCTGCTGGCCCGCGCGCTCGCCCAGCAGGCGCCGATCATGATCCTCGACGAGCCCACCAACCACGCCGACCTCGGCTTCCAGCACGAGCTGCTCCACCTCGTCGCCGGCCGTGGCGCGACGGTGCTCGCGGCGTTGCACGACGTGAACCTCGCCCTCGCGTACTGCGATCGCGCCGCCGTCATGGTCGACGGCCGCCTGCGCGCCGACGGGGCGGTCGAGGACGTGCTGACCCCCGAGCTGGTCGATGACGTGCTGCGCGTGGCGTCCCACGCGCTCGATGACCCGCGCGGCGGCCGGGTCCTGTCGTTCCGCCGCCGCGTACCTGCCCAATCCACTCCCCAGAAGGAAAAGACATGACCCGTACGCCTGCCCTCGCCCTCCTCGCCGCCAGCGCCGTGGCCCTCACCGCGTGCGGTCAGTCGGTCGCGCCCGTCGCGAAGGCGGACCACGTCGCCGCCCCGGTGACGCTGACGAACTGCGGCACCGAGACAGCCTTCCCGGCGCCGCAGCGCGTCGTCGCGCTCAACCTCGGGCAGGCGGGCCTCGTCGCGCGCCTCGGCGAGGCCAAGAAGGTCGTCGGCGTCGCCCAGACGAAGGGGAGCCCCCTGCCGGCGGACCTGACGGCCGGCGGCCACCAGGTGCCGGTCCTCAGCGTCGAGGCCCCGCCGACCCGCGAGCAGCTGCTCAGCGCCAAGCCCGATCTGGTCCTGTCGCCGACGACGTACGAGTTCACCGCAGAGAAGGGGTACGCGACCCAGGAGCAGCTCAAGCAGGCCGGCGCCCAGACCTATGTGGCGGCCGCCGGGTGCTTCGGGCGCCGGTCGAAGGCGGAGGTGACCGACGTCCTCACCGACGTCGACGCGCTCGGCAGGATCCTGCGGGCCGAACCGAAGGCCGCCGAGCTGCGGAAGCAGGGTGAGCAGCAGCTGAAGCAGGCCGCCGACCGCGCACAGGGCAAGACGCCGGTGAGCCTCGCGCAGCTGTTCATCGAGGGCGACACGGTGACGGCGATCGGCGCGGGTGTCGAGCACAGCATCGCGAAGGCCGCGGGCGCCGCGCCGGTGTTCACTCCCGACGACCCGGCGTTCGCGAAGTTCTTCGCCGCCGAGGTTTCCCGCGAGACGTTGCTGGCGAAGAACCCTGGCGCGATCGTGATCGCGACGACGAGCGACTCCCACGAGCAGCGCTCGCGCGCCTGGCTCGCGCAACATCTGGGTCAGACTGACGCGGTGAAGAACAACCGCATCATCGTGATCCCGGCGACCGAGGTGCTGCCGGGAACGTGGGGCAACCTGGACGCGGTGACGACGATCAACAGGGCGCTGTACGCGGGCTGAGCCCACGTTGAGTCAGGGTTTGTCGATCCGCACGGTCAGGCGCTCGTCGTCGTTGGCGATCCGCACGGTGAAGTCCACCCGGACGTCGCGCCGCTCTTTCGCGCCCTGGCGCGTCACGAAGTCGCCGGTGAAGTCGACGTCGTCGCGGGCCTGGAAATCGGTGCGCGACCGGACGAGCTTGAGGACCATCCGCCCGGTCACCATGGTCCAGCGGACGCTGCGATAGCGCCCGCCCGTGGCGAAGTCCATGAGGCACCCGGCGGGCCGCAGGTCGTTGGTCCGTGCGCAGTCCTCGAAGTGTTGCTTCACCTTCCCCGAGACGATCCGGTTCCCCTCCTCCCCGAGTTCGTCCGACGACGGAATGTCGACGGGGACGCTCGGCGGCGCTGTGATCGTCATCAACTCCGGCGTGAGCGGCGACGACTTGGCGCCGGTGAACACGGCGTACTTGTTCTGGGTCGCACCTCGTACTGCCCCGGGAACAGCGCCACGGTCTCGCCCTCGCCGATGGTTTCGCCGAACAGCTTCGTGGGCGAGGTCGCGCGCAGCGAAGCGGCACACGCGACCTTCCAGCCGCCGGCCTCGTGGTGCGCCGGCAGCAGCCAGGTGTCCACCGACGATCCTGCCTGGACGACGTACAGGCCCGGGGCCCGCCGGTCGAACGACACCAAGCCCATGCCCAGCGCACGCTGCGCGCTCAGCACCTTGTCGTTCATCAGTCGCTGCGACGCCGCATCGGTCGAGCTGCAGAAGGAGAGCGCCTTGCCCGCGTCACCCGCCTTGAGTGCGTTCAGGTAGCCCTCGGCCGCGCGGTCGGCCGGGTCGCGTGGCCCCATGACCACCCAGGCACCGCCACCCGCCACAGCGAGGACGATCACCACGACGACGGCGATGATCCAGCGGGTCGCGGACTTCTTGCGCGGCGGCCCGGACTCAGGTCCGGGTGAGGGGTTCATGACCGAAACCTACCCCGGGTACGCGACCGCCCGACAGGGCGCTACCCCCGACGGTCGGAAAGTCTGTGTGTATGGGGATGTGTATACACACGCGATTTTCGAGGGCCGCCTGAAACGCACTCCGAGCGAGCGCCACGCTCACGCTGGCTGAGCGAGCGAGAGCGAGTCGAAGCCACCCACGCCCACGCTGGCTGAGCGAGTGCCAGCGAGTCGAAGCCCCCCACCCCACGCTGGCTGAGCGAGCGCGCCCACCCCACGCTGGCTGAGCGAGCGCCAGCGAGTCGAAGCCCCCCACCCCACGCTGGCTGAGCGAGCGCGCCCACCCCACGCTGGCTGAGCGAGCGCCAGCGAGTCGAAGCCCCTACCCCCGCTCCAACCACTCCTCCAACAACCCCCGCACCGCCTCCGGCCGCTCGAGGTGAACGTTGTGTCCCGCCCCGTCAAGCACCGCGTACGTCGCTCGCGAATAGCGCTCCAGCAAGTCCACCTGATCGCGCCAACCCACCGTGTCGTCCTCGCGTCCGCAGATGATCGTCGTCGGCGCGTCCCACGGCCCGGTCTCGATCTCCCCGAGGCTGTAGTTGGCCGCGATCCGCCCCAGCGCCTCCGGATCGCCCGCCCGGAGGCCAGGCACGATCTGCTCGGTGAACACCGCGTGGTGCGGAGCATCCTGGAGGTAGGCAACCGCGCCGAAGTCCTTCCGCTCCTCCTCCGAAAGCGTGCCCCAGAACACGTCATCGCGCAGCGGGGTGACGGCGGGCAGCGTACGCAGCTCCCGCTCGGCGACGGCGACCGGCGCGATCAGGGCCATGCCGGCCACCTGATCCGGGCGACGACGCACGAGCTCGCGCGCGACCAGGCCGCCGAAACTCACGCCCACGACGCGAAAGCGGCGATCGCCCACCACCTCGTCGAGCCAGGCGTCCACCGCATCGACCACGTCGGCGGCCGAGTCGATGCCGTCACCGGGCGACCGTCCCATGCCGGGGAAATCGGGATAGACACGTTCCACGCCACGACGTTCTCCGAGCGAGCGCCAGCGAGACGAGGAGTCGAACAGCGGTTCCAGCAGCGGCACCATCATGCGGTGGTCGACCGTGAATCCGTGCAGCGCAACCAGCGGCTCGCCGGATCCGTGCGCGACGTGGTGGATCACGATTCCTGCTCCAGCAGGGAAAGCAGACCGGGGAAGCGCTCGTCGAGGTCATCGCGCCGCAGCCGCACCTTGCGGCTGTTGCCGCGGTCGACCTGGCAGACCAACCCCGCCTCGCGCAGCACGCGGAAGTGGTGGGTCAGCGTCGACTTCGACACGCCTAGCTCGAAGCTCACGCACGTGCGCTCCGTGTCAGCCGGCTCCCCCGCCAGTGTCACCACGACACGGCGACGCAGCGGGTCGGCGAGCGCGTGGAGCACCCGGCCGAGCTCCATCTCGTCGACGGTCGGATGACCTTCCTCGTCAGGCATGCGTACTCCTCGCTCCAGTGACCAGATCCACAGGTTCGATTGACATCGTACCATTCACCTGATCCCCTAGGTACGAACACCATCGAACCTAGGAGCACACCCCATGCGCCAGACCCGTACGCCGTCCCGGCTCGCCCTACCGTCGATCCTCGCGGCCCAACTCGTCATCCCGATGTCGATCGCCGGCACCGCCGTCGCGCTCCCCGACATCGCCGCCGACCTGGGCGCCGCGCCCGGCCCCCTGCAGTGGATCGTCAACGGCTTCAACGTGGTCTTCGCCCTCATGACGCTGGTGTGGGGCAGCCTCTCCGACCGCTTCGGCCAGGACCGCACCTTCCGGCTCGGCATCGTCATCGCCCTCGCCGGCTCGGCCCTCAGCGCCGGCGCGTCCAGCCTCTATCTCCTCGACGCCGCCCGCGTCCTCGCCGGCATCGGCGCAGCCGCCGTCCTCACCGGCGCGACCGCGGTCATCTCGAACGGCTGGGAGGGCAAGGCACGAGCCCGCGCCTTCGCCCTGTTCGGCACCGCCAACGGCCTGGGCCTGGCGCTCGGCCCGTCGGTCTCGGGTCTGTTGGTCCACGCCTTCGGCTGGCGCGGCGTGTTCTGGGCGCAGGCCGCAATGCTCACCGTGGCGCTCGTCGGCTCCGTCGCCGTCCCCCGCGTACGCCACGCCGCGCCCAGCCGTGGCCTGCTCGATCTCGGCGCCCTGCGGCATCCGGGTTTCACAGCCATGGCGCTCGTCCCGGTCGCGGGAGCGATCGGATTCGTGACGCTGCTGACCTACCTGCCGAACGCCTTCGCCGCCGTGCATGGGCTTTCCGCCGATCGCGCTGGGCTGATGATGCTGCTCGCGAGCACGCCGGTGTTCGTCTCGCCCATGGTGGTGTCGGCGGTCCAGCAGCGCTGGGACAGCGTCACGTCAGGCGCTGTCGTCGCCGCCTCGCTCGCCAGCCTGGTCGTAGGAACCCTTGGCATGGTGGCGATCGCGCCGGATCGGCCCCTCCCCCTCGTCGCGGTCCCGATGATCCTCATCGGGCTCGGCTTCGGCCTGCCGCTGGGCCTGGTCGACGGGGAGGCCCTGGCGTACGTCCCGGCCCACGCGGCCGGTGCCGCCGCAGGCCTGCTGAACTTCCTGCGCATCGGCTCCGAGGCCGTCGCCGTCGCCGCGTACGCCGCGGGGCTCACGTTCGCCGTCCGCGCGCGCATCCCCGACCAACAGCTCGCCGACCGCGTCGCGTCGGGCCAGCCGGGCGGCGCTGAGGCGTACGCGGGTTCGCTCCACCTGGTCGCGTACGCGCTGGCGGCCGCGGTGATCGTCGTCAGCGTGGCGATCTGGCGACTGCGACAGACCGCCGATCTCCGAGCGAGCGCCACTCCCCACGCTGGCTGAGCGAGCGCCAGCGAGTCGAAGCCCCCCCCCCCCGCCCACGCTGGCTGAGCGAGCGCCAGCGAGTCGAAGCCCCTACCCCCGCCCGCTAGAATGCACCGTTCCCGACCCGCAGTGGCGCGGGCCGCCCCGCCGGCTCGACCCTTGAAGGAGACCTCGTGTCGACCCCCGCCACCGACTTCCCGCTCGTCCCCCGGGCCGGTGATCGCGAGACGTCCACCCTCGCCGCACTGCGGAACCCGCGCCGCTTGAAGACCGAGGTCCTCGGTGGTCTCGTCGTCGCACTGGCCCTGATCCCCGAGGCCATCTCGTTCTCGATCATCGCCGGCGTCGACCCGCGGCTCGGCCTGTTCGCGTCGTTCACGATGGCCTGCACCATCGCGATCGTCGGCGGCCGACCCGCCATGATCTCGGCGGCCACCGGCGCGGTCGCGCTGGTCATCGCCCCGGTCGCGCGCGAGCACGGCCTGCAATATTTCCTCGCGACCGTCCTCCTCGCCGGGGTGCTGCAGATCCTGATGAGCGTGCTGGGTGTGGCGAAGCTGATGCGCTTCATCCCGCGCATGGTGATGGTCGGCTTCGTCAACGCGCTGGCGATCCTGGTGTTCGCGGCCCAGCTGCCGCACCTCATCGGGCCCGGAGTTCCCTGGCTGGTCTATCCGATGGTGGCGCTCGGGATCGCCATCCTCGTCGGGCTTCCGCGACTCACGAACGTCGTGCCGGCCCCGCTGGTCGTCATCGTCGTCGTCACCACGCTCGTCCATCTGGCCGGCTGGCGCATGCCGACGGTCGGCGACCAGGGTCAGCTCCCGGATTCGCTGCCCCAGTTGGTCTTCCCGGAAGTCCCGATCAACCTTGAGACCCTGAGGATCATCGGCCCGTACGCCTTCGCCATGGCTCTCGTCGGCCTGCTCGAGTCGTTGATGACGGCCAAGCTCGTCGATGACATCACCGACACCCACTCCAACAAGACCCGCGAGGCCTGGGGCCAGGGCGTCGCCAACCTCGTGAGCGGATTCTTCGGCGGCATGGGCGGGTGCGCCATGATCGGCCAGACGATGATCAACGTGAAGGCGTCGGGGGCGCGTACGCGGCTCTCGACGTTCCTCGCGGGAGCCTTCCTCCTCGCCCTTGTCGTGGGCGCCGGCCCGGCGGTGGCCCGCATTCCCATGGCGGCGCTCGTCGCGGTCATGGTGATGGTCTCGGTCGCGACGTTCGACTGGCACAGCATCCGCCCGACCACGCTGCGCCGCATGCCGTTCAGCGAGACGCTGGTCATGCTCGTCACCGTGGGCGTGACGGTGGGGACGCACAACCTCGCGTACGGCGTCATCGCCGGTGTGAACACGGCCTTCATCGTGTTCGCGCGTCGCGTGGCCCACTTCTCCACGGTGGAACGGATCGACGAGATCGACGAGGACGGCGACGGGACCATCGACCGGCGCACCTATCGCGTCCACGGCGAGCTGTTCTTCGCCTCCAGCAACGATCTGGTCTATCAGTTCGACTATGCGGGCGACCCGGCCCACGTGGTCATCGACCTGTCGGGCTCGCACATCTGGGACGCATCGACGGTGGCGGCGCTGGACGCGATCCGGGCGCGCTATGAGGCCAAGGGCAAGCAGGTGGAGATCCGCGGGCTGAACGACGCGTCGGCGACGCGCCTGGAGCGGCTGTCAGGCCACTTGGGACACTGAGGCCATGACCCCGCGTCACGCCGCCTTCGCCACCCCGTTCCCGCCGACCGATCCCGAGGAGACGTTCGCGAGCAGCCTGATGTTGAAGGTCGCGACGGGCTGGGACCGGGACGCGCTCGAGTCCCACATCACCGACCTGACGGTGCACGACGACATGGGCGCCTATTTCGACGAGGTGCTCACCGAGGATGAGGCGCTCACCGTGTTGGACGACGTCATCGCCGCCTATCGCGCCGCGGTGACCGAGCCGTCTGCCGATGCCCGTGCCCTGGCCGCCGCCTTCGAGGCGCTCGCCGCCCGCCAGATCGCGGTCTCGTTCGGCGAGGGGTGGGACAAGGACGAGGCGCTGGACGCGGGGACGGCGACGGCGACGGCCCAACGGACGGGAGCGGTCGGCTGCGCGTACGCGACCACCCAGGACCTCGACAGGCTGGTCTTCGTCGATCGGCTGTTCCTGGGCTTCTCCTCGCTCGGCACAGATGCCGCGTCGACCGAGGAGGTGGGTCGCATCGTGACCGAAACCCTGCGTGAGCACGGGCTGCCGGCCGAGTGGTCAGGGAACTGGAGCGCCCGCATCGAGGTCCACCCGCTGGTGTGGGAGATCCCGTTCGCGGAGTGATCGTCGACCTCGGCAACGATCGTCCTCGTCACCTCACAGGAACCGGTCCAGGAACGTCCGCGTGCGCTGGTGTTGCGGCGCGCCCAGCACCTGCTCCGGCGACCCCTCCTCCACGACGACCCCCTCGTCCATGAACACCACCCGGTCGGCCGCGCCGCGCGCGAAGCCCACCTCGTGGGTGACGACGATCATGGTGAATCCCTGCCCGGCAAGGTCGCGCATCGTGGTCAGCACCTCCCCCACCAGTTCGGGGTCGAGCGCCGACGTCGGCTCATCGAACAGCAGCAGCGATGGCTTGATGGCCAGGGCCCGGGCGATGGCCACGCGCTGTTGCTGTCCGCCGGACAGCTGCTTGGGATAGCTCTTCTCGCGGTCGGCAAGTCCCACCATCCCCAGCAGTTCGCGCGCGTGGGCCACGGCCCCGGCGCGGGGGACGCCGTGGATCCCCACCGGGGCCTCGATGAGGTTCTCCAGCACGTTCATGTGCGGAAACAGGTTGAACTGCTGGAACACCATGCCGATCTGCCGTCGTTGCCGAGCGGCGACCTTGTCGGAGGCAACGGTGAGCTGGCCCCGTTCGGTGACATAGCCGATCTGGGTGCCGTTGACGAGGATCGATCCAGACTGCATCGTCTCGAGACCGTTGATGCACCGCAGGAACGTCGACTTGCCCGACCCGGACGGGCCGAGGATGACGATGACCTCGCCCTTGTGGACGTCGAGGTCGATGCCCTTGAGCACCTCGAGTGGGCCGAAGCTCTTGTGGACGTTGCGTGCGGTCACGATGGGCTGGTTCATGCGTGCTCCTGTGCGAGGTCGGACGCGGGCGGAGGCGGTGTGCCCCGCGCGAATCGGCGGCGCCACCAGGCCTGCACCGACGCCGTCAGCGACTGCGGTCCGCCGCTCCCCCTGGCGTAGTAGTCCTCTATGAAGGACTGGATGACGTTCAGGATGGAGGTGACGATCAGATACCAGACGACCGCGACGAGCAGCAGCGGAATCGTTTGGAAGGTGCGGTTGTAGACCGATTGCACCGTGTAAAGCAGGTCGGCCATCGCGATGACCGACACCATCGAGGTCGCCTTCACCATGGAGATCAGCTGATTGCCGGTGGGAGGGATAATCGAGCGCATGGCCTGCGGCAGGATCACCCGTCGCAGCGCCCGACGCTCATCCATGCCGAACGCCCTGGCCGCATCCTTCTGCCCCTGGTCCACCCCCAGCAGACCGCCGCGGATGATCTCGGCCATGTACGCCCCCTCATTCAGCCCCAGGCCGAGGATCGCGGCCGTCAGCGGGGTGATCAATTGGTTGGTCTGGACGCTCCACAGCGTTGGCCCGAAGGGAATCCCGAAGTTGAACCGGGGGATCAGGGCCGCGAGGTTGAACCAGAAGATCAGTTGGACCAGCAGCGGCGTGCCGCGGAAGAACCAGATGTAGAGCCCGGCAACGCTGCTGAGCAGGCGATTGCTGGACATGCGGGCGATGGCGAACACCACGCCCAGGATCAGGCCCAACACCATGGCGACCGCCGACAGCCACAGGGTGGTCCACAGGGCCTTCGCGATGGATGGTGCCCGGAACCAGGACCAGACGACGTCCCATTCGAAGCGAGGATTGGTCACCAGCAGCTTGATGATCAGCAGCGCGGCCACGGCCACGACAGCGCGGGCGACCCACTGTCCCCAGCGGATGGGGACGCGCGCACCGGCGACGTCGTGGGCGGTCTGGTCGTGCGCGGTCTGGCGTCTCTTCATCTCAGACATGGCCTCAGCTCTTCGCCAGGTTCATTCCGGGCTTGTCGACCTTGTTCGACTCGATGCCCCACTTCTTCATGACGGCGGCGTATGTACCGTTGCGGAAGAGTTCCTGCAGGCTCTCCTCCATGACGGGCCCCAGCGGCGACCCCTTCTTCACCACCGCCCCCTGATAGAGGGCGTCGAAGCCGTTCGGCTTCCCCTGACCCGCGAGTTCAAGTTTGCCGTTGGCCTCCTTGACGAAGTAGGTCAGCGGCGCCTGCGATGAGAAGAAGGCGTCCGAGCGGCCCGACTGCACCGACAGGATCGACTGGGGCTGGTCCTTGAACGACATCACTTCCACAGCGGGTTTTCCCGCGCCCACACAGGTCTCGGACTGCTTCTTGATGACCTTCTCGGCCGACCCTCCGGCCTGCACGGCGATCTTCGCGCCGCACGTGCTGTCGAGCCCATCGATCTCCTTCGGGTTGCCTGCAGGCACGGCGAAGACCACGAACTCCTGGACATAGTCGATGAAGTCGTTCGACTTCTGTCGCTCCTTGAAGTCTCCGATCGGGCCGAACGCCATCTGATAACGGTCGGCGGAGAGACCGGTCAGGATGCTGGAGAGCCCGTCAACGGTCTTGTGCTCGATCGTGATCCCCCACATCTGCTCCAGCGCCTTCACGAGATCCGCGCTGGCGCCGCTCGCCGAACCGTCGGTCTGGATGATCTCGTAGGGCGGGAAGGAGCCCGAGTTCACCGTGACCATCTTTCCCGCCGCCACGATGTCGGCCGGGAGCTTGCTGCGCAGGGCGTCGTTGCGCTGTTGGGTGGGAACGTCGGCCTTCTGCTGCGGGGCGGCTGTCTGCTTCGCGGCCTGATCCGGGTCCTGGGCCGAACATGCCGACGCGGTCAAGAGGAGGACGGAAGCGGCGACGACCCGCAGATTTCGATGAGTACGCATGATTTCTCCTTGTGGTCGGATTGGGCGTGGTCAGGTGAGGCGTGGGTCAGGTGAGGACGGTCGGGAGGGGATCGGCGAGCCGGCGGTTGGCGAGGACGGGGAGGCTGGCACGGGCGACGTTGATCTGCTCGCGCTCCAGCGTCGCGAAGATGAGGGCCGGGGCTCCCCCGGCGGCCGCGATGGTGACCCCGAGTGGGTCGATGACGGCGGAACACCCGATGTTGCGCTCGCTGATCTCGCCCGCCGCGACGACATAGACGGTGTTCTCGAGGGCGCGGGCGGTGCACATCACCTGCCAGTGCATCTCCTTCAGGGAACCACGCACCCAGGCGGCCGAGAGCAGGATGGCGTCCGCACCGCGCGCGGCGTGGAGCCGCGCGAGCTCGGGGAAGCGCACGTCATAACAGGTGAGGACACCGAAGCGGAACCCATCGATCTCGACGAGGTCGGGAACCTCGGACCCCGGGTCGACCCGGTCGGATTCCTTGGCGGAGAAGGCGTCATAGAGATGGAGCTTCTGATAGGCACAGATGATCTCGCCCCGGTCGACCACGACGAACACGTTCGCCGAGCGTCCCCCGTCACGCGGCACGTGGACTGTTCCCGCGAGGGCCAGCCCATGGCGCTCCGACATCTCCCGCAGGCCCGAGACGAAGGGACCCTCCAATGGCTGCGCCGTGGCATTCGTGAAGTTCTGGTCCGACGGGTCCCTGGCGATGAGTCCTTCGGGCGCCAACAGAAGCCGGGCTCCGCGCGCAGCAGCCTGTTCGGCGAGCGTGTCGAGTTGAGTCAGATTCTCCTGCCATGATCGCTGGATCTGCAGCTGGGCGACGGCGATGGGGAAATGTCGTGCCGATGTCATTGGATCTCCTGGAGGGATAGGGGGAAGAGCTCGGACAGCGTCGGGGCCTGGGCGACGATGCCCTGCAGCTCCAGCTGCCGGCCGAACTCTGTGAACATGGCGGCGTTGCTGGGCAGGCCCTGGTGGTTCCACGAGGCCCCGAGGCGGGTGGCCTCGAGCAGTGCGGCGAACAACCAGGGGCTGGTGTCTGCGTACCGCTGCCTCTTGTAGTCCCACATGGCTTGAGAATCGCTCAGAGCATCCGAGATCAGCGCCGCTGTCGTCGCGTCGATCCGATCGGAGTGGAACCCGAGAAGGTGCATGCCCGGGACGAAACCCTCGGTCGCGAACCAGGCGCTCTCCGCGCCGACCACGTCGCGATACAGGGGACGCCAGGGCGAGCCGGTTTCGAAGAAGCCCGGCGGCATGAAGGGAGTGAGCACCGCGGAGATGTCCCCGTGGTCCAGCAGGTCGACCAGCGACCGCTCGTCGGGATCGGCGAAGACGCGTCCCGGCACGCCGAACCCCTGGAGCCTGTCCTGCACGGGGTGGTCGTTCGTCAGCCGTCCGACGACCCACTGCGCGTCATCGATCGCGAGCCCGTCCGCCGCCAGTGCCGCCCGCGTCCAGGTGTTCCCGGAATCGGGCCAACCAGTGAGGCCGACGCGGGTCCCGCGGAGGTCGCGGGCCGAAGTCGCGGGAGAGTCGTGCCGGACGATGACGCACCGGTGCCGGAATCCCCGCATCAGGATGTGGGGCAGGGCGACCATGCGTACATCACCGTCGGTGCGCGCCCGCCAATGCTGTGACATCGAGAGCTCGGCACCGTCGAACGCGGGGTCACCGTACGGGGGGAGCGGAGAGACACGCTCCACCCGGAGGTCAACGCCATTGTCCCGCAGAGCGGTCAGGTCCACGTCCCCCAGGAGCAACGGGGTCAGGTGATCCCAGTCCCGCACAGCTAGTCGATAGGTCTTCACGTCTCCGGCTCCCTTGATGGCTCCAGCAACCATACGAAGGCGGATCACGTCCGAACAATAGTTTTTTGTTACTGTACATTTATGAGCGCCTCCGATTCCGTCACTGCTTCGTGGTTGTCCACCCAGATCGCCGACCCGTCGGCCGCGGGCATTGCCGCAGAAATCTCACAGCTGATCAAACATGGGGACCTCGCGCCCGGGACGCGCCTACCCTCGGTCAGGGCTCTGGCGGATGCGCTGAACGTCAGCCCGTCCACGGTCTCGGCCGCGTGGCAAAGGCTGCGGGCGCGCAACATGATCGTCGGCGGCGGGCGCGGGGGCACCAAGGTCGCCACCACTCCGGGTACGCCCCGTCCCGAACGCTATGAGGCTGTCGGCGACTTCGGCGACGATCTGGCCCTGGATCTCCGGCTGTCCGTGCCGGCGCCCGATCTGCTGCCCAGACTGACGGACCATCTGCGTCAGCTGGATTCCGTCCCTGACCTGAACAGCTATGAGCGCATCCCGGTCACGGCAAATCTCGAGGCAGCCCTGCAGCACAGATGGCCGTTCACTCCCCGCACCATGATGGTGGCGAACGGAGGCTACGAGGCGCTGATGCTGGTCGTCTACACATTCATTCAGGCCGGTGACCACGTGGCGGTGGAGAACCCCAGCCCGGCGCGTGTGCTCGACATCGTCGAGGGTGCCGGCGGACGCCCGGTGTTCGTGGAGAGGGACAGAGAGGGCATCGTGCCCGCCACGCTCATCGACGCCCTCGCCAGACGCCCAGCGGCACTCATCCTGCAACCCGGCATCCACAACCCGGATGGCGCGACCATGTCCGCCCGACGCCGCGACGAGCTCGTGGATCTGCTGCGTGGCAAGGAGATCCTCGTGATCGAGAACGACGGGCTGGGCCAGTTGGCGCTCGATCCCGTCGTCACCGTGTCGGAGAAGCTCCCCGACCAGAGTGTCTATGTGCGGTCGTTCTCGAAGTCACACGGCCCGGACCTTCGGCTGGCGGTGTTGGACGGTCCCGCTGCGAGAGTCGAGCGAGTCCAGTCCTACCGCGCGTACGGATCCGGTTGGACGAGCCGCGTGCTGCAGGAGGTCCTGGCCGCCATGCTGCAGGATCCCGCGTGTGACCGGGTGGTCGAGCGGGCCCGGCACATCTATGACAATCGCCGCGAGACGCTGCGGCGCGAACTGGCGACCCGGGGCGTCCACGTCGACGGGGGCGGCCTCGACCTCTGGATCCCTGTCCACAATGAACAGTTCGCGTTGGTCACCTGCGCCGCCCGGGGGATCGCCGTCAACCCTGGCGCCCGCTTCCTCAGGCCAGGTGGCCAACCCCACATCCGCGTATCAACGAGTCAACTCGACACCGACCGCGCCGCATACGCCGCCGAGGTCCTGGCGCTGGCGGTGGGCCCGCGCTGACGCTGGGTGAGCGAGCGCCCGGGCTCACGCTGGCTGAGCGAGCGCCAGCGAGTCGAAGCCACCCACTCACGTTGGCTGAGCGAGCCCCGAAGCCACTGTCACTCCCCGATCACCCTCACCCAGTTCGCCCCGTTCCCGATGCCCACCAGCTCCAGCGACGTCAGCGTCCCGTCATCCTCCACCCGGATCAGCTCCGCATCGGTCGCCTTCTCGCCGACCACGATCGCAAACCGCCCGTCCCCCGCCACGTTGAACCCGCGCGGCTGTTCGACCGTGGGCGCGTACGCCAGGACGCGGCTCAGCTCGCCGCCCGCCTCGACCGCCACCGTGGCGATGGTGGACGCCGTTCGCTCCGACGCCAGCAGGAAGTCGCCGGCGCGGTGGACGTCGGCACCCCAGATGAGGCCCTCGGCCTTGGGGTCGGCGCCCATGCGGGAGTGCTTGAGCCCGGCCGCGGGATCGACGATGCTGACCGGGTCGCGGCGCGTCAGCAGGCCGTCGCCGCCGCGCGTGAGGTGGAACACCTCCCCGCTGTATTCCGTGACCAGATAGGCATTCCCGCCATCCAGCACGAGGTGGCGCGGCCCGCATCCCTGCGGGAACGCGACGTCGCCCAGCGGCTCGAGTTCGCCGTCGGCGATGCGGCACTGGACGACGAGGTCGGCGCCGAGCGACACGAAGTACGCGAGGTCGCCCTCGGTCACGACGCAGTGCATGTTGGGGTGGTCGATGCGGGAGACCTGCGGGCGGACCCGGCCCTCGGCGTCGATCGGCCACGCCCCGCCGAACCCGCCGCCGTACGACGCGCCCAGCAGGAAGCGCCGGTCGTCGGTGAGCGCGAGGTAGGTCATCGAGTCCTCGACGTCGCGGCGCGAGACCTCGGCCAACTCCCCGCTCGAACGATCGAGCCGGAGCGTGACGATGGCGGCGGATTCGTCGTCCTCGCCCTTGACCCCCGCGTACACGAGGTCGCGGTCGGCGTCGACGGCGAACGTGCCGACCCCGGGGCCGACGGGCGAGGTCGCGACCGGCGTGAGGCGGCCGTCGCGCAGGCGCAGGGTGGAGACGGTGCCGTCGCCGGCATTGGCAATGAGGACTAGTTCGCTCATGCTGCAACCGTAGCCCGCGGATTCATCGCGCAGGCGCGGGACCCAGACTGTTGCCTTCCAGCGTCTGCGTGGGGACCACGATCTGGCCGTCGTTGGCTCCACCCTGCATCGTCTGCAGCAGAGCGAGTGCCGCCCGGCGACCCATCTCGTACGCATCCTGCCGCACCACGGTGATCGCGGGACGCACCAGGTCTGGCCAGTCCGCGTCGGAGAATCCCACGAGCGAGACGTCCTCGGGGACGCGGCAGCCCAGTTCGCGGAGACCCCGGAACGCTGACACGGTCTGGTAGGAGTCGGCCGTGAAGAGTGCGGTGGCTCCGTGAGTCCTCACCAGGGCGGCGAGCGCATCGTGTTGACCCTCGCTGGGCCTCCGTGAACGCAACACCACAAGATCGGGGTCGAGTCCGATGCCCGCCGCGATCAGCGCGTCGTGATAGCCCTGCGCTCGAGCCGTGGAGGGTCGCGGCGCTCCGGTGAAGTGCGGTCGCCGGCGCCCTCCGATGAGGCGGACAGGTTCATCCGGTTGCACAGAGGCGAGCAGCGCCACGCGACGGTGTCCCAGATCGATCGCCCGGGCAACCGCTGTCCGCGCCGAGGCGCGGTTGTCAGCGACCACACTGGGGACGCCGTCCAGTTCTCGGTCAAGCGTGACGAGGACGCCCTTCGCCCGCAGCGCCAGAAGGGGATCTGTGGGGGTGGTCAGCACGGGTGAGACGATCATGCCGTCAACACCGTGGGCCAGAAGCGCCTGTACGCCCTGGCGCTCCCCCTCAGGTCGCTCGTCACTGTTCACGACGAGCACCTGATAGTCGGCCGGCTCCATGACATCGCAGATTCCGCGCATCGCCGACGAGAACACACCGTCGGCGATGTCACCGCAGATGAAGCCGACCATCTGGGTGCGCCCGTTGCGCATGGTGCGCGCTGCGCGATTGGGGCGATATCCGAGTTCTGCTGCCGCGGCCACCACGCGTGCGCGCACATCATCACTCGCGTAGCCGTAACTGCCGAGGGCTCTGGCAGCGGTCGCGCGGGAGACGCCCGCCCGTGCTGCCACGTCGTTGATGGTCGCCCCGCCGCTGTTCAGCTCGATCTCCCTCGATCAGGCGCCGGACGATCTCACCCTGCGCTCGAACTCCGGCCACTCAAAGTACACGGCGGCAGCGGCGTACGCGTCCTGGATCCCAAGACCCTTGCAGTGGAAGGTCACCAGACCGTCGCGCACACGTTCGCCCACCGGGAGGTCGACCAGTTCGACCACACGCTCGGACTGCAGGCCCTCGGCCAGTCCAGCAACCACGGGTCCCGCCTCAAGCCGTGCTGCCTCCTGATCGATCACGACAAGCTCCGAGGCCAGAGTGACCCCCACCGGCACCTCGCATCGATCGGGCGCATACGACCCCAAGGTGGCGACCAGGGCCTTCGCGTGCAGCCAGCCCTGTTCCACGACCGGGATCGAACTGTTCGTGCAGCAGGCGACCATCGGGGCACCGCGCAGCGCAGCTTCCGCCGAAGGGGCGCGCGTGACCTCCACCGAGGTCCACGGCCCAAACTTGGGGCTCCAGACCCGGATGTCCTCGACACCGAGAGCCTCTCTAGCGAGACGTGCCACCATCTGGCCCTGCGGTCCCGCACCCAGGATGGCCAGGGGGCCGGCCAAGCGGTCCCCGCCCAAGAGTTCCAGACCCGCGACGAGGCCGCCCGCCGTACGCAGGACCGTGATTGCTGCGCCGTCCAGGAGCGCGACGGGAACACCCGAATCCGGATCGTGCAACAGCACTGATGCCTGCACCGACGGCAGAGATCTCGACGTGTTGCGCGGTTCCAGCGCTCCAACCTTGAAGGCAGTGATGAGGTTCGGGACCCGGCAGCCATGGGCGAAGAGCATCTGCCCGTCGAGGGCTTCGTCGTCGGCACGAATCGACGTGACATCACCTCGCCGCGCGTCGATGAGAGCGCTCGTCTGGGCGTCCACGACCTGCCGTGCCGTCAGCGCGGCCAACACCTCATCCTTCGACCAGACCCGCACGGTCACTGCACTCGCTTGAGGAACGACTGTGTCCGTTCGTGTTGCGGGGCCCCGAAGAGTTCCGCCGGAGGGCCGGCCTCGACGATGACCCCGCCGTCCATGAAGACGACCTGGTCCGCGACCTCGCTGGCGAACCCCATCTCGTGGGTGACCACCACCATGGTCATGCCTCCCTCCGCGAGGGTCTTCATCGTCCCGAGGACCTCGCCCACCAGCTCCGGGTCAAGCGCGGACGTTGGCTCATCAAACAGCATCAGGTCGGGATCCATCGCGAGTGAGCGAGCGATCGCCACGCGCTGCTGCTGACCTCCCGAGAGCTGGGAGGGCCGCGCGGAGGCCTTCTCCGCCATTCCCACCTGTTCGAGCAACTCCAGCGCCCGACGCTTCGCCTCGAACGGGTTGCGTCGCGCAACCAACTGGGGCGCCATGGTGATGTTCTCGAGGACTGACACGTGCGGGAAGAGGTGGAAGTTCTGGAACACCATGCCCATGCGGCGACGCTGCGCAGCAAGCCTGGCGGGCCTGACTTCGACGAGGTCGTCCCCGCGCCACTCATAGCCGATCGGCTCACCGTCGAGATAGACGTGTCCGGAGTCTGGGACCTCCAGACGGTTGACGCAGCGCAGGAGGGTGCTCTTGCCCGAGCCGGACGGTCCGATCACACAGTGCACCTGTCCCGGCTGCACGTCCCAGGACACGCCCTTCAGCACGTGATTCGCGCCGAACGACTTGTTGATCGACTCGAGCCTCAGGAGCGGCCACGTGTCAGCCATGATGTCCTCCCACCAGATCCTGTTGATTGGCCGCCGGCTTGAGTTCGGGCAGCATCTTCACGCGCTTCACACCCTTCACCGGACTGTCCTTCAGCCGCGCCTCGATGACCTGCTGGATCAAGGTGAACAGGGTCGTCAGCACGAGATACCAGAGCGTTGCCACCAGAAGGAGCGGAATGGTCTGGTAGTTGCGCGAATAGATCATCTGCGCGCTGTAGAGGAGATCCGGTGTCGCAAGGACGCTCACGAGGGACGTGAACTTCAACATCGAAATCACGTCATTGCCGATCGGAGGGATCACGATCTTGAGGGCTTGCGGCAGAACGACCTTGCGCATGATCTGTCCATCGGTCATGCCCAGGGAATGTGCCGCCTCGCTCTGTCCCTTGGATACGGCCATGATGCCGGCGCGCAACATCTCGGCCGCGTACGCACTCTCCGTGAGCGCCAGGCCGAGGATTGCCGCTGAAAAGGATGAGATGAGGGTGTTGGTGTCCCACGACGCCAACGTCGGCCCAAAGGGGATGGCCAGCTTCACTTCGGGGATAAGTGTCGCCAGGTTGAACCAGAACACCATTTGCACCAGCGGCGGGACGCCTCGGAAGAACCACACCCACAACCAGCTGACCGCGTTGAACAGTGGATTAGCACTGAGGCGCATGATCGCAACGATGACGCCGAGCACGAGTCCTATCACCATGGCGAGGGCGGTCAACTCAAGTGTGACCAACAGCCCTTGCAGGATCTCAGGATGGAACAGGTAAGACAGCACCGTGTCCCATCGCATGTTCTTGTTCGTCATCAGGAGATTCAGGAACCCGGCGATCAGCAGCACGAGGATCGCCCCGCCGATCCACCACGACGGGTGCTTGAGCCGAATGGTCCTGTGGGCAGTCGTCGCGCTCCGGGGCGGCCCCGTCCGCTCCGGAGCAGCGACGTCCGTTTGGGTGCGGTATGACATGGTCAGCCCTGCGGATTCTTTTCTGTGATGAGGAGTCCCTTGTCGAGGTCCCCCTGGTTGGACACACCCCAATCGGTGCGAATCTTCTTGTAGGTGCCGTCATCGATCATCGACTGCATGGCCGCCTTCACGGCCGGGCCGAGCTCACTGCCCTTCGGAAGTCCGAGACCGTTGTAGACCGCGTTGACCAGGAGAGCCGAGACCTCCAGCTGACCGGACTGCTTGGCGGCGTACGCGAGCTTGCCCGAGCCGGCGGCCACCAACTCGACGCGTCCAGAGTTCACCGCCAGTTCGGCCGCGGGCTGGTCCTTGAACTGCTGGATGTTCATGGGTTTAGCGCCGCAGAGCTTGGCGTTGTTCTCGGTGAGGTACTGGTATTCCCACGCGCCTGTGAGAACAGCGACACTGTGACCACAGGCGTCCTCGGTCTTGGTGACCTTGACGGCGGAGTTACCCTTCTTCCACGCAAACGCCGTGCCCTCCTTCTGCAGGGGGACGAAATCCACGGTCTTCATACGCTCTTCGGTGACACCCAGTGAAGACACGGCCAAGTCATACCGGCCGTTCCCGAGCCCCGGAAGGATTGCGTCGAAACCAGACGGCTGATAATCGAACTTCACGCCCATCTTTGTGGACATGACCTTGGCCATGTCGACTGCCCAGCCCTTGACCTGACCGTTCTCCACGAACTCCTCGGGAGCCCAGTCACCGAAAACGGCCACCTTGACCCCGTTCTTGTATTTCTCGGGGACCAGCTTCGACACGGCGGGATCGGCTCCCGCCTGTGCTGCCGGTGAACCGCCCCCGGAGCCCGGGGTCGAGGTTGACTGGCCGCCGCCTGAGCTGCACGCCGTCACTGCACACAGGGTGGCCGCGGCCACCATTGCGATCTTCTTCACCACGGACTCCTTTGTCGTTGGATTCTGCTTTGTTGGATCAGTTGAGGGAAAGGCCGGGGGTTGGGTCGAAGCGGCGGGGACGAGAATGACCGAAACCGCCCAGGGTGCGGCACACGTCGGCAGCCACCCGAACCGCATGAGTCAGATAGCCACTGGGGTCCTGGCCCTGGAGGATCCCGGCCAGAACGGTGCCGATGAACGCGTCTCCGGCGCCGAGTGTGTCCACCACATCGATGTGTCGGGCCTCGACCTCGACGATGCCCTGCCGCGTTCCGTGAATCGCGCCTTCACCTCCTCGCGTGACGGTCACCGAGACCACACCTCGGTCAAGCAATTCGTGGACAAGCATGGTGGCCTTTTCCCTGGTCTGTTCACTTCCCGAGAAGAAGGCGTGCTTCACGTGAGGGATCATGACGGCCCTGTAGGCGTCGTCGAGATGGGAATCGAAGTCGAAGGACAGAGCCCCGAGGTGCTCGAGTCCCGGCAGCACGTCCTCGAGGCCGGACGAATAGCTCGAATGGACGATGGCCGCCGGGGGGAGCGCATCGAACCAGTCCGGATCGGCGGTCAGGCGGCTGACACCTCGATCGAAGTCGCCGAACTGCCGCTCGCCGTTCCGGCGATGGATGTCAGCGAAGCCGGTGTTCCCCTGCCTCACCATCACGGGGGAAGTCGTGACGCCTTCGATTCCCAACGCATCAAGGATCCACGCACCCTCCGAGTCATGACCGACTGAACCCGCGTACGCGACATCCACTCCCGCACGGGCGGCATGGACGGCGACGTTGACGCAGTTGCCGCCGGGACACGCCACATCGTCGTCGAGATAGCGGTCGACGATGTTGTCCCCGAGGCAGAGAAGGTCCATCAGTATTCGACCTTCCACATGTAGCGGCGTCCCTGCAGGGGCGCACCGCTGACCGATTCCACACCTTGGGCGAGCGCCGCGATCAAGGAGCTGTTGTAGATGAGGGTGCCGATGAGAGGTCGGGCACTCGCCTCCACTCCCGTGAGCGGGAGTTCGGCAGCGTCGAAGACATGGTTCGCCTTGTTGTAGCGCTCAAGGAATCGCAGTGCGCGATGACCGAGTGACGCGGTCTCGTCCTCGCCGATCATCAGGACCACCGGCGTCGCTCCGTCGATGACCTCGAATGTTCCGTGGAGGAAGTCGTTCGAGCCGATGGGCACCGCGTGCTGGTTCTGCATCTCTTGGAGGTAGCACGCCGCGAAGGTCTGCGCGGCTCCCTCATTGGGGCCCGATGCCAGGACATAGACGCACGTGGCACCCACGATGTCGCGAGCGGCAGCCGAGAATCTGTCGCGCCAGTGGAGGTTGGTCTCTCGGAATGCTGGTCCGGAATCAGCGAGTGCTGCAAGGGTCGCGTCTCCATTCGCCCGATTCCCCTGAGCCGTGATCAGCTCAAGGGCAATGACGGCCAGCAAGACCTGCTTGGCCTCGACGCCCCGATGGCCGACCATGCGATGGGCGACTCGTCCGCAGACACTGTCGGCACGCGCACACACCAGAAGCACAGGGGCTCCCTCGGACTGCGCCCACTCGATCGCGTGGGCGGTCTCCTCCGTACCACCGAAGGTGCTTGACGCGATGACGATGGAGTCCGGCCCGACCAGTGACGGCTTGCGGTTGACGAACTCCTCGGCGTTCAGGCACACCGCCGGAATGTTCGATCGATCCAAGAGGTAGCGCATGGCACTGAACATGAACATCGAGCCACCGCAGCCCACGAGATAGATCACGCGCGTCGAGGGCCGCAGGGAGTCGACGACGAAGGCCCGCACCGTTTCCACCGTTTCGCCGGACGCTGCCGCGCGCACGTCCATTTCCATCGTGTCCTGCATGCCCACCACACCTTGGCCCGGCGCCGTCCGCGCTGTCTCCGTCATGCTTCACTCCCTTGTGAGAACGTTCTCAGTCATCCCACTGTCAGCCTCGGAACATGGGACTGTCAAGAGATTCCGCGATATTGATCTGCAGCTGAGGTCACGCGTAGACCTGGGGACGAATGAATCCGGTCGATCCGAGGATGCTCGGACACGGTCGCCATCATGTCGTCTCATTGGCTACACTATTGAGAAAATCAGAGTAGATCTTCTCAATAAGGAGCGCCATGACCTGGCCGGCGGTGGGATGGGTCGACCACCCGTGGGTCCACCGCGATCCCATGTCCTCCAAGCGTTCCCGAGTGCGCAACTCTGGCAGTTTCCGCGCCGCTTCTCCCCCTGCGATCGCCGAGCTCATGCCTCGCCCCTCTCACGAGGTCGCGCGCATGGCCGCGGACGCCACCACCCGCATGGTGCGCTTCGACCAGTCGGCCGCGGGCCTCGCGGCCATGCCGTTCGCGGCCGCCCTGCTGCGCGCTGAATCCGCCACGAGCTCCCAGATCGAGAACCTGACCGTACGCGCCCGCGGTCTGTCGCTGGCCACGCTGGGCCTCCCCGCGGGACCCAACGCAGGGCTGGTTGCACGCAACGTCGCGGCCATGCGTACGGCGATCGATGCCGCCGATCGCCTCGACCTCGAGTCCATCCTGGCCATGCACCTGGCCCTGACCGAAGGTGTGCAGGACGACGCGGGGCGCCTGCGTGACCAATGGGTGTGGATCGGTGGCGAGTCGCCGGTGACAGCGGCGTACGTGGCGCCCGAACACTCACTCGTCCCCGCAGCGATGGACGACCTCATCGCCTTTCTCCGTCGCCGCGACCTCGACCCGACGACGCACGCGGCCATCGCCCACGCCCAGTTCGAGATGATCCACCCGTTCACCGACGGGAACGGTCGTTGCGGTCGGGCGCTGGTGTCGGCGCTGCTGCGCGCCCGGGGGGTGACCGAGAACCTGACCGTGCCCCTGTCGTCGGGCCTGTTGCACGACGTCGGGGGCTACATCGACGCGCTGACGGCGTATCGGACGGGCGATCCCGAGCCGATCATCGCGTGCTTCGCCCAGGCCGCCGACTCATCGATCGTGAACGCCGACCTGATGGCCGCCGACATCGAGGCGTTCCGCTCCACAGCCTTGGCGTCTCGAGCCCGCGTGACCCCCGCGGCCCGTGCGGTCGTCGACCTGTGCTGCCGAGAACCGGCCTTCACCGCCGGCATGGTCACCGAGCTCGCAGGGGTGACGCCAGCAACCGCCTATCGCATCGTCGATGCCCTGACCGAGTCGGGATTGCTCCAGGTGGAGGCCGTCAAGGCGCGAGGACAGAAGGTGTGGACCGTGCCGCTGGTGCTTCGGGCCCTGGATTCCTTTGCGAGGCGAGCCCGCCGCGCGACACCGTGACACCGGCGCCTACGTCGCACCCACCCCGAACTCCCGCGCCAGCAACTCCCGGGAACGCCGCCGCGCAACGGGTTCCGCGATGAGGTCCTGCACCATCACCTCGTCGGCTCCGCTCTCCGCGACCATCTGCTCGAGCGTGGCGCGCACCTCCGCGGGGCTGCCGCCACGAACCGCGGCCACCGGCCGTCGACGATCGTCACCGGCTCGTCCTTCTCGGCCTGCCCCAGCTCGCGGGCGGCCTCGTCGGGCGTCGGGACCATGACCGACCCCGCCTCGCGCCCGGCCCGCCGCAGGCGCCCATAGAACCCCTTCGGCGACCCCGCCAGGTGGAGCCCGTCGGCGCTGGTCTCCCCCACCGCGACGTTGACGGCAAGGATCGCCCGGGGCGTTTCCAGCCCGAATCCCTGCGGCTGGAACGCGTCGCGGTAGTGCCGCAGGGCCGGCGCGGCGCCGGCGGGGTTGATGAACCCCGCGAACGTATAGCCGATCCCCAGCCCCGCCGCCAGGTTCGACCCGTTCGGGCTCGACCCCAACAGCCAGGTCTGCGGCGTCTCGGCCACGGTCGTCATCAGCGGGTGCCCGGCGAACGGGTGGCCCTCGGGGAAGGCCTCATAGAACCAGGCCAGCGTCTCCAGGATCTGCTGCTGGTGGTCGGCCTGCGCGGGGTGCTGGCGGTTCTGCTGCAGCGCGGTGTCGAGCACCGGGCCGGCGGTGGCCCGCCCCATGCCGAGGTCGATGCGCCCGGGCGCCATCGCCTCCAGCTGCTTGAACATCTCGGCGACCTTGAACGGACTGTAGTGGTTCATCAACACGGCACCCGACCCCAACCGAATGCGCGAGGTGAGGACCGACGCCGCCGCGATCAGCAGTTCGGGATGGTGGGACGCCCCCGAGCGGCTGAGGTGGTGTTCGGCGAACCAGAACCGGTGATAGCCCAGCTCCTCGGCGTGCCGCACGTTCTCGAGCGTGTCCGCCAGGGCGTCCTTCTCGGTGGTGCCGGGGGCGACGGTGCCCAGGTCGACGATGGACAGCTTCACGGTGGGGTCCCCCTCGTGGTCGGGTCCAGAACCGCTGATGCTACACAGGGCCAACACCTCTACGGAGAGCGACGCCATGAGACCCCTGCGCTATGCCATCAACGTCACGGTCGACGGGTGCGTCCACCACGAGGCGGGTACGCCGCCCGACGAGGAGTCGATGGGCTTCTGGACCGATGAGCTGGAACGCGCCGACGCCATGCTGCTCGGCCGAATCACCTACGAGATGATGGAGTCCGCGTGGCGGCGTCCGGCCTCGGGCCCGTGGCCCGACTGGATGGAGACGTGGGAGGTCCCGTTCGCCGAGACGATCGACGCCGCGAAGAAGTACGTGGTGTCGAGCACGCTCAACGAGGTCGATTGGAACGCCGAGCTGCTCCATGGCGACCTGGGGCCGGCGGTCCAGCGGCTCAAGGAACAGCCGGGCGAGGGCCTGTCCGTCGGCGGAGTGACGCTGCCCCTGGCATTGGCCGATCTGGGGCTGATCGACGAGTTCGTGTTCCTCGTTCAGCCGGTCATCGCCGGGCACGGGCCGACGCTGTTCGAGGGGCTACGCGAGCGCGTGCAGCTCAAGCTCGTGGACCGCCGCGAGTTCCGATCGGGGACGGTCGCCCTGCACTATCGGGCTGCATAAGGGATACGCGATTCGGCCCCCTGGCGGAACTCAGAACGCTCGCGGACCACACACTTCTCCGCCCCCGGCCCACGCCGTCAGGTGTTCGAGGTGATGGTCCTCGATGCCTCGGACAGGATCGGTGCGAAGGATGAGGCAGTCGTACCAGTCAACGAGCATGTCGGCGTCCTCGTGCGTCACGTCATCGTCAAGCCATGCGAAGGGTCGGTCACCGACGAATCGCAGGATCTCGGGCACCTTCCCACAGTCGAAGCCGGCCCGGCGGTCGAAGTGCGTGGACACTTCGATCACCGGCAGGTCCGGCCAGCCCAATGCTCGGCCGAGCGTGTGCGCGGAGTCCTCCCACGTCGTGGCCCACGCGAGTTCGTACGCACCTGCGAGAGCTTTCAGGTGTTCTGCACGCGCTCGATGCACCCAAATGCCGGGGAGAGCCTCCTCGAACCCGTCACCATGGTCGTTCCCGTAGGGAGACAGGCAGCCGTCGATGTCGATGAGAAACAGGGGGCGAAGTCGTGGTCGCAACCCCGTGTGCGTGCCACTCGTCGTCCACGCCACGGCCGCCCAGTCGATGACGACCGGCTGCCCGTCGACGACAACGACCTGGCCATCGCCGAGGCGTCCACATTCGGCCACGAACTCCGCCGTGCTCGTCGGGTCCGCGTCCGACCCATCGGCCTCCACCAGCGGCAGCACCAGCATGGGTGGATCGAACTGCACCAAGGTGGCAGACGTGGCCCACGGCTTGCCCTGTGAAGCGGCGACCAGCGGCAGGAGGTGACGCACCTGGCCGGTGGGTGAAGCTGGCATCACGGCCAGCGCGGTGGTCCCGCGAACCACCATCGTTTCGGAGTTGGCGAGCACCACGTCCCCCTCGCCGGACAGGAACTCCTCGATGACAGCGTCGATATCAGGGGGAATGGGACCGACTGAGCGTACGCGCGGCTCTGTCGGCACGGTCTCGAGCCACGCACGCCATGACCGGTGGAACTGCGCTGCGGAGACAGCGGGATCATCCAGGGCGTCCAGGATCGGGTGGGCGTAGGTCGGCAGCCGGTCTCGAGTGACATGGACGTCGGCAGGGTCGCGGATCAGATCGTCGTCGGGGTCGAGGTCGTGGACGAAAACTTCGCGCTCACCGAGGGGAAGCAAGTGCTCGACGTCCTCTGCAGCGTACGCACGCTCGCGTGGCGAAACGCTCGCACCAGCAGGGCTCGCGGCACTTCGGCGCCGGACACACTCATCGATCACTCGGTCGTGCTCGCGGCCGATGACCGCGAAATGGGCTGCTGGATCGGCGAGCGCGTCAAAGGCGCGCGGCCGCCACAGCTTCCACCAGCGCATGACGACGATGCCTGGGTTGTCCATGACAGAAAGGTATCCGGAGCATCCGACAGCGGGACTGCTGATGTTCGACGTCCTCGGCTCCATGCCCGAGATCACGAGATCTCCCGGAGAACTGTCCTCGCTTCGAGCGCCGGAACCGCTCAACATTCGAGCGCCGTCGAAGACCGGATCATCCCCGCTCACGCGGGGAGCACCTCAGCCTGTTCCTGGGGATCATCCAAACCTTGGGATCATTCCCGCTCACGCGGGGAGCACGCTCTAAAACAGTCCGGCCTCGTCGCAGCTCAGGGATCATCCACGCTCACCCGAGGAGCACTGACCGACGTCAAGACCGGTCGCCTGCTCCGGGGATCATCCCCGCTCACGCGGGGAGCGCGACCGTGCCCCGATCCGTGGACAGTGTGGGATCAGCCCGCGCTCACGCGGGGAGCACTCGCCGGAATCCCCGCGCAGAAGGACGAGGCGATTCAGGGATCATCCCCGCTACGCGGGGAGCACGAGCTCCAGACCCGCGACGACCGCACGACCGCGGGATCATCCCCGCTCGCGCGGGGAGCACCAATGACGGCCGCCACATCCGAGGGTGGGCCGACGGATCATCCCCGCTCGCGCGGGGAGCACAGGTCACGGACGATGCGCGAGCGGTAGGGCCGGGGATCATCCCCGCTCGCGCGGGGAGCACGGGCGCCTGTTCGTCGAGGGCATGTGGGAGGCGGGATCATCCCCGCTCGCGCGGGGAGCACTCCTTGCTGGCAAGAACCTGGCGGGCTACTTCCGGATCATCCCCGCTCGCGCGGGGAGCACATGTCCGACGTGGGGCGGTCCAACTGGTACCCGGGATCATCCCCGCTCGCGCGGGGAGCACCGCGATCGACCGCGGCCTCGCCGCCGTGTCCGGCGGATCATCCCCGCTCGCGCGGGGAGCACTACGATCGTCGGCATTGCGGTCGCCGCAACGACGGATCATCCCCGCTCGCGCGGGGAGCACTCACCGGACGATCCGCGCTGGTTGGGGCCGCCCGGATCATCCCCGCTCGCGCGGGGAGCACTACATCAACCGCACCGGCATGCTCCCCGGGTTCGGATCATCCCCGCTCGCGCGGGGAGCACGTGGGTGATGTGACGATCAACAAGAGGTTCGCGGGATCATCCCCGCTCGCGCGGGGAGCACCCGAAGCTCGCCGAACTGAACGCCGGAACGTTCGGATCATCCCCGCTCGCGCGGGGAGCACTGCTCGGCGTCAGCGGACAGGCCGCGGGTGCGCGGATCATCCCCGCTCGCGCGGGGAGCACAGCCCGGCGACGCGCTGCACGTCGGCCAAGTTCGGATCATCCCCGCTCGCGCGGGGAGCACCCGTCCATCTGCTGGGCGAGCTCAGGGATGGACGGATCATCCCCGCTCGCGCGGGGAGCACGCAGCACGGGCGTCCTGCGCCTCGCCATGCCGCCGGATCATCCCCGCTCGCGCGGGGAGCACTCGTGTGGATGGAGTCGCTCATGGGTCGGTCCTGGATCATCCCCGCTCGCGCGGGGAGCACCATCCCATCGTCCCCCGCACGAGACCGCTGACGGGATCATCCCCGCTCGCGCGGGGAGCACGGCTCAAATGATCCGGAGCGGTCATGCGCCGACGGATCATCCCCGCTCGCGCGGGGAGCACGCCTACTTGCGATCATCGACACGATCGCTGCCCGGATCATCCCCGCTCGCGCGGGGAGCACTGCCGAAGTTGTAGTCACCTGCAGCCATGCTTTCGGATCATCCCCGCTCGCGCGGGGAGCACCACCCACCGTCGGGATCGTCCTCGCGCCATTCGGGATCATCCCCGCTCGCGCGGGGAGCACTCGTGCTCGAGGCCGGCAATGGTCACCGTGTACGGATCATCCCCGCTCGCGCGGGGAGCACGCTTTCACCGTCGCCTCGGTCGCCGGGAACGACGGATCATCCCCGCTCGCGCGGGGAGCACGGGCTCGCGATGGTCGCCTTCGGATGGGCGTGCGGATCATCCCCGCTCGCGCGGGGAGCACTTGCCGTTCTGACGTGCGACGAGGACGACGACGGGATCATCCCCGCTCGCGCGGGGAGCACTGGGCGACGTCGAGGCCGACGTACCCCCATGGCGGATCATCCCCGCTCGCGCGGGGAGCACCGTCTCGAAGTTCGCCAGGTCGGACGCGCTCAGGGATCATCCCCGCTCGCGCGGGGAGCACGCGATGGTCCGCTCCGACGCCCGGCAGGCGTTCGGATCATCCCCGCTCGCGCGGGGAGCACCATCGCGTCCATGTCGAGCGAGCCCTGGACGCGCGGATCATCCCCGCTCGCGCGGGGAGCACGGGTGGCTGACTCGTCTGGTCCTCAGTGGCGCAGGATCATCCCCGCTCGCGCGGGGAGCACCAGGACGCGGCGAACAACGGGGGGGCGTCGCAGGGATCATCCCCGCTCGCGCGGGGAGCACACCGACGCGATCCCCGCGCAGGACGAACTGAACGGATCATCCCCGCTCGCGCGGGGAGCACCAGGTCGAGGGCAACCGGATCCGCGTCGACCACGGATCATCCCCGCTCGCGCGGGGAGCACGACTGACGCCAGCACAACGACACCGGAATGCCGGGATCATCCCCGCTCGCGCGGGGAGCACCTGCTCAGCCCTGACGTGACCGCTCGCTGCTTCGGATCATCCCCGCTCGCGCGGGGAGCACCTGTCCGCCGAGTACGTGTGCCAGAACGACGAGGGATCATCCCCGCTCGCGCGGGGAGCACGGCGTTCGGCTCGCCCTCGGTGGTGGGGTCCGGGGATCATCCCCGCTCGCGCGGGGAGCACTTGTCCATGAGGCCGGCGAACCTCTCGAGGCCCGGATCATCCCCGCTCGCGCGGGGAGCACTTCCTGTCGGCTATGCGGGAGCTCGAGCGGCTGGGATCATCCCCGCTCGCGCGGGGAGCACCCGACGAGCGTGTCACGCCACCAGATGAACGAGGGATCATCCCCGCTCGCGCGGGGAGCACTCGACATTCCCCCGTCGAGCGGGGCTGCTGCCGGGATCATCCCCGCTCGCGCGGGGAGCACTGGCTCTCGCGGACGTCGGGGACAACGATCACCGGATCATCCCCGCTCGCGCGGGGAGCACGCCGTCTTGTGTCCGAGCGCACGCTGGACCGCCGGATCATCCCCGCTCGCGCGGGGAGCACTACAACTTCCTGATCTGCCAGCACGGCACCGTGGGATCATCCCCGCTCGCGCGGGGAGCACTTGCCGCGCTTGCCGCCACTGGTCGTGCCCTCCGGATCATCCCCGCTCGCGCGGGGAGCACGCCTTGATGAACGTTCCGGTCGCGGCGGCGACCGGATCATCCCCGCTCGCGCGGGGAGCACTTGCTGCTGGTCACCGCGAGGACGATCGCGTCCGGATCATCCCCGCTCGCGCGGGGAGCACCCCTTGGCTCGGGCAGCGACCAGTGCTGCGAGAGGATCATCCCCGCTCGCGCGGGGAGCACTGCACACGCCTCGGGTGTGGCGCAACCGCACGAGGATCATCCCCGCTCGCGCGGGGAGCACCGAAGGCCCTGCGTGCTGGAGCGCCCGCGAGGTGGGATCATCCCCGCTCGCGCGGGGAGCACCAGCAGCGGTCAGGGCAGTAGCCAAGCGGACCCGGATCATCCCCGCTCGCGCGGGGAGCACACGCCCAAGGTCACCGGTAAGGGCCAGGAGTACGGATCATCCCCGCTCGCGCGGGGAGCACCTGTCGTCGAACGCATCGAGGACGGCACGGTTGGGATCATCCCCGCTCGCGCGGGGAGCACATGCCGAGCTCGGTCATGAGCTTGGCGGATTCCGGATCATCCCCGCTCGCGCGGGGAGCACGTGCAGCCATTCGTGCGCCAGCGTGCAGCGCAGGGATCATCCCCGCTCGCGCGGGGAGCACATCGACGCCCGCACAGGCAAGCCCGCAAACCCAGGATCATCCCCGCTCGCGCGGGGAGCACCTCGCCGACGTCCTGCCCCTGCGCGGGGTCGTCCGGATCATCCCCGCTCGCGCGGGGAGCACGCTCGCACTGCGTCGAGGATCTCGGGATGACGGGGATCATCCCCGCTCGCGCGGGGAGCACAGGCGAGCGAGCACCCTGTCCCGCTGCGCGTGCGGATCATCCCCGCTCGCGCGGGGAGCACTCCCTCATGTACTCGCTGCCCTTGACCCAAATCGGATCATCCCCGCTCGCGCGGGGAGCACGCCGGCCCAATGTCGGCCGGACGCACGCCCATCGGATCATCCCCGCTCGCGCGGGGAGCACCGCCCATCACCTGGCCGAGCTCCGCCGCATCGCGGATCATCCCCGCTCGCGCGGGGAGCACGGCCTCACGGCCGGCCTGGGCGTCGGCCTGCAGGGATCATCCCCGCTCGCGCGGGGAGCACACTTTCTGACTAGGGGTTTTACGGCCCCACCGTACCTTCTGAATTCACTTGCCCGGCTTCCCGATCCTCCGAAACCGTGCAGCACGCGAGATGGGAGTCCGCTCCCCGGTCACGTCCTGCGATGCGGGCGGACGCCTCATCAACGTCACCCCATCGAAATCCACGGGCGTCCAGGCGTGGCGGTGATTGCGCACCTCCAGCCCCTGCTCATTCCGAGCAGAGATGATCATGAGCGCATTGCCATCCTTGACCATGTCCAGAATCAGTGACCACAGTTCCTCACGGACTCGCGCGGAGACTTTGCCGACATACACGCCGGGCGCCACTTCCATGAGCCACCGGGTGAGGTGCCCCCGAAGTCCAGCGGGCACCTTGCTCAAGACCACCACGATCAAAAGGGTTCCTCCGAATAGTCGATCCCTCCGCTGACAGCCGCGCGACGGTCATCCCAGAGGTAGGTCACGTCCACGTCGAACTCGGTGTCATCTCCCGGGACGAGCAGCGCTTTGACATCGGCGACGCACCGCTCGATCACCCGTGCTCCCCTGATGGCGTCCCGGGAACGGCGTCGCGCATCGGCAGGAACGTCGTCGGGTTCACTCGCGACCGACTCGAAGGCGATCGGGATCGTCACATCAGCCTTATAGAGATCAGCGATGTCATAGACGAACGATCGAGAGTGCCCGGTGTGCACGAATCCCAAGCCTGGCGAGCATCCCAAGGAAACGATGACGGCGTGCACCACCCCATACAGACAGGCGTGCGCTGCCGACAACGCCTGATTGATGGCGTCGCCCTGCTCGAAGGACTCCGGATCATAGTCGCGTCGAATCCACGGGACACCGGTCTGTTCCGACGCGCGACGATAAAGCTGGCGTACGCGGGCCCCTTCCCGCCCACGCAGCTGCTGCATCGTCAATCGATCGGGAATCTCATCCGGGAAGCGCATGGCATACATCCGACGAGCCACGTTCAGCCGCAGGTCGCGGTGCGATACGGCCTCGGCCTGCGCTTCCAGCAGCCGCGTCGATCGGGCCAGCGGAACGCCGTGCGCGTAGTAGCGCACGGCGTTCTCGCCCACCCATACAACGGTGGCCCCCGACTGAGCGATGACCATCATGGCGTGATGGGTGACCCGCGTTCCCGGACCCAGGAGGAGCACATTCACCCCAGCAGCGGGGATGTGCACCGTGCCGGCCTCGCTGGAAGCCGTTATGGCATTGGCATCGCGGCTCAGGGTGCAGCGCTCCAGATAGAGGAACGACATGCGATCCTCGACACGGTTCAGTTGCCGCGCGGTCGGCGGTGGCGCGCCGGGAATCACGGTCTGGCCAAGGTGAGCAACCCGCAGCCGTACGCCTTTCCCCGCCCCAGCCCCGACACCAGCGTCTCCCGAAGCCTGTCCGCATCAACGACCTTCAAGGCGCCGGAGAACGTGGCGTACGCGAGGGTCACGGACATGTCGCCTCGACGGAACCGACGCACATCTCGCCCGTCCAGCGAGAATGTGCGCTCCCCGTCGGGGCCGACGAGCGCGACCCCCATGCGCTCCTGCCGGTCCAACAGCCACTGTGTCTGCTGCTCGGCAGTGACGTGGGCGAAGACCTGCGTACGCCCCTCGTGCTTGCCGCGATGGGTCGGGTTGACGGCGATGCGGAACGCCCAGGTCTGTTCAGGAGCGAGGGCTGCAAGAACGCCCTCATAAGGGGCAGATCGCGTGGTCGACTGCGACGGCCACCCTGCCTGCTCCTCCAGATGAGCGAGGTCGGGCTCCGCGGCCGACACGATCCACAGGGTCGTCTGGGGCGTGCCCAATCCATCGAGCCGCCACAGCACACGACCCGGGTCCGTTCCAGGAGGAAACCCCGACAGCACCGCCGCGTGCATGGCCTGAGGCGAAGCCAGCAGCTTGCGCGCGTCGCGCCGCTGCGGGTTCATGAACATGCGGGTGAGGATCATGCGAACTCACCCGCCAGCGCCAGTGGATCGTGACCGACCGCCGGCGCATCGGCATCCCACCGGGGATTCGGCACGGTCACCGACGTGTCGACGACGGCCCTGACCGCGTACTGACGGCGTTCGGGATCGAAACTGATCGGCACGTCCTGAAGCTGCCGCAGTGCCGCCGATCCCTCGAACACCCCCTCGTCGGCCTGGATCGACAGTTCAGCCGACGGTTGTTTCAGCCGCTTCTGATGCAGTGCGCTGGCCTGCCACGGAGTGTCACGCACCAGCTCGGCGATCGGTTTGTCCGACACGTCCAGCACCAATCGCCCGTCGGGAACGCAGGAACGGCGTCCCAGATAGAGCGGGTACGCCGGGTCCCCCAACGCCTCCGCCAGCCCGTGGATCACCGGCGTCTTCCCGCCGATATAGGCCGTGAACACGGCGTCGGCCCAATAGAACCGCTGCGACAGAGGCATGGCCTGCCCGGAGACCTGGTGATGGGCGGTGTGGAAGTCGCGCAACATCTCCCCCTGCTGATCGACTCGCACGGCCAGCGACAGGTCGAGCAGCTCATCAAGGGGGTCCTGCCTCCGCAGTCCCTTCGCCGCAGCCAGCAGGCCGAGGAGCCCGCTCTTGGTGGGCATGGGTTCGGTAGTCCTGCGGACGAAGCGGCTGCGTACGCCCCAGCTCTGGAGCGGACCCGCCAGCCGCAGGACCAGAACGCTCACGCCTCTCCCCCGGCCGAGCCAACGCGCGTGAGGAGTTCGTCGAAGGACACGACCTCGCCGAGTGTCGAGAGCGCGTCTGCTTGGCCCGGCAAACCACACACCAACACCGTTTCGGGACGACGCCAGGTCGAAAAGACCTCGTTGGCGTGACGCGCCAGTTCTTCCGTCGCCGCCTTCACATGGCCAGCGGTGCCCTGGACCGGCTCCTCGAAGGCGCCGACCAGGCTCGCCGGCTGACCCGCACCGACGGTGACCACGACGGCAGAAGGTCGCGTGCCGTTGGCGAAGGTGTTCTGCTTCCCGCTCGGCATCGACTCGACGAACGCACGCACGAAGGCCTCAACGGCAAGTCCGACAGCCCTGGCATCGCCCAGGTTCGTGCGGAGCTGATCAAGATTGAGCGCGGCGTACCGATAGAAGGTCGACGAGAAGAACTCGACGGTGCCGATCATGCCCGCGCCCGACTCCTCGGCCTCCCGCACGACGTCATCGACGGCGGTGAAGTAGTCATATTCGGGGACCACCTCGTGCACGCCGAGCGCGTGGGCGACCTGGCAGGCCGCGTCCACGTTGAGATCAGGGGCGTCGGCCACCATGCGGCCGAACAGGGCGATGTCGATGGAGTGGCGGGTGTCCAGCAGGTCGCGTACGCGTGCCGCCGTCAGCGCGGCAGTGACGGCCTTGCCGTCCCCCGCGTCGGCGTGTTCGGCCACCGCGTCGGCGACGGCGTCGATCTGCTGGCGAGAGATGAACATGAGATACCCCATCTCGTGCATGGGCTCGGGCTTGGCGTCGGTGGCCTTCGGCTTCGAGACCTTGATCTTCGCCACGCCCAGCGCGAGCACGGCCAGCGACTCGGCGCGCTCGGCAAGATCGGCTCGGCGCGTGGTGATGGCGTCCGCCAGCAGCTTGACGACCTGCTTGGTGCGCACACCCACCTCCGCTGGGTCGAGCGCGTCGTTGAAGTGTTCACGCATGGCACGCTTCCACGACTGTGACGACACCCGGCCCCGGATGACTCCGCCGTAGGTGGCGGTCTTCGGGGCACCCGTGTCATCGCGGTTCATGTTGGCGGGCGGGACGTTCTGGATGGCGTGGATCTCGAGGTAGGTCGTCATCGGAGTTCTCCTTGGGTGGCATCGGTGGGCTGAGTGTTGTCGTCACCGAGGAGCTCGGTGATCTTGTCTTCGGTGAGTCGATAGAAATCGCGTCCCCATTCGCGCTGCACGTGGACGGCGCGTCCGGGAACCTGGAGCCAATAAAGGTTGTCGGCCCAGCGGCCGTAGTCGAACCCGAGCCCCGCCACCCTCAACTGGGCGATGAGGCCGCGAGCATGGGTGGTGATTCCGGCGAGGTTCCGAGACGAGGCCAGCGCCATCATGCGGCGGTACGCGGGCGTGCCCTGGGGCGCGGTCCGCTTCTGGCTCGCTGCCAGGAGCCGCAGAGCCTCGCCGAATCGCCGATCCTCACGATGCATGGGCGCAGCTTTGGCCTGCTGGTGAGCGGCCCATTGGGTCAGCGCCACATGCACTGCCGTCTCGCGCCAACTGGGAGGCCCGCTGGCGCGATCGTCGACCATGGTGAGGTCCCAGATCTGCGGGACAGATCCGGGGGCCTTTCCCACGCCGCGACGCAGATTGGCGAGTGCTGCTCGCGCATAGGGGCTGAGGTGGGCCGGGTCTCCGGCAAGGGTCGCGATGCGACCACGAACCACCGCACCGCACTTGTTGCTTTCGCTCATGATGACTGGTGCTCCTTGGAAGCAGGATGGATGAGGGACAGGTGCTTGCGGAGATCACGCAGGAAGAAGGCATAGGCGCGGTGAGCCGACATGAACCCGAAGTTGGTCTCCCGCCCACGCACGGCAGCGGGTCCGGCCCGATCGACGAGTTTGTTCGCGATGTCTAGCAGCATCGCGTCGAGGTTCCGTTGCCACTCGCGCTTGGCCTCCTGGGGGTCGGACCGGGCGGTGAGCGCCCCGACCCACTGCCGGGCCGGCTGGTCGAGCGCCGCCCACGCCAGAGCCATGGTTCGCTGCCTGTCGGCGTCCCCTGCGCTGTCTCCCTTCTCGCCCGACGCCCGGGCGATGTTGGCAGCCAACTGGCCGACGGTGCGTACGCACTTCTCGCTCGTGGAGACCGCATCGTTGATGGCCGTCCGAACCGGGAGAGATTCCTCCCCCAGCAGCGATCCGTGGAGTTCGAGGCGGTCGTCGATGATCTCCTCGATGGTGGCGTTCTGCGGGCCGTACTGGATGCCGATGATCTGCAGCACGAAGGGACTCTCCTCCGCATCCAGTTGCTGGTAGGTCATCGGGGGCAGATAGCTGTCGACCGTCGACCCGTCCTCGATCTTCTCGACCCCCGCGGCGATGATGGCCGGCAGCCCTCGCCAGAGTGCTCGCTCCGGATCGTGTTGGTTCGGCATGTAGATGTCGCGGCCGAACTTTTTCGTCTGGGGCTTCGAGAACCGCCACCCCGTCATGGATTCGACTCCACGCATGCGCTGCGGCGTGACCTGGTCGCCCTGAGCGAGCACGACTCCCCGGACCCCCGAGGCTCCTCCGACGAGCCGCATGCGGCGCGACTGCCAGACGAGGGCGGACACCGGCCCCGCCGGAACCGTGTCCTCCTGACGCTGCTCGGTGTGGGGCGGGAATACCCAAAAGGGACGGTCACCGGGCTCCCCGTCGGTCTGGACGAGGTTGTAGAGCAGCGTCTGGCCGAGGTTGTCGCCGTGCAGGACCACTCCCCCGAGCTGACCCGCCCACGAAGGCCCGATGGGATAGCCCTTGCCCCCCTTGGCAAGCGCGTCCCTGACAGCACCCGAGCGGATGCCTGACGGGTCGAAGGCCTGTGTGTGGACAAGCCAACGCGCGGCCTCCGCCGCGGAGATCTGAGTCAGGCCAGAGCCGGCACGCGTGGTGAAGAACGGATTGCCGTTCGGCACGTCGGCGATGATCTTCTCGAGCCGGGAATGCTCCCCCTTGGCCGTGCGCAGGTCGGCCACCTGCATGAACGGCTGGGTGGGATGGAACAGGTCGAAACGGTCGCGATGTCCTTCCAGATAGGCGAGGAGTTTTGATTCGTCGATACCGCTGTCACGCAGGTCCAGCAGTGCGTCATGGGTGTGGATCGCGTACGCGTCCTGGACGATGGCGAGCAGGAGCCGCAGGATGGCGAATCCTTGAGTGGGCACCTCGCCGGTGATCGTGCGAACCCGGTCGCGCTCGGTGAATGCCCCCGTCAGGGACACCTCGGCGGGGCCGTCGTCGCGCTGAACCAGGATCCAAGGTTCATCCAGCAGGTTGTATGTCATCGCGCAACTCCTCCAACCCCTGCTCGGGCGTGTATCGCAGTCGAACTGGGTGGGTCCGGTCTGCGAAGAGTGTGGCTTCCAAGATCGTGCTCCCTTCGGTCTGTTGTCGCATGGGAAGAATGGGTTGGCCCTTGATGAGTCGGTGGTGATGCCAGGCCCAGCCGCGGGCGTGGTGATCACGAAGCTCGGTCAGGGCGTCGTCGAGGTGTTTGGGTGACGGCGTCACCCCGCTCGGGAGTTTCACGGTCCAGCTCGCGATGCGACGCGCGGTCGCATCATCGGGCTGCGTGGAGACATCGAGCACACCTCCGTCGGACATCCACGGAGGGACGATGGCGCTGGCCCCGTCGTGGTGAACAGGAACGACGATGACCTCGAGCGACGGCTTGGCATCGCGGACCATGGCGTTGAGGCGGGCCTCGCTGGGATCGGTGGTGAGCGTGAGCCAGTCGCCGAGATTCTTGCGCGAGTCCCCCTCTGGCCTCCACGGACCCAGGCAGCTCTGCTTGGCGTCCTCGCGTCTGCGCTCGCTTTCCGCCCGAGCCTTGGCCTCGGCGGCCGCGAGCTCGGCGCGCAGCGGCTCCGGCACGCTCACGTCGCCGCTGCCGAGCGCCCTCTCGACCAGCGGAGCAATGTCGCCCGACAGTGTCAGTTCGTGACCCTGCTCCTCAAGCACGAGCGCTGTGCGCAGCAATGCGTGTTCCCCATACACGAACCGCGACCCGGCGCTGCCACGCCGTAGCCCCTCCTCAGGCGTCCCGATGATGCGTACACGCGCTCGTGACAGGCGATCGGGACGCCTGCGCCACGCGTGCCGGTGGAGACGACCGATGCGCTGGAACAGCAGGTCCATGGGCGCAAGGTCGGTGACGAGGAGGTCGAAGTCGACGTCCAATGACTGCTCGACGACCTGCGTAGCCACGACCACTGCCCTGTCGGGGCGGCTTCCCGCTCCCGAGGACGGTCCGAACAATTCGAGCAGGCGGGCGTCGTTGGCCGCGCGGTCTGCGGACAGGAAACGCGAGTGGGCCAGCACGACAACGGGGATATCGCCCGTGCTGGTGAACAGTTCAGCAAGGCGTTGGGCGTCTTTGACTGTGTTGCGGACCACGAGCGCACATCCGCCCTCACTCAGGTCCTCGGTGACATGGGTGACGATGGCGATGTCGTCCTCGTCGATCCAATCCCAGGTGACCGTCCGGGGTTCGCTGTGATCAGGGATCGGTCGCGCAGTGATCGCGGCGCGATCGCCGGAAACCCATGTCAGCAATGGATATCCGATCCCATCCGCACGAATGGCCTGTGGTGCGTACGCGTGCAGCATCGCCTTTTTGCGTTCCTGCGTGAGGGTTGCGGACAACAGGATCACGGGCACGCCGTAGTGGCCGAGCCAGTGGAGCACTGAATCCAGATAGACGTTCATGAAGTCGTCGGACGCATGGACTTCGTCGATCACCACCACCTTTCCGGCCAGCGCGAGGTGACGCATCATGAGGTGCTTCTGCTGCAGCGCGGCCATGAGCACCTGATCGATCGTGCCGATGCCGAAGTTGGCCAGCAGCCGGCGTTTCCTACCCCGGAACCATTGATGGGCCACCGCATTGGTGAGCTGGACGGCGGATTCCCCCTCCTCGTTGACTCCTGCGATCCCGGAGTGGTCGCCGTCGAAACACAGGAACTCGTCGAACGCGGTTGTCTGGGCTGCGTACTCGGAGTTGAGCGACGCCTTTCCGTGGGCGAGTACGAGGGCCGATGCGGGCACGTCCGCCGGCGGCTCGGGCAGCCGCTCCAGCCACTTGAGCATTCGAGTGAACATCGCGTCGGTCGTCGCCTGAGTGGGGAGCGCAACGAAGATCCCATGGGCGCCCCACCGTGCTGCGAGGATCTCCGCCGCAGCGAAGGCGGCCTCGGTCTTTCCCGAGCCCATGCCCGACTCCACGATGAGCAGCGACGGCTCATGGTTGCGGACGATGTCGACGATCGCCCTCTGCAACGGGCGGGGTTCGCGGTCGTCCCAGCCGAAGCGATCGCGGTAGAGCGCGGACGCGTCTTGGTCGGGCTCTGGCGGCGCCCAGGCGACCGGCATGCCGACTTCAGCCCACCCATCGTCCCAGCGTGCCGTCTGATCCTCGACGGGCGGGATTGCCGGCGAGAGATCAGCGTCTGCGCGGATGAGGCCGAAATAGTCCTGGTTGCTGGCTAGCCAGTCGGCCATGATGACGAGACCGCACATGCCGATCTGAACAGGCAAAGGGATCCTCAACGAGCCCCACCCTGCGATTCTCGCGCTGAACCCCTGCCGTCGATCGATCCACTCGAGCAGTTCGGTGCGTACACTCGCCCATGCAGCGCCTCCGGTGGCGAAGTCGCGTCCGGCAGCCGCAGTCTTGTGAGGCTTCCCCACGGGCTTACCGTGATGGGCGCCGACCACTCCGGCGAGCTGCTCCGCGAGAGGTCGATCGACACCCTGCTTCAGGAGCCACTCCCGGAGCGCAAGGAAGCTGACCGTCCCGTGCGGCAGGTGGACCCGGTCGTCGCGGAGCGAGTCCATCGGTGGGCATTCGAGGCCGACGCCGCGGGCTCGCTCGGCGAGGGTCTCCACTTGGGCGGCAAAGACCGGGGATCCTTTGCCGACGTCATGACTTGAGGCGAGAAAGACGAAGGTCGCCCGGGCATCATCCCGCCCACCGGGGAAAGCGGCACCCCAACGCTCCTTGATGCCGGGAGCGAGCCAGGTGTCATAGAGGCGCTCAGCCATGGCCTCTGAGTCGAGAACGTGCTGAACGAGCGGGAGCCATTCCTGAGCGCGAGCGCCGGACTTGGCCCAGACTGCACGCGCGGGAGCGCTGATCTCGGTTTCCGCACTTTTGTCGGACCCGTCGGGAAGACTGGATGCATCGGTCATGGAGGACCTCCTTGAACCGAGGGTAAGGCCATTGCCCCCCGGAGACAAGGGCCGATACCACAGATCAACGAACTCAATCCTTCGACTGCTATGGTGGTCCTGTCGGGATACCCCCGCTTCGCGGGGAACACGAGAATCAACTCACCCCGAATCAACGAACCCAATCCGGGTCATCCCAACAAGACCGCCTGCCAGCCCCCACCCAACGGGTACGGGGAGGTGTTCCATCATTACCGCGAATCCGAGACGGAAGCCATCCCAAACGCCAGCTCACATCAACCGGCGGCTGACGATTGAACTTTGATGACTTAAAGTTAATTACTGGCTCAACGGCAACCACTTAGGAGCACCATGGGGACTTGGCATGCAGCACGGTGGCAGTCGCAGGTGGTCGGGTTCGGCACCAGCGCAGACAGGCGACGCTCCGGCACATTCCGTTGGTATCTCCCTGGACCCATTCAGGGGCGCACTTTCGCGTTCCCTCCTGCCCTCGATGCCGAACTGGCCCAGGTGGAGCGCCGGGTCCGGCGGCTGACACTCGGGCCGGAGGGCGGAGATCTCGCCGCTCTGTCACGGTTTCTGGTGCGCTCGGAAGCCATCGCATCGTCCAAGATCGAGGGCATCGCCCCAGCCGCGCGTCAGGCCGCGATGGCCGAGTTGGCCCAGACCGAGATCCTCGGCGGCATCTCTGCGCAGGCTGAGTTGGTGGCGAGAAACATGACACTCGTCCGCGAGGCGTCGCAGACTCTGGCGCAGATGGAGCACGTCACTGTGGAGGCGGTCACGGGCCTCCATAGCGCGCTGCTCGCTGACGAGCCCCGGCACCACGGCCTCCGAACCGAGCAGAATTGGATCGGCGGATCCAATCACCATCCGCTCGACGCGGACTTCGTGCCGCCCGCACCCACCCAGGTGCCCGCGCTCATGAACGACTTGGTGGGCTACCTCAACGGCGCGACCCACTCGGCGCTCGTCCAGGCAGCTCTGGTGCATGCCCAGTTCGAGACCATCCACCCTTTCACCGACGGCAACGGCCGGCTTGGCCGCGCCCTCATCCACACGGTTCTGGTGCGTCGCGGTCTCACTCCAAGCGCAGTGCTGCCGATCAGTCTCGTGCTCGCGACGTTCAGCGAGGCGTACATCAGCGGGCTCACGGCCTTTCGACACACAGATGACACGGATGACCACGACCAGCGTGTCGCCACGTGGGTCACTGAGTTCATCCGCGCCACGGGCCTCGCCGCAGATCAGGCCGACCGGCTCCGGACGGCGATCGCCGACCTGCGCCTGGAGTGGATCGACCGCGTGGAGCGTCATCGCGAGGCCCAGGGCCGCCAACGCGGCATGCGCAGCGACTCCGCCACCGCACTCATCCTCGCTGACCTCCCCAGCACGCCCGTTCTGACAGCGACGACCGTGCGCCGTATCCACGGAGTGTCCGCAGTCGCTGCCGGCCGCGCATTGATTGAACTGCAGGAGGCAGGGATCCTCGACTCTCGATCCGCGGGGCGCGGGATCCGCGCGTACGCGGCCACCGATGTGCTCGATCTGGTCACGGTCGCCGAACGCCAGCTCGCGAGCACGAAGTTCGACACGCGAGCCCGGCTTCCGGGCCGTCCGGTGCCCGCGGCCCCCGCGAGCACGGATCGCTGAGCCCTTCGCCTTCGGCCGCTGACTCAACCGAACCGGCGTACCAGCGCCTCCACCGACGGCGGCACCTCCGCCGCACACGACGGGTCGCGCCGCGGCTCGCCGGCGACCGTACGCAGGGGCACGACGCCATACCAGGCATCGGTCGCCTCGTCCGGGTCGCCGGCCAGGCCGTCGCGAGACTTGTAGACGTACGCGTCGATCGGCAGCGCCAGCACCAGGGTCGCCGCCAGCTCCCGCCGCGTGGACGCGCGCACCTCCCGCGTACGCCCCGGGATCAAGGCATCGGTGAGATGCTCCATCGCGGCGGTGGCCGCGGCACCCACGACAGGTTCGGCGACACCCCGCAGCACCGCCGACCGATAGTTCGCCGACGAGTCGAACGCACTGTGGGCGATGACGATCCCGTCGACGCTCGTGACCGTGAACGTCACCGGAGCCCCGTCCGCGACGTGGCGCAGCAACCCCGCGCCCGTCGAGCCGTGCAAGAGAATCCGATCGCCGTCACGCACGAACAACAGCGGCAGCGACCACGGCATCCCGTCCACCACGCTCGACAGCGTCCCCACGAACTGTTCGTCCAGCAGCCGATTCAGGTCATCGCGATCGGTCGAGCTCCGGTCGGGATAGCGCGTCATGCGATCGAGGGTCATGCGTTCATCGTCGCCTCTGCGCAACAGCGACACAACGTCAATCCCGCCCCCCACGCGTCGCCGGGTCCGGCACCGGCACAGCCGCCAGCAGCTGCCGCGTATACGCATGCTGCGGGTCCGCGTACACCTGCTCGACCGGCCCCTGCTCGACGATCCGCCCCTGCTGCATGACCGCGATCCGGTCGGCGACCGACCGCGTCACCGCGAGGTCGTGCGAGACCAGCAGCAGCGCCAGGTCGTGCTCGTCGCGCAGCCGCGCGAGCAGATCCATGATCTGCCCGCGCACCGACACATCCAGCGCCGACACCGGCTCGTCGGCGATCAGCAGCGAGGGCCCGCTCGCGAGCGCGCGGGCGATGCCCACGCGCTGCCGCTGGCCGCCGGACAACTGGTGGGGATAGCGGTCCGCGTACGCCGGATCGAGACTCACCTGCCGCAGCAGGTCCGCGATGTGGTCGCGGTCGGCCGGCAACCCGTGGACGCGGCGCGCCCGCGCGAGGATCGTGCCGACGCGGTGGCGCGGGTTCAGCGACGAATACGGGTCCTGGAAGACCATGGCCATCTCCCGCCGAAGCGGGCGTACGCGGCCCTGCGACCATCCCGTGATGTCCTCGCCGCGGAACAGGATGCGCCCGGAGTCTGCGTCGAGCAGCCGCAGGGCGATGCGGGACACGGTCGACTTGCCCGACCCCGACTCCCCCACCAGCGCGACCGTCTCGCCGCGCCGCACCTCGAGCGTGACGTCGTCGGCGGCCCGCGTCTCGACCGGCTTCGAGAACACCGACCGGCGGGCGCGGAACGTCTTGGAGACGGCCTCGAGCCGCAGCACGACGTCGCCGTCGGGATCCCGCCCGGTCGAGGAGCCGGGCTGGTCGATCCGCGGCGTCGCGGCGTGCAGAGCGACGGTGTAGGGATGCTGCGGACGCGCGAAGATGTCGGCGACCGGCCCCTGCTCGACGATCTCGCCGTGCCGCATCACGGCCACCGTGTCGGCGGTCTGGGCGACCACGCCGAGGTCGTGGGTGACGAGCACCATCGCCATGCCGAGCCCGTCCACGAGCTCGCGCAGCAGGGCGAGCACCTGCGCCTGGACCGTCACGTCGAGCGCGGTCGTGGGCTCGTCGGCGATGAGTACGCGCGGTTCGTTGACGACCGCCATCGCGATCATCGCCCGCTGGCGCATGCCGCCGGAGAACTCGTGGGGATAGCGGTCGACCTGCCGCGCCGGGTCGCTCATGCCGACGCGGGTGAGCATCTCGACCGCCCGCGCCCGCGCCTCCCCGGCCGACACGTCGTGCCGCAGCCGGTACGCGTCCCCGATCTGCTGCCCCACGGTGCGATAGGGGTTGAGCGCCGCGAGGGCGTCCTGGAAGACCATGGCGACCTCGCCGCCGCGTACGCCTTCCCGCGCGCGTTCCGGCAGCGCGATCATCTCGTGGTCGCCGACGAACACCTCGCCGGTGACCGTCGCCGTCGGCGGCAGCAGGCCGAGCGCGGCGAGGCCGATCGTCGACTTGCCCGACCCCGACTCGCCGACGACCCCGAGGACCTCGCCCGGGCGTACGGCGAACGAGGCACCCTCGACCGCGACGGTGGAGCCATAGGTGACGCGGAGGTCGCGTACGCGCAGGGCTGGGCTCGGCTCAGGCACGTCGGATCCTCGGGTCGATGAGGCCGTGGACGATGTCCACGACGAGGTTGGCGACGATCACCAGGGCGGCGCCGAACAGGGCCGTGCCGACGACCAGGCCGAGGTCGCGCCGGGTGACGGCGTCGATGAGCAGCTCGCCGAGCCCGTGGATGCCGAACACGCGCTCGGTGAACACCGCGCCGCCGAGCAGGCCGGCGATGTCGAGCCCGACCATGGTCACGATCGGCACCCAGACCCCGCGGCGCGCACTCCTCAGGACCGTACGCCGGGGCGCGCCCGTCGCGCGCAGGGCGCGCAGGTGGTCTGCGCCCAACTCGTCGAGCATCTGGCTGCGCGCGAACCGCAGATAGCTGGCCGCGAACAGCGCGCCGAGGACGAACCACGGCGCGACGAGGTGCCAGGCCCAGTCGACCGGGCTCTCGGCGAACGGCACATAGCCGCTGATCGGCACCATGTTGAGGGCGAAACCGAACACCAGCAGGGCAAGCAGGCCCAGCAGGTAGGTCGGGGTGGCCAGCAGGAACAGCGAGATCCCGCGGGCGACCTGGTCGAACAGCTTGTTGCGGCGCAGGGCGGCGAGGACGCCGCCGCTCATGCCGAGCGCGACGGCGACGACGATCGCCCCGAGCGCGATGGACGCGGTGACGGGCAGCCGCTCGAGGATCAGCGCGGTCACCGGCTGGCGCAGCTCGAACGAGAACCCGACGCAGGGGGCGGCGCAGGTGACGGCCTCAGGCCCGCTGCCGTAGGTGCGGCCGACGAACAGGCCCTGCAGGAACGCGAACCACTGCTCGATCGCGGAGCGGTCGGTCTGCATGAACGCCTGGATCTGCGCCAGCCGGTCGGGATAGCAGGGGCGCCCGCACATCACCTGCGCCGGGTCGGTCGCCGACGAGAAGAACAGCAGATAGACCGCGAGCGAGATGAACAGCAACACCAGGACCGACGCGACGAGGCGCCGCAGCGTGTAGAGGATCACGGGGTCTCCTCGGTGCGCACGTCGAAGGCGTCGCGGAGCGCGTCGCCGAGCAGCATCGCGCCGAGCACCAGGAGCAGGAGCGCCGAGCCGGGGAACAGCAGATACCAGACGTCGGCGCCGGTGTAGGTCCACGTGATCGAGCCGCCGATCAGGCGGCCGAGCTCGGGGGTCTGGGGGCCCACGCCGATGCCGAGGAAGTTCAGGCCGGCGCCGGTCGCGACGAACTGCGGGAAGGTCAGCGCGGTCACGACGATCACGGTCCCGACGAGGTTCGGCAACACCTCGCCGAACAGCACCTGGGCGTGGCTCGCGCCGGTCGCGCGGGCGGCCAGCACATAGTCGCGCGCCACGACCACCTTGGTCTGCCCTGCGACCAGGCGCGCGGTCGAGGCCCACCCGAACAGCGCGAGGGCGAGGACGATGAGCAGCGGCTTGGAGAAGTCCGGCGGCACGATGAGCTGGATCGCGATGAGGAACAGCAGGCTCGGGAAGCCGAACATGAAGTCGACGAACCGGCCGAGCACGCCCTCGACGACGCCCCCGAGATAGCCCGAAAGCAGGCCGATCACCACGCCGAGCGTGACGGCGAGGGCGGTGGCGCCGAGGGCGATGCCGACCGACGTGCGGATCCCGTAGGCGATGAGCGCCAGCAGGTCGCGTCCCGTCATGGGCTCGACCCCCAGCCAGTGGCGCGCGGAGACGCCGCCGAACGGGCCGATGGGCACGCCGCCTGCGGCCGCATCGATCGCGGTGGCGTCGAAGGTGTTGGGGTCCTGCCCGGTGACGGCGCTCACGACCGGGGCCAGCAGCCCCACCGCGAGCACCGCCGCCAGGCACGCAGCGCCCGCCATCGCCTGCCGGCTGCGACGCAGCCGCGTCCAGACGGTGCTGGGCGTACGCGCGGGAGCCGCCACGCCGGCGGTGTCGGAGGTCACGGCTTCTTGAGCCCCTGCACGAGGGCGTTGGTGTAGCTCGGATAGACCGGGATGTAGGAGCCGCCGACGTTGGAGCCGTAGATGAACGCGTTCTTCTTGTACATCAGGGGAACGACGGGCGCCTTCTCCATCGCCATCCGGTCGATCGCGCCCCACTTCTCGGCCGACTTCGCCGGGTCGAGCTCGGCGGCCGCCTCGCTGATGGCGCGGTCGATCGCGGGGTCGCTGAGCCGGCTGATGTTGTAGCCGCCCCCACCGATCTCCGAGCTGGCGAGCAGCGGCTGGAGGGCCGCGTACGCCGACGGGAAGTCGGCCTGCCAGCCGGAGAAGCCGAGGTCGAAGTCGCCGGTCTTGGTGAGGGTGGCGGTGCTCTTGTCGGTGTCCTGCTGGACGATCTGGACCTCGATGCCGACGGCCTTGAGGTCGTTGGCGACCGACGCGGCCTGCGTACCCTGTTCGGGCTTGGTCGAGTCGATGACCAGCGTGAGGCGCGGGACGGTCTTGCCGGCGAGCAGCTCCTTCGCCCTGGCCGCGTCGCCGGTGGGGGGCGCCGCGTACAGGTCGAACTTCTGATAGCCCTGCACGCCCGGCGGCAGCATCGTCGTGGCGATGTCGCCGCCGTAGACGGGGCCGCCCGCGATGGTCTGGATCTGCTGCTTGTTGATCGCGAAGTTGATCGCCTGGCGCACCGCGACGTCGTTGAGGCCCGGGCGCGTGGTGTTCATGACGAGGAAGCTCGCCTGGCCCGACGGGGACACATAGACGCGCTGCTTGAGCGCGGGATCGGCGTTGATGCGGGTGATGAGGGCCGCGCTGACCGTGGGGCCGGTCGCGTTCTTGTCGTCGCCCTGGTCGGCGGCCATGCGCTGGCCGGCGGTCTCCGCGTTCAGGCCCATCTCATAGACGATCCGGTCGGGATGGGCCGGGCGCACCGGGTCGGTCGCGGCGTCCCAGTTCGGGTTGCGGGTCAGCGTGATGCGGGAGCCGACCTGATAGTCCTGCACCTGATAGGGGCCGGACGCGGGCGGGGTGTGGTCGTACGCGGGGATGCCCATCCCCTTCGTCGCCGGGACGGGCGCGAACGCCGGCATCGACACGACCCACGGCCAGTCAGCGAACGGGCGGTCGAGGCGGAAGACGATCGTCTTGTCGTCGGGGACCTCGATCGAGTCGAGGTGGCGACCCTGCGCCGGACCCTGGTAGGCCGGACCGCCGACCAGGAGCTGCTTGTGATAACCGAGGCCGCCCTGCAGCTGCTCGTCGAAGGAGCGCTCGACGCCGAACTTGATGTCGGCCGCGACGATCGGGGTGCCGTCGGCATATTTCAGGTTGTCCTTGAGCGTGAACTTCCAGGTGCGGCCGCCGTCGGTGGTGGTGCCGGTGTCGGTGGCCAGGTCGGGCGCGAGTTGGGTCATGGCCTTGGGATCGGTCTTCCAGCTCGTCAGGCCGCGCACGATGTAGTGGATGCCGGACGTGCCGAGGTTCTGGCTCATGGCCGGGTCGAAGTGGATCTCCTTGCTCGCCGAGAGGACCTTCAGCGTGCCACCGCGGGCGGGCGCCACGGTGGTCGCGCCATCGGCGGACGCGGTCGCACCCCCACCGGCCGGCGTACGCGGGTTGGCGTTGCAGCCGGTGACCGCGAGGGCGGCGGCAGCAAGACCGGCGACGAGGACGTGGCGACGATTCACGGGGATTCTCCTGGGCGTGGGGGCGCACGGGGGCGCCTCGAAGACGGGCGGAAGGGGCACGCGGTCGACGATGAGGGCGTAATGTCAATATTACGCCGGGCGATGGAGATATTGCGAATCGCGATGGGGGGGAGACGTGTACGCCGATCAGACCAACCCAGCGGCCAGCAGCCACCGGTCGACATCGGCGCCGGGGCCGGGGCCGGGTTCGCGTACCTCTTCGCCGCGGATCGCGAGGCATGACCGGACCAGAGCGCCCGTGTCGAGGCCGCCATAGAAGGCCTCGGTCTGGCCCGGGCCGCTGACGGCGTACGTGACGAACGGCACGAGGTCCTTGCCGGCTGCTTCGATGGCCTCGACGAACGTGGCCATGATCATCGGCGGCTGCACGTTCCAGATCGGGCTCCCGAGCAGGACTGTTTCGTACCCCCTCATGTCAGGAGCGGCCTTCGCCATCGTCGGCCGGGCGTCGCTCTCCTGCTCCTCGAGGTTGCGGCGCACCGTCGGGTCGTACCGTTCCGGATATGGTTCCGCCGCCTCGATGCGGTACACGTCGCAGGCGATCCGTTCCCCGATCAGTTCCGCGAGCACCTGCGTGTTGCCGACCTCCAGCGTACGCCGGCCCCCGTTCCAATAGTTCTCGCCCGGACGCGAGAAAAAGGCGAGCAGGACGCGGTTGGCGCCGCCGCGATTCGGGGTCGCGGCGGGTCCGCCGGTCAGCGATGGTGACGTGCAGGCGGCGAGGCCCGCCGCGGCGACGGCGCCCACCCCACCCAGCAGCGTGCGTCGCGTGACGGCGCGGGGTGGGACGCTCATCTCCGGGCCGTTCTCAGCCCACTCGGCGGCCGCTGAGCTGGCTCGATCTGATGGACGCCGAAGCCTAGGATCGGCATCTCGACGCCGTTGTACAGCGGGACGGTCTGCATGTATCCATCACACACCCTTCCGCCCTCGTGCGGGGATCCGGAGCCGATCGCCCGCTGGCTCGAACGCGACATCGGACAGCGCGCTCCTTCACCCTCCCGAAGGGATTCCGGCTGGGGCGCTGACAACGAGTGCATCCTATGGCCTTCGCCGCGAGTTCAAGCAAGTCGGTGAAACGATCGGCTCAGCCTGGCAGTCACATCGAGCCCTCGGTCCCGCGCGACCCCCATTCGAAGGCGATAGTCGCCTCCCGTCCGTGCGTGAGCGATCGCCGACACCTCATCCGCGGTCAACTCTCGAGCCCACGCGATCTCCCCGTTCTCCCTGCTCATGTTGATGACGACGGCGAGATCAAACTCGAGATCGCTGAACGCCCAGAATCGCAGGTCGCCCTGCGGCAACGACCTGGTTTTGACCTGGATGCCCCGCCCATCGGCCAGCAACACGTCGACGGACTTTGTGCCCGGCGCGGCCAGCTCTCCCCCGTACGCATCCGCAACAACGCGTTCCATCAACTCGCCTTCAAGAGATCCCGCCGTACGGACGTAGCCACGCCGCGCCAGTTCGGCGTCGATCGTCCGGCGCACGCTGACGAGGTCGGCGAGCGACCAAGTCCGAACGTCTGGCGCAGTGAACCCGCAGGATTCGGGAGGGGGTTGGTTCCGCATGGCCAGACCCTAGCGACCGGGCCGCAGTCAACGCCTCACTGCGTGCAAGGATGCACCCGAACTGATCGGAGGTCAGCATGACGCGCATGTGGGGGATTCACAACGACGCCCTTGGGGCGGAACTTGTCGAGAAGGGCTTCGTGTCTATCGGGTGGGAGATCGGAGATCTCCGTGAGATCGGCCCGGAGCGTGCCGCCATCCGTACGGCACTGGAGCGCACCTATCCAGCCAGTAAACCTGGCGCTTTCCCTGTGTGGGCTGGGATCCTGTACCGCTTCGCCTTCGAGATGACGCCTGGCGACCTGGTCGTCGCCCCATACAAGGCGGACAGCACTCTGAACTTCGGCGTCGTCGATGGACCCTATGAGTTTCATCCCGAGGTCCCTCGCCACCAGCATCGGCGACGCGTCCGCTGGCTCAGGACGGGTGTCGCTCGTGGGCTGTTCCCTCAGGCGGCTCTGTATGAGATCGGTTCGGCGCTGACTCTGTTCCAAGTCAGCAAGCATGCTGCGGTGTTCGAGAAGTTCATGTCGGAGGAATCCGAGGAGTCCTTCGAGGACGCGCCCCAGGCGTCCATCGCGGTGTCCGCGGACGATCTGGATACTGCGGACGCGGCTGAAGAGCCCAACGCCGATCGGATCGCCCAGCACACGCAGGACTTCATCGTGAAGGTCCTTCGTCATGAACTCACCCACGAACAGTTCGAGCAGTTCACCGCCGATCTCCTTCGGACAATGGGGTACCAAGCCCGAGTCACTCCATACACAGCCGACGGAGGCGTGGACGTACTCGCACACAAGGACCCGTTGGGCCTCGAGCCGCCGCTGATCAAAGTTCAGTGCAAACACACCACGTCGGTACGCGGGCGCCCCGATGTTCAACAACTCATCGGCACGCTCTCCACCAGCGAAGTCGGACTCTTCGTCACTTTGGGCACCTACAGCAAGGAAGCCGTCGACCTGGAGCGCGAGCGCCAAAACCTACGACTGTTCGGAGGGGCCGACATCACCCAGTTGGTGCTGCAGCATTACACGGCGCTGCCTGCGAAGTGGCGACAGCTCATTCCGCTGCGGTCGGTCCTAGTGGTGGATCGAGCTCCCGAATTGCAGTGAGACCTCTCGCCTCGCACGCTGCGACTGTCGCCTCGGTCTGCATCGACGACCAGCTGTTGTGCCCACCTGTTGACGCTGATCTCACCCTCCGCAGGGACGATCAGCACGCCCAGTTCTCCGCGCGCCATCACTGCGCGAGACAATGCTCAGTCCTCCCCGAATACCTCCGCCATCCGCGCCGCCGACTTGTGCCCCGATCCGGTGAGCACGACGATCGTGGTGCCCGACCCGTCCAGCGCCCCCGACTCCCGCAGTCGCCGATAGCCCGCGTACGCGTTCGCGCTCGTCGGTTCCGCATACAGCCCGCGGGACGCGAGCGTACGCGTGGCCGCGGCGATCTCGTCCTCCGCGCACGCCACCGCCAGTCCGTCGCAGCGCCGCAGCGCCGCGAGGACCTCGCGGTCGCGGACGGGGCGCCCGATGGCGGTCCCCTCGGCCATGGTCGGCTTCCATCCGCCCTCCGAGCCAGTTGAGGAGTTCACATCATCAGCACCAACTTCGAACGCCCGCACCAGCGGACAGCAGTTCTCGGGCTGCACCATCACCAGCCGCGGGATCTGCGGGATCGCGCCGGATCGCTGCAACTCGTGCCAGGCAAGGTCGTGCGCGATGACCTGGCTGCCGGACCCGGCGACGAGCACGACGGTGTCCGGCGCGGTGAAGTCGAGGTCCTCCCAGATCTCATAGGCCTGCGTCTTCACGCCCTGCAGGAACATGGGATGCCAGTTGTGGGAGGCGTACGCGCGGCTCTCCGCCTGGCGCAGCGCCTCGGCGGAGCAGTCGTCCCGCGTACCCGGCACGATCTGGATCTCCGCACCGTGGGCGCGGGTCTGCCCGATCTTGGCGGGCGAGGTCCCCTGGGGAACGAGGACGCGGGCATCGATGCCGGCCGCGGCCGCATAGGCGGCGAACGACGAACCGCCGTTGCCAGAGGAGTCCTCGAGGGCTTCGGCCTGGCCTGCGGAGGCGAGCGCGGTGATCATGGTCGAGACGCCGCGGTCCTTGAACGAGCCGGTCGGATTGCAGTAGTCGAGCTTGAACAGCAACTCGTCGCCGTCGACGCGGGTGGGGACTAGCGGGGTGAGTCCTTCCCCGAGGGAGACCTCGCGGTTGAACGCGTCCGGGAGGGCGGCGCGGTAGCGCCAGACCGAACGCGTCCGCAGGTCAACCTCGTCGCGGGTGATGCCGGGGAGGTCGTCGAACATCAGGGGCGAACCGTCGTCACCGCGCCAGCGGGTGTGGTCGAGGGGGTACGCGTGGCCGCTGCGATCGATGAGGTGGGGCATGGGTTCATCCTGTCAGTGGGCGTTAAGCATGAAGGCGCACATACGTCCAGGCTTTAGGCCCCGCGCAGGAGCCGGGCGAAGCTGGTTCGCCCGGCTGCTGCGATTCAGGCTGCTACTTCCACCCAGCCGCGTCGCCGTGACTCATGGAAGCGATCCCTCGGTTCGTACTCCAGGCGGGAACCGCCTCGCTCGGCGCGCCGACGCCCACGAGCGTGAACTGGCCGAAACGCTCCGGCGGACGCCCGGTATCGGCGACGGCATCATCGGACGAGACAAGGGCGCCGCACTCAAGAACCTCCCCTTGGGCATGTTCTGGAATGGTCTGCTCCAGTCCGGCATCATCGCTGAACTCCTGGGGGTAGGGAGCGGGCATGGTGCACATCCTTCCAAGCCGCCCAGTGGGCAAGCCAGATCAGATGTCACCTATTCGCCCGGCAGTCCCAATGGATCCGCCAAGCCGACATCGACGACGGCAACCGCCCCGGCAAGAGCCGGGAGGATTCCACCGAGCTGCGCGATGCCCGCAAGCGGATCCGGTTGCTCGAGCAGGAGAACGAGGTCCTGCGCCGTGCTGCCGCCTACCTGTCCCAGGCGAACCTGCCGGGAAAAAGCTCTACCCGCTCGTGAGCGAGCTCGCCGCTGACGGCATCCCCGTCGCGGTGTCCCTGCGGGTCTTGAAGCTCTCCCGTCAGCCCTACTATCGCTGGCGGCGCCAGCAGGTCACCACAGCCGAGCTGACCGAGGCCTATCGAGCCAACGCTCTGCTGGACGCCCACCTCGACGACCCCGAGTACGGCTACCGGTTCCTCGTCAGCGAAGCCGCCGAGGCCGGTGAGGTGATGTGTGAGCGGACGGCGTGGAGGATCTGCCGGGACAACCAGTGGTGGTCGGTGTTCGGTAAGAAGCGCGGCAAGAACGGAAAGCGCCCCGGTCCGCCGGTCCATGACGACCTCGTGAAGCGGGACTTCTCCGCCGATGACGTCAACGAACTGTGGCTGACCGACATCACCGAGCACTGGACCGACGAGGGCAAGCTCTATCTCTGCGCCATCAAAGATGTGTTCTCCGGCCGGATCGTGGGCTACTCGATCAGCGACCGGATGAAGGCTCGCCTCGCGGTGAAGGCCCTGGACAACGCGATATCCAGGCGCCGTGACGCAGCCGGCTGCATCGTGCATTCGGATAGAGGATCGCAGTTCAGGTCACGGAAATTCGTGCACGCCCTGAACCGTCACCACCTCATCGGATCCATGGGCCAAGTCGGTGCTGCCGGTGATAACGCCGCGATGGAATCGTTCTTCTCGCTGCTCCAGAAGAACGTCCTGGACCGCAAACGGTGGCGAACCCGAGAGGAGCTGCGGATCGCGATCATCACCTGGATCGAACGGACCTACCACCGCCGCCGGCGTCAAGCCCGTCTGGGCCGATTGACCCCCATCGAATACGAGACCATCATGAACCCGGCCGTGAGCCTCGCGGCCTGACACCCCAACTGTCACCTGTTCGTGCGGCAGTCCCGAGTCGCGCGGGGCCGCGCTCGCTCGAGGGCGTCGTTGACGGCCGATGGGTCGCCGAGAACCGCTTCCGCGGCCAGCGCAGCGTGTGCTGCGCTGCGCTTCGCAATTTGTGTGCCACTTGGTCGCCCTTGGCGAAGGGATGAAGGTAGGCCGACGCCGCGGCGTCACCGGCCGCTGAGGCAGTGTGGGCGTTCACCGGGTTGCCGGCGTCTTTCGCCGCTCGATGAGCATCGAGGGCCGCCACTCGTTGCAGCTTGGACCGCGGTTCACCGAGAGTGAAGCGCTGGGCCGCCTCAAGTGCCGCGGAAATCCGGGGATCTGCGGGCTGCTCGATCTGCTCAACGCTTCCTCAGCGGAGGCAAGGGCAAAGCGGGTCACCTCTCTGATTCGTTCGTACTCAGCTCGAAGTGGAGGTCCGGATCAACATCCATGGCACCAACCTGCCCCATCCCCGGCGAGGCGCTTCACACACAGGCGCGTACAGGCCGCTTCGAGGGCGGCTAAGCTCGCCCGCTCGTGCCGCTGACAGCTCGATCAAGGTCTCCGGTCAGTACAACTAGCCACCATCCGGTCGGCTGCTGTGAGCTTGACCAACCAACATTGGTCACTTCCGTCGGTATCCGTCGCCGACTGATCGGTCACGGAACAAGCCCTTTCTCGGCGTTGACCTCCACAGTTTCGGCATCGCCGGGGAATGAGTAGTCGACGGAGACGAGGTACTTCCTATATCCCAGCATCTCAAGCAGCCCTGACAGCGATTGGTGATTCTGGTCCTTCAGCAACGCAGTGGTGAAGTCAGCGCTACTCTGCGCCATGTCGATCACCGTCGAGAGGAACGCCTCAACGACACCAGGATCGGAGTTGAAATCCTGGTCGGAGTTGGCCTTAGCCTTAGCAACCAGATTTGCGTTCTCCTTCGTCTTGCGCAGCGTCAGTTCCAGTTGCTGCACCGCATCATCGGGCGTGAGACCGCTGTCCGCGAACAGGCTGTTTATGGCGTCGATGATCTCATCCCACCCAGCCTGGTCACGCTCGCGAGCCTGAGCAGTGCCCATCTCGGCCAGCGGAGTCAACGGAGTCACCTGACCCTTAGCCAGGTCGAGAGCCTGACTGCCCGTGTCGGTGAGCTTGAAGCGCGATAAGGCGAGGTCGGTCACGCGTACCTTCACCCCAGACTGCTCGTCGCGCAGACGCTTCGCCAGAAGGCGGTAGTAGATGGCCCGCTGCTCCATCTCCACCCCGTAAGGGACGATCTGGGACAGGAAGTCGTACGCCTTGACGTAGTTCGACAAGTCGGAGCGGAAACCTTCCAGCAGCTGGACTTCCTCATCGCCCTTATCCCCTCGTGCGCTGTCGAGGGCGGCCGTAAACCGCTTGGCCCCCGGATCGATGGCAGCAGCGAGCAGGTTGTGCAGGCCCTTGGTCACGGCGTCGCTGGCCTCTGCCATCTCCTCCTCGGTGTAGACACGATTCAACCCCACGGCATCTAACTTGGCTGCGATCCGGTTGACCAGATCAGGGTCGGTGGACTCCGTCAGCTCCGCGCCCTCGTAGTACGGGCGGAATGCGTCCAAGATGTCCTCACCGGCGTTCACGAAGTCCAGCACGTACACCTGGTCCTTGCCCGCCCAAGTCCGGTTGAGTCGGGAGAGGGTCTGCACGGCCATCACTCCGTCGAGTCGCTTGTCGACGTACATGGCACATAGCAGCGGCTGGTCGAAGCCGACCTGGAATTTGTTGGCCACGATCATCACTTGGTAGTTCGGCCCGTGGAAGGCGTCCGCGAGCGACTTGCCCTTGGTGCCGGTGTTGACATTCGCCTCGGTGTACTCACCGATACCCAGCAGATCGTCCGGTGCGATGTCGTGGTCATCATTGCTGACCGTGACCTTGCCCGAGAATGCGACCAGAGCATGCACATCGGTGTATCCGCGCTTGTTGATGTAGCGCTCGACGGCGTTGTAGTAGCGCAGGGCCGCCTTGCGCGAGGAGGTAACGATCATCGCCTTGGCGGCACCGCCAAGCATGTGGGACACGTTGTCGCGGAAGTGCTCCACAATCAGCGCAACCTTTTGGCTGATGTTGTGCTCGTGAAGCTGAACCCATTTCACCGCCGCCTTGCGGGCAGCCTCCTTATCGACCGACTTGATGTCGTCGTCTTTGGTCTTTAGTGCGAGTTCGTACGCGACCTTGTACTCGGTGAAGTTCTGAAGCACGTCAAGGATGAACCCCTCCTCGATTGCCTGCCGCATCGTGTAGCGATGGAACGGCTCGGGCTTGGGATTCCCTTCGTCGTCCAGCACCTCGGGATTGGGAGTGCCGAACAGCTCGAGCGTCTTCGACTTCGGCGTCGCCGTAAACGCCAGATACGTGACGTTCGGGGTTTCAGCACGCTGGCCCAGTTCTGCCGCGAGGACGGACTCGGTGTCGACCTCGCCTCCATCGGCCAGCGCCTCCTGCTCGTCTGGGCTCAGGACGGCCTTCAACTTCGACGCCGCCATCCCAGTCTGGGACGAGTGGGCCTCGTCCGCGATGACTGCGTACCGTCCTCCCTTGGCGTCGGACTGCTGGCGCAGATACTGGAGGGCAAACGGAGCGGTCTGGATTGTCACCACAATGATGGGGGTACGCATGGCCAGAGCGTCTGCCAGATCCTTGGACTTGGACGAGCCCGCGCCGTCGATGGAGACGACCTGAGCACCGCGCGGGTCCAACTGCCGCATAGCATCGGTCATCTGCTTGTCGAGGACGTTGCGGTCGGTCACGACGATCACAGAGTCGAAGACCTTCTTGTTGTCAGCGTCATGCAGGGCCGCGAGCCGGAACGAGGTCCACACAATGGTGTCGGTCTTACCTGAGCCTGCGGAGTGCTCGATCAGGTAACGATCCCCGACGCCGTGGTCCTTGACGTGGCCGACAATCTTCTCGACGGCGGAGAGTTGGTGGAAGCGGGGAAACCGCAGCGACGTCGAGGTCTCCTGCTGACCGGTGATCGGGCTCGGCTTCTCCTCGCGCCGTGTGACTAGGTACTTCGTCAATATCGTCAGGAACATGTCCTTGTCGAGAATGTCGCCCCAGAAGTATTCAGTGCGCGCACCCTTCGGGTTCAAGGAGTTGCCCTTGCCACTGCCATCGCCCTTGTTGAACGGTAGGAAGGTCGTCTTCTGGCCATCCAACTTCGTGGTCATCGAGACCTCGTTGTCGGTAACGACGAAGTGGACCAGTGTCCGCTTTCCCCACGCCAGCAGCAATTCCTTGCCATCCGTTCCGGGATTGCGATCGTTCTTGTACTGCACCTGTCCCCGGGTGACCGACTGGGTGAACTCGGTCTTCAACTCGATCGTCGCCACGGGAAGGCCGTTGAGGAACAGCACTAGGTCGATGGACTTCTTCGCATCCGTGACCGAGTAGTGCACCTGCCGCACGACGCGTAGACGGTTTTGTTGGTAGTCCGCCACCGTCTTCGGGTTCATCGTCTCCGTCGGCTTGGGCTGCGCCATCAAGAAGCGTGACCCGATCCGACGGAACCCCTTGCGGAGAATGTTGAGCGTGCCGCCACCATTGTCCACCGGCTGATTCAGAGCAATGGCGAGGGCGTCCAGGATGCCGTCGCGGGCCTTCACCTGCTGCGTGGAGTCCATGTCCGGCTTGATGAACTTCGCGAGTTCGTCAGCCTGCGTGGCCTCCAGCCAGGCGACTACGTCCTCGGGGAACAGGGCACGCTTCTTGTCGTAGCGGGCGTTACTGGCCTCCTCGGAGAGCCAGCCCTTGGACTGTAGGCGGGCGACGGCCTCGTTCTCCATTGCCAGTTCCTTGTGCGCCTCGGTCACGATGCCTCCCTCTGGGTAGTCGGGTCGATCCGCTCGACGCCGGTCTTGGGGTCGATCTTGCCCGTGACGGCAGCGTTGATAACGGCCGCGCGCCGCTCGCGCAGTAACTTTACGACTGCCCTGGCAGCAGCGATCGTCCGTCCCGTCTGCTGCATTGCCACGTCAATCCGCGAGACTGCGAAGCGTTGTTCTGCCGGTGGAGGTGTCGCCACTGGAAAGGCAGCGAGTTTCTCTGCCGTCATGTGGGGCATGGAGACGGCGGGGCACATGGCATGCATGAGTCCGGCAGCGCGAGCAGCGATGAGGGAGTACGAGAGAAACCTTCCTAAGTTTCCAGTGTGCATCCGGACTCTGTTTATCGAGTTCTGGAAGCCGGTGCTAGGAAGGCTCCGGGGTAGGTATGCGGCGCGCCCAAACCCACCTTGGCCTCCTTCTACCACCAATACGTCTCCCTCGCGAAGATCCAGCCGATTCACCTCTGCGGGCGTGAACCACATGCTCTTCAGATCGGTCAGGTCTAGAGCCCCGAGAGGCTGGATATTGGCCGCACGCAGGTACTTCTGCTCCGTGTCAGCGGTCGAAGAGGGCTTCGACGCAAGCATCTTGCCCAGCGTCACGTTGCCCACGTGCTTCACGCGGCCCTCCGGCCAGCCATTTCGCTCTGCCTCGGTGAGATGCCTGATCACCGCGATCTGGCGAGACTCCAAATCCTCAATCAGCCGCATCTGCGCTTCGATCATGGCGTCGATCTGTGCCGTCTCACGGTCGAGGAAGTCAGCGATGGTCTGCTGCACGCTCACCGGAGGGCAGGGCATCCGTAAGTGCGCAACCTGCCAAGCGTTGAGGTTGTTCTGAGTGTTGCTTCGGAAGTCGAACGCCAGGTGGGGCCGAATGGCCATCAGCGCGTACTGGAGATAGCGGGAGACTGAGCGTTCCGTGTAGGGGGTGAGCCCCAAGATTGCTTGGTTCCACGTTGCTGGGATGGCCAGTCGTGCCACTTCGCCCACGCTCGCATACATGGCGAAGAGGAGCGTGCCTGGTCGACCCGGGCTGAGGCCCTTCTCCTCTTGACCCTCACGAGTCACACCTTTCACCGTCTCACAAACAGCGTCCCGGCCGCTCATGTCCGCAATAGCAACCCACGGTAGGCCGTCCTCCGGCTCGCACCAGAAAGCTTCATTTGACGAGTCGGGGGTAGCGCCAGGCCTCAATCGAGCCATGGCCTTCAGCGGTGCGGATTCCCAACCAATGGGAAGCGGGCCGTGCCAGATCGCGCCTGGCGTCACGCCCGAACCTCCGCGAACAGAGCCTGAACTCGCGCTATAGCAGCCTGCACGTCGGCGTCGATTTCCGCCAGTGGTCGAGGCGGGACGTACTTGTAGAACGTCCGGGTGAACGGAATCTCGTAGCCAATCTTGGTCTTCAACCCGTCAACCCAGGCTTGGGGAGCCCAAGGGAGTACCTCGCGTTCCACATAGGCGGTTACATCCTCGGAGAGCGGGACGTTTTCCGTGTCGCGCAGGGACGAGTCCGCCTCGAACTTGCCGCGCGGGGTCTTGACGATCTCGCCTTCGGGAGACGACGCCGCAAACGCGGCGACCACGGCCTTGTAGACGGCGGGCTTCAACGTCACCTCGTGGGCACCGAGCGCCGGGCCCAGCACGTTGATGAACTCCGTCTGGCTCGTCCACACCTGGCCTCGCTCCAGCGTCTCCAGCGCCGTCCGGAGGTGGTGCCGTTGCTCCTTGTCCAGGGCCTCGACTGGCTTGGCTTCCATGGCCTGCTCAATCGTGTCTGCGTCCACGGAGTAGACCAGTCGTAGTGGCTGCTCGATAGTGATGGTGCGATAGCCGAATGCCTCGGTGCCGAAAACCTTGGAGACCTCTGGGTCGGCGTCACTGAACTCGCCGTAGAGTCTCACGATGGCAGCGATGTTGGAGGCGGAAAGCAAGCGTCGCTTAGCGCCGATGGACTTACGCATCTTCACCCACTGGGCGGTGGCGTCGATCAGTTGGACCTTGCCCCGGCGTTCCTCGGGCTTGCAGTTGTCGATCACCCAGATGTAGGTGGCGATGCCCGTGTTGTAGAACATGTCGGTCGGAAGGCCGACGATGGCGTCCACCAGGTCGTTCTCCAGCAGCCACCGCCGGATCTCCGAGGGCCCCGAGCCTGCGGCCCCGGTGAACAGAGCCGAGCCATTGAGGACGATGGCACCGCGTGCTCCACCTTGCGACGCGGGACGCATCTTTGACACCAAGTGCTGGAGGAAGAGCATCGCGCCATCGCCAACGCTGGGCAATCCAGCTGCGAATCGGCCCTCGTCGCCGTCGTCCACCCGCTCCTTCTTCACGGCCTTCTCCTGCACCTTCCACTCCTGCCCGAACGGTGGGTTGGACAGGCAGTAGGTGAAGGTGCGGTGCTTGTGCCCGTCTGTGAGCAGGGTGTCACCGAAGAAGATGTTCTGGGCATCCTGCCGCTTGATGATGAGGTCGGCCTTCGCCATCGCGTACGAGAGGGCATTGAACTCTTGACCGAACAGGTTAAGTGTCGCGCCGCTCCCGTGGCTCTGGAGCCACTCGTGGGCCTCCGACAGCATGCCGCCAGTGCCACACGTCGGGTCATAGACCTGACGGATCGCGTGCGGGTCGGAGAGATCCTCCTCGTCGGGGGCGAACACCAGATTGACCATGAGTCGGACGACCTCGCGAGGGGTGAAGTAGTCACCCGCCACGTCCTTGGACGCCTCCATGAAGCGTCGAATCAATTCCTCGAAAACATCGCCCATCTCGGCGTTGCTCACCCGGTCGGGATGCACGTCAAGTGCTGCGAACCTCTTCACGACCTCAGGCAGGCGGTCGCGGTCGTCCAGATCATGGATGATCTTGGGCATCTCGAAACGCTGGAAGACCTCGAAGACGTCCGGGTCGAAGCCCTCGATCATGGCCTGGAGGTTGGCCGCGAGGTTGGCAGCGTCGCCGAGGTTCCTCAGACTGAAGGGGGAGGTGTTGTAGAACGTCTGCCCCGAAGCTCGGCGCAGCATCTCGTGCCGGAGCAGCGGCGCGCTCCCCTCACCGTACTCGGCTGCTGCGTCGAGCACGGCTTGCTTAGTGGGGGCCAGCACGGAGTCGAGCCGAGCGAGCACAGTGAAGGGCAGGATCACGGCGCCGTACTCCTTTGGCCGGTACGGGCCACGAAGGAGGTCCGCGATGGACCAGATGAAGTTCGGGTCAGGCTTGGTCACGCTTCAACTTCCTCGCAGTGGATGTTCCGGCTCCTATCAGACGTCAAGTTGGTCGCGGCGACCTGCCATCGAGGGGCGCGAAGTCGGTCACCAGTGGCCCGCCCCTCCGAGTCCAGTCCTCAATGAAGATGTCGATGCTGTCTCCAAGGTTGTGGGTTATCCTCCGAGCCTTGAGCCCGTGAAGAAGTCATTCGGGTAATAGCGCTCCGAACTCTTCTCGGAACCGCGCAGCATCGTATTCGGCCTCACTCGCTGGACCATACTGGTAACTCACCATCCGCACGCTTCTCCCTTCCGTCCGGTTGTAAAAGTAGCTGGTGTATCGCGCATCCAGCGGCGCACCACGAAGCTGGATGAAGTTCGCGAGACGCAGCGGTGATCTAGAGCCATCTCTCACCAGATACAGTTCACCATCCTGCATCGCCTCAGCGACTCGGAACTCCTTCGTTAAGAACGGTGACTGCTCCCCCATCGCGAGCTCCACGACCTGCACGTAGTCGGACTTGCCTCGCTTACAGCTTCCTGCGCGCACAAGAGGCAGCTGCGACCAGGCGTTGCCCACGATTCGTCGCAGGTCTTGGAAATCTGCGATGAGTTCCGCAACCCGCTCTTCGCGCAGTTGGTCAGACACATGCCCGCTGTGCCCCCGCCACCGATTCCGTTTGTCCCCCACAGCCTTGAACTTTGCGGTCGCTTCAGTCGAAAGTAGGCGCCCGATGGTCGCCGTTGGGAGGTCGCTGAAGGTTGAGCGTACTCGAGCGATCTCGTCGGCATCATTACCCTTGAGCGCACGCCTGAGTGCCTTGGATGTCTGCTCGATGATGCCGTTCCAAGTACCAAAAGATGCCCGGTTAATCCCGATCCCGTGCTCCTCCAGCGTCCTTCTAATGGAGCGCTCCACCTCGGCGCTACTACCAGGGTCGCTACGGCACGCCGACAGCAGGGCAGTTGCGTGGAATACGACCGCAGCTTCCCACGCGTGGAAGTAGGCTTCGAGTTTGTCTCCCGAGGTCCGGGCCGTCTCAGCTGTCCACAGAGCTGATGCCACGGGAAACGGAAGCTCCGCCAACCAGCCGGTGATCGAATCGTCGAAGACCTTGGAGAACCTATCTACTGTGGCTTCTGCCTCTTCAGGCGCGGACCAGATGCCTTCCCTCTGGCTGTCCAGTTCCTCTTGGAACGATGCGAGCCGAGCATCTGCAGCACCAAGGCGCCCCTGCACTGAAATCGGCGGAAGCGGGATGATAACTTCATCCGCCCACCGCAGCAGCGCTTTAGGTTCCGATCGCAGAGCCTTGAAATGAGAACCTGAACTGCTGGAGTCGATGGCTCGGACTCGGCTCATCTTCCCTTGCTCTGAGTTCAGCCACGCGGCAAGGAAGCTGGGATCCACTCGGCCTTGGTCGACCTCAACAACCAACACCCGACCATTGGATGACGGGTCGGGCACTCCGGTCGAGACCCGGCCAGACTTTGCGGTTGGGACGAACAATGCTTCATCTTGAGCGTCACCTATGGCTACGTTCTCGATGGTTTTCGGAGTGGACTCTAGCAAGCCAGACAGTCGAAGCGCCGGCCAGTTCTTGGCAGCGAGATCCTGCAGGATTTCGCTCGCGTCGTCCCTAAGGACCGGTCTGGGATCGAGGTCGTACACCTCGCTGACCTGACCTACGATCGACACCCCAGCCTCTGGCCCGTACCGAGTGTGCACGAAGTCGTCGTCAATCGCCGTGTCGCGGTACGTTGCGACGAGCCACTCAAGTTGCTGACCTTGAGGATCACGCCTTGTGGCTCTGGCCTCTCGCCGGATGAACGCCCGGATCGGAACTGCGCGGTTCCGTGGCCCCGGCCTCCTGGTTCTCAAACCCGATTCGAGTTCACGGATGGCAGAGTCCAGCACCCGCCTGCGCCGCTCCACTGTCGTGAACTGGGTCTGGAGGTCCGCGATCATCGCATTGCCGCCACTTACGTCATGCGGTTGATTTGTGAAGGTCAGCAGATACAAAGGCAGAGATGTATTCGGTGCCAGACCTTCTGGTAGACGAACGACGGACTCGAAAAGTCCTGCATCGATTACCCTCCGCCTCAGTTCTGCATCCGCGCTGTTGCCGCTGCTCAGCGAACCCGGAGGGACGAGTGCGGCCACGCGTCCGCCGCCGTCCTCCGGCTGACGCAACTTCTCAAGTGCGAGCGATATGAAGAGCCACGTGCTGTCGGTACCCTTCGGCAAGCCGAACCGGAACTCTCCAGCCCGTCGTCGGGACTCGACAGCTGTGGAAGAGTGCTTCCAGTCCATCCCCCACGGCGCGTCGACGATTACCAAGTCTGCGCGAAGGCTCTGAAACCCGTCTCGCGATAGGGTGTCTCCCACTGCGAAGTCTGCACCAGAGATGCCTTCGAAGCGCGACCTGCTTGCGGCGATGGCGTCCGGGGCGATGTCTTGCCCGCGAAACTGAACCTTCACGTCGCAAGAGAGAAGTGCTTCCGAGAGCACATGCCCGGCAAAGCCCTCGCCGACGCTCGGGTCCCAGATAGACACTGAGGATTTCGACGGATCCAGCCTCGCGAGGCATCCAGCCGCGAGCACTCTCGCGAGGGACAGGCTTGTACTGCGTTCGGTAATAGACGGGTCGCGCATATCAGGGCTGTTGGAAAGGGGATCGCATTCGACCCGCCCCATCAGGGACTCGAAAGCCGGGTGAACCGCCTTCATACCCACACCTCTGTTCCTGCGGTAGACGTCTGTGGCATCCGGTTCAAACCTAATACCGATCGCCGCTTCGTTGCGCGCTTCGTTGCGCGCTTCGTTGCGACCCTCGAGGAGAGCGATAGCCGCACGAGACAGCCAGATTACGTGTCCAACTCTGCCGTGGGGCTTCGACTCGCTTGCGTCCGCTGGTTCACTACGACCCATGCCTTGCGCACAGACTCTGCATCATCCGGCGGAACGGGCGCCATAGGCTGGGTCGAAGCCCGTCATGGTTGGTCACTCCTTGACGGCCTTGGTGACCTCGATGCGGAAGCCCACAGCAGCCAGGCGCCCGTTCAGGTGATTCCGTGTGATGCCGACGATCCTCGTGATGGTCCTCGATGCCGAGGAGAGCGAACAACACCAATCGGCCCATACGACAGCCGGATTGAAGCCCCGCGTAGGCTGCGTACCTCCCATCTGGAGGAGTTCGACGTGTCCATCCCCATCGCCGTCACCGGCTCCACCGGCGTACTCGGCGGCCTCGTCGCCCGCGATCTGGCGGAGCGCGGCGTACCGCAGCGCCTTCTGGTGCGTACTCTCGCGAAGGCGCCGCAGCTGCCCCACTGCACCGTGCATCCGTTCAGCTATTCCGACGTCGCCGCGTCCAAGCTCGCTCTCGACGGCATCGATGTGCTGTTCATGGTGTCGGCGTCCGAGAGCGCGGAGCGGCTCGATCAGCACCGGTCCTTCGTCGATGCGGCGGCGGCTGCGGGGGTGAAGCACGTGGTGTACACGTCGTTCGCGGCCGCGGCACCCGATGCAGTGTTCACGCTGGCGCGGGACCACTTCGTGACGGAGGAATACATCAAGGCGTCGGGCATGGCCTGGACGTTCCTGCGGGATCAGTTCTACATCGACTTCATGGAGGCGCTCGTCGGGGACGACGACGTGATCCGGGGTCCGGGCGGGGACGGGCGCGCGGCGATCGTGGCACGGGCGGACGTGGCGCGGACCGCGACGGCGGTGCTGGTGGACCCGGCGCCGCACGAGGGGCGCACCTATGACCTGACGGGACCGGAGGCGCTGACGCTGGAGGAGGTTGCGGCGACGATCAGCCGTGTCCGCGGGCGGGAGGTGACGTTCCACGACGAGACGCTCGAGGAGGCGTACCGGTCGCGTGCGGGATTCGGCGCGCCGGACTGGCAGGTGGACGCGTGGGTGAGCACCTATACGGCGATCGCGAGCAACGTGATGGCGCAGGTGAGTGGGGATGTCGAGGCGATCACGGGGAAAGCGCCGATGAGCCTGGATGAGTATTTGCGGGGGGAGTGAGGGCTCCTCGTCTCGGCCGCGGGCGGCCTCGCTCGGAGAACGTGCGGGCTCCTCGTCTCGGCCGCGGGCGGCCTCGCTCGGAGAACGTGAGGGCTCCTCGTCTCGGCCGCAGGCGGCCTCGCTCGGAGAACGCGGCGCCGCGTACCAACCCTTTTTCCCAACCCCTTCCCATGCAACCGCTTGCATGCCATGGTGACTCGATCACGCACGCAATGACGCGTCCGAACGAAGAGGAGAAGCGCATGCAGGCACTGGACTGGATCGTGATCGCGCTGTATTTCCTGCTGATGGTCGGCATCGGCTGGTGGTCGAAGCGGCGCATCACCAACGCCTCCGACTTCTTCGTCGCCGACGGCAAGGTGCCGTGGTGGCTCGTCGGCATCTCCCACCACATGTCAGGCTATTCGGCCGCGGTCTTCGTCGGCTACGCCGCGCTGGCTTACAAGGTCGGGTTCGCCGTCTACGTCTGGTGGGCGCTGTCCATCACCGTGGCGTGCCTGATCGGCGCCTTCGTCTTCGCGCCCCGCTGGCCGCGGCTGCGGCAGCGCCTGGGCATCATCTCCCCGCTGGAATACCTTGCGGTCCGCTACAACGTCGCCACCGAACAGTTGCTCGCGTGGAGCGGCGTCCTCCTCAAGGTGTTCGACGTGGCGGCCAAATGGACCGCGTCGGCGATCCTGCTGCAGGTCTTCGCAGGTCTCCCCATGGTCTGGGGCATCCTCCTCGTCGGCGGCGTCACGATGTTCTATTCCACGATCGGCGGCATCTGGGCCGACGTCCTCACCGACTTCGGCCAGTTCGTCATCCAGCTGGTCGCCGCGGTCGCCCTGGCCATCGCCGTCATGGCGAGGCTCGACGGCCTGGCCACCCCCTTCACCATGTGGGACCAGCTGCCGCCGGGCCGGCTCGATCCGTTCGCGAGCACGCTGACGATGTGGTTCTTCCTCGCCTACGTGGTGATCGCGACGCTGTCCTACAACGGCGGCACGTGGAACCTCGCCATGCGCATGATCTCGACCAAGGACGGTACGCAGGCCAAGAAGTCCATCCTGCTGTCCGCTGCCCTCTACCTGGTGTGGCCGCTCGTCCTGTTCTTCCCGATGTGGGCGGCGCCGCTGATCCTGCCGAACCTCCCGAAGCCCGACCAGAGCTATGCACTGCTCACCACGACGCTCCTCCCGCAGGGACTGATCGGGCTGGTGCTGGCCGGCATGTTCTCCCACACCATGGCCATGACGTCGTCCGACTCTAACGCCATCGCGTCGGTCGTGGTGCGCGACATCATTCCCCGCTTCCGCAAGGACCGTAGCTTCCTGCCGGAGAAGCAGGAGCTGTTCTTCAGCCGCCTGATCACCTTCCTGTTCATCACGTTCTCGATGGTGATCGCGCTGTCGTCCGAGTCGTTCGGAGGCGTCCTCGGGCTGCTCATCCTCTGGTTCGGCGCCCTCGTCGGACCGGTCGCCGTGCCGATGCTGTTGGGCCTGCTGCCGGCGTTCCGGAAGTCGGGATCCTCGGCCGCGATCATCTCGACGCTGTTCGGGCTGATCATGTTCGCGCTCAACCGGTGGGTGCTCGCCGGCTGGGTCAAGTCGCTGGGCAACGAGGCGCAGGCCTGGACCGTCGCCACGCCCGTCGTCGTCTCCATCATCGCGTTCGTCGTCATCGGCTGGATCCGCCCCGAGAACACCCCCGAGACCGACGAGCTGGTCGACTCGCTGTCGAAGGACGCCGGCCCGCGTTCGCCCGCAACGACGGAGGAGGCGAAGGCGTGACCACCCGCTGGGCCCGCCACCTCACCGAGGTCGTCCTGCCGTGGTGGGAGACCCACGGTGTCGACGACGAGCGGGGCGGCGTACGCACCGGTTTTGACAACGCCGGCGCGCTGCACAGCGCCGACCGGTTCACGTGGTCCCAGGGCCGGTGGGCCTGGCTGGCCGGTGAGCTGGCCGATGAGGCCGCGGCGGGGCGGCTGGCGCTGGACGAGGCCGTGTGGCGGGACCGCTGCGTACGGACGTGTGCGCGCCTCATGGCCGAGGCCGTCCGGGACGACGGGCGCACGCACTTCCGCGTCACCGAGTCCGGCGAACCCATACGCGACGCCGCGGGCAAGAGCGCCACCAGCGTCTTCGCCGACCTGTTCGCCGTCCTGGGGCTCGCGGCGGGCCTCCGCCACGTCTCCCCCGCCGACCCGCGGGCGGCGGCCTGGCGCGAGGAATCTGTCCGCATCCTCGAGACCGCCCGGACAGGCATCGCGGACCGGACGGCGCTGAGCGAGCCCTACCCCGTGCCGGAAGGATTTTCCGACCTGGCGGGCCCGATGTCCCTGCTCCACACCGCCGCCGAACTGCTGCGTGCCCCGCTCGGGGGCGCCGAGGCCCGCGTACGCGCCGTGCGGGATTGGGCGGCCAGCCAGCTCAGGGGCCAGGTCTTCTCCCGCGACGGCGACGACTGGTGGGAGATGCGCCCCGATGACGCCCGCGACGGCGACACCCTGGTCGCGCGTCACCGTACGCCGGGACACATGCTCGAACTGCTGTGGATGATCGACCGCGCGCAGGAGGCCGACCCCGGCTTCCGGCTCCTCCCCCGCGTACGCCTGCACGCCGTCGCCAGGCGCGCCATCGAGATCGGATGGGACGGCGCTGACGGGGGCGTGCTCCGCTACGTCGACCAGGACGGCGGACGGCCGGACGGACGCCCGGTGACCGACGACCGCTACCAGAAGCTGGTGAGCACCACCTGGGACACGAAGCTGTGGTGGGTCCATGCCGAGGCGATGTACGCGCTTGCCCGCTTTGGCAATCAGGACGACGCGGAGCTGGCGTCGTGGGCCGAGCGCGTGATCGACTACACCATGGCCGTGTTCCCTTCCGGGTCAGGCCAGGAGTGGATCCAGATCCGCGGGCGCGACGGGACGCCGCTGGACGAGGTCGTCGCGCTGCCCGTCAAGGACCCCTTCCACATCATCAGGGCGCTGGTCCTCCTGAATCGCGAACACCCACCCCGACAAGCTGAAGGTGACGATGACACTCCATGACCTTGCGCCGACGGTCCATCCCGACCCGGCCACGCTCGGACGCGTGACGGCGGCCCACGCCTCCGCGGTGATCCGCTCCGCGCTGCAGGAGCGCGGCCGCGCGCGCGTGATGCTCGCCGCGGCGCCCAGCCAGCAGCCGCTGCTCGAGGCGCTCTCGCGGCTGGACGTGGACTTCTCCGCCGTCGAGTTCTTCCACATGGACGACTATCTCGGGCTCCCCGCCGACGCGCCGCAGGGGTTCGGGAACTGGCTCCAGGAGCACTTCATCTCGAAGCTGCCGGCGAGTGGCGTCTTCCACCGCATCGACCCCGGCCTCGCGCCCGATGAGGCCGCCCGCGCGTACGCGGCCGCGATGGGCGACGAACCCTTCGACCTCACCCTGTGCGGCCTCGGCGTCAACGCCCACCTGGCCTTCAACGACCCGCCCGCGCGCTTCGACGACGAGCGGACCGCGCGCCCCGTCGAGCTCGAGATCACGTCGCGCCAGCAGCAGGTCGACGAGGGCCACTTCGCCTCGCTCGACGACGTTCCGGAGCGGGCGATCACGGTGACGATCCCGCGGCTGTTGAACACCGGACACGTGATCTGCAGCGTGCTGGGGACGGCGAAGCGGGCGGCCGTCCGCGAGACGCTGGCCCGGCCGCTGGACCCCGCGGTTCCCGGCACGGCCCTCAAGCTCCATCCCCACGTGGAGCTCCACATCGATCGGGAGGCCAGCGATGACTGACGAGCCGCGCGCGAACGACATCGGGCACCGCTATTTCGACGCCGTGACCGACCTGATGCGCACCGTCCTCGACACCCAGGGCAACGCCATCGAGCGGGCTGCGACGGTGATGGCCGACCAGATCGAGGCCGACCGGCTGGTCCACGTGTTCGGGCCCGGCGGACACTCGAACCTCGCCTCCCAGGAGGTGTTCTTCCGCGCCGGCGGCCTGATGCACGTGGCGGCGATCCTCGACGAGGGCACCCTGCTGTCGAACGGCGCCCTGCGGTCCATGGCGATCGAACGCACCCCCGGCTACGGGCGGGTCGTCATCGACGACCAGGGTCTCGGCGGCGACGACCTGCTCGTGCTCGTCAACGCGTACGGCATCAACGCCGCCCTCATCGACGCCGCCCTGCGCGCCCGCGAACTCGGCGTACGCACCATCGGGGTCTCCTCCCGCCGGCACGCCGACCAGACCGCGCCCGACCATCCGGCGCGCCATCCGTCCCGACAGAACCTTCATGATGTCGTCGATCTGCACGTCGACACCCACGTCCCGATCGGAGACGCTCTGATCGAGGTGCCGGGCGCCGATGAGCGGTCGGGCGCCAGTTCCACGTTCGCCAACGCGTTCGCCATGAACTGGTTGATGCTGGCGACCCTCGAAGAACTGGGCCGGCGCGAGGTCGAGGTCCCGATGTGGCGCAGCGGCAACGCCCCGGGCGGCGACGAGGCGAACGCGCGGTTCATCTCGCGGTTCCGGGGGCGTGTGCGGTGCCTGTGATCACCGGGCGCTGCCCCTTCACCGCGGCCGCCCTCGAGGTCACCTGCGACGACGAGCGCATCGTCGCGATCCGCCGGGTCGACACCGCCGATCGCCAACTCCCGTGGGTGTTGCCGGGCCTGATCGACCTGCAGGTGAACGGGTACGCCGGGCACGACGTCAACGGGCCGACGGCCTCCGCCTCGGCCGTCGTGGAGATCACCGACGTCCTTGCGAAGGCCGGGGTCACGACGTGGGTGCCGACGGTGATCACCGCGTCCGAGGCCGCCATCACCCACTCCCTCGAGGCCGTGCGTGACGCCCGACGCGACCCTGCGGTCGCACGGGCCATCCCCTTCGTCCACGTGGAGGGTCCGTTCCTGTCGGCCGAGGACGGCCCCCGCGGCGCCCACGACGCGACCGAGATCCGACCCATCGACGCCGTCGAGGTCGCGCGGTGGCAGCGCGTCACCCCCGTGGGCTATGTGACCGTGTCGCCGCACGAGGAGGGCGCCGTGTCCGAGATCGCGCGGATCGTCGCCTCCGGCACGCGCGTCGCCATCGGCCACACCCACGCGTCGCCCCGCCAGATCGTCGAGGCCGTGGACGCCGGGGCGAGCCTGTCGACCCATCTGGGCAACGGCATCCACCCCGAGCTTCCCCGCCACCCCAACGCGATCTGGACCCAGCTCGCCGACGACCGGCTGACCGCGGGGTTCATCGGCGACGGCCACCACCTGTCGGCCGAGGTCCTCACCGCGATGGTCCGGGCGAAGGGCACCGCTCGCTCCTTCCTGGTCTCCGACTCGGCCGCCCTGGCCGGGTCGGCTCCCGGCATTCACGAGACCCCGGTCGGGGGTCGGGTCGAACTGACCGCCGACGGCCGGCTCTGCCTGCCCGGCACGACGATGCTCGCCGGTTCGGGGGTGAACCTGGCGCAGGTCGTTCGGTTCGTGCTCACCCAGACCCCGCTCGGCGTACGCGACGTCGCGGAGCTGGCCTGCGTCACGCCGGCTCGTGTGTTGGGGCGCAGCCACGCGTACGTGCAGGTGGGCGCCCCCAGCGACCTGGTCCTGCTGGACGACGCCGGCAAGGTCACGACGGTGGTACGCGGGGGACGCGAACTGTGAGCCCGCGTGTGCTCGTGGGCGCGTCCGTCCTGACGGTGGAGGTCCCCACGGGTACGCCGATGTCCGGGTTCGCTGCACGACTGTCCCCCTCGACCGGGGTGCACGACGCCACGAGCGTCCGCGCGCTGGTGATCGACGAGTGCGCGTTGGTCGCCGTCGACGTGTGCGCGCTGCACGAGGAGACCTGCGCGCAGATCGAGAGCCAGAGCCGATTGACCACGGTCGTCGTGACCGCGACGCACACCCACGCGGGCCCCTGCGTGGGCCGCGGCCGCGTCGGTACGCACTCCCCCGACGTCCACGACGCGGTGGTGGCCGCGGCGCTGGAGGCGCTCGACCGGGCGTACGCGAGCCGGCGACCGGCGCGGGCAAGGTGGGCGTCGGCACGCGGAGCGGGCGTCGCTCGGGACCGGCGCCACCTGGACCGGGCCATCGACCCGCCCGTGCAGGCCCTCGTCTTCACTACCGACGAAGGGGCCCAGATCGCTGCTGTGGTGAGCTATCCGTGCCACCCGGTCGTCCTCGACGCGACGAACACGCGCATCAGCGCGGACTACGTGCACTTCCTGCGGGCCGAGTTGGAGGAGCGCTGGGCCGCGCCCGTGGTCTTCCTCACCGGTGCCGCGGGCGACGTCAACACCGGGCACACGGCCGAGGCGTCGTTCGCCGGAGAGCGGGGGGCGGAGCGTACGTTCGAGGCGGCACTACGGTGCGGGCAGGCGCTGGCGACGGCGGTCGCCGCGAATCCCTTCCAGGCAGTGGATCTGTCGACCGGGGTTTCGGTGACCAGCGAGCCGGTCGCACTCGCGTACGCCGAATTGACGCAGGAGCAGGTTTTCCGAGACGCGGCGGAGTGGAGGCACCAGCGCACCAACGCCCCCGAGGCGACGCGGATGTTGCTCGACCTCTGGCTGGAGTGGGCGCGTGCGTGGAGCCCCGTCGACGCACACGCGCGCTGGCGAGGGCGGGTCACGCGGATGCGCGTGGGCGCGTACGAGCTGCTTTTCCTTCCTGGGGAGCCTTTCCTCGGCGTGGCCGAGGCGCTTCGAGGGTCTCGGGACGACGTGCTGGTGGCGGGGTACGCCGACGGCGTTCCGGGGTATTTCCCGATGGCGGAGGACTACGCCGACGGAGGATATGAGGTGCGGGACGCGCACCGCTACTACGGAATGCCGGCGCCGTTCGCCTCCGGCTCGGCCGAAGCTCTCGTTGCTGCGGCGCGCCGACTGTTGGATCGCTGATGCCGGGTCGCGCCACGATCTATGAGGTCGCCCGAGAGGCCGGCGTCTCGGCGTCGACGGTGTCGCGGGCGTTCAACGCGCCGCATCTCCTTCTGGCAAAGACGGTCCAGAGGGTGCACGAGGTGGCCGAACGGCTGGGCTATGTGCCGAATCGTCATGCGCAGGCGCTGACCACGGGACGGACCGGCATCCTCGGGCTCGTCGTTCCCGACCTCGTCAACCCGTTCTTCCCGCCGCTCATCCGGGCGGCGCAGCGGGCGGCCGAGGCGTACGGGCTGAACGTCATGGTGGTGGAGACCAATTCCGACGCCGCGCGGGAACGTCGCCACGTGGCCTCGTTGTTGCCCCACTGCGAGGGCCTGGTGATGGCGTCGCCCAGGCTGCCGTCTCCCGAACTGCAGCAGGTCGCAGGGCTGACGCGTCTGGTCCTGATCAACAACGACACCGACGAGGTCGCGCGCGTGCTCCTGTCGACGTCGCGAGCGGTGCGGGAGGGCGTGGCCCATTTCGCGGCGCAGGGTGCGAAGCGCTTCACGTATGTCGGCGGCCCGCACCGGTCGTGGTCACAGCACGAACGCCGCGGAGCGGTGGAGGAGCAGACGCGCAGTCTGGGTCTCGAGGTCGACTTCCTGCAGGTGGAGGCGGGCACGTACGCGCAGGCGAGGTCGACGATGGCGGAGCGTGCCCCCGCCAGCGACGCCATCATCGCGTTCGACGACATCATCGCCTGCGGCGTGCTGGATGGTCTGGGCGATGCGGGGCGCGACGTCCCGCGGGACGTGCGACTGCTGGGATGTGACGACGCGCTCCCGGTGAGTACGCGGCCGAGGATCTCCACGATCCACCTGCCCACGGCGATCGCGGTGCAGGAGGCGGTGGGGATGCTGGCCGAGTCGGAGGGATCGACGGTGGTGGACCAGCGGGTCGTGCATGAGGGTGAGTTGCGGATGAGGGAGACGTGAGGGTGTCGGCGGCGAGACCGTAACGCCGGCCGGAGGACCTGTGCGGGGATGCAGTTTCCTCGCCTCAACCCATACAGCCGAGGAATGCGTACGTGGCGCTCCTAACCCGAGCTACCGCAGTTCCCCAGATCGAGGTCGATAGTCGCCCAACCGTCTGGACACCGGGTGCGACGACGGTCTTTGAGACGTGATTCCGCGCCAGCGACTCTCGCGAGGATGACGAGCAAGGGCATGTGAGAAGTGGCGTATACGACAGTATTGCTATTGTTCACGCCATGCGTATCGGACTGATCGCGATCGACGGCTGCTTCGGTTCGGCTGTCGCGTCGATCATCGACATCGTGCGGGTGGCCGACGGAGCCCGCAGCGATGTCGACCCGCGGATCGACCCGATCGAACTCGCCATCCTCGGACCGAAACGGCGAGTGACCACGACAACATCGATGACCCTGTCGGTGGACCACCCGCTGTCGGAGTCCGCAGAGTTCGACGTGGTCGTCGTCCCTGCGCTTGGAACCCTCACGGCCGCCGCTACCCACGACGCCCTCCAGAGCCGAGATGCTCGTTCGGTCATCGCCTCGCTCGGGCGCCTCGACGAGGCGACCACCCGGATCGCCGCGGCGTGCACCGGCGTGTTCGCCGTCGCCGAGACCGGACGGATGCATCATCGGCGGGCGACGACCAGCTGGTTCCTGGGGCCGGAGTTCCTGAAGCGCTATCCGACCGTCGCCCTCGATCTCGACACCATGGTCGTGGTCGACGGGAACCTCGTCACCGCCGGCGCCGCGTTCGCCCACATCGACCTCGCGCTCTCACTCGTGCGATCGATCAGCCCCGACCTGGCCCAACATGTCGCCAAGCTCCTCATCATCGACGAGCGTCCGTCGCAGGCGGCCTTCGTCGCCTACGAACATCTCCGGCACGAGGACCCGATCGTCGTCGAGTTCGAACGCTTCGTGCGCGCCCGCCTGGACGAACCGCTCAACGTCGCCTTCGTCGCGCAGTCGCTCGGCACCAGCCGGCGCACCCTCGAACGACGAGTCGGTGCGGCGCTCAACCTCACTCCGCTCGGGTTCGTCCAACGGCTTCGCACCGAACGAGCTCGGCACCTCTCAGCAACCACGGATCTCACCTCCGCCGAGATCGCGCTACGGGTCGGCTACGCGAACGCCGAGACTCTGCGCTCCCTCCTGCGCAGGGAGCGACGCCGTTCCTGACCTATCGCCATGCCTGTAGCCGGTGTCCTAGTGCTCGACTGGAACCACCTCTCAGCACGTCGCGTCGACGCTACTGCGTCGCCCCTGGACGACCCACTCGACACGCCCGCAGCACAGGCCATGTGACGTGCCCCGGCTTCCCGGACGGTCGGGGTCGGGTGGCTGTGATGTGTCGCTGCGTTCTCGTCGAGGGGGTCAGCAGACTCGATCAGGGTCGATTGGGATGAGACGCGAAGGCGCTCAGGTCAAGGCGGCCGAAGCCGGCCGGCGGGGTAGCGTCGGTCACGTCGCTACACCCTCATCTGGGAAGAGCCGCGAAACCTCGCCGGAAGTTGCCATTCCGACGCGCTTGGCGTCGTGCGTGCCGAACCGGGCCGCCACCGAAGGTGACGACCCGGCGTACGAGGCTTCGACTCGCTTCGCTCGCTCAGCCAGCGTCCACAACCACCAGTCCGTCCCGGTCCTCGTCCAGGTCGAACTTCACCGTGTCGCCGTCCGTGACCTCGCCCGCAAGCACCTTGCGGGCAAGGAGATCCTCCATCGTCGACTGCACCAGCCGGCGCAGCGGGCGCGCGCCATAGACCGGGTCGAAGCCCGTCATGGCCAGCCACTCCTTGCCTGCGTCGGTGACCTCGATGCGGATGCGGCGGTCGGCCAGGCGCGCGTTGAGGCGGTCCAGCGTGATGTCGACGATCCTCGTGAGGTCCTCGACGCCGAGCGGGTCGAACAGCACGACCTCGTCGAGGCGGTTGAGGAACTCGGGTTTGAAGGCCTTGCGTACGACCTCCATCACCGCGTCCTTCTTGGTCTTCGCGTCGAGCTTCTGGTCGGCCAGGAACTGCGAGCCGAGGTTCGACGTAAGGATCATGATGGTGTTGCGGAAGTCGACCGTGCGGCCCTGGCCGTCGGTGAGACGGCCGTCGTCGAGTACCTGCAGGAGGATGTCGAAGACCTCGGGATGGGCCTTCTCGACCTCGTCGAGGAGCACGACGGAGTAGGGGCGGCGGCGTACGGCTTCGGTCAGCTGGCCGCCGGCCTCATAGCCGACATAGCCGGGGGGCGCGCCAACCAGGCGCGACACCGAGTGCTTCTCGCCATATTCCGACATGTCGATGCGGATCATCGCCGACTCGTCGTCGAACAGGAACTCCGCGAGCGACTTCGCCAGCTCGGTCTTGCCCACGCCCGTCGGGCCGAGGAACAGGAACGAGCCCGTCGGGCGGTTGGGGTCGGAGATGCCGGCGCGCGACCTGCGTACGGCGTCGGAAACCGCTTCCACAGCAGACTTCTGGCCGATCAGGCGCTTGCCGAGCCCGGCCTCCATCTCGAGCAGCTTCTCCGACTCGCCCTGGAGCATGCGGCCGACGGGTACGCCCGTCCACGCCGACACGACGTCGGCGATGTCGTTGGCCGTGACCTCCTCCGACACCATCGGCTTGATGTCGTCCTCGGCCGCGTCCGCGGCCTGCAGCTGGGCCTCCAGCGCGGGGATCTGGCCATAGAGCAGCTCGGACGCGCGCGTAAGGTCGCCCTCGCGCTGGGCGCGCTCGGCCTCCGACCGCAGCTCGTCGATCTGCTGCTTCAGCTCGCCGACCTTGTTGAGGCCGGTCTTCTCGGCCTCCCAGCGGGCCTCGAGCCCACGCAGCTCCTCCTTGGCGTTCTCGAGGTCCTCGTCGAGGCGCGCCAGGCGCTCGCGCGACGCGGGATCGTCCTCCTTGGCGAGGGCGAGCTGCTGCATCGTCATGCGGTCGACGTCGCGACGCAGCTGGTCGATCTCCTCGGGCGACGAGTCGATCTCCATGCGCAGGCGCGATGCAGACTCGTCGACGAGGTCGATCGCCTTGTCGGGCAGCTGGCGCGACGTGATGTAGCGGTTCGACAGCGTCGCCGCCGCCACCAGCGCGCCGTCGGTGATGGCCACCTTGTGGTGGGCCTCATAGCGCTCGCGCAGGCCGCGCAGGATCGCGATCGTGTCCTCGACGCTGGGCTCGCCGACATAGACCTGCTGGAAGCGGCGCTCGAACGCGGGGTCCTTCTCGATGTTCTCGCGATATTCGTCGAGGGTCGTCGCGCCGATCATGCGCAGCTCGCCGCGCGCCAGCATCGGCTTCAACATGTTGCCGGCGTCCATTGAGCCCTCGGCCTTGCCCGCGCCGATGACGGTGTGGAGCTCGTCGATGAAGGTGATGACCTGGCCCTCGGCCTCCTTGATGGCCGTCAGCACGGCCTTCAGGCGCTCCTCGAACTCGCCGCGATATTTCGCGCCGGCGATCATGGCGCCCAGGTCGAGGGAGACGAGGCGGCGGCCCTTGAGCGAGTCGGGCACGTCGCCCGCGATGATGCGCTGGGCGAGTCCCTCGACGACGGCGGTCTTGCCGACACCGGGTTCGCCGATGAGCACGGGGTTGTTCTTCGTACGCCGGCTCAGGACCTGCACGACGCGCCGGATCTCGACGTCGCGGCCGATGACCGGGTCGAGCTTGCCGGAGCGGGCGACCTCGGTGAGGTCGACCGAATATTGATCCAGCACCGAGTTGGAGCCCTCCTCCTCGGCGGAGGTGATGCGCTTGTCGCCGCGGGCGTCGTTGAACGCCTTGGCGAGGTTGGAGTCGGTGACGCCGAGCTGGGTGAGGATCTGCTGGGCGTCCGACTTTACCTTCGCGAGCGCGATGAGCAAGTGTTCGGTGGAGACGAACTTGTCACCCAGGCGCTGGGCCTGGGTCTCGGCCTCGGCGTGTACGCGGGCCAGCGGCCCGGACATCGTGGGGTTGGCGACGGAGCTGCCGGAGGTGGAGGGGAGCTTCTTGATGGCGCCCTGGGCGGCGGCGTCGACGACCTTGGGGTCGGCGCCGACCTTCTCGAGCAGCGGGGCGCAGGTGTTGCCGGGGATGGCGAGCAGGGCGGCGAGCAGGTGAACCGGCTCGGCCTGGGGGTTGCCCTCGGTGAGGGCCATGCGTACGGCAGCCGAGACGGCGTCCCGGCTCATCGTGGTGAGCTTGCTGGTGTCCATGAGACCTCTCTCGACGGAACGGACTGATCTGGTGATCGGAAAGTTGCGTGGCTCAGGGTTGAGCCTGACAGGCTCAACTATCCTCCCTTTAGGCGGGGTCCGCAAGCAGAGTTGAGCGTGGTGGGCTCAAGTCAGGGAGAAGTCAGGGTCGGGCGTCGGAACCGCGCGTACGGACCCATGTGAACTGTAGGTTCTCCGTGTCTCGGTCTCTTGTCACGGGCCCGTCATTTTCTCGGTTTCTTGTCACACACAGACCGCCGCACGGAGCATGCTTGGCGCATGGGGTGGGCCCAACGGCGGGCCGTAGAGTGCACCTTCCTCGATGCCGAGGACAGCAGACCACACCGCGCCCTTGGCACAGGTGGATCCCGCCAAGGTCCTCCACGGTCGCCCAGTGCGCGTATTCCCGTCGCATGCAGCATTCCGCCACTACCCCGGCTGGTGGTGGTCCTCGACGAGGATCGACTTGGTCGGCTACGAGAGCCTGCTCGAGCGTGACCGTCTCATGGTCGCCGATCAGGATCCCAACGTGTGTGGCATCGCGAGCCAGCCGTTCTGGCTGCAAGGGACGCTGGACGACGGGACACCAGTGCGCCACGTGCCGGACTACCTCCTTGCCCACCAGAAGCCCTCAACGACTTCTTCCGACTGGACGAACCCACCGCGTGGGCTCCCAAGACCAACTGTCGGACGCGGTCGATAGCGTGCAGCCACGACGATGAAGGAGGCTCGTGATGGCAAGGGGACGCGGGTTCGTGAACTTTCAGACCACCGAGTGCGATCGGTGCCGAGAACGACGCCAAGTGGCCCACAACTGCCCATCCTGCGGGGCACGCCCCAGGCGCCACGAAGTGGACTACGCAGTCCAAGCCCGACAGCGTCGCATCGAACTTGCACGGGCATGCGCACCGGTACCCGGTCAGGTCGCGGCGCTCAATGTCGACTCCCTCATCACCGACCTCGGCACCGGGACGATGGCCATACTCACGGCCCTCTCCAAGGTCCTCGACAAGCACACCTCGATCGAACGTTTCCACCAAGCCCTTGAGGAGTTCCACACTCTCCAAGCACGATCCCACCTGCCGCTGCCGCGCCCCGACCGCAACCGGGGACGCGCGGCGGCAGCCATGCTGGACGCTGTCTCCCAGGCAGTTGAAACAACTCTCGACGCCGCCGCCTGCCCCGACATCGCCCAGGCCCAGATGCTGCAATCCCAGGCCCAGCGCCTTCTCGACGAGGCAGCCGCTCTCTGGAAGGCAATTGCGCCCGCAGAAGATGCCTGGGATCTGAACCGGCTTGGCCCCTCCGACACCAATGCAGGGGCAGTACCAACCAGTTTTCTGGCCAACATGCAACGCATCGACGCCCAGACACCTGCCGCACACGGCGCCCACTCCCGCGGCAGCGGACTCATTGCTGCCCTCAACTTCGCAGCGGCCGACGCCTTCCTCGACCGTCACCACTTCGACGCCCTCCTCGACGAATCCCTCCGCGTCCTCGACCGTCCCGACGTCGCCCAGATTGCCGAAGATCCCGAATGGGTGCACCAGCACCAGCTCGCCGCGACTCGCGCCGCAGGAGACACGACCAAGATGAACCGGACCTTGAACGATCCCGACACCACCGATGCGGAATTTCTGGACGCTCTCATGGATTTCGTGGACGATCTCCGAGAGGTCCGACTGCGCTACGTCTTGGCCGCGCTGCTCAAGGTGGGCGGCGTCAACGTTCCACCCGGCGGCCGGGGCAAGGGGGTGGGTGGCGCGGGCGACCTGATCCGGCAGGCCAACGACAGGTGGCCTGGGCTCGACCTGGACCGCACACTCAGCAGTGCGGGCCGCAACATCGCCGCGCACCGCGACTACCACCTCGACAACGACCACGTCGTGCTCACCAGCACGCTTGATCCTGATGCGATCCGCATACCCTTCGATGAGTTCATCGACGCTGTCCTGGCACAGCTCGAACTCGCCATGGCCCTCGAGACCGCCCTCGAGATGGCCCTCGCTCGCCACGACTGCCGCATCCCCAGCAGCCCAGACACCAACAAAGTCGTCCGCGAAGCGGCCCTCACCCTGGTCCTGGCCGTGGCTGGCCTCACCGAGCCCCAGTTCAGTTACGCCGAAGACCAGCTTCATATCTCAGCCGTGGGCACCAGCGCCACATTTCACCCGCTCGTGGCTGGCCTCACGAGCATCCTGCCTGACCACATCAACATCCTGAGCATCGACTGCAGCGACCATGCCGTCATGGCCGACATCACCGCCTTCCGCACCTATCAAGCGCGCGGAGAACTCGATGCCTACGAGGACGCCATGGCCACGATCACGACCTGCGCCGCCATCCGCATCGACGGAGTGGCGCCATACCCGGATCCCGACAGCGACTGGCCCACCTTCGTCTACTGGGTAGGCGCCACCGCTCGGCCCAACGGTCTTGGCGCCTTGGTCCGCGAAGTCAAGCGAGCCCGAGCCATCTGTGAACTGGCCGACAGCAAGGACGGCGTGGAAACGTGCCAACGTCTACTACAAGCGGCCAGATCTGGCGCCCTCGACCGACAAGAACTGCCTGCCGCTCTTCATCTGTGATCTGGACAGCCGATTGGCGCCCGCCGCGCTGCGCCGGCGCCTCCGTCATATTTGATCCGCTCCTTGCCCGCGAGTCTGCTCCTGAATACCGTCGGGGCATGGCTATTGATCGCGCCCTTGCCGCCCTGGCGGCGTGTGCTATTCGGAGTACTACTCGGTCGACGTGCTCCATCCAGCTCCCCTGATCATGCCGATCCCGGCCTCAGCTCCAGAAGCAGTGCAGAGAGGGATCGTGAGAGCTTCGAGAGCACTGTTTCCCGACCCTGGGCTCGCCGCTACGGCACTGCGCAGCACCGTAGAAGGGTTCCTCACGGCCCAAGGCATTGCCAACCGAAAGGCATCGGGTGGCTTCCGTAGCCTCAATGAGCGGTTATCCGAGTGGCGACAGAAAGGGCAAACCCATGACCAAGTGGGCAACCTCTTTGCAGCCATCCAGTGGCTCGGTAACGACGGGACCCACGAGGACGCCGATCTAACGGTGGCCGCCGTCGCGCAGGGTGCCGCTATTTTGGATGAGGCATTTCACCGTTGGTTCACCGGCCCGGACCTTGACGCGAAGGCAACCGCGATCATCAATGAACGCGGACCCGCCAAGACCACCTAGCTGTTGCGGGTCATGACGTTGGCGCCATAGACCAACTGTGCGGGGAGAATCCCGTGGTGGGTGATGCTCACGGGAGTGCCTGTGTCGCCCCCACGATGGTGGGGCACCACGGCGTCGTCCAGCAAAGGACTTGTCGCCGTGGAATGCGACACTTGGGCTGCGTCCGGGTTGTCGATGGCCAAGCCGCCGTGCAGGAGGAAATCGCTGAACCCTTGGAGGATGGCGGACGCATCCACGCTTCGGGTAGCCGGGTTGGATGGTGGGCTCCAGGACAGCGAGAACTTCAATGCGAGTGCGGCGGAGTAGTGCTGTCACGCCCCTCTGGCGCGGATCTCGACAAGATGGCGAAGAACCAGCGGGAGCGCGCGGCTCGCCGCTGCTGTAGTCAGGCGCCTGGACCCGTGACAAGACCCGCGGGAACCTACATGGATGAATCCCAAATCGGGATTCGTGGCGATATACTGGCTGCATGAGCACCCAGATCGCCGTGCGCCTGCCCGATGAGGTCGTCGCGTTCCTCGACCGCAGCGTCGCCGCAGGCTTGTCTCCGAGCCGGGCGGCGCTCGTGACGGCCGCCGTGGAACGCGAGATGCGCCGTCAGGCCGCGCTCCGGGATGCGGAGATCTTGCGGGCGGACGGGGCGCAGGACGACCTCGACGACCTCGTCGCCTGGACGGTCGGTCACGCCGTCATCGATGACTGACATGCGTGAGATCTGCCTCGCTCAGTTGGACAAGACCCGTCCCGTCCTTGTGCTCACTCGCGAGAGCGCGCGAGGCGCCATGAACAAAGTGACCGTCGCTCCCATCACGTCCACCGTCAAGAGCCTCGCAAGCGAGGTTCCGGTCGGACGGGCCAACGGCCTCGATCACGACAGCGTAGTCTCTCTCGACAACGTGCTGACGATCCCCGTGGCGGCGCTGGGGAGGACGATCGGCTTCCTGCACCCCGCTCAGGAGCGGGCGTTGGCCCGGGCGGTCGTGCTGGCGTACGACCTGGATGTGCCGCTGATGGACTGAGCCGGGCCAGGGGGGCTCAATGGCCCAGGGCGTCGGAGGCCTTTCGATCGATGGCCATGCGAGCAAGCGTACGGGATTCGGGTTCCCGCCGGAACGCCTCACTGCTGCAGGATGGTGGCGATCCCGTCCTGATGGCTCGTGGGTTCGAAGTCGGGGAACCGCGTACTGAACTTCGACGTGTCGAAGATGTTGTCGCCGCGACAGCGGGGTAGGAGCTCGCGTACCTCGTCCAGCGGTTTCGCGACCCGGCTGCCGATCGTGAAGGCGGCGTTCGGCAGGACGGTGTAGCGGATGCGGCGGCCGGCGACCTCCTCGGCGACGCCGATCATTTCCTTGTAGGTCAGGCGATGCGGGTCGATGGGCAAGTGCCAGGTCTGGCCGACGGCGTCCGGGGTGTTGCCGATCAGCGCCATCGCGCGGCTCGCGTCCGGCGTCCAGATCAGCGATCGTTTCGTGGTGGCGCTGAGCGGGACGAAGGGGCGCTTGCCGGCCCTGATGCGGTCGAAGACGAGGGTGTTCGTCAGGCTCTGGGTCTTGCCGGGCCATAGAACTCCGGCGCGCGGCAGATCGCGGCCTCGACCTCACCGTTGGCCATCGCGTCCAGGAGCATCGTGGCGAGCTGAGCGCGTACGCGGCCCTTGCGCCCGAAGGGGGCGAAGGGGGCGGCCTCGGTCTGCGGGGTGGATGTGCCGGCATACATGTAGGTGTTGTCGAAGAACAGGAGTTTCGTGCCGTGCTTGGCGCAGGCGTCGATGACGTTGCGCATCATCGCGGGGAATTGCCGCTCCCACAGGGATGAGTCCATGGGGAGGCCGACCGTGAGGTAGGCGATCTCGCTGCCCTCGACGGCGCGATCGGTGGCCGCGGCGTCGGTGAGGTCGGCGCTCAGGACGGTGTCGGAGTCGTGGACCTTGCGGGGGTTGCGGCTGACGAGGCGGATGTCGTCGGTGAAGGTGCGGCGGAGCTCGCGAGTGAGCTCTTCGGCGATCTGGCCGTTGGCGCCGAGGACGGTCTGCATGGGTTCAACTCCCCCTGGTGATGGAGGCGGGCGTGGGCTTGAGTGGGTGCTCGTGCTCCGACTCCGCGCCGAGGTCTCCGTCGGCGTGGTCGGCGTGGGACGGCGCCTGGGTGAGCAGCGCCTGAACGTGGGCGTTGGCCGCCGTGTAGTAGATGAACGTGCCCTCGCGGCGAGCGTGGACGAGACCGGCGAGCCGCAGCTTCGCGAGGTGCTGGCTGACCGACGTGGCACTCACCCCGGCGAGCTCGGCCAGACAGTTCACCGACGACTCGCCCTGCAGGAGGGCCCAGAGAAGCTTGACGCGGGTGGGATCGGCCAACATGCGGAAGGTCTCAGCCGCCAGCCGGGCCTGGTCGTCGGCCGGCATCGTCAGATCGGGCTGCGCCGCGTGCATGGGTGCGAGCCTAACGAGGTTGCTGTCTTTCACACGTGCGCAGAGAGCGTCCACATCGACCGTGGCAGATCGTCGGGTGACTACGACCGACGATCGTCATGTCTGCCGACGCCCAGCTCGACGCACATGGCGATCGTTGTGGGTGGACAACGGGTGATCATCACCACGGCAATCAGCCCCGGGCCGAGTCCACCTCCGTCGGCATTCGTGTCGGCAGGTCACGGAGCGTGCGCAGCGGTGAGACGAAGTGACTGGCGGCGGACAACAGGTGCACGAGGGCCATGACGAGGATCGCGGTCCGGACCGAAAGGGTGCTGCCCAACCAACCCGCCGCCAGCGCACCGACCGGCATCAGCCCGAAGTTGACCACAGACGTCGCGCCAATGGTCCGCCCGAGCAGTTCGGGTGGTGTGTAGCGCTGGCGCCAGGCGGTGCGGATCGTGTTCGCACCGACGACCCCCACGCCGACCAGGAGCGGCCCGACGGCGACGGGCCAGGCCCCCCACTCCGGTGTCGCGAACGCCACCAGCAGGGCCGCCGGTCCGGTGGGGACGAGAAGCAGGATCACGGCTCTGGCCGTGCCGACCCGCCGGGCGACATGCGGCGCAAGGACGGCTCCGATCACGCCGCCGGCGCTGCCGATCGCCATGAGCTGGCCGATGGCGACCGGACCAAGGTTCAGCTCGCGCACCATGAAGAGGACGAGGAGGCTCTGATAGCCGGTGAGCCCGAGATTCGAGAGACCACCGACGAGGGCGAAGAACCGCATGAAGGGATCGCGAACGGTCACAGAGACGCCCTCGCGGATCTCGACGGGGATCGCCCGTACGGATGGGCGCTGGGCCGACGACGGCTTCTCCGCCGGGTCTTCGTCACGCCTCGGACCGTCCCGCCGGATGCGCCACAGGCACACGGCGCTCACCAAGAAGCTCAGCGCATCGACGACAACCGCGCCGACCGCGCCGACGAACCCCACGAGCACGCCTCCGAGGCCGGGCCCGGCGACGTGCATCGCTGACTCCGTCCCGACCAGGCGGCCGTTGGCCGCGTCGAGCTGATCATCCGCGACGACCTGAGGGATGAGGCCCGCGTACGCGGTTCTGAAGAAGACCGTGCACGTGCCGGCGACGAGGGCGACGACCAGGAGCTGGATCAGGCTCAGTGAGCCGAATGCCGCCGCAACGGGGACGGAGGCGAAGGCGGCTGCCGCGACCAGATCGGCGGCGATCATGACGCGGCGATTGTCGAGACGGTCGACGAGGGCCCCGGCAATGAGGCCGAACACCAGCCACGGGGCCCAGGTGGCGGCCGCGAGCAGACCCATCTCCCACGCGGTGGCGTGGAAGCGGTCGACGGCGAGGAGCGGCAGGACGACGGTGCTCGTCATGGAGCCGAGGACGGAGATGCCCTCGCCGAACCAGAGCAGGCGGAAGTTGCGGTGGTGACCGAGCGAGCGGACCGCGGCGGGGGCGGTGGTCACGGCTGGCTCGGGAATCCGCGGGCGAAGACGAGCACGGGCTCGCGCTCGACACCGTCGTCGGGGATCTCGCGTTCGCCCCACCGCGCGAGGACGCCCACGATCTCCTCGGCGACCTCGCGCAGTTCGTCCGGCGAGACCCGCAGCCAGTTCTGGGTGGCGAAGGCGGCCTCGTCCCACTCGGGAATGGAGTCGGCATTGCTCATCCACGCCTGCACGCGCTCGATCTGGCGGCGCAGCGCCAGCGCCTCGGCCTCGTGCGCTGCGGCGATCGCCGCGCTGTCGTCGCCCATCTCGGCGCGAGACCATCGGGTGCCGCGGGTGACGAGTCGCCACCAACGCTCGCGGCGATCCTTCGCCAGCTCGGGTGATTCCTCGACGAGGCCGGCGGCGGCGAGCACCTTGAGGTGGTGGCTGGCACTGCCGACCGCCTGACCCGTGCGCGCGGCCAGCATGGACGCCGTGGAGGGTCCGTCGACCTTGAGGGCGTCCATCATGCGCGCACGAAAGGGATTGGCGAGCGCCGAGAGCGCCTTGGCCTCGGTGAGGGTGCGGACGTCTGGGGTGTTGGGCATGATGCGACCGTACATCCACAAGAGTCATTGCACAAGGGTTCTTGTGGATGCCGTATCGGCCCCCACAGGATCGTCGGGTGACTACAACCGACGATCGTCACCTATCCCGTCGCCTGTCCCGGAGGACACGGCGATCGTTGTGGGCAGACAACGGGTGATCATCACCACCGCAATCAGCCCCGCGTCGCGTCGACGAACCAGCCCGTGATCGTGGCCGGGTGGGTGATCGCGGTGCCGACGCAGACGGCGTGCGCACCCGCCGCGAACGCGGCGGCCGCATGGGCCGGCGTGTGCACGCGGCCCTCCACCACGACCGGCAGGCCGAGGGCGACGACTTCGCCTACCAGCTCAAGGTCGGGGCCGTCGGTCTTGGTCCGCTCCCCCGTATATCCCGCCAGCGTCGTCCCCACCAGGTCCACCCCCGCGTCGACCGCGGCGCGCGCGTCGGCGAGCGACCCGCAGTCGGCCATCACGACCACGTCCGGGAACTCGCGGCGCAGGCCCGCGACGGTCTCGAAGAACGTGCGGCCGTCGGGTCGCGGGCGGCGCGTGGCGTCGAGTGCGACCACCTCGGCCCCCGTGCGGGCGACCGCGAGCGCGTGGTCCAGCGTGGGGGTGATGAACACGCCCTCGGCCCCGTCCTTCCACAGCCCCACCAGCGGCACGGCGACGCGTTCGTGAATCATCGCGCAGTCCTCGAGCCCCTGCGCGCGGATGGCGACCGCTCCCCCGCGTACGCACGATTCCGCCACCTGCGTCATCGTGCGCGGGTCGCGCATCGGCTCCCCGGGATAGGCCTGGCACGAGGCGATGATGCCTCCGCGCAGCGCCGCCACGACCTCGTCACGCCTGCCCATGGGGATCCTCGCCTTCGTCGTCGACCAGTTGCCAGGCTGCGTACGCAGCCCCCACCAGCGCGGCCTCCTGGCCCAGCATCGCCGGCACCACAGGGATTCCGGCCAGCACGTCGACCAGCTCGGCGCGGAGGGTCTGCTCCATCGGATCCCACCACCGCGGCCCCGCCGAGGGCAACCCGCCGCCGATGACGACGACGTCCGGATCGAGGACGGTGACCTGGCCGGCGATCGCGCGGCCCACGGCGCGGGCGGCGTCGTCGATGACCTGCTTGGCGACGCCGTCGCCGCGCTCGGCGCGGGCGAAGACGGCGCGGGCGTCGAGGTCGCCGTCTGTTCCGGTGAGGGCGGCATAGCGGCGGGCGATCATCGGGCCCGGCGCGATCGCGTCGAGGTGGCCCTCGCGGCCGCAGCCGCAGATCAGCCCCTCGGCCCCCGGGGTCGGGTGGTGGCCGATCTCGCCACCCACGTGGTGGGCGCCGCGGCGCGGCACACCATCGAGGACGATCGCGCCGCCGACGCCGGTGCCGACGGCGACGAGGAGTACGCAGGGCTTCCCCCGCCCCGCGCCGAGCCAGGCCTCGCCGGCGGCGTGGGCGTTGACATCGTTCTGGACGTGGATCTTCGGGATGCCTGTGCGGGCATGGATTCCGGCGGTGATGTCCGTGCCGGTCCAGCCGGGGAGGATGTCGGTGGCGGAGACGACGACGCCGCGGTGGTCGACGATGCCGGCGGTGCCGATGGCGAGGGCGAGGGGCGCGGTGTCACCACGTTGGCTGAGCGAGCGAAGCGAGTCGAAGCCGCTGGTGTCGCAGGCGCTCCTCGTCTCGCTGGCGCTCGCTCGGAGATCGTGAGGGGCGCTCCTCGTCTCGCTGGCGCTCGCTCGGAGATCGTGAGGGGCGCTCCTCGCCTCGCTGGCGCGCGGCTTCGACTCGCTGCGCTCGCTCTGCCAACGTGAAGAGAGAGCGTTCACCGCCTCCCCCACCGCGTCCAGGATCGCCTCCGGCCCTTCATGCGCCGGCGTCGGCACCGTCACCACGGCTCCGACCTCACCGGTGCGCGAGACCAGCGCGGCGCTGATCTTGGTGCCGCCGAGGTCGACGGCAATCACGCACTCGGTGGGATCCCCTGTGGCCACGGCGATTCAGGCCCTCGCGTACTGCTGGTCGACGATCGCCTGCACGCGCGCCAACGGGTCACCGTCGAGGGCGACGAGCGGGAACGGCATGCCGGCGTGGTCGATGTGGCCCAGCCGCTGCATGGCCGCCTTGAACGCCCCCACGCCCGCGGCGTCGCCCGAGCGGCCCGGCGCCTGGAACACGATGTCGAAGCCCGCGTTGAGGCGCTCCTGCTCGGCGACCGCAGCCGCCCAGTCACCCGCGCGCGCGGCGTCGAAGAGCCGCACATAGCCGTGGGGGTCGACGTTCGCATAGCCCGGCACGATGCCGTCGGCGCCCATCAGCAGCGCGGTGTCGCAGAGGATCTCGTGGCCCGTGAACAGCGTCAGCGGCGAGCCGGCGGCGCGGTTCATCGCGACGAGGCGGCGGAACGAGATGTCGTCGCCCGACGAGTCCTTCACCGCGACGATGACGCCCTCGGACCCCAACGTCATCAGGAGTTCCGGGGTCAGCTTGCCGGGCACGCGCACGGGCACGTCATAGGCCACCAGCGGCAGATCGATCGCCGCGTGGATCGCTCGGAAGTGGTCGGCGGTCTCGACGAGGTCGTTCATCGCATAGAACGGGCCGGTCGCCACGATCGCGTCGGCGCCGACGTCGGTCAGGCGGCGGGCCTGGTCGATCACCCGCGCCGAGGTGAGCTCGATCGCGCCCACGAGCACGGGCACGCGCCCGTTGGCCGCGGCCACGATGTCGGCGATCAGCTGGGCGCGCTGGCCGTCGGTCAGATAGGCCACCTGGCTGGTCGAACCGAGGGCGAACAGCCCGTGGCAGCCGGCCTCGACGAGCAGGTCGACGACCCGGCGTACGCCGTCGCGGTCGATCTCACCGGTCGGGGTGAAGGGGGTGACCACGGGGGGAATGATCCCTCCACGAGGAAAGGTCGTCACGGGTTTCTCCTTGCTTGGAAGGGTCTGGCGATCACAGGAGTGTGGGCGCGGCACCCAGGAGGGTGCGGGTGTAGTCGTCCTGGGGACGGAGGAACAGGTCGTCGGCGTCGCCCATCTCGACGATGCGGCCGGCGTTCATGACCGCGATGCGGTCGGACACATAGCGCACGGTGTTGATGTCGTGGGAGATGAACACCAGCCCGAGGTCGAGCTCGGCCTTCAGATCGCTGAGCAGGTTGAGGATCTGGGCACGCACCGACACGTCGAGGGCCGACGTTGGCTCGTCGGCGACGATCACGTCGGGCTCGAGCGCCAGGGCGCGGGCGATCGCCACGCGCTGCCGCTGGCCGCCGGAGATCTGGCGGGGCAGGACATCCATGGCTGATTGTGGCAGCCCGACGAGGTCGAGGAGGTCGCGTACGCGCCGCAGCCGGCTCGCCGGATCGCCCACTCGGTGGACGTTCAGGGGATCGAGCAGGGTGTCGCGGATGAGCATGCGCGGGTTGAGCGCCGTGGCGGGATCCTGGAAGACGACCGAGACCGCGCGCCCGAGCTTGAGGCGGTCGGAGGCCCGGGAGCCGAGCGGCTCGCCGCGGAACAGGACCTCGCCCGACGTGGGCCTCTGGAGGCCGACCATGACGCGGGCCATGGTCGACTTGCCGCAACCGGACTCGCCGACGATGCCAATGGTCTCGCCGCGCGAGATCGACAGGGACACGTCGTTGACGGCGTGGACGCGGCCGGGCTTGAACAGCGAGCCGGTCCGGGTGCGGTGAACGACGTGGACGCCGCGGAGTTCCATGACGGGCGTGTTCATCGGGTCAGCTCCTCGTCTCGCTGGCGCTCGCTCGGAGAACGTCCCGAGCTCGGCTCCTCGTCTCGGCCGCGGGCGTCGTGGGTCGCCCACGCGTGTTCGCGGCCCCGCACCTCGACCAGGCGTGCCTTCTGGTCGCGACCGACCTCGGGCCTCGACGAGCGCGGCGAGAACCGGTCGCCGGCGACGAAGTCGCGCGGTGACGGGACGACGCCCGGCACCTGGTGGAGGCGGCCCGTGCCCGACTCGATCGACAACACCGACCCGAGCAGCCCGCGGGTGTATTCGTGCCGAGGATCGCTCATCAACTCCCGCGTCGTGCCGGTCTCGACGACCTGGCCCGCGTACATGACGGTGATGCGGTGGGCGAGCTGCGCGACGAGCGCGAGGTCGTGGGAGACGAACACCATCGCGAATCCGAGCTTCTCGCGCAGGTCGTTGAGCAGGTCGACGACCTGCTTCTGCACCGTCACGTCGAGCGCGGTGGTCGGCTCGTCGGCGATCACGAGCTTCGGGTTGCGCGTCAACGCCATGGCAATCAGCACGCGCTGGCGTTGGCCGCCGGAAAGCTCATGGGGATAGGACTTCAGGGTCCTCGACGGGTCGAGCCCGACGAGTTCGAGCAGCTCCTCGGCCGTACGCTGCCCCCCGCGCCTGGTGAGCTGGGCCAGCTGGCTGCGGATCAGCATCGACGGGTTCAGGCTCGACAGCGCGTCCTGATAGACCATCGACATCTGGTGGCCGCGCAGGGCGTTGCGCTCCTTGGGGTTGAGCTTCAGCAGGTCGACGCCGTCGAAGAGGATCTCGCCGGTGATGCGCGCCGTCGGCGGCAGCAGTCCCATGATTGCCATCGACGTGATCGACTTGCCGCAGCCCGACTCGCCGACCAGGCCCATGGTCTCGCCCGGGCGTACGGAGAACGACACGTCGTCGACGATGTCCACCTCGCCGTGGGCGTCGGGGAACGCGATGGAGAGGTTGCGCACCTCGAGCAGGGGCGCCTCGGTTCCCTTGTGGACAAGGCGATCGGTACGCCGCTGCTCGGCCACGCGGAGGGCCGCCAACCGCTCGTCGAGCGGGACGACGTCCTCGGCGGGCTTCTCGACCGTCGGGGCCACCGCGGCGGCGTCGGCCGACTCGAGGCGATCGTCGAGCTGGACCCTGCGGCGCAGCTTCGGGCTGACCATGGCGTCGGTCATGCCCTCGGACAGGACGTTCAGCGACAGCACGGTGATCAGGATCATCAGGCCCGGGAAGAACGTCGGCCACCAGCGGCCCGACAGCAGCAGCGCCTTGCCGTCGGCGAGGATGTTGCCCCACGACGGGTTCGGCGGCTTCACGCCCGCGTTGATGAACGACAGCGATGCCTCGAACACGATCGCGTCGGCCACGAGCACCGTGGCGAACACCAGGATCGGCGCGATGCAGTTGCGGGCCACGTGTTTGGCGAGGATCCAGCCGGTCTTCGCGCCCATCACACGGGAGGCCGCGACATAGTCCTCGCCGAACTGGGCGAGCACGTTGGCGCGCACGACGCGGGTCAGCTGGGGGACGTAGAGGAAGGCGATCGCGCCGATCAGCACCGGCAGCGAGCTGCCCCACACGGCGACGAACACGGCGGCCAGGGCGATGCCGGGGAACGACATGATGATGTCGAGGACGCGCATCAGCACCTCCGACACCCACTTGTTCGCCGTGGCGGCGACCGAGCCCAGCACCGCGGCGATCGCCAGTGCCACGAGGGTCGCGCACAGACCGATCAGCAGCGAGGCGCGGGCGCCGAACGCCACGCGGGCGAAGATGTCGCGCCCGATCGCGTCGGTGCCGAACCAGTGCTCACCCGAGGGCGGGAGGACCGGCGTACCGCTGGCCATGGGGTCGAAGCGGGCAACCAGCGGGGCGAACACGGCCATCAGCGCGACGGCGGTGACGACCGCGAGGGCGATCTTGGAGCCGATCGGCAGGGCGCGCAGGCGCAGTCCGGGCTCGGAGAGTCGTTCTGTCAGTCGGCTGCGCATCACACGCTCCTGATCCGCGGGTTGACGAGCACATAGAGCATGTCGACCACGATGTTCACGATGATGAAGGCGATCGCGACGGTCAGCGTGACGCCCTGGACGAGATAGACGTCATTGCGCGTCACGCCGTCGAGGATGAGCTGGCCCATCGCCTGGATGTTGAAGATGATCTCGATGATCACGGCGCCGCCCATCAGGTAGCCGACGCGCAGGCCGAGCACCGTGATGGGGGTGATCAGCGCGTTGCGGAGCACGTTGCGGGCGACCACCACATGCTTGGGAATCCCTGCCCCGATGGCGGTGCGGACATAGTCGCGGTCGAGCTCCTCGACCATCGACGTACGCACGACGCGGGTCAGCGACCCCGCGACGGGTACGGCCAGGGCGAGGGCCGGCAGGAAGACCGAGTTCGCGTACGCCGCCGGGTTCTCGGAGAACGGGACCCACTGCGACACCAGCGCGGGGAACACGCCGGCACCGCCGGGAACGTCGCCCAGCCACTGGATCAGCAGGATCGCGAGCCAGAACGAGGGGGTCGCGAGCGCGGCGATCGACAGCACGCGGATCAGCTGGTCGGGCCAGCGATCGCGGAACAATGCCGCCACCACGCCGAGGACCAGCGCGATGACCACGGCGATCCCGAGGCCGATGAACGTGAGCTGGAGGGTTGTGGGGAACGCCCGGCTGACCATCTCGGTCACCGCGACGTTGCCGCTGGAGGTGCCGAGGTCGCCCTGCAGCATTCCGCCCAGGAACAGGCCATAGCGCACGAGCAGCGGCTTGTTCAGCCCGTTCTCTTCCCGGTATTGCTCGAGCGCGTCCAACGACGCCGACTCCCCCAGCGCCAGGCGCGCGGGGTCGGACGGCGAGAACGACATCACGAAGAAGACCAGGAACGTCACGCCCAGGACCATGATCGGCAGCGCGAGGAGGCGGCGGCCGATGAGGCGCAGCAGGGTGGACATTCACTCACATCCTTGGGAGTCAAGATCCCTGCACAGGCAGGGATGGGGGAAGGGGCGGGGCGACGGCCGTGGTCGGCCGCCGCCCTCGCCTCACTTGGTCGAGCCGACGCCGACGAACGACAGGCCGGTCAGCGAGATCGGCTTGAAGTCGGTGAGCGTCTTGGAATCCCACGCAGTGGGCGACTTGCGGTGGAACAGCGGATAGAGCGGCACCTCTTCGGAGATGAGGTCGAAGATCTCGCCCCACAGTTTCTTCTGGTCCTCGCCGGTGGCGCGCGAGGCCTGGTCGAGCAGCGACTGCACCTTGGTGTGGGACTCGGAGCCCTTCCAGTGCATGCGGGTGTCGGTCCAGGTGTCGCCCGCGTACCACCAACGGAGCAGGAGATCCGCGTCGTTGCCGAACACCGAGGGGTCGCCCGGCGCGATGACGAGGTCATAGGACTCGGGCTTGCCGTCGATGGTGTTGTAGACGTCGGCCGACTTCTTCTCGGTGAAGTCGACCTTCAGGCCGAGGGCCTCCAGCGACTCCTTCATGATCGGCGTGGCCTTCTTGACCCACGCGTGGTCGGTGCAGAGCATGCGGATCTGCTTGAGACCCGTCGCGGCCAGCAGCTCCTTGGCCTTCGCGGCGTCCAGCGCGTACACGTTCTTGGCCTTCTTGTAGGCCGGGTGATCCTTGTGCACGAAGCAGGTCGCGGGCTCGGCGTTGCCGAGGAAGGCGGTCTTGATGACCTTCTCCATGTCGATGCCGTAGAGGACGGCCTGGCGGTTGCGTACGTCCTTGAACGCCGGCGACACCCAGTTGAACATCGCGAACAGCAGCGAGAAGCCGGTGACCGACTCGACCTGCGCGGCGCCCTTGAGCGTGTCGATGGAGAGGTAGGGCACCGAGTCGATGGCCTGGACCTTCTGGGACTGCAGGGCGTTGGTACGCGTGGACTCGTCCGGCAGGATCGACCACTCCATCTTCGCGGCCTTGGCGGGGCGCTGGCCGGTGTAGCCGTCGAAGCGCTCGAACTTGATGACCTTCGAGGCGGCGCCGTTGTCGACCATCTTCCAGGGACCGGTGCCGACGGGGTTGGCGTCGAACGCCTTCTTGTCGGCCTCGACCTTGGCCTTCGGCACGATCTTGACGACGGCGAGGCGCTCGGGGACGAGCGAGAACGGATACTTCAGCGTGAACGTCAGCGTCGTGTCGTCCTTCTTGGAAACCTTGTCCAGGAAGGGGATGAAGCTGGCGTACAGCGACTTGTTCGCGGGGTCCTGCACGCGCTGGAAGCTGAAGACGACGTCATCGGCGGTGACGGGCGAACCGTCGTGGAACTTAGCGCCGTCGCGCAGCTTCGCCTCCCACGTCTTCTCGTCGACCTTGGTCGGCAGCGCCGCGGCGAGGGCCGGCACGCAGGTGCGGTCGGGCGTCGGGGCGATCTCGGTCAGGCCCTCGAGGGTGTGCCAGTTGGCGGCCACAGTCAGGGCGGCCGACGTGGTCATGGGGTCGTAGCCGTTGGTCCCCAGCTCGTAGGAGATGCCGGCGGCCAGCGTGCCGTTCGCCTGGGCCTGGCCGGCGGGTGCGCCGCCGCCCGAGGTGGTGCGCTTGTTGGGGTTCTCGCCGCCGCTGCAGGCGCCGGTGGAGAGCGCGAGTCCCGCGACCCCGACCATGCCGGCGGCCTTCAGGAACCCACGGCGATTGGTGAGCAGCTCCATTGTTACTCCTTGGGGAATCCATGACATCAGACATCTGATGTCCTGACAGGAGCATAACTCTCAGATCACCCGGGGGCAAAGGGAAGATCGGACGTCTGATGTTCATGGACCCCTCGGAGCCAGTGCCCGTTACATGTAGAGCACGCGGCTCAGCTTCACGGCGAAGTCCGCTGGGGGATTCGTGTAGCCGTCGCCGACGCGTTCCATGATCGCCGCCACGGCGAGGTCCCGGCGCTTCGGCAGGCGCTCGACCTCGGCCGAGGCGAGGGCCGCGGGCATCTCCTCGCTGGTGAGATCGGTGCAATAGGCCGGCGCACCGGGCTGCTGACGCCACGACTGGTCCAACGCGCCGGCATCGAATCCGTCGAACCCGGTGTCCTCGACCAGCGCGATGCCGACCGCGCGCTGCTGGGGGCCGTCGGCGGCGACGGGGATCGCGATCCGTCCGGCGCTACCGTGCGGCGCGCCGTGGTTGGCGAACGAATCCGAGCCGATCGCGTTCCACGCCTTGACGATCGGTCGGCCGAGCCGCTCCTGGACCCAGAGGCTCTCAACCTGACCGCCTTCAATGGCCTCGATCCTGGAATCCCGCGCCGGGTAGTAGTTCGAGGTGTCGACGACCACGGTCTCGCGGGGAAGCGACGAGACGAGCGGGGCGATGTCCGGGATGCGCGCGAGCGGGATTGAGAGGATGAGGACGTCGACGTCCTGCACGACGTCCGCCGAGTCGACGGCCCGGGCTCCCGTGGAGAGCACCTCCCGATCGATCGTCTCCGGACCGCGGGAGTTCGCGACCTTGACCTCATGCCCCGCGGCGCTCAACTTCTGTGCCACGGTCTGGCCGATGTTTCCGACACCGAGAATTCCGATTTTCATGGGTGACCTCCTTGGTCTGCCGTTGACCGCCCACCCAGCGGACCGCTAGGTGGAGACTCTCTCCGTATTATAGGTCAGTAAGCGGAGAGCCTCTCCGTGACGCACAGATCAGACGTCTGACCCACTGATATCGTGGCCCGCAAAAGGGGGTGGCCATGGCACGGCAACTGACCAGCGCGGCGACCGAGGACCGGATCAAGGCGTACATGCTCGAGAAGCGCCTGCGCCCCGGCGACCCCATCCCCACCGAGAGCGAACTGCGCGAACAGCTGGGCGTGAGCCGGTCATCGGTGCGCGAGGCCGTGCGTACGCTGGCCGCATTGGACATCGTGGAGGTGCGCCACGGCCACGGGACGTTCGTGGGCAACCTGTCGCTGGCGCCGCTGGTGGACGGGCTGAGCTTCCGCGGCATCCTCTCCCCCGGCGACGACCACAGCGCACTGCGCGAGGTGGTCGAGGTGCGCTCGGCGCTCGACCTGGGCCTGGCCGAGTCGATCTGCGGGGCGATGACCGGCACGACCAACGACGACCTGCGGGAGCTCGTGACCAGGATGGTCGAGCTCAGCGACAACGGCGAGGACTTCACCGAGGTGGACCGGCGCTTCCACGCGGCGCTGCTGTCGCGGGTGCCGAACAGCCTGCTGGGCGAGCTGGTGGACGCGCTGTGGGAGGTGCACACGACGGTGCTGCCGCACGTCGGAATCGCCACCCCCGATGACATCCGCGACACGGTGGTCGCCCACGGCGACATGGTCGACGCAGCGGAGGCGGGGGATGTCGGGGCGTACCGGGCCGCGGTGGAGCAGCACTATGCGCCGCTGCGGCACGTGCTGCAGAGCAACCGGGACTGAGTCAGGCGACGTCGAGGACGACATCGCCGCCGGGCGAGAGATTTTCCTCCCGATGTGTCACGAAACGGCCAGTCGATCGACTGCGCGCAGCAATCTGGGCGTTCTCACGCATCGAGTGGACGATTCGTGACACGAAGGGTCAGTCGAGGACCGTCACCGGCATGGCGATCGCCTCGCCCCGCAGCGCCTGCGCGACGTCGGCCAGCAGGTCGCGATGGACATGCGTACGCCGCCAGACGATGGCGATGTCGCGGTGGGGCGCGGGGGTGGCGAAGTCGCGGAGCGCGATGCCGGGATTCTCCACCACAGGAGGGGAAACGGCGAGGCGCGGCAACAGCGTGACGCCGACGCCCGAGGCCACCATGTGGCGGAGCGTCTCGAGCGAGGTCGCCTGGAAGCCGCGGCGTTCGTTGGCGCCAGACAGCTGGCAGACGGCGAGGGCCTGGTCGCGCATGCAGTGGCCATCGGCCAACAGGAGCAGGTCCTCGGCACCGAGGTCGGCCGCGATCATCGGCGTCGCGCGATCGGCGAGGCGATGGTCCGCGGGCGCGGCGAGCACGAAGTCCTCGCGGAACAGGGGTTCGGCGTGAAGCGCGTCGTCGGTGACGGGGAGCGCGACGAGGGCCGCGTCGAGGTGGCCCGACCGCACCTGGTCGAGCAGGCTCTCGGTCTTCTCCTCCACCAGCAGGAGTTCCAGGTCGGGGAACCGCTGGTGGAGCCCGGAAACCACGTGGGGCAAGAGATAGGGGGCGAGCGTGGGGAACGCGCCCAGGCGTACGGTGCCGGCCAGCGGCGACTTCGCCTGCCGCGCGAGCGACCGGATCTCGTCAGCCTCGGCGAGGATGCGACGAGCCCGGCGTACGACGCGCTGGCCGACGGCGGTGAACAGGACCTGGCGCGACCCGCGCTCGATGAGCTCGACGCCCAACTCGGCCTCCAGCTTCTTCAGCTGGGTGGACAGCGTCGGCTGCGAAACGTACGCAGCCGACGCCGCCCGCCCGAAATGACGGTGGTCATCGAGGGCGACGAGGTATTCCAGGTCGCGGAGGTTCACGCGCCCATGCTCGCCTGGTTGGGCACGTTGTCGCGCTCGCCGGTGTCGGCGGGCTCGGAGCCCGGGGTCTCGGGGGCGTCCGGTGCGCTCGTGCGGATCAGGTGGTCGAACGCCGCGAGCGCGGCCGTGGACCCCTGACCCATGGAGATCACGATCTGCTTGTAGGGAACGGTCGTGCAGTCACCGGCGGCGAAGATGCCGGGGACGTTCGTCGCGGCGCGATCGTTGACGACGACCTCGTGGCGGTCGGACAGCTCGATGCCGGAATCCTTCAGCCACTCGGTGACCGGCAGCAGGCCGATCTGCACGAAGACGCCGTTGACGTCGACCTGCTTCTCCTCGCCCGTCTCGCGATCCTCGAACTTCAGGGCGGTGACCTGCGAACCGTCGCCCACGACTTCGGTGGTCCGCGCGCTCTTGATCACGTCGACGTTCGGCAGCGAATGGAGCTTGCGCAGCAGGACGTCGTCGGCCTTGAGCTCGTCGAGGAACTCGATGACGGTGACGTGGCCCACGACACCGGCGAGGTCGATGGCGGCCTCGACGCCGGAGTTGCCGCCGCCGATGACGGCGATCGGCTTGCCCTTGAACAGCGGGCCGTCGCAGTGGGGGCAGAACGTGACGCCCTTGTTGCGGTATTCGTCCTCGCCGGGCACCCCGAGCGTACGCCAGCGCGCGCCCGTCGACAGGACGACCGTCTTCGCGCTGAGCTCGCCGCCGCCCTCGAAGACGACCTTGTGGAGCTGGCCGTCCTTGCCCGGAACGAGCTGGGAGGCGCGGACGCTCTTCATGGTGTCGATGTCGTACTTGCTCATGTGGTCCTCGAGCGCGGCGCCGAGCTGGGGGCCTTCGGTGTAGGGCACCGAGATCAGGTTCTCGATCGACATGGTGTCGAGGACCTGGCCGCCGAGCTTCTCGCCGGCGAGGCCGGTGCGGATTCCCTTGCGGGCGGCGTAGATCGCGGCCGCGGCGCCGGCGGGGCCGCCACCGACGACGAGCACGTCGTACGGGTCCTTCTCGTTGAGGCCTTCGGCGGCGCGCTCGGCCGCACCGCTGTCGAGGCGGGCGACGAAGTCGGCGATGTCCATGCGGCCGGAGGCGAACTCCTCGCCGTTGAGATAGATCGTGGGGACGGCGAGGATGCGACGCTCGGAAACCTCGTCCTGGAAGAGGGATCCCTCGACGGCGGTGTGCTTGATGCGCGGGTTGAGGACGGCCATGGCGTTCAGCGCCTGCACCACCGTCGGGCAGTTCTGGCACGACAGCGACATGTAGGTCACGAACTCGAGGTCCTGGTCGAGGCTCTTGACGGCCTCGATCGTGGCCTCGTTCTCCTTGACCGGGTGGCCGCCGACCTGGAGGAGGGCGAGCACGAGGGACGTGAACTCGTGGCCCAGCGGGAGTCCGGCGAAGCGTACGGAGATCTCGGGGGCGCTGGTGCGGACGATGGCGAACGAGGGGCGGCGCTCGTCGTCATCGACGCGGGTGTGGGTGACCTTGTCGGAGCAGCCGGCGATCTCGTCGATCATCTCGGCCATCTCATGGGACTTCGGCTGGTCGTCGAGCGAGCTGCGGAGCTCGATGGGCTCGCGCACCATCTCGAGATATTGGGTCAGCTGGGCGATGAGGTCCTGGTCGAGCACGTTTTCCTCCAAGGATCGGTGAATGCCGGCGAGGCGGCGAGGGGTGGGATTCCTGAACAGGGCAAGCGATTCGGGCGAGCCGAAGAGCCAGCGAGGGGCAGGAGGGGTGGTCAACGTTGGCTGAGCGAGCGCAGCGAGTCGAAGCGCTCGGGCTTCGACTCGGCCGCAGGCGGCCTCGCTCAGCCAACGTTGGTCATCGGTGTGGCTCGATCAGATCTTGCCCACGAGGTCGATGCCGGGCTTCAGGGTCTTCGCACCCTCGGCCTCTTCCCACTTGGCGGGGCAGACCTCGCCCGGGTGGCTGCGGACATACTGCGCGGCCTTGATCTTGCGGACGGTGTCCTCGGCGCGACGGCCGATGCCCTCGGCGGTGACCTCCATCGACTGGATGACGCCATCGGGGTCGATGATGAACGTCGCGCGGTCGGCCTGGCCGAGGCCCTCACGCATGTTCTGGAAGTTGTTGGTGATCACGCCGTTCGAGTCGCCCAGCATGTAGTAGTTCACCTTGCTGATCTCGGCCGACGCGTCGTGCCACGCCTTGTGGACGAAGTGGGAGTCAGTCGAGACGCCGAAGACCTCGACGCCGAGCTTCTGCAGCTCGTCGTAGCTGTCGGCCAGGTCGGCCAACTCGGTCGGGCAGACGAAGGTGAAGTCGGCCGGATAGAAGATGAAGACGGCCCACTTGCCGAGGACGTCAGCCTCGGAGACCTCGACGAAGTCCTTCTCGGTGGCCTTGAAGGCCATGGTCTTGAACGGGAGGATCTTGGTGTTGATCAGGGACATAGAGGGGGCTCCTTCAGTGGTGGATTGTCCTTCGTGGTCCCCAACCTACATCACTTCTGCCTATCGTTCGAGCCCGGGTCGATTGATTCTGTGGATGACGGGGATAGGGGGACTCAATGTGGCGTCGTGGCTGTCTAGGGTTGGAAAATGAGCACCGACAACACGCAGGAACCCAGGGACCAGCAGTCGGCCGACGAGCAGTCCGACCCCAAGCGGGAGGAAAGCGTAGAGAAGGACTCCCCACCTCCCACCGAGTCACCCGAGCATCCCGGTGACATGTTCGGACAGGTGTCGGCGATCCAGTCACTGTTCGGCGCGTTCACGGCCGAACGCCGGAAGTGAACGTCAGCGCGGAATCCAGCGCCCCTTGACGCGGCGGAGGACCTGGAGGCGACCGGTGCGGGCAACCTCGGCGACGTGCTCCCGCAGCGCCTCGGCCGAGCGATGGGCCTCGGCGACCTCCTCGGTGTCGCCGGTGTCGGGGACGGCATAGCGGACGATGATGACGGGTACGCCGCGGCGGATGTCGATGTCCTTGGCCTCGACCACGTGGCGGCTCGCGACGGCCTCGACGGCGCGGTCGAGCACCTCCTCGGGTTCACGCCCGGGGCGCAGGCCCAGGATCTGCAACGTGGCACGGAAAGACGGCATCAGCCCAGCAGCCCCTTGATCACCCCGAGGGCGGCGGCGACCTCGGCGTACGAGGTGGACAGGGGCGACAGGCCGAGCCGGATGCCGTCGGGCTCACGGAAGTCAGGGATCACGTCGCGGCGCCACAGCTCGGCGCAGATCTCGCGCGAGCGCGGATGGGCGAGGGTGACGTGACCACCACGATTCTCCTTGTCCCGTGGGGAAACCACGCGTACGCCGGGGAGCTCGGTGTCGACGGACTCGATGACGAACTCGCCCAGGCCAATGGCCTTGGCGCGGACGGCGTCGAGGCCGACGGAGTCGATGAGGTCGACGGTGTCGGCGATGCCGACCATGCCGAGGATGGGTGGCGTGCCGGAGATGAAGCGGCGGATCCCCTTGCCGGGTTGATATCCGGGACCCATGACGAACGGCTCGGCGTGGCCCATCCAGCCCTGGATGGGCTGGGCGAGGCGGTCCTGATGACGGGCGGCGACATAGCCGAACGCGGGGGCGCCGGGGCCGCCGTTCAGGAACTTGTAGGAACAGCCGACGGCCAGGTCAACCTTGTTCTCGTCGAGGTCGGAGACGACGACGCCCGCGGAGTGGCAGAGGTCCCAGAGGACCAGCGCGCCGGCGGCATGGACCGCGCGGGTGATGGCGGGAAGGTCGGCGACGTAGGCGGATTTGTAGGCCACGTGGGAAAGCAGGACAACGGCGGTGCGGTCATCGAGGACCCTTTCGACCTCGGCGAGGGTCACACCGGACTCCGGGTCCGGGGTGATCCAGACGAGCTCGAGGCCGTGCTCGCGGGCGACGCCCTCGGCGACGTAGCGGTCGGTCGGGAAATTCTCGGTGTCCACGACGAGGCGGTCGCGGCCCTGGGGTGCGGCAGCGGCAGCGGCGCGCAGCAGCTTGTAGAGCATGACCGTGGTCGAGTCGCCGATGTAGGTCTGGCCGGGGGCGGCGCCGAGGCAGACGCGCCCGAGGTCGTCGCCCAGGGTGACGGGGAGGTCCATCCACTGCTCGTCCCAGGAGCGGATCAGACGGGTGCCCCAAGCGCCCTCGATGAGGTCGTTGATGCGGCGCCGGGTGGCCTTGAGTGGGCGGCCGAGGGAGTTGCCGTCGAGATAGGCCTGCACGGCGGTGTCGCCGGAACCCATGTCCACGAACAGATCGCGGCACTCGGCGAGGGGGTCGGCGGCGTCGAGCTGTTGGGCGCGCTGGGTGAGGTCGGTCATCGGCCGACCTCCGTGCGGACCGCGTACAGCTCCGGGAAGAAGGTGAGGTCGAGCGCCCGCTGGAGGAAGCCGACCCCGGAGGAACCGCCGGTGCCGGTCTTCATGCCGATGGTGCGCTGGACGGTCTTGAGGTGGCGGAAGCGCCAGAGCTGGAAGTTGTCCTCGAGGTCGACCATCTCCTCGCAGGCCTCATAGACGTCCCAGTGGTCGTTCGCGTGCTCGTAGACGCCCGTGAGGACGGCGACGAGGTCGTCGTTCATGGTGTGGGCCTTCGTGACGTCGCGCTCGAGGACTTCGCGCGGGACCGCGTACCCGCGACGGGCGAGGCAGCGCAGGAACTCGTCGTAGAGGCTGGGCGCCTCAAGGAGCTCGGTGAGGACGGCGTGGGCGGCGGGGTCGGCCTCGTGGACCTTGAGCATGCCGCGGTGCTTGTTGCCGAGGGCGAACTCGACCGCGCGATATTGCCAGGACTGGAACCCCGAGGCGTGGCCGAGGAAGCCGCGGAACTCGGCGTACTCGCTGGGGGTGAGGGTGGCGAGGACCGACCACTGCTCGGTGAGGGTCTTCTGGATGTGTTTCACACGGGCGATGCGCTTGAGGGACACGCGCATCTCGTCGGCGGCGAGCAGCTCCATGGCCGAGCGGACCTCGTGGAGGACGAGTTTGAGCCAGAGTTCTGAGGTCTGGTGCTGGATGATGAACAGCAGCTCGTCGTGGTGAACGGGGTCGGACACCGGGTGCTGGGAGTTCAGCAGGGTGTCGAGGCCGAGGTAGGAGCCGTAGTTCATCTCGGCGCGGAAGTCGGTGTGGATGCCGCCCTCGATGTCACGGGTGTTGCGGGCTCGCGTTTCGTCGGTCACCTAGGCACCCTAATCGACCCGGCGGCTGACGTCTCGGGGCCGCAGGCAGATCGTTGGGGGAACTCGCCCGACGATCGCCATGTCCTCCCGAGCGGGCTTCGGAGGACGCAAGGATCCTCGGTTATCCACACCCGACCATCGCCATGAACTGTTTTCCACAGGGATGGGCGTGGGGTGAACCATCCGCGCTGTTCGCCGTCATGTTCCCCGCATGAGACCACGCATCGACCCCTCCCCCGACCTCATGGGCCTCGCGGCCATCCAGGAGCACACGCTCAGCCGCGCCCAGTGCCTGGCACACGGGCTGACAGACGAAGCGCTTCGCCGGCTGACCCATTCGTGGTGGCAGGCGATGGCGCCGGGGGTCTATGCGACCCACCATCTCGCCCCCTCCTGGAAGGCGCGGGCCTGGACAGGGATCCACCTCGGGGGAGCGACGGCTCGCGTCGGCGGGTTGGCGGCCGCCCATCTTCACGGGTTCGCGCCCGAGCCCGAGCTGATCCAGCTGTGGATCGACAAGACGCGACTGGCGCCCCGTCCGGGACTCTTCTTCCGCCATGACGGCATCGGACGGCGGCCGACGAAGGGAGACCTGCCGTTGACAACGGTCCCGGACACCGTGCTGGACATCTGCCAGGGCGAAGAGGTCGATGGGGTGATGGGCTTCGTGGCAGCCGCGTGCACCAACACGTCGGCGACGGTGGATGAGATCCGGCGGCGCCTCGACGAACGGCCGCTTCTGCGCCAGGTGAAGGTGATCCGGGAGTGCCTCGATGTGGTGGCGACGGGCGCCCACAGCGCACTCGAACGCCGCTATCTGATCGACGTCGAGAGGGCACACGGGCTCCCCGCCGCCCATCGTCAGGTGTGGACGTCGGCGGAGGACCGCGTCGACATGCTGCTTCCCGAATATCACCTCGTCATCGAGCTTGACGGCCGGCTCGGCCACGCGGGGTCCGGCACCTTTCGCGACCTCCACCGGGACAACGGCCACCTGGTCCGGGGGCTGACGTCATTGCGCTATGGGTTCGGCGACATCGCCGGGACGCCGTGCCAGACGGCACGGCAGGTGGCGCAGGTGGTCCTCCAGCGGGGCTGGGAGGGACCGATGGTGAGGTGCGACCGCTGCCAGGCCATGCCGATCGTCTGGTGAGTTCCCCCACCGATCGTCATGTGCTCGGAGTGGGCTGTCGGAGGACGCGGCGATCACCGTGGGAACTCCACCGATGATCGCCACCCGGCACAATGGGGCCATGACTGAACCCATTCGCCTCGGGCAGTTCCTCAAGTTCACTGGCCTCGCCGACACCGGTGGGGAGGCCCGCGAGTGGATCCAGTCGGGGCGCGTGAAGGTCGACGGCGAGGTCGAGACCCGTCGCGGGCGACAGCTGGCCGACGGGATGGAGATCGAGGTTCGGCTGCCTGACGGGGGCAAGCGGCGGGCTGTGGTGGGCGAGGAGTACGACCCGTTCGGGTGACGCCTCTCAGCGGCCGGCGGCGTGCCGGACGGATGCGCGCCAGGCAGTGACCAGCTCGGCGTCGGTCGGAAGCTGCTCCGCGACGAAGGCCGCCATCGTGTTGCCGTAGGTGACGAACCGCACCTCCCGTCGCAGGGAGCCGAAGCGGAATCCGCTCACGGCCTCGACCGTGTAGCCGTGGAGCACCGCGCCCTCCTCGGTCACCGGCTCGAGGGGGGTCACCCGAAAGCGCGGCTGGTTGCAGTTCGCATAACGCCCGGACAGGCTGTCGAACGCTGCGCGGGCACTGCGGTGGTCGGCGAAGCGCCCGGCGAAGACCACTCCCGAGCGCCGCTTCCCGTCGGCGACCCACACGGCTCCGGCGGGGGTGAACGCTTCCACCATGGCGCCCTCACAGAAACCGGCCCCGAGGGTCACCGGACTGTCGCGGTGGGGCCAACCCCACTCAGCGCGCCCGGCGATGAACTTCGGCGTGAACACCTGCTCCAGCTGGGACTCGGAGACCGTGACCGGGGCGAGGGCCGCGCGGACCGGCGGAACGATGAGGAAACCGGCGCCGATGAGCAGCGCGAGCACCAGGCCGAACGAGAGCAGCCATGAAGGCGGGGCCCACTGCTCTGGGCCCTCGTCCAGCTCCTCGACCAGCCGCGCGGCCATCGTCATGAACTGATTGTGGGGCGGGGATGGGGAATGCTCAAGGGGTGGGGCTTCGACTCGGCCGCAGGCGGCCTCGCTCAGCCAACGTGAGGTGGAGGAAGGCGTCGCTCAGCCAACGTGAGGCGGAGAAAGGCGTCGCTCAACCAACGTGAGGCAGTTCTCATTGCCTGTTCACCCCAACTTCACTCGTGGCGGCGAACATGGCCCGCATGACAACGCATCTGCCGTTCACCACCCGCACGTTCTCCCGCCGCGGCGTGCTCGCGCTCAGCGGCTCTGCCCTCGCGGCCGGTCTGCTCGTCCCGAGCGCGCCGGCCTCGGCCCGCGGGCCGAAGCCCTTCCGGGTCGCGGCGGCGACGAACGAGCCGTGGGGGACCTATCACGTCAAGCCTGTCCTCGACGAGATCGAGGCCCGGGGCGGCACCCTGACACAGATCGTTCCCGACCTGTCGGGGATCAAGCCCGGCGATCCTGTGCCCGTGCTCCCCCTGGCCCAGGCGCGCGCGGACCAGTTCGATCTTCTCGTCATCTCCGGAGCCACCGCCTGGCCCGCGGAGGTCGCGCGCGCCCTGGTCGGCGTACCTATTGCCGCGTCGGGGCTCGCATACCTCACCGCGAAGGAGGCGCCCTTCGCCGCTGAGTTGCGTCCCCGCATCGTCACGGCCACCGCGGGGTCGCCGGCCGAGCGCGCGACCTTCGCGGGTCACCTGGGGTTGCGGGAGCGGCAGATCCGCGTGGTGGGGATCCCGGAGTTGGACGACCTGCCCGTACGCCGACCCGAGCCTGACACGGTGTTGATTCTGACGTCGGTCACCCGCTCGGACGCGACGGGCGGGGCTGCTCCCGGAACGCAACTGCTGCTCGACTCGGCACGTGCGCTGGCCGCCGCGGGGAAGAGGATTCTGGTCGGCCTCCACCCGCGTGAGGACCGAACGCTCTGGGACGAGTTCGAGATCGCCACCGAGGGCTCGTTGGCCGCTTCGGCGCGGGCCGAGGTCGCCATCGGCATCCCGGGGACGGTGTTCCCGAAGATCGCCGCGGTGGGCACCCCCCTGGTGGCTGTGATGGCGGACGGGCTCACCGTGCCGGACTATCTGCTGACCGTGGCAACGCCCGCGCGTACGGTCGCCGAGGTGCTGGCGGCCGCGGAGGCCGCGGTTCCCGCCGACAAGCAGGCCCTGCGCGAGGTCGTGGGCCCGATGGGTCATGCGGGGCGGACGCTGGTGCAGGCCTGGTTCGCGGGGAGCCGGGCGGGGGGCTGAGGCTTCGACTCGGCCGCCGGCGGCCTCGCTCAGCCAACGCGGGAGGGACGGCCGCAGGGCGGCCTCGGTCGACCCGCGCGGAGGCGACCCCGCGTACCCCTGTCGCGTGTGCACGAGTTGGGTTCTGGGCCCGGCGTATCGACCCAACTTGTGCGGGCGTGTGCACGAGTTGGGTTCTGGGCCCGGCGTGTCGACCCAACTTGTGCGGGCGTGTGCACAAGTTGCGCCCGGGGGGACCCCGGGCTTTTTATTACGGAGCAACAGGGTTAATAATGGTCCCGTGACCACCACCGTCGAGCGTCCCCGCACCGTTGTCCGCCACATGCGGCAGGACGTGCACGCCAAGCCGTTCATCGTCATCTGGGAGGTCACCCGGGCCTGTGCCCTGGTCTGCCTGCACTGCAGGGCCGATGCCCAGACCCGCCACCATCCGAACCAGCTCACCACCGACCAGGGGTTCGCCCTGCTCGACGACATCGCCGCCTGGGACAACCCGAAGCCTCTCGTCGTGCTCACCGGCGGCGACCCCTTCGAGCGGCCCGACCTCGAGGACCTCGTCGCCCACGGCACTGCCGCCGGCCTGTCAATGGCCCTCTCCCCCTCGGTCACGCCGAAGTTCATCCCCGAGCGCCTCGCCGCCCTGCGCACCGCCGGCGGCAAGGCCGTGTCGCTCAGCCTCGACGGCGCCAGGCCCGAGACCCACGACGCGTTCCGCGGGTTCTCCGGCACGTTCGCCGCGACGATGGATGCGGCGCAGATCGTGCGGGACAACGGATTCCGCCTGCAGGTCAACTCCACCGTCACCTGCGACAACGTCGACGAGCTGCCGGAGCTGTTCGCCCGCGTGCGCGACCTCGGGGCCGCCCTGTGGAGCGTGTTCTTCCTCGTGCCGACCGGCCGCGGCCAGGCCCTCAAGGCCCTGGGCGCCGACGAGATCGAGGACGTCCTCCACTGGCTGCACGACATCTCGACCATGGTCGCGATCAAGACCACCGAGGCGCCCCACTACCGCCGCGTCGCCCTGCAGCGGGCGCAGGCCCGTGCCACGGGCGCCCCGATGCCGCCGACCGGCGAGCTGCACGCCCGACTCATGGCCCGCACGCTCGAGATCCTGGGCCACCCGATCGAGGCCACGCGTACGCCCCGCCCGCCCATCGACGTGAACTCCGGGCGCGGGTTCGTGTTCGTCGACCACCTCGGCGACGTCTATCCGTCGGGCTTCCTGCCGTTCAACTGCGGGTCGGTGAAGGAATCCGGCCTGCGCACCATCTATCGCGATTCCCCCATCCTGCAACGGCTTCGCCAGCCCGAGGGCTTCGGCGGGCGCTGCGGTCGGTGCGAGTTCCGCGAGGTGTGCGGCGGGTCGCGGTCCCACGCGTACGCCGTCACGCGCGACGAGCTGGCGGAGGACCCGACCTGCAGCTACGTGCCTCAGGCCTGACGCGCCGACCCCTCACCCACGGGGCGGGAAGCCCAACGCCCCAACGCGTACGCGAGGACGAGCGCGACCAGGATGCCGTTGAGCGGTGCGATGCCCCAACCGAACTGGTTCGACGCCCAGCTCACGGCGACGGCCACGACATAGGGCAGGAATGCCTGCCAGCGCACCGATTCCGTGACGTGCTGCACGCCCGGCTGGCCGCCGCGCCACCGCGCGAGCCAGTCGCCGAGCAGCACGCCGCCAACCGGCGGGATCGCGATTCCCAACAGGGACAGATAATCGATGAGGTGGTTCTGCACGCCGGTGAGCGCCAGCAGCGTGCCGATCACCGCGCCGCCGATGATGAACGGGCTCTTCGACGCGCGGTCGAACAACTCCGCACCCGCCACCCCGAACGCGTACGCGGCGTCAGCGTTCGACTTCCAGAGGTTGCCGAACAGGAAGAACAGGCCCCAGCCGACGAGCCCCATGCTGAAGAGCAGCGCGGTGAAGTCGCCCTCACCGTAGGCCAGCGCGGCCGTCGCGCCGAAGAAGATCATCAGCCCGTTGCCGACGAAGAACCCGATCACGCACGCCCACACGGCATTCCAGCCGGTGCGGGCGAAGCGGGTCCAGTTCGCGGCCTGGGTGCCGGCCGACGCAAACGTGCCGACGATCGTCGTGATCGCGGCGGCCCACGTCATCTGCGCGGTCGGCTGCATCTGCAGGAATCCCGCGAACCCGCCGACCTTGCCGAGCGCCTTGGCGAGGATCCAGAACGCCAGGATCAGGATCAACGGGGTCGAGATCATCGACACCCAATACATGCCCTCATAGCCGTAGTAGGCCGTCGCCGCCATCAGCACCGACACCACGATCATCACCACCGCCCGAGGCACCCAGCCGTTCCAGTGGAAGGCCTGGGCGGTCATCTCGCCGATGGTGCCGACCACGACGCCATACCAGCCGACCTGCGTGCCGCCCAGCAGGATCGACGCGAACTTCGCGCCCACCGACCCGAACGTGTAGCGGCTCATCACCACCGTCGTCAGTCCCGTCCGCGCGCCCATGAAACCGATCGCGGCGACGTAGGCGCACAGCACCAGTGACCCCAGCACCAGCACCATCAGGAACGTGTCGAACCGGAACGCCGCGCCGATCTCGGCACCCGCCATCAGCGTCGGCGCGAAGACCGTGAATCCCAGCAGCACAACGGCAATGGACAGGAACGACTTGCGGGCCGACGCCGGCACCGGCGTCAGTGGATAGTCGCGATCGACCTCGCCCGCGGTCTCGGCGTCGAGCGACCCGGCAGCGGCGCCCGGCCCGGACGCGGCGCTGCTCATCGGCCGAGATCCTCTTCCTCGACGCCGATGTCCTCGCTCCACAGCTCGGGCTTCTCGGCGATCATGCGCTCCATCAGCGCGATGCACGTCGGGTCGTCGAGCACGTCCAGGCGTACGCCCCGCTCGCGCAGCAGCGCCTCGCTCTGTTCGAACGTGCGGTTCTCGCCGATGACGATGCGCGGGATCTCATACATCAAAGCGGTTCCGGCGCACATCAGGCAGGGCGACAGCGTCGTGTAGAGCACCGAGTTGCGATAGACCGACGCGCGCAGGCGGCCGGCCTTCTCGATGGCGTCGGTCTCGCCGTGCAGGATCGCGCTGTCCTTCTGGATGCGCTGGTTGCGGCCGGCGGCGAGCACCTCGCCGTCGTGCACGAGCACCGCACCGATCGGGACGCCGCCCTCCTCCCAGCCCAGCTGGGCCTGCTCGATCGCGAGATCGAGGAAGCGGCGGTCATCGTCGGGGGTCGGGGTCCAGGTCATCGGAGTCCTCCTCGTCGGGTCACGCCATCGTTGCACGTCAGGCCGGCGGTGGGGAGACCTGTAACACGGGCTTAACGGCGGCGTCGGCCGGATTGCCAGCCAGGTAGTCCACCCGCCCCGCAACCCCGTCGAACAGCACCGTCAACTGCGTCCGGGAGCGCCGGTGCTCCGGCAGCTTCGGGTTGCCGAGCAGGCAGATGGGGGCGCGTACGCCGTCCTCCCTGACGAGCGCCCGGGCGACCTCGGGAAGGCCGGGCGAACCACCGTCACGCAGCAGGGGGCCGAGCCGCCCCGCGGCCTCCTCGAGGTAGGCCTGCCGCGCCCACGTCGTCTCGGCCGGCGTGGCGAGGTCGCCGCCCGCCAGGCGCGGATCGACGAAGTGATTCGTGTGGGCCAGCCAGCCGGCGGCGTCCGGGCGTACGACCGCGGTGCCCGCCGGGCAGAGCTCGATCGACGCGGCCCCGTCGTCGGCCACCACGGTCAGCGCCGATGACGCCACCAACGGCGCCGAGAGCGCGATCTCGATCGCCTCGGCCACGGTGGACGCCCGGTCGAGGACCGCCCGCTGGATCGCGTGGATGGGTACGCCGGGCTGGTCTCCCCCGTCGGCCGCATGCGAGAGGAAGTTCAGGTGGACGCTCAGGCCGCGGTCGTTGAGGCCGAGCTTGCCGACCATGCCGGGTTCGACGAAGGCGGTGGTCCTGCGGCCGGGGGCGGGCGCGTACTGCCACATGACGCCCTCCGGGACCAGATCGGTGACCCAGTCCCAGGTCTGGAACGAGAGGCGGCCCGCCGGCGGGGCAGCGACGAGCGTCGAGCACTCGGTGGGGCGCGCCGCCCCCGGATCGGTGGGCTGCGCGGCGGCGACGATCTCGGTCCGGCAGGTGAGCATGAACACGGAGTCGGGCTCCAGCCCGGCGCCGCGCGCGATCGTGTCGGACTCGTCGAGCAGGTCCGGGGCCCAGTCGGCGAGGGCCTCCCGGCAGGACCCCGTGATGCGGCCGACCGCCTCGCCGGGGACCTCCGACGTCGCGAACCAGTCCCGATAGAGGCCGACGGAGGTGCGGATTGACTCGGCGTACCGGCGCCCGAACTGCTCCCCGCGCTCGGGGGTGGGGTCGACGCCGCTGTCGTGTTCGTGGACGATCACGACAGCGATGGTCTCACTGTCAGCGCACGGTGCCCAGCAGATTCACTCCCGCGGCCGCGAGACCGGCGAACACCAGCGCCCACAGGGCGACGCCGGCGGCCTGCCAGCGCATGACGCGGCCCGGGTCGGCGCCGATCGACACCAGGGTCGGCGCGGTGATCTGGTTCGGCACCACCATCTGCCCCACGAGGCAGACCGGGATCAGGCCCCAGCGGTCGAAGGCCCGGCGTACGCGCTCCTGGCGGCGGGTCGGCTCTTTGCCGGCCACGACTCTGGCGCGAACGCGGGAGGCGAGGGCGACGACGAGGGCGACCGACGCGAGGTTGCCGACGGCGGCGAGCAGGACGGCGAGGGGGATCGGGATGCCGCCGACGACGCCCAGCATGGCGCCGAAGTGGGACTCGACGAGCGGAATCGCGGAGACGAGCAGAATGCCGAGCCACTGGAGGGCGGGCGGAAGGGACTGGGTGAACTGCTGCAGCGCTTCGATCATCAGGACTCCTCGGTGGTGGTGTGTCTCCATCGTGGGTCCGGAAAGCGGCTGGCACCGGTGTGCGGGATCACGCGTTGGCGTGGGGTCCGCACGGGTGGGGGGTGACAGATGTCATGGCTTCGACTCGCTGGCGCTCGCTCAGCCAACGTGGCCGTGCAACGTGGCCAGGGCTCCTCGTCTCGCTTCGCTCGCTCAGAGAACGTCAGCGCGCGAAGAGCGTCTGTCCGTTCTGCGTGATCGTCACGCTCACCGGGTCGAGACCCAGCTTCACCTCGAGGCGCTCGCCCCCCTCGCCCACCGCCGCATACGCGAACCGCGTGTTCTCCAACTCCAGCTTCTCGGTGCGGGCGCGGACGAGCCAGGGGCTGCGGCGGCGGACGCCGATCAGCTCCTGGTGGGCCTCGAACAGTTCACGCCCCAGTGTGATCTCGTCGGGCGAACCCGGCATCACCGGGCGCACCTGGTCGTCGCCGCCGATGCGCTCGAATTTCTCGCCGGTGAAGGCGAACTCGTCGCCGTAGTAGATCGACGGCACCCCTCCGACCGTCAGCAGCACCGCGGCCGCGACGAGCGCGCCGTCGGGGCCGACCTGGGTCGCGATGCGGGTCACGTCGTGGTTCCCGACGAACGTCAGCGGCGCGAAGGTGTCCAGGAAATCGTTGTGGCGTTGGAAAGCCCAGTCGAGCTCGAAGAAGTTCTTGTCGCCGATGGAGCTCCAGATCGCCTTCCACAGCTCATATTCCGTGATCGAGTCGAGCCCGCTGCGGCGCACGAGGTCGGGATAGTCACCATGGATCACCTCGCCGACGAACCATGCGTCGGGGAACTCCTCGCGTACGCGCGGCAGCACCGCGGCCCAGAACTCCGGATCCACCGCGTACGCGGCGTCCAGCCGCCAGCCGTCGGCACCGCGGCGCAGCCAGTGGGTCATGACGTCCGCGACGTGTGACTGCACCTCCGGCAACGCATGGTCGAGCTCGACGAGCGTGTCGTGGCCCTCGAAGAACCAGGGATAGCCCTCGTCGGAGCGGCGCCACCAATCCTCGTGGCCGAAGGATTTCCCGACGTGGTTGAAGACGCCGTCGAGCAGCACGCGCAGTCCGCGCTCGCGGCAGGCGGCGATCAGGCGATCGAAGTCGGCATCGTCGCCGAGGCGCGGGTCGATGCGGAAGTGGTCGGTCGTGTCATAGCCGTGGCTCTCCGACTCGAACACGGGGCCGAGCGCGAGGCCGGAGGCACCGAGCGCGACCGCGTGGTCGAGCCAGCCCTCGAGGTGGCCGAGGCGATGGACGACGTCGCCGCCACCCTGTTGCGGGGCGCCGGTGAACCCCAGCGGGTATGCGTGCCACCAGATCGCGTGGTCGATCCAGGCGGGGGTCATGGGGCCTCCTTGGGAGTCGGGTGTCTCGAGCCTAGAGGACGGGGACACCCACAGACCGTGCTCGATCGCACGCTCGATGCGCATGGATGCCTCCTGGGGCCGTCGGCGTGCATCCAGTGAGCGATCCGACACGCTCCTCGACTCGCTTCGCTCGGAGGAACGTTTTGACCCTGATTCCCCCACGCTCCTTGACTCGCTCCGCTCGCTCGGAGAACGTTTTGGCATCCTCAGCCAAGGTCGGGGTGGGTCTCCTGGTGCAGCGCCTGCATCTTGCGGTCGAGTCGCGCCGAGATCTCCGCGGCCCGCGTGAGCTCCTCGGTCAGCGTGTCCGGCACCTCGGCGTCCCACTTGTAGTGGATCTTGTGCTCCAGCGCGGCCCAGAAGTCCATGGCGACCGTGCGGATCTGGATCTCCACCTGCACCATGCGCGTGCCGTCGGACAGGTGCACCGGCGTTCGCACGTGCAGGTGCAGGCTGCGATAGCCGTTGGGCTTGGGGTGGGTGATGTAGTCCTTCTCCTCCACCAGCTCGACATCGGGCTGCTGCAGGATCATGTCGCGCACGATCCACACGTCCGAGATGAACGAGCAGACGATGCGGATTCCGGCCAGGTCGGGGACGTGCTCGGCCCAGTTCTCGAGCGTGTTGTCGATGCCGAGGCGACGGGTCTTGCGCAAGAGGCTCTCCGGCTGTTTCAGCCGCGCGCTCACGTGCTCGATGGGGTTCTCCCCCGGCCCGAACGCCAGTTCCTCGCGCAGGATGTTGACCTTGGTCATCACCTCGTCCAGCCCGAACTTGTATTCGAGCATGAACAACTGGAAGCCCCGGACCTCGTGCAATTGGTCGGGTCGGGACTGCGGGATGGAGTCTTCAGAACGGGGCATGGCCCCCCATGATCCCACGGAGGCACGGTTCAGGTCACGGATCGGACCCCGGGCGGGTCGGATCAACTGGGTCATGCTGACGCTTCGCGAGCTGGTGCTGAATGTCACGCGTCGCGTCGTGGAGGTCGCGGTAGGTGGCGTACATATCCTCATACGGCCCCGGTTTCGGCTCGAGAATGACTGAAGCGGGATTCCACTCGTCGATCTTGACCGATTCGTCGACGAGTCGGGCGGCCAGATACGCGTCCCCGAACGCCGCACCTATCGACTTCTCCCGAAGGACCTGCGGGCGACCGATCACGTCGGTCACGATCTGCGGCCACAGCGTCCCCGTCGTGCCTCCTCCGACCGCGACCACCCGGTCGATGGCGACGCCAGCCTCCGCGTACGCCTCGACATTGTGCCGGACCCCGTACGCCGTGGCCTCCAGCGCCGCGCGGTAGAGGTCCCCGCGAGTGTGCGCCAGGGTCAGTCCGGTCACGGTGCCACGGGCGTCGGGATCTTGGATCGGCGTACGTTCCCCGGCGAAGTAGGGCAGCATGAGCAACCCGTTCGCCCCCGGTTGTGAGGCTGCGGCCTCAGCCGACAGAGTCGCGTAGTCGGCGCCGGTCAGGTCGCGCAGCCATGAGGTGACGGCGCCGGACGTGGCCATTCCGCCGGCGAGGTTGTACTGACCGCTCGCCAAGCCCGTTGTCCCCCACATGGAGGGCGTGCGGACGCGATGGGTGGTGTTGCCAACCAAGAACATCGTCGTGCCGTACATGAGCATGAGATCCGCGGGCTCCACCGATCCCACCGACAGTCCCTCCGCCCACGCATCGATGGTCCCGACGGCGACGGGTGTCCCCTCCGCCAACCCCGTCTCGGACGCGGCTCGCCCGGTCACGCGTCCCGCCTCATCCCCCGCCCAGGCCAACCGGGGCAACACGATGCCAGGTGCTACGGCATCCGCCCAAGGGGTGTGCCACTCCTGTGTGGCGGCGTCGTACATCGGGGTGCACTGGGAAGCCGATTGACGGTCGAGAACGTATTCGCCCGTCAGCCGCGCGACCAGCAAGGACGCCGGCATGTGGAATCGCTGGGCCCGGCCCCAGGCATCCGGCTCATTGCGCGCGAACCAGCGAAGTTTAGGCCCTGCCGCCTGGGTGGTGAGCATCGAGTCACAGCGCTCGAAGATGGCATCACGCCCCAACTCGTCGTCGAGCTCGTCGATCTCCCTGGTGGCCCGCATGTCCACTCCGTAGAGGGCGCTGGGAGCGACGGGGACGTCGCGGGCGTCCGTCAGTTGTACACAGGGCCCCATCCCGGACACTCCAACGGCCCTGACCTGGCCCGATGAGCCCGCGCCGAGCTCCTTGGACACGGAGACGAACTCGTCCCACCAGATTGCCCCGTCCATCTCGAAGACGCCGGCGCGGGGATTGTCCACCCGATGCTGCCGCGTGGTCTGGGCGACCACACGGCCCGAGCTGTCGGTGAGGACGCCCTTGGTGCTGGCCGTGCCGATATCCACACCGAGGAAGAGGTCGGTCATGACGGTCCTTTCATGCTTCAAGCCCGCTCGCGTCGGGCGAGGTGCCTGCGTGCAATTGGGTGACCGTCACCCGGGCAAGGGCGATGCCGCGCCGCTGCCAGGTGTAGGTGACCCAGAGTTCATCGTCCACGACAGCCGCGGAGGGATAGCTGAACTCAGCGTCGCCCGTCGTGACCACACCGGATGCGGCGGCTCCGAGAGGGCGCCCGTCCTTGCCGGGCTCGGGGTCGTCCCGGAGCGACGGAGCACCCGGGAACCGGCTGCCATCCTCCAAGAAGCCAGCTTGCGCCCACGTCAGACCGTCGTCGTCCGAGACCGATACGACGAGCGGGCACCGCGCACCCCAGTCGTCGGTCGCCGGATTGTGGACCGCCGCGAGGCGGCGATCCGGCAGAGTCACAGCGGCCAGTCCGCTGTTGTTGTTGGGCAGGCCGCATGGGGATAGAGGCGGCCAACGTCGCGGGTCGGCCGTGGCGCTGCGATGAGCCCTGCCCGTCGTGGAGCGCGTGAGGACGATGAGTTGGCCCGCGCCACCCAGGACGAGAGAGGGTTGGATGCATCCCGCACCGCGCAGGTCGTGGTGATCGAGCGGGATGTGTACGCGGTCCCACGCAGTCCCGTCGACGGTGAGGTCCACGAAGCAGTCCCACGTGGCCTCCGGCTCCCAGACCTCGACGGACCCTGGGGCGACCCACACGTCCCTGTGGCGAAGAGGTGCCTGGCGCACCGGGCCACGCCCGCCCTTGGTGTCCCCCTCCACGAGCGGAACTGCGTCGGACCACGTGGCCCCGGCGTCCGTTGAGTGACAGATCCAGGTCGTCCACGTGTCGATGCGCGGGCCCCGGCGGAAGAACAGCCACACGCGCCCATCCGGTCCCTCAGCCAGGACGGGATTCCAGTGGGGACAGGGCGCATCTGCCACGATCCGCGGCACGTCGAACTGCCCGTCCCGATCGCCCCGCGCGACGTGGATCCGAGTGTCCATAGCCCCCTCATGGGTCCCCGCGAACCACGCGACGAGCACGGTTTCACCGACGATGAGAAGCGAACTGGCGTGGGACTGCCGCGCACCCAAGGGCTCTATCGCGACCATCCCACGCCAGGTGTCCATAGCTCAGATGACCTCACCGTCGGTCGAGGTCACGCGCTTCGACTCGCGATACGTCTTCCACACCGGCCAGAGGAGGGAGCCTGCGGCGATCAGCAGCAGGACGAGCGAGATCGGGCGGGTGAGCAGCTCAACGGGCGACCCGATGAGCATCGCGCGGCGCAGATTGGACTCGGCGAGTGGGCCCAGAAGGAAGCCCAACACCACCGGGCCGGCGGGCATCCCCACCCGACGCAGCACCAGACCGACCAGACCGAACACGAGCATCTGCACCACGGTGAACACGTTGTTCGTCGTCGCGTAGGTGCCGACGATGCAGAACACCAGGATGATGCCCCAGATCCATTGGGGTCGAAGATCGAGGAGCTTGGTCATGCCCTTGGTCCGCACGAGGCTGACGATCGTGGACACGATCGTCGTGAACAGCATGATGAGGACGATCGAGACGATCATGTCCGGACGTCGCTCGAACAGCGACGGTCCGGGCTGGATGCCCCAGATGATCATGGACCCGATCATGATCGCCATGACCGAGTCACCCGGAATGCCGAGCGACAGGGTGGTGGTCAACGCACCACCCAAGGTGGCGCTCGAAGCCGTGTCCGATCCGACCACCCCTTCTATCGATCCCTTGCCGAACTCCTCGGGGTGCTTGCTGATCGCCTTGGCGCGGTTCCAGCCGATCAGGCCCGCGATGTCGCCGCCCGCCGCCGGGACCACGCCGACAAATGCCCCGATGACGCTCGACTGGGCCATCGGCTTCGCCACGCGACGCAACTCACCCCTTGTGGGCCACCAGCGCCCCAGGGACGAGATCGGGCGCACGCGGTGGGCGTGGTGCGTATAGACCTGATCGAGCACCTCGGTGATGCCGAACAGGCCGATGATGAGTGCGATGAAGTCAAGACCACCCATCATCTCGCTGTTGCCGAAGGCGAAGCGGGCGTCACCGGTGATCGGATCCGTCCCGATCACGGCCAGCGCAAGGCCGAGGAGTCCGGCGAAGATCCCCTTGGCGATCGACCGGGACGCGATGCCGATGATCACAGTTAGGCCGAACACGACCAAGGAGAACATCTCGAAGGGTCCGAACGACAACGCGAATGACGCGATTGGAGCGGCCAGGAAGATGAGCACAAGCAGCGAGGCGAGGATGCCGACCGTCGTCCCGATGGCCGAAAGCGACAGGGCCAGGCCCGCCTGCCCCTTCTTCGCCATCGGGTAGCCATCAAGCGTGGTTGCCACGGATGCAGGCGTACCCGGGGTGTTGACCAGAATGGAGGGAATCCGATCCCCGTACTGCGCCGACACGTAGATCGCCAGCAGCATGGACAGGCCCTGAGCGGGTTCGAGAGTGAGCGTGAACGAGGTGGCCAGCGCAACCGCCATCGAAATGGTGATGCCCGGAAAAATGCCCACGAGCAGCCCGAGTCCCAGCCCGATGGCGAGACACAGCAGGGCGGTCGGGTCGAGGACGGCCGCCAGTCCTTCATAGAACGCGTTCACAGGGGCACCTTCAAGAGCAACTGGAAGACGAGGTACAGAATCAGCGTGATGGCCGCCGGGAAAAGCAGCAGCGACTTCCATGTGCGCAGGCCGTACATCCAGTTGAGAACGATCAGGTACGCGGGAGCCAGCACCAGGAAGCTGAGGCCCACCTGCCACAACACCAGGATGACGGCGGTCATGACGGCGGTGACGACCATCTGGATAAGGCCACTGGCGCCCACCGGGTCGACGTCTCGTTCACCACGACGACGGGTGACGGCGTTGAACATCATCCAGGCGCCGCTGGCGAGGATCCCGATCGCGATGGCGGAGGGCCACCAGCGCGGGTCGATACCGCCCGTCTCATTGCGCACGACGATCGAGCGGGCCCCCGCGAACATGGCGGCGCCGAAGAGCAGCACCACCGCCGCCACGGCCTTCTCCATGGTGGGAGACGGTGGGGCTGAGGCGATCTCCACACCGGGCACGCCCTCGGACGCGACGGGGTCGGGCGCGTCCGGAGTCAGGTCACGGCTGCTCATCGGTCACTTCTTGAGCAGTTTCGCGAAGCGGTCGAACTCGGACTGGGCGAACGACGTGAACGTCGGGGAGTCCTTGTACACCACGAGGTTGCCCGACTTGGAGATGATGTCCTTGTAGGACTGCTTCTCCACCGCCTGCTTGATCGCATCCTCGAGCTTCTTCTTCACGTCGGCCGGGAGCCCCTTGGGCGCATAGATGCCTCCCCAACCGCCGATCTCGATGTCGACCCCCTGTTCCTTGGCGGTCGGGACGTCCTTGAGCTCCGGGTGCCGCTCCGAGTGGAAGATTGCCAGGACCTTGAGCTTCTTGTCGGCCAGGTTCTGCTTCACCTCGTTGACGCCCGACCCCGCGGCGTCCACCTGACCGCCCATGACGGCCGCCACGGCGGGCGCACCGCCGTTGAACGGCACGGGCTTGACCTTCGCCCCGGTCTTCTCCGTCAGACTGGCGCCGAGCATCTCCCAGATGGAGCCGGGTCCGGAGTTGGCTACGGTCATCTCCTTGGACTTGGCGGCGTCCACGAAGTCCTTGAGCGAGTTGTAGGGGCTATTCGGCGGCACAGACAGCACGCCGGGGCCCAGCATGATCTGACCGAGCAGGTCGAAGTCCGAGGGCTTGATGTCGTAGTTGAGGCTGCCGAGCATCGAGATCTCCACGGGACCGAACCCAATGGTGTAGCCGTCCGCGGGCCGCCCCTTGACATAGAGCATGGCCGTCGAGCCGGCAGCACCCGGACGATTTTCGACCACGATGCTTTTGCCGAGGATCGGCTCCAACGCCGAAGCCAATGCACGCGAGGCCAGATCCGAGCCGCCGCCGGCAGCGGCCTGGACGATCAGGGTGATGTCCTTGGTGGGGAAGTTCGCGTTGCCGGCGTTGGGCGCCGGCGCCGCACCGCGGGTCGTGCAGCCGCTCGCGCCGAGGGCGGTGGCGACAACGCCGAGAATAAGGGTCCTGCGCTGCATGGGAGAGCTCCTTTGCTCGTGGTGGTGATGGGCTTGGTCAGGCGAGTGTGGGGGATGTGGCGGCGATGGTCTCGCGGATGCGCAGGCGCATCGCAGCGTCAGGTTGGTCGATGAGCATGCGGCAATAGCCGCCCGTGAGGCCTTGGATATCGAGCCCGTACTTCAGGGCCGAAATGCTGGGCCCGATCAGCGGCACGATGGCCTCGATCTTTTCCTGGGCTGACGCGACTCCAGCCGCATCACCGGAAGCAAGAGCCTCGCGCAACTCGACCCACGGTTGCGGGACCACTCCCGAACATCCGGACACCGTGCCTGTGCCGCCGATCGCCATCACGTGCGGCACGTCGGCGTCGTTGCCGGACCAGAGCTTGAATCCCTCCGGCGCGTGGGCGAGATAGTCGTCCACCCGGAGCGAGGCCGTCGCGGACGTCTTGATGCCGTCGATGCCGGACGCCAGTGTGGCCGGCAGGTCTTCCGGCATGAGGTCGGTCACGGCCACGTCTGGGAACACGTAGCCATAGAGCTCTCCCTCACAGACCTCCTTGATGGCGGCCCAGTGACGGGTGATGCCGTCCACCGAGGCCCGGAGGTAGTAGGGGGTCAGCGCGGCCATGCGAGTGGCGCCCAAGCGGACCGCCTCCCGGGTCAGTTCCAGGGACTGGTGAGTGCTCGGAGAGCCGACGTGGACCACGACCCGGGAGGGACCGAAGGTCTCCAGGGCCGCCTCAACGAGTTGGGCGTGCTCCGCGGCGGTCAGCGAGAGGAACTCGCCCGTCGTGCCTGCCACGAACACCCCATCGACCAGCGGCTGGAGGCGATCGAGGTTGGCCTGAAGGGCCCGGATATCCACCTCCCCCGACGTCGTGAAGGGAGTCGTGAGCGCTGACAGAATTTCAGGGGCAGCAGCCATCGTCGGGATCCTCGCATCCTTGCGGCGGTAGACGGTTTACCGTTAACGGTTGACGACAGCGTAAACGGCGAGGAGGCTGGTGCGCAAGAGGTTCGCTACTCTGATCCCGTTGTCCCCTGTGGAGGTGTCTGTCATATGGCTCGAGGCCTGAGAGCCGTCGCCCTGGGCGATCAATTGGCTGAACTGCTGCGCGGCCGCATCGTCGCTGGCCAGATCGCTCCCGGCACCCACCTGGTGGAGGACGCCGTGGCGGTCGAGCACGGCATCAGCCGCGGCCCCGTCCGGGACGCGCTGCGCATCCTCACCGGCGAGGGGTTGCTGGAGTCGCGTCGTCGCGGCTTTTTCGTCCGCGGGTTCACCCAGGTCGACATCGACGAGCTCTACCAGATCCGCGAGGCGGCCGAGCAGCTTGCAGGTCGGCTTGCCCTACAGCGGGCCGCCACCTCGGATTGGGATGATGCGCGTCACTATGTGGACGTGATGAGGTCCACCGCGGACGCCGGCGATCGCCATGCGTACGCGGTCGCGGATCTCGCTTTCCATACGCAGTTCTACGTGCTGAGCGGCAACGCCCGGCTGGAGAGTCTCTGGCGACAGTTCCAGCCGACGTTCGCCGCGCTCCTGGACGTCACGAACGCCCAGGACCTCGACCTGCACCCGTCGGCTGACGACCACGTGACCCTCATGCAACTGGCCGAGGCCGGCGATGTAGCCGGCTTCGCCACGACGTTGACCGACCACCTGGCGGGCTCGCGTCGCCGCATGAGCCAGTCGATGGCGGCGCGGACGAGCCTCGTCGCCATCTCCTGAGGTTCTCAGAGGTCTGCCAGCACGTCTCCGCACAAGTGGACGCGGTAGCCGAGCGCCTCGAACATGGCGGCCTTGGCGACAAGAGCCTTGTCGGCGGTGTCGGCGTCCGGCCCGTAGACCACGTTGAGGTGATTGGCCTTGTGACGGGCCATCAACTGATCGCGGCTGACTCCGTGAAGGACCGCGTTCATGATGGGCCACTCCCTGTTCGTGCCCACCAGTCGACGACGCACCTCGTCCTCAGGCATCTCCACGACGGCGCCGCGGCCGAGGTCAACCTGAAGTGCGCCGTCTTCGATATAGACCCGCGACCACACGATCTCTCCGGGCCTGCTGGTGCCCTGAAGCGTGGACCCGCCGAGCGGGAAAAAGTAGTACGACTGCCGATAGCCGTGGGCGTGGGCGTATCCGCCCAGATGTGACGCCGGGACGGCGCCCGAGATCTCGAGGACCCAGACGAACTGGCCGTCCCATTCATCGCCCCAGCGGATGTCGTGCAGCGTGGTGGATGGGTCCAACCCCATCGCCGTCCACACGCGGTTGGTGACCAGGGCATCGACGGCGACGCCTTCGTCCACCTCGTTGAAGTGCGGCAAGGCCTTGCCCTCATAGAGAACCCGGCCTCCGTCCCTCCTCGTGACCGGCGGCCGATGGGGATCGTTCAACAGCCCCTCAGCCAGATCCGACGCCGGCACCAGGTCCTTCAATCCCTGCTGGTACTGGATTCCGACGGCGTCTGCGCCGAAATCGTCAGCGATGCGCAGTGCAGCCACATACATGCGGCACTGACTGAGCACCTGCTCGTCGGTCAGACACTCCTTCTCGTCTCCCCCGTTGTCGATGTGAAAGGTCATGCCGGCTTCGTCGAGCCACGTCCTGACGGCCTGGGCGTCCGCGTCGCTCACTCGATCCATCTCCGCGACGAGCGCCGACTGCGACAACCGCTCCTTGTAGATGCCGTGGGGGTTGAGGAGCTCGTCGTCGATGATCGCGTTGTACATGCCCATGCACCCCTCGTCGAACACCGCCAGGATCGCCTTCTCGTCCCGCAACTGGTCAGCCAAGGCAATCCCCAGCTTCTTCTCGTCAGACGCCGGCAGCTCAGGAAGGTCGCGGACATGGGAGGCGTCGTGCTCGATCCCGCCGGTGTCGAGCCACTCCTTGAGCTTGCCGAGAAACCATTCGTCGGTGAAGTCCTTGCTCCACAACGATGAGTACGCGATTCCGGCCTTGGTCATGGACCCGGTCAGGTTGAGAAGGCCGACGAGACCGGGGAAATCCCCCGCGAAGTTCGCCACGACAAGGATCGGACCCTCGTGGCTCCGCAATCCGTGGAGCAGGTGATGGCTGTATTGCCAGACGGACTCGATGACGACGATGGGAGCATCCTTGGGGATGGCCCGGAAAACGTCCATCCCCCGCCTCTGGGAATCGATGAAGCCGTGCCCCTTCTTCTCGTCGACTTCGTGGGTGCGGAAAACACTCCATCCAAAGGAGGCCGCCGCATCGGCGAACTGCTGCTCGACCTCCTGCTGCTTCGCCCACGTCTTCACGTTCGCGGTCAGGCGAAGATCACCGTTCGCGACCGTGTAAAGCGTGTGGGGGCGGGTGGTCGGCCGCTCGTTGACAGTGGGCCATTCGTAGGTGCTCATGGCGTCCTCCTCTGGACTCGATCAGACGCGACGACAGTTGCAGAAATCGATTTCAGCGTCAAGGATTGCTCCGCCGCCTCCCACACCGTGAGCGCCTATGCTGCTGAGCGCGGAACACGAAGGAGAACGCCGATGGCCACGATCTACGATGTCGCTCACCGTGCCGGCGTGTCGCCGGCCACGGTGTCCCGCGTCTTCAACGGGTCGAACGTCCGGCCCCATCTCGCGCAGGCGGTACGCGACGCCGCGATCGACCTTGCGTACGTGCCGAACAGCAACGCCCGACGCCTGCGCCTGCAGCGCTCCGAACTCATCACGCTGATGGTCCCCGACATCGAGAACCCCTTCTTCACGTCCATGACCCGCGCTGTGGAAGATGTCGCCCGGGCGGCCGGTTTCTCGGTCCTGCTGTGCAACACTGACGACGACCCGGACAAGTTCGCCGAATATCTGCGGGCGGTCGTATCCGAACCGGTGGCGGGGATCCTGGTCGTGCCGCCGAGTCCCGATGTTGTCCTCGACATCGCCATGGAGCGGTCCGTTCCGGTGGTCTGCGTCGATCGGAGCGCGCCCCGCTATGCCCTGGACTCCGTCGTGGTCGACAATGTCGCCGGAGCACGTGCCGCGGTCGCAGACCTGTTCGCCGCAGGCCACCGAAGAATCGCGTGCATCACCGGTCCGTCCTCGGTCGAAACCGCCGCCCTGCGACAGCAGGGATGGGAGCAGGCGGTCCGCGCCCACACTGGCGCAGAACCCGATCGCAGACTCGTCCGGAACGTCGACTACACCGTCCGAGGTGGTGAGGAGGCCGCGACCGCCCTCCTAGGGATGGGCGATCCTCCCGATGCGATTCTCGCGGCGAACAACAAGTTGGCCGCGGGGGTGGTGCGGGTCATGTTCGAGCGCCAGCTCTCGCCAGCTGAACTGGGGCTCGCATCATTGGGTGGACTGCCCTTCGTCGCCTGGCAGCCGCGTGGCACCCGCGTGTGGCACCTCCCGGCACGAGGCCTGGGCAGCGAAGCTGCTCGCATCCTGATTCGCCGCATCAACGGCGATGATGCCGAGGTGCAGCACCTGGTCCTCCCCACGGTCCAGACCGATCATGAGGACGGGTACGCCGAGCCCCAGCGCTAGTCCCTCAACGCCCCGGCAGCGCCCGCGGCGTACGCCACTGGCGCCGGGCCCGCTGTTGCGGGGTCATGCGTACGCCCCCGGTCGGGTCGGCCGTGAACAGGCGCGACCCCGGGGGCGTGGCGTGGGCCTGGCTGAGCAGCTCGCCCAACTCGTCGACCTGGTCGCGCAGCAGGTCGAGCTCGGCCTCGAGCTCGAGGATGCGGCGGATGCCCTGCAGGTTGATGCCCTCGTCCTGCGACAGCCTCTGGATCAGCCGCAGCTTCGCCACGTCGCGCGGCGAATAGCGTCGTCCGCGGCCCGACGTGCGGCGCGGGGAGACCAGCCCCATGCGGTCATACGTACGCAGGGTCTGCGGGTGCATGCCGGCGAGCTGGGCGGCCACGGAGATCACGAAGATCGGCGCATCGCGGTCGACGACCTGCACCCCGTCCCCCGACGGGCGCTTGCGGGGGGCCATGATCAGGCCCCCAGCCTCTGGCGCGGGTCGGGCTCGCCGGCGGTGGCCGCGTACGCGCGGAGCGCCTGCTGGGCCTCGTTCGACAGCGCCGACGGGACGACGACGTCGACGGTCACGATCAGGTCGGCATGGGTGCCGTCCTTGCGGGGCACACCCTTGCCGCGGACGCGGAGCTTGCGGCCGTTCGGCGTCCCGGCGGGCACGCGGAGGCGTACGCGGGGCCCCTTCAGCGTGGGCACCTCGATGTCGGCGCCCAGCGCGGCCTCGGTGAACGTGATCGGGACCGTGATCGTGAGGTTGTCGCCGTTGCGAGCGAACAGGGCGTGGGGACGCACGTGGACGATGACATAGAGGTCACCGGCCGCGCCGCCGTTCTCGCCAGCGCCGCCCTTGCCCTTCAGGCGGATGCGCTGGCCGTCGGAGACGCCCGCGGGGATGCGTACCTGCATGGTCGTGGTCGACTTGCCGCGGCCCGAGCCGTTGCAGTCGGGGCAGGGCTCCTCGACGACGAGCCCGCGGCCGCGGCAGTCGCGGCAGGGCTCGGACACGGCGAAGCCGCCGGAGGCGGACGTCTGCATGCCGGATCCCTGACAGGTCAGGCAGACCGTCGGCATGGTGCCGGACTTCGCGCCGGTGCCGTGGCAGAACCGGCACGCCTCGGTCGAGACCAACTGGATCGGCACCGTGGTGCCGTCGACGGCGTCGACGAAGTCGATCGTGACCTCGCCCTCGACGTCGGAGCCGCGGCGAGGGCCGCGGCCGCCGCCGGGCGCGCGGGTCTGGCCCGCGCGGTTGAACAGGCCGCCGAACAGGTCGCCGAGGTCGGCGCCCTGGGCCTGGCGGAACAGGTCCTCCGCGGTCTGGGCTCCGGCACCGCCGGCCGCGCTGCCGCCGCCGCTGCGCGGGAAGCGGAACCCGCCGCCGCCGAACAGCTTGCGGGCGTCGTCGTATTCCTTGCGCTTCTTGGTGTCCGACAGGATCGAGTTGGCCTCCGACGCCTCCTTGAAGCGCTTCTCGGCCGACGCGTTGTCGGGGTTCTGGTCAGGATGGTTCTCCCGCGCGATCTTGCGGAAGGCCTTCTTGATGTCGTCGGCACTCGCGTCCTTGGAGACGCCGAGAACCTTGTAGTAGTCCTTCTCGAGCCAGTCCTTCGTGCTCATGGGCGTCTCCTGGGTTCAGCGGTTGGTTGGGGTGGGGTGGCTTCGACTCGCTGGCGCTCGCTCAGCCAACGTGGAGACTGGCGCTCGCTCAGCCAACATGGAGACTGGCGCTCGCTCAGCCAGCGTGTCGATCACTCGGCCGGCAGCGCCACGGCCACGCGGGCCGGCCGGATGACGCGCCCGCCCAGGCGATAGCCCACCTGCATGACGTCGATGCACGTCGGCTCGGTGATGCCGGGCATGTTCGCCTGCATCAGCGCGTCGTGAATCTGGGGATCGAACGGGTCGTCCTTCTCGCCGTAGGCCTCGAGCTTGTGCTTGGTCGCGACCCGCTCGAGCTCCTCGGCCAGCAGCTTGAAGCCGCCGGAGAGCTCCTCGTGCTGGCGCGCGGTGCGCAGGTTGTCGAGCAGCGGCACGAGGTCGACGACGACCGACTCGACGCCCGACAGGCGCGACAGGTCGCGGTCGCGGTCGACGCGGCGCTTGTAGTTCACATATTCGGCCTGCAGGCGCTTGAGGTCGTTGGTGCGCTCCTCGAGCTGCGTACGCAGGGTCGCGGCCTCGTCGGGGGTGTCCTGCGGTTCGGCGGCGGCCTCGGGAGCGGCGTCCTGGGGCGCGTCGGCGTTCTCGACCGGGCTCATCGGGTCCTGCGGCATGCCGGCCTCGGGCGAGGCGGCGGCGGGATCGATGTCCTCGGGAGCGCCGGGTTCGGTGGTGGGGCGGTCAGCGTCGTGCGCCACGGTGATCTTCTCCAGTCAAGTCGGTGCGAGGGGCGAGGTTCGGATGGGGGTACGCCGGGGCGTACCCCCAGAAACCGTACGCCGGGCCGCCGCGAGTGGGCGGCCCGGCGTACGCGTGGTCACTTCTTGTCGTCGTCCTTCTTCTCGTCCTTCTTGTCCTCGTCGACGATCTCGGCGTCGACGATGTCGTCGTCGGACGAGGTCTTCGCGGACGAGTCGGACGGGGCGTCGGACTCGGCGCCGCCCTGCGCGCCCTGCTGCTCGGCGGCAGCCGCGGCGTACATGGCCTGGCCCATGGCGGCGGACTTGGTGTTCAGGTCCTCCATCGCGGCCTTGATGGCGTCGGTGTCGTCACCCTCGAGCTTCTCCTTGAGGGTCTTGAGCGACTCCTCGACGGGCGTCTTGACGTCCTCGCCGATCTTGTCGCCGTTCTCCTGGAGCAGCTTCTCGGTGCGGAACGCGAGCGAGTCGCCCTCGTTCTTGGTGTCGACCGACTCGCGGCGCTTCTTGTCCTCCTCGGCGTGTGCCTCGGCGTCCTTGACCATGCGGTCGATGTCGTCCTTGCCGAGGGCCGAGCCGCCGGTCACGGTCATCGACTGCTCCTTGCCGGTGGCGAGGTCCTTGGCGTGGACGTGGACGATGCCGTTGGCGTCGATGTCGAAGGTCACCTCGACCTGGGGCACGCCGCGCGGGGCGGGCATCAGGCCGGTCAGCTCGAAGTTGCCGAGCGACTTGTTGTCGCGGGCGAAGTCACGCTCGCCCTGGTAGACCTGAATCATCACCGACGGCTGGTTGTCCTCGGCCGTGGTGAACACCTCGGACGACTTGGTCGGGATCGTCGTGTTGCGCTCGATGATCTTGGTCATCACGCCGCCCTTGGTCTCGATGCCGAGCGACAGCGGGGTCACGTCGAGCAGCAGGACGTCCTTGACCTCACCCTTGAGCACGCCGGCCTGCAGGCTGGCGCCCAGGGCCACGACCTCGTCGGGGTTGACGCCCTTGTGGGGCTCCTTGCCGCCCGTGAGTTCCTTCACCAGCTCGGCCACGGCCGGCATGCGGGTGGAACCACCCACGAGGACGACGTGGTTGATGTCGCCGACGCTGATCTTGGCGTCCTTGACCACGGCGTTGAACGGCGCGCGGCAGCGGTCGAGCAGGTCGGAGGTCATCTTCTGGAACTCCGAGCGGGTGAGCTTCTCCTCGAGGTGGAGGGGACCCGACTCGCCCAGCGTGATGTAGGGCAGGTTGATCGACGTCTCGGACGCCGACGACAGCTCGATCTTCGCCTTCTCGGCGGCCTCGGCGAGGCGCTGCTTGGCGATCTTGTCCTTCGACAGGTCGGTGCCGTTCTTGTTCTTGAACTGGCTGACGAGCCACTCGACGATGCGGTTGTCCCAGTCGTCGCCACCGAGCTTGTTGTCGCCGTTGGTGGCCTTGACCTCGAAGAACGACTTGCCGTTCTCGGTGCCGATGTCCATGAGCGAGACGTCGAACGTGCCGCCGCCGAGGTCGAAGACCAGGACGAGCTGCTCGCCGTCACCCTTGTCGAGACCGTACGCCAGCGCGGCCGCGGTGGGCTCGTTGACGATGCGGTCGACCGTGAGGCCCGCGATCTCGCCGGCCTCCTTGGTGGCCTGGCGCTCGGAGTCGGAGAAGTAGGCCGGGACCGTGATCACGGCGTTGGTGACGGGCTCGCCGAGGTAGGCCTCCGCGTCCCGCTTGAGCTTCATGAGCACGCGGGCGCTGATCTCCTGCGGCGTGTATTTCTTCCCGTCGATGTCGACGTTCCAGTCGGTGCCCATGTGGCGCTTGACCGAGCGGATGGTGCGGTCGACGTTCGTGACGGCCTGGCGCTTGGCGACCTCGCCGACGAGGACCTCGCCGCCCTTGGCGAAGGCGACAACCGACGGCGTGGTGCGGGCGCCCTCGGCGTTGGGGATGACGGTGGGCTCGCCGCCCTCGAGGACGGCGACGACGGAGTTGGTGGTGCCGAGGTCGATACCTACTGCACGAGCCATGGTTGATTCCTCCAGTGGTTGGGTGGTGCTTGAGTCTTGAGTTCACGGGGCTCGCGGGTGACCTTGAGCCTTACGCACTCAACTATGCACCTTGAGCCGAGGGCGCGCAAGGTGAAGTTGAGCGATGGGGGCTCAATTCAGGGTCGGCTCAGGGTCGGGCTTGACAGGGCGCCCGGACTTCCCGTTATGGTTGAAATATCAATCATCGGGAATCCCCCGGCACCCCGAAGGAGAAACCCGTGCGTACCCTGCTCCATCCCCCCGCCGCCCTCCGCGACGCGGCCCTGCTCGTCTCCCGCGTCCTGCTGGGCGTCGTGCTCATGGCCCACGGCTGGCAGAAGTTCGCCGAGTGGGGCCTCGGCGGCACCGCCCAGAGCTTCGGCAAGATGGGGGTGCCGGCGCCCCAGGTCTCGGCGGTCTTCTCGGCCGTGGTCGAGCTCGTCGGCGGCGCGCTGCTCATCCTGGGCGCCTTCACGCCGGCCGTCGCGGCGCTGGTCGCGATCAACATGCTCGGCGCGTTCCTGTTCGCCCACGCCGGCAAGGGCGTGTTCGTGAAGGACGGCGGCTGGGAGCTCGTCGCCGTCATCGGTGCGGCCGCCGTTGCCCTGATCGGCGCCGGCGCCGGTCGCTTCAGCGTCGACGGGCTGCTGGGCCGGCGTACGCGCCCGGCCGAGGCGACCACCGAGGCGCGCGAGGCGCGCCAGGGGGCGTCGGCGGTCTGACGCCACCCGGATGAACGCGCGTACGCGCCCGCCGCAGGAATGCGGCGGGCGCGTTCTGTGTTGTGGCTCACATGACGACTCTGAGCGAGGGCGCGAAGGCCCTTCTGGACGCCCCCAACTATGCGGTGCTCGGCACCCTCAACCCCGATGGATCGCCCCAGCTGACGACGATGTGGGTGGGCCGCGACGGCGACCAGCTGTTGTTCTCGACCGTGGAGGGACGGCAGAAGCCCAAGAACCTGGCGCGCGACCCGCGGGTGAGCGTGATGATCATGGACCCGGAGAGCCCGTTCCGCTACCTGGAGGTGCGCGGCACGGCCGAGGTGCAGCGCGACGAGGGTTCCTTGATCAACGACCTGTCGCACAAATATGTGGGGCAGGACTATGCGACCGAGCCGGAGGGCACGGTGCGCGTGGTGGTGCGGGTGACGCCGACGAAGGTGATCGAGCGGAAGTAGCTCCTCGTCTCCCTGGCGCTCGCTCGGAGAACGTGGGCGCAGGGAATACTGAGGGCATGATCCACCACGTCGAACGCGGCTTCGGGGAGTCGATCGTGTTCCTGCCGGTCATCGGCGGGACCGAGCGCCAGTTCACCCACCAGCTCGAACACTTCGGTCGCGACCACCGCGCGATCGCGGTCACGCTGCGCGGCAACGGCGAGTCGCCCGAGCTCGACGTGCCGGTCGACGAGGTGGTGCGTACGCAGGCCAACGACCTCGTGATGCTGCTCGACCGGCTGCAGGTCTCGCGCGCCCACGTCGTCGGCACGATCTATGGCGGCGCGGTGGCGCAGCGGTTCGCGATCGACCATCCGCGGATTGTGCGGTCGCTGACGCTGGTCGACACGTGGTCGGACGCGACCGGGCGTACGCCGGCGGAGAAGCTGATGAACCTGTCAGCGCTGGCGACTCCGGCGACCTATCGGCTGCCGAAGGCTGTGGTGCGATCGGCGGTCATGTCGCCGTATCTGCCGCGGTGGCCCGAGGCCGCGCACGTCATGGGGTCGTTCGTGAGCAACGGGCGGCTGCCGGAGCAGGCGCTGCAGCAGCGGGCGCAGAACGGCGTACGCATGACCGGCGAGCTGCGGAAGCTGACGATGCCGGTGTTCGGGCTCGCGGGCGACGCGGCGCCGTGGATGGTGTCGATGATGCGGCGGACGATGGGCGCGGTGCCGGCCGGGCGGCTGGAACTGGTGAAGGGCGCTTTCCACCCGAGCAACCTGACCGCGCCGGAGGAGTTCAACCGGCTGCTGCGGGGGTTCCTGGAGGGGCAGCGGGCGTACTGACCCCCGCGCGTATTAGCGACCGGTAATCACACTCAGCACGCCGTGCACGGTGTGCTGAGTGTGATTATGGGTCGCTAATACGGGGGTGGGGCGGCGTCAGGGCACGCTGGCGATGACGCCGGCGACGAGGGCGAGGCGGTACGCGGCGGCGGCCGTCTCGATGTGCTCGTGGCGCGCGTGGGCGCCCGATCCTTCGGCGCCCAGGCCGCAGACCACCGGTCGGCCGATCCCGGCGACGAAGTTCGCGTCGCTCGCGCCGCCGACCGACGTGTGGTCGAGCGGGCGACCCAGGCCCTCGGCCACCGACTGCACCAGTTCCAACAGCGGCCGGCTCGTGTCGTCGAGCGCCATCGGCGGGCGGTTCCACTCGCAGGCTAGGGCCAGGCGTACGCGGGGGTCGGTGGGCGCGATCTCGGCCAGCGCGGCGTCGACGCGGGCCTGCTCGGCGGCGTTGGGTACGCGGATGTCGACCCGCGCGGTCGCGCGGCCGGCGACGACGTTGGTGCCGCTGCCGCCCTCGACGAGGCCGACGTTGACCGTGGTGCCGGCGGCGGGGTCGGCGATCGCGACGATGCGGGTGATGGCCTCGGCCAGCGCGTGGACCGCCGAGGCCCCCTTCTCGGGCTCGAGCCCGGCGTGGGCCTCGACGCCGGTCGCCTCGATGGCGAGCAGGCCGACGCCCTTGCGGCCGGTCTTGATCGCGCCGCCCGGGGCGCTCGCCTCGAGGACCAGGGTGGCGTCGGCGTCGGCACAGACCCGCTCGATCACCGGGCGCGAGGCGGGTGAACCGATCTCCTCGTCGCCGTTGATCATGAACACGACGTCGGGGCGATCAAGGTCGGATTCGATGAGCAGCCTGAGGGCGTACAGGCCCTGGACCAGGCCGAACTTCATGTCGAAGACACCGGGGAGGCTGAGCTTCCCGTCCTCCGTGGTGCCGGCCCAGTTCGCGAGCGTGCCCGTCGGCCAGACCGTGTCGTAGTGGCCGATGATCACGACGCGACCGGGGCGGGTGCCGGCGTACGTGAGGACGAGCGAGTCTCCATGATCATTACCGTCGACGGTCTCGGCCGAAGTGGGCTCGCCGCAGAGCCGGCGTACGAGGGTGGAGACGTGGTCACGGCACTCCCGCAGGGCGGGCAGGTCGTAGGAGTTCGACTCGACGCGGCACAGGGCCTCGACGTCGGCGAGGAATGCGGGGGTGTGGTGGTGGGCGAGGGCTTCGACTCGCTGGCGCTCGCTCAGCCAACGTGAGGCGAGGGCTTCGACTCGCTGGCGCTCGCTCAGCCAACGTGAGGAGGCGGGCTCGCTCAGCCAGCGTGAGGGGGTTGCTTCGACTCGCTGGCGCTCGCTCAGCCGACGTGAGGGGGTGGGCTCGCTCATCATGCGTTCCCGATGCCGAAGGGGATGCCGGCGAGGAGCCAGACCATGAAGAACGCCACCCAGACCACCCAGACCACGCCCGCGATCGGGATCGTGAACGAGGCGAGGGTGCCGATGCCGGCCGACTTGCGGTATTGCTGCATGAATCCCAGCGCCATCACGAAATACGGGCTCATGGGGGTGACGCAGTTGGTGACGGAGTCGGCGATGCGATACATGGCCTGGGTGGTGGCGGGCGGGATGTCGAGCAACATCAGCATCGGCACGAAGATCGGCGCCGCCAACGACCACATGGCCGAGCCCGACGTGATGATGAAGTTCATCACGGAGATGATCACGGCGACCAGGAGCAGGATCAGCCAGGCCGGCATGTTGGCGTTGTCGAGCGTACGCGCCCCCGAGACGGCGATGATCTCGCCGATGCCGGTCCACTTGAAGTAGGCCAGGAACTGGCTGATCGCGAAGAAGAGCACGAGGATCGGGGCCATCTGGGCGATGCCCTCCCCCATCGCCTTCACGACGTCCTCGGCACTGTCGAACTCCTTGGCGACGAAGCCGTAGACGACGCCGAGCAGGGTGAAGAAGATGCCGAGCACGAAGGCCATGCCGGTGAAGACCGGCGAGCTCGGGATGTCGCCGCCCTTGCCGCGGAACGCCGACGTCGTCGGGACCATCACGGCCACGACGGCGGCGATGAACAGGAGGCCGGTGATCGTGGCCCAGCGCAGGCCCTTGCGCTGCAGGGGCGTGACCTGGAGCGACTCGCGGGTGACCTCCTCGACCTCGTGGTCGGCGTCGACCTCGAGGTCGGGACGCTTCGACAGCAGGGTCTCGACGACGACGGTGATCGTCAGCGCGATGACCACCGACGAGGCGAGCCCGAACCAATAGTTCGACAGCGGCGTGACCAGCACGCTCTTGTCGATGGTGTGGGCCGCGGCCGTGGTGATGCCGGACAGCAGCACGTCGGTCGTCGTGATCGACGGCGAGGCGTCATAGCCGGCGGAGATCGAGACGAACGCCACGATCGCGCCGAGGATCGGCGACTTTCCGGCCGCCTTGAAGACCATGGCGCCGAGCGGGATGAGGGCGACGTACGCCGCGTCGCCCGCCACGTGGCCGACCATGGCGGTCATGGCCAGGGCGAAGGTGACGTATTTCCCGGGAACCCGCGTGACCGTGTTCCGGAGCACGGTGTCGATCAGGCCGGACTTCTGGGCGACGGCGATGCCGAGCATCGTCGTCAGGATCGTCGCGAGCGGCGGGAAGTTCGCATAGTTCGTGACCGCGTCGCCGAGCATCGCCTTGATGCCGGCGGCGCTGAGCAGGCTTTTGACCTCCAGCACCTTTCCGGTGGCCGGGTGGTGGACCTTCAGCCCGCTCGCGTCGAGGATCGCGCTCAGGATGATCGTGATGATCGCCAGGATCGCGAACAGCCAGAACGGGTGGGGCAACTTGTTGCCCACCCGCTCGATGACGTCGAAGCTCTTCAGGGCAAAGGCCATCGCGCCGCTCGGCTGGTCGACGGTCGTGGCCTTCGCAGACCGGGACTCGGTCTCGGGCGTGTGGGACATGGGGGATCCTTCGGCTCGGGGTCCGCCCACCCTAAGGGAGGCGGGCCCCGGCGTACGGGCCTGTCCGGAACCGCGATCTCGACCCGGGGATCAGTCCTGGTCGGCCTTCCGCAGGGCGCCGCCGAGGCCGACCATGACCAGCACCATGACGATGGCGAACGGCAGCGCCATCACGATGGTCGCGTTCTGGAGCGCGGTGATGCCGCCGACGAGGAGCATGGCGATGGTGAGGACGCCCATGCCGACCGACCAGATGGTCCGGAGCCACCAGGGCGCGTCGGTGCGGTCCTCCGGCGCCTCGGCCGACAGGTTGGCCATGACGATGGCGCCCGAGTCGGCCGACGTGACATAGAGCAGAAGGCCGACCAGCGTCGCGATCGCGATGAGGACCGTGGCGCCCGGGCTCGCCTGCAGCAGGGAATAGAACCCCTGCTCCGGCGCGGCGACCGTCTTCTCGCCGAACGCCGGGTTGCGGCGTACCTCGTCGATGGCGCGGTTGCCGAACAGGGAGATCCAGACCAGGACATAGCTGAACGGGATGAGCAGGGTGCCGAGGACGAACGAGCCGATGGTGCGGCCGCGGGAGATGCGGGCGAGGAAGAGGCCGACGAAGGCGGCCCAGGCGATCCACCAGGCCCAGAAGAACAGGGTCCAGGCCTGGACCCACTCGGCCGGGTAGGTGCCGACGAGCGTGTTCCACGTCATCGACGGGAAGAGGGCGACGAACTCGCCCGCGTCCTTGGCGACGGCGGCGGCCAGGTGGGCGGTGTTGCCGGTGAACAGGACCCAGGCGGCGAGGACGAGCGCCAGGCCGACGTTGAGCTGGGACATCAGCTTCACGCCGCGCGCGACGCCCGAGATGGCCGAGATCGTCGACGTGATGACGGCGAGGGCGATCAGGCCGAGCTGGGCGGGGATGCCCTGCTCGATGCCGAACAGGAGCTGGAGGCCGACGTTGAGCTGGACGACGCCGATGCCGAGCGAGGTGGCGATGCCGAAGACGCCGCCGACGACCGCGGCGGCGTCGACGAGGTCGCCCAGGAAGCCGTCCACGCGATTGCCGAGCACGGGGCGCAGGGCCGAGCGTACGGCCAGGGGCATGCCGCGGCGGTGGGCGAAGAAGCCGAGGGCGAGGCCCATCAGGGCATACATGCCCCAGCCGGTGATGCCGTAGTGGAAGATCGTCCAGACCGGCGCCTGGGCCGCGGCCTCCGGGGAGCCCGGCGTACCGGCGGGGGGTTCGAGGAGGTGGGACACCGGTTCGGCGACCGAGAAGAACAGCAGGTCGGTGCCGAGGCCGGCGGCGAACAGCATGGCCGCCCAGGTGAAGGTGTTGAACTCGGGGCGCGAGTCGGCGGGGCCGAGGCGGACCTTGCGGAAGCGGATGCCGAGATAGATCACGAAGACCAGGACGACCGCGGCCAGGAGCATGTAGAACCAGCCCACGTAGGTCGCGAGGAAGCCCACCGCGGCGCCGAGGGCCGTCGAGGCGCTGGTCGGCGAGATCAGGGCCCAGAGCGCGACGACCGCGATGAGGCCGGCCGCGGTGCCGATCACGGACTTCTTGAGCACGACGGGCTGGCGCGGCGCTGCGGTCGCGGGTGGTTCGGTGGCGCTGGAGGCCATGGGGTTCCTACCTCGGGTCGGGACGGTGGCTCACAGTAGCCGAGGTGGGGCTGTCTTCTGGGGACATCGCGTTCTTGGGGTTCGGGGGTTCAGCTGTGGGCGCGCTCCAGGTCGAGGAGGTAGGCCTTGGCCTCGGCGCCCCCGCGATAGGCGCCGTACGCGCCGTCGGACCGGACGACGCGGTGGCACGGGACGACGAGCGGGACGGGGTTGCGGGCGCAGGCGGTGCCGACCGCGCGTACGGCGCGGGGGCTGTCGGTCTCGGCGGCGACCGCGGCGTAGGTGCGGTTGGAGCCGAACGGGATGGTACGCAGGCGGTCGAGGACGGTGCGGCGGAATCCGCGGGCGAGGGCGAGGTCGAGGTCGAGGTCGTCGGGAACGGGGCGGCCGGCGAAATAGGCGTCGAGGGCGCGGGCGGCGGGGTCGAGCCGCCGGTGGTCCTGGAGGACCTTCGGGGAGACGGCGGCGGCGAGCTCGGCGAGGACCGGGTCGACGCCCTCGGACTCGAACGCGACGCGGACCACGCCGCGGGGGGTGGCGGCGATCACGAGCGGGCCGAGGGGTGAGTCGAGCGGGCGCCAGGCGACGTCGAGGTCACCGGAGGTGTCGGCGGCCGCGGCGAGACGGGCGCGGAGGCGGGCGAGGGCGCTCCTCGACTCGGCCGCGGACGGCCTCGCTCGGAGAGCGTTGTCCAGGGAGTCCGCGGGCGGCCTCACTCGGAGAGCGTTGTCCAGGGAGTCCGCGGGCGGCCTCACTCGGAGAGCGTCTTCGGGATCGGTGTTCACAGCTGGTCCTTCCTGGCGCGGAGTGCGCGGATGCCGTCGGCGCCGGCGCGGCGCGCGGCCTCGGGGGTGCCGCCGAGGACGGCGGCGATGTCGGCGTACGCGAGGTCGGCCGCGTACCGCAGGACGACCACGTCGCGCTGTTTCGGCGGCAGCGCGGCGACCGCGTCCCAGACCGGCTCGGGCGGGGACGGGTTGCCGGTGCGCGCGGGGCGCTCGGGGAGGTCGGCGACGGAGACGGGCGTACGCCGGCGCACCTGGTCGAGGCAGGTGCGCCGGGCGATGGTGACGAGCCAGGCCTCGACGTTGGCGTCGTCGGCGAGGTCGGGCCAGGCGCGCAGGGCCTTGAGGAACGTGTCGGCCCAGGCGTCCTCGGCGTCGGCCGGGCGGAGCAGCGCGCGACAGACCCGCAGCACGGTCGGCCCGTGGTCGGTGACGGCGGCGTCGAACGGGGCGCGCACGGCCTCAGCGCTGCCCGAACGTCGGCACCTCGGCGAACAGCGTGACCGGCAGCGCACCCTCGACCTCGAGGAGCCAGGCCTTGCGGTCGACGCCGCCCGCGTACCCCGTCAGGGTTCCCTGAGACCCGACCACGCGGTGGCACGGGACGATGATCGAGATCGGGTTGTGGCCGACGGCCTGGCCGACGAGTTGGGCGTTGCGGGAGCCGACGCGGGCGGCGACGTCGCCGTAGGTGACGGTCCGGCCGGGCGGGATCGTCAGCAGGACGTCCCAGACGGCGCGTTGGAACGGGGTGCCGCGGAGCTCGATGGGGACGGTGAAGGCTGTGCGTTCGCCGGCGAAGAGTTCCTCGAGCTCGGTGCGGGTCTGGGCGAAGATGGGCTCTTCGGGCTCGACGCGGCGGCCCCAGAGGGCGCGGTCGGGACGGGTCCAGTGGCCCGGGAAATAGATGCCGACGACGACGTCGTGGCCCTCGCTCCCCTGGTCGACGACGACGTCGAGCGCGCCGATCGTGGTCTCGACGACGGCGTACCGCAGGTGTTCGGTCACGGTTCCTCCTCACCCCGCAGACGTGCCGGCCGTCCGGTTCGTGAGGTCGATCCTAGGGCGGGTCCCCGCGTGATAGTCCTGAGGCGTGACTTCCGCGCCCCCGTTCCCCGGCCACCGGCCGGGCGAGGCGGCGTACCTGCGGATCGTGGTCGCCCTGTTCCTCGCGGGGCTGGCGACGTTCGCGCTGCTGTATGCGACGCAGCCACTGCTGCCGGAGCTCGGCACCGCGTTCGGGGTCGATGCCGCGACGACGACGCTGAGTGTGTCGGCGACGACGTTCGGGCTCGGCATCGCGCTGCTGGTCGCGGGGCCGGGGACCGAGATGTGGGGGCGTACGCCGCTCATGATCGGGTCGCTGTTCGCCTCGTCGCTGGCCGGGCTGGCGTGCGCGGTGGCGCCGTCGTGGCCGATGCTGCTGGTGCTGCGTGGGGCCGAAGGGCTGCTGCTGGCGGGGCTGCCGGCGGTCGCGACGGCGTACCTCCGCGAGGAGGTGCATCCGACCGCGTCGGCGCGGGCGACGGGGCTCTACATCGGCGGGACAGCCATCGGCGGCATGAGCGGTCGCCTGCTGTCGGGCTTCGTCGGCGACCATTTCGGCTGGCGCTGGGCGGTCGGGTCGATCGGGCTGCTGGGGCTGGCGTGCGCCGTGATGGTGTTCGTGCTGCTCCCGCGGTCACGGAACTTCGTTGCGGTTCCGGCGAGGGCGTCGGAGGTCTGGGCCACGGCGCGGCGCGTACTCACCGACCCGGCGCTGCTCGCCCTCTATGGCATCTCATGCACGCTGATGGGCGGGTTCGTGGCTGCGTACAACGCGATGGGCTTCCGGCTCGCCGCGCCCCCGTACGCGCTGCCGCTGGGACTCGCGTCGCTGGTGTTCCTGTCGTACGCGATCGGCTCGTTCTCGAGCTCGTACGCGGGGTCGCAGGCCGACCGGCACGGCCACCGGGCCGTGGTGCCGGTGGCGATCGTCGTCGGGCTGGTGGGGCTGGCGATGACGCTGGCGACGCCGCTGTGGCTCGTGGTGGTGGGCCTGACCGTGTTCACGGCCGGCTTCTTCGCGGCCCACGGTGTGGCGTCGGGCTGGGTCGCCGCCCGCGCCGCCCTCGGTGGGGGCGGCACGGGGCAGGCGGCCTCGCTGTATCTCTTCGCCTACTACTTCGGGTCTTCCGTCTTCGGGGCCCTGGTCGGCTTCGCTTGGACCGGTGGCGGCTGGCCGGGCGTCGTGATCATGGTCGCGGCGCTGTGGCTGGTCGCGCTCGGGCTGGCGCTGTGGCTGAGGCGGGTGCCGAAGCTGGAGTGACCTCCGGGGGGTTTCCCGGGGCGTGCGGAGTCAGTCGCGCGGGCAGGTGCACCAGTCTTCGGGGCGCACCTGAGCCTTCACCTGGTCGACGTGTTCGCCGCAGCCCTGCCAGGTGGTCTTGTGGCACTGGGGGCACTCGACGGGCTTGCACATGGGGTCCTCCTCGGTCTGATGTTCCGCCGACTGGTCGGGCCGGCCGCACCAGCGTACGCCGGGGTGGCGACTTGACCGGCGCACGGCACCGGCTCGTATCGTGGACGCTTCCGTCCGCGGGACGGGCACGACCGAACGATCCCCCAGCGAGGCCCCGCATGAACATCCACGAATGCTCCACGACCGTCGACCTGCCGCCGTCGGCGCTGTTCCGGATCCTCAACGACGAGGCCTTCCTGTCCGCCCACCTGCCCCACGCGGGGAGCCCCGACGCTCTGTGGCTGCGCGTCGAGGAGCCCGAGACCACGCTGTCGTGGGGCTCGTCGGCCCACCACCCCGGCTCGCTGGACGTGCTGCCGGCGGGGAACGGGCACAGCGAACTGACGCTGCGACTGGCGGGCGACGACGACCTGAGCGGCCTGACGACGGTGACGGCGGCGGCGATCAAGGCTGTCGCGGAGGAGACGTACGCGGAGGTGTGATCCCTTCGACTCGCTGGCGCTCGCTCAGGGAACGTAGGGGGTGTGATCCCTTCGACTCGCTGGCGCTCGCTCAGGGAACGTAGGGGGTGTGATCCCTTCGACTCGCTGGCGCTCGCTCAGGGAACGTAGGGGGTGTGATCCCTTCGACTCGCTGGCGCTCGCTCAGGGAACGTAGTGGGTGCGCTCGCTCAGGGAACGTAGTGGGTGCGACTTTTCGCTCATCAGTGACGATCTCGAGGCCTCCACGCGCTCGAGTTCGTCACTGATGAGCGATGTGTCGCACTCAGAGCGTCGCCGTGTCGATCACGAAGCGATAGCGCACGTCGGAGTTCACGACGCGGTCGTAGGCCTCGTTGATCTGGTCGGCGCCGATCACCTCGATCTCGGCCGCGATGTCGTGCTCGGCGCAGAAGTCGAGCATCTTCTGGGTCTGGGCGATGCCGCCGATGTTGGAGCCCGCGATCGAGCGGCGGCGGCCGGTGAGCAGGCCGACCGAGAACTCGAGCTTGTCGGTCGGGAGGCCGACGTTCACCATGACGCCGTTGAGGTCGAGCATGCCGAGGTAGCCGTTGAGCGGGATCTTCGCCGAGACCGTGTTCAGGATCAGGTCGAACGACTCGGCCAGGTCCTTGAACACCGTGCCGTCGGCCGTGGCCCGGTGGTCCTTCGCCCCGAAGCGCAGCGAGTCGGCCTTCTTCGAGTCGGTCTGCGACAGGACCGTCACCTCGGCGCCCAGCGCGGCGGCGATCTGGACGCCCATGTGGCCGAGGCCGCCCATGCCGACGACGGCGACGCGGGAGCCGGGGCCGACGCCCCAGTGGTCGAGCGGCGAGAAGGTCGTGATGCCGGCGCAGAGCAGCGGGGCGGCCCTGTCGAGCGGAATCGAGTCGGGGATTCGCAGGGCGAACCGCTCGGTCACCACAACCTGCTGAGAATAGCCGCCCTGGGCCACCTCGCCGTCGGGATAGTGGGAGGCGTACGTCCCGACGACGCCGCCGGTGCAGTACTGCTCGTCGCCGGCCTTGCACGCTCGGCATTCGCCGCACGAGTCGACCATGCAGCCGACACCGACGTGGTCGCCGACGGCGAACTTGGTCACGCCCGAGCCGACCTCGGCCACGACGCCGGCGATCTCGTGGCCGGGAACAATCGGATAGCGCTGCTCGCCCCACTCACCGCGCACGGTGTGGATGTCGGAGTGGCAGATCCCGGCGTACGCGATGTCGATGCGGATGTCGTCGGGCCGCAGGTCACGGCGCTCGATCGTGGTGGGCTCGAGCGCGGCGGCGGCCGCGGGCGCGGCCCAGGCCTTGACGGTGGTGGTCATGGTGGTCTCCTCGGTGTTGGTCGGAGTCCACGCTAGCGAGCCGGGTCGGGCTCAGGCTGACTGTCCCAGCGCCTTCTCGATGTCGGCGGCGATGGCCTCGGGCTGGGTGGTCGGCGCATAGCGCTTGATCACCTGACCGTCGCGGCCGATGAGGAACTTGGTGAAATTCCACTTGATCGTGCCCGCGAGCACGCCCTTCTTCTGCTCCTTGAGCCAGCGGAAGACCGGATGGGCCTCGGGGCCGTTGACGTCGATCTTCGAGAACATCGGGAAGGTCACCCCGTAGTTCATCGAGCAGAACTCGCCGATCTCGGCGTCGGTGCCGGGCTCCTGGTTGGCGAACTGGTCACAGGGGAACCCGAGCACCACCAGCCCGCGGTCGCCGAAGCGCTGGTGCAACTCCTCGAGGCCCTCGAACTGGGGTGTGAGCCCGCACTTGCTCGCGGTGTTGACCACGAGGGCGACCTGGCCCGAGTAGTCCGCCAGAGCTTTGTCAGTGCCGGTGAGGGTGATCGCGTTGAAGTCGTGGAACGTCGTCATGCTCCAATCCTGCCACCGGGCTCAATCGGCTCCCCGCTAGCGTTCCCCCATGAATCCCTTGCTCACGCTGGTCGCCGCGGCCCAGGGCGTACGCGTCCGCCGGTCGGTGGAGATGTTGCCCGAGGCGGCGGGGCCGACGCGCGGGGTGGTTTCCGGGGGCGCTTCCGGGACCGGGGCGCTGCGCGTCGCCGTCATCGGCGAGTCGACGGCCGCCGGCTGCGGTGCAGCGACGCACGACGACGGGTTCGCGGGGGCTTTTGCGCGCGAGCTGGCTCGGCGCGAGTCGCGGTCGGTGGAGTGGCAGGTCGCGGGCCAGCACGGCGCGACGACCCGGCGCGTACGCCACCGCCTGCTCGACCGCGTGGATCGCGAGGTGGACGTCGCAGTGTTGTTGATCGGGGTCAACGACGTGCTCACGCGGCGCCCGGTGGAGGACTGGACCGAGGACCTCTCTGCGATCCTCGGCGCGCTCGCGTCGCGGGCCGATCGCGTGGCGGTCGCAGGGATCCCGCCGTTCACGGCGTTCCCGGCGCTGCCGCGTACGCTGGCCCGCTATCTGGCTGGGCGGGCTGAGCTGCTGGACGCGGCGGCGCGGGAGGTCTGCGCGGGCCGCGCGGGCGTGACGTGGCTGAACACGGCGGAACTCGTGCAGGAGGGGCCGGAATTCTTCGCGAGCGACGGCTTCCATCCGTCGTCGCTGGGGTATGAGCAGTGGGCGCAGGCTGTCGCGGACGTGCTCCCCGACGAGGGCGCCTCCGGCCGCTAGGGTGGGCGCAGCCCGGACCGGTTGGCCGGCTCCCGCGACCGAGGAGGAACCATGGCAGGACTCATCCGCGTGCTGCGCGACATCGCGCTGCTCATCGTTCGCGTGGGCTTCGGCGCCCTCCTGATCGTGCGCGGCTGGCGCCGCTGGACGGGCGACGGCGGCATGCAGCGCCAGATCGACTATCTGGCGCAGTTCCAGACGCCGAGCCCCGCCGTGCTGGCCTGGGGCGGGACGCTGCTGGAGATCATCGGGGGCCTCTTCCTCATCTTCGGCCTCCTGACGCCCCTGGTGGCGCTCGCCGTCGTCGTGCAGCAGGTGATGATCATCCTGTGGACCCGCTACTTCAAGGGACCGTTCCTCGACAACGGGGGCTTCGAATATCAGGCGGTGCAGGCCGGGCTGGCGCTGCTGCTGGCGGTCTTCGGTGGCGGACGGGCCGCGATGGACCACCTGTTCAAGCGGAGCAAGGACGACGACGAGGACGACGACCACCGCTATGTCGACGCCGCCAAGCCGCGCCCGACGGGCTCGACGCGGGCGGGCGTGAACGACTTCGACCCGGCGTGATCGGTCGGAGCCTCAGGGGTTGAGGAGGTCCTCGACGCGGATCGTCTCCGGCGGCTGTCCGCCGGCCTGGAGGGTCAGGGCCGGTTCGGCGCGGCAGTCGAGGACCATCGTGCCCAGCGTCTCTGGGCCGCGATACACGCCTTCGGGCATGGGACGCCGGCCGAGCTGGTCGAGGCACCAGGCGACGGGGTCGCCGTCGGGGAGTTCCCAGGTCGCGGCGGTGCGCCCGCGTACAAGGCTGTTCTCGGCCGGCGCGTCGAGTCCGTCGATGGCACGCAGGTGGTTGGTGTGCCAGGCGACTGGGTCGTCGGCGAGTTCGGCGAACTGCCCGGCCGCGGCCTCGACCCCGGCGTACGCGCCCCTGCGCCAATCGGTGAGTGCGTAGTGGAAGCCGCCGGCTGAGGGGGTGCTGCGCAGGTGGGCGCGAGCGTCGTCGAGCGTGGTGGCATCGGCGAGGCCGCGGGCGACGAAGTGGCGCCCGGGGGCGGCGGCCGGGGTGGTCACGGTGATGGCGTCGCAGCCGTGGGCCAGGCCGTGCCCGGTGATCACGAAGGAGTTGGCCGGGATCATGCCGGGAGTCCAGAAGGCCCAGATCGGCGCGCGACCATCGATGTCCAGGGTCACCGCCACGCAGTCGAAATCGGCCGGGCCGTCCTCGTTGTGGGCGACGACGAGGCCGTCGGGTCGGCACAGGGCGACGTCGGTGCAGCCGAGGCCGTCGGTGCCGAGGTCGCCGCGGAGGTTGAGGAGTTCGAGGTCGGCGGTGGGGATGCCGGCGCCGGCAGCGAGGGCGACGAGTTCGGCGTGGGCGGGGGTGTTTCGGGAGGCTTCGAGGACGTGGGGCAGGTGGGGGGACCACTCGGCGCGCTGGCGGAGGGGGGCCATCACGGCGGCGCTCTCCACGACGGCGCGAATCCGCGGGGCGCAGGCGCGGCCGAGCTCGGCGTACGCGGTCTCGGCATCACCAGACACGACGAACCAGTCGAGGTGGGCGAGGGTGCGGTGGTGGAGCATGGGGCGACCTTAGCTGCGAGGTTTGGTGCGCGGTTGGTGCGCGGGCCGGGCCGGGCTCCGCGAGCTTCGTCTTGCGGCTGGGACGCCGGGTCGTGGGTTCGTGGGTCGCGTTGGGTTCGCGGCGTCTTTACGCCGCTTCACCGAACTCGCGGTCGCCCGGCCCACACCCCCACCGCTGTTCGCTGGCTGAGCGACGAAGGAGTCGAAGCCCACGTTCTCCCAGCGAGTGCCAGCGAGACGAGGAGTGCTGACGGTCTGCGGAATGGTCCACGTTCTCCGAGCGAGGCCGTCTGCGGCCGAGTCGAGGAGCGGATGGGTTCACTGTGGACATGCTTCGCGCCCGCCGGGCAGGTTCTCCTGGCGGGTCGGTCAGCAGGGATGCGGGCCGCGGTCGTGCGGGTGGGTCAGGCCGCGATCTCCTCGACGAGGGGGATGAGGGCGGGGTTCAGCTGGGCGAACACGCGTGCCGCAGCGGCTCGTGCTTCTTCCTTGATCTGTTGTTTGGCGTGCTTCTCGGCGACTTCGGCTGCTCGTCGGGTGGCTTGGCGGATCCTTCGCTTCGTCCCGGTCGGGTCGATGACCAGGTCGGTGTCGGGATTGCGGGTGAACGTGCCGTGGGGTGTGGTCCAGAACTCCTGCCCGGTCGGGGTCCTCCAGTGCTTCACGCCCGGGCGGACGGCAGCGGAGGTGAACCCGCCGAAGGTCTTGGCCCGGTGGACCCGCTTCGACAACGGCGTCAGATTCGTCGTGCACGTCGCACCGAGGGGGAACTCCACGATGTGATCGAGATCGATCCACTTCCCCGCGGAACGCCTCGTGGAGAACGGGAATGCCTCGTATTCCTCCCGCAGCAACACCTCCCGCCGCTGCGCCTCGGTCGGCTCATAGCCGACCGTCACGTGCGGCACCTCTAGATCCAGAACCGGCCGCACGGTCACCTTGCCGGCGTTCCGAGCAGCGCATCGAGTTGGGAGCGGGCGACAGAGCCCAAACCGACGACCTCACCTCCGGCGCCGCGGTCGACCTGGTCCGGGCGGACGTGGATCACGAGTTCGAGGAGATCCTTGCGTGCGGGCAGGGTGCCGGCATGCCCTTCGGCGTCGTCGAAGTCGAGGGTTCCGGAGCCGAGGACGCGTCCGGCGCGGGCTGGGTCGGACAGGAGCTCGAGCGCCTGGGCGCGGAGCACGGCGAACTCCTGGTCCAAGGGATCGACACGAGGACTATCGACACGAGCACCATCGACATCTGCACCATCGACATCCGCACCATCGACGACGGTGCCGTTCTCGTCGGACGAGTCGCGACGTCCGGCGTCGCGGAGGATGCCGGCGAGTTGGGTGATGGTCTTGTCGAGGCGGAGCCCGGCGGGACCATCGACCTGTCCTGTGACCAGTGCGGTCCCGGCCTCCCCTGGCCGAACGGTGACGAAGCGCCGCTCCAGTGCAGCCTTCCTGCGTGCTTCGGCACCGTCGGGGTCGACCACATCACAGAGCAATTCGGCCCGGTTGAGCAGCCGGGTGACGGTGTATTGCGGGGCGAACGGCGCGAGTTTCCGATCGACTTCACCGGCCATCTTGTGGGTGAGTTCGCGGGTGCGGGTGAGTTGGGCGACCTTGCGGGCAGCGAACACGCGAACGTAGCCGCCGATCACCAACGCCCACAACTTCGGATGACGATGACGAAGGTCGAGGACATCGGCGATGAGCTGGGCCGCGGCGTCCGGCGAGATGCCCAACGCCGGACCCACCTCCAACGAACAGAACTCGGCGACCTGTGGCGTGCCGTCCCCGCCGAGCAGCATCAGTCGTTCGCCATGGAGGACCGACGGCGCGGAATCGTCGTCGTGAAGGGGTGCGTCGATCCAGCCGTACGCCTTCGCTGCGGCGGCGACCAGGGCCACTTGATCGATCTCGGCCTGGCGTTGGCGGTCGGCGGCGTCCTTGAGGCCGAGGATGACCGCGGTGCGGTCGGGTTTTCCCTTCGCAACAAGGTGTTCGATGAGATCGTCCATGGCTTCCCCCTGGGGTGTGGTGATGGTTCCAGCCTAGGAAGGGGGTCTGACAATTTCGGGTCCTGAACGGGGTCTTCCGAAAAGAATCTCGAACTATTTTTCCTTTCGCAGAAGGCGATCGCGGGCAGGTGGCTTCGACTCGTTCCTCGCTCAGCCAACGTGAGCCCGGGGGTGGCTTCGACTCGTTCCTCGCTCAGCCAACGTGAGCCCGGGGGTGGCTTCAACTCGTTCCTCGCTCAGCCAACGTGAGCCCGGGGGTGGCTTCAACTCGTTCCTCGCTCAGCCAACGTGAGCCCGGGGGTGGCTTCAACTCGTCCCTCGCTCAGCCAACGTGAGCCCGGGGGTGGCTTCAACTCGTCCCTCGCTCAGCCAACGTGAGCCCGGGGGTGGCTTCAACTCGTCCCTCGCTCAGCCAACGTGAGCCCGGGGGTGGCTTCAACTCGTCCCTCG
>NZ_BAAHBN010000005.1:0-38730 GCF_054776655.1 Mariniluteicoccus flavus | reverse complement strand
TTCCTCGCTCAGCCAACGTGACCCGCGGAACTCGACCCTTCACAGGTTTCCCACAGCCAACCCATAGCGCACCCAGATCCGTCGGTGGAAGGCTAGGCCCATGGCCACGAAGGAACCCACGCTCACCCGCCCCGACGGGTCCCCCATCCGCGTCCTCACCGTCGACGACGAGCGCTCGCTGACCGAGCTGCTGTCGATGGCGATGCGCTATGAGGGGTGGGAGGTGTCGACCGCCGCGTCCGGCACCGAGGCCGTGAAGGCCGCCCGCGAGGTCAGGCCCGACGCGATCGTGCTCGACATGATGCTGCCCGACTTCGACGGACTCGAGGTGATGCGCCGCATCCGCACCGACCAGCCCGAGATCCCCGTCATCTTCCTCACCGCCCGCGACGCCGTCGAGGACCGCATCGGCGGCCTCACCGCCGGCGGCGACGACTATGTCACCAAGCCCTTCTCCCTCGAGGAGGTCATCGCGCGTCTCCGCGGCCTGCTGCGGCGCTCGGGCGCGAGCCTCGTGCGGGCCGACGCGACGCTCGTGGTCGGCGACCTGACGCTCGACGAGGACTCCCACGAGGTCACGCGCGCCGGCGACCAGATCAACCTCACGGCGACCGAGTTCGAGCTGCTGCGCTATCTCATGCGCAACCCGCGCCGCGTGCTGTCGAAGGCCCAGATCCTCGACCGGGTGTGGAACTACGACTTCGGCGGCCAGGCGAACGTCGTGGAGCTCTACATCTCCTATCTGCGCAAGAAGATCGACCACGACCGCGCCCCGATGATCCACACGATGCGCGGGGCCGGCTACGTCCTGCGTCCGGCGTCGTGACCCCGCGTACGCAGCCCCGGACCCGACCATGACCCTGCTCCCCCGCCGCCCCGCGCCCGGGCCGCTCGAGCCCGTCGCGCCGCTCGGCCCCGGCACGCTCGGGCGCAAGCTGCTCCTCCGCGTCGCGCTGCTCGTCACCGCCGTCGCGATCGCGCTGTCGACCCTCACCGCGCTGTCGACCGCGCAGCTGATGACGCGCTCGCTCGACCGCCAGCTCGATGCCGCGTTCTCGCGCCAGATGGAGCGCGGGCCGCGCGACAACCGCGGCGGCGGGCGCCCGCCGGTGCCGGCCAACGGCCAGCCCGTGGGCGCGCTGTTGGTCGACACGACGTCGGGGACGGTGCGCGGCGGCGAGGTCAGTGACTCGTCGGCCGGTGTCGAGGCCCTGACCGTGGTCGCGGCCGAGCGGCTCCTGTCGGTGCCGGCCGACGGGCGGCGCGAGTCGGTCGTCGTGCCCGGCTATGGCCGCTACCGCGTCAAGGCCGTCGGCAGCCAGGCCGGCACCGCGGTGGTCGCGCTCCCCCTGCGCGAGGTCGAGCGCACGCTCGTACAGATCCTGTCGATGGCGGTCGCGCTGACGATGCTCGCGATCGGCGCCGCGGTCCTCGGCGTACGCCGGGTCGTGCGCGAGAGCCTCAAGCCCCTGAACCGCCTGGCCGGCACCGCCCACCAGGTGTCGCAGCTCGAGCTGTCGCGCGGCGAGGTCGACCTCGGCGTACGCGTGCCCGAGGCGGACGCGGACCCGCGTACCGAAGTGGGACAGGTGGGCACCGCACTGAACCACCTGCTCGCCAACGTCGAGGGGGCGCTGGCGACGCGGCAGGCGAGCGAGACGAAGGTGCGCCAGTTCGTCGCCGACGCGTCGCACGAGCTGCGGAACCCGCTGGCGGCGATCCGGGGATATGCGGAGCTGACCCGCCGCGACCGCGCCGACCTGCCGCCCGACACGGCGTTCGCGATGGACCGCGTCGAGTCGGAGGCCGAGCGCATGTCGCGGCTTGTCGAGGACCTCCTGCTGCTCGCCCGCATGGACTCGAACCCGAACCTGCAGCTCGAGCCGGTGAACCTCAACGACCTCGTCCTCAACGCGGTCAGCGACGCGCAGGCGGCCAACCCGGCGTACGACTGGGGGGTGGAGCTGGCCGAGACCCCCGTACGCGGGGTCGCCGACCGCCACCGCCTCCACCAGGTCGTCGCCAACCTGCTCGCCAACGCGCGCAAGCACACGCCGGAGGGCACGGCGGTGACGGTGGCGGTGCGGCAGGAGGGTCCGGACGCCGTCATCACCGTGACCGATGACGGCCCCGGCATCGACCCGGCGATCGTCGACCGCGTGTTCGAGCGGTTCACGCGGGCGGACACGGCGCGTACGCGGTCGGGGCTGGCGAAGGACTCGACCGGGCTGGGCCTGGCGATCGTGCAGTCGGTGATGGAGGCCCACGGCGGCCGGGCGTCGGTGGAGTCGCGGCCGGGACACACGGAGTTCACGCTGCGGCTGCGGGCGGCCTGAGGTTCGAGGAGCGCGTCAGCTCCCGAACTCCACCTTCTCGCCGAACGCCGCCTTCCGGCTCACCCGCGCGAACGCCCGCAGCAGCGGGCGCGCGAACGCCAGCACCAGCAGCGCCGACACGATGCCGCGCGGCAGGTCCCAGCCGATCGACGTGAGCACCCAGAACCGCGCGTACCGCTCCAGGTTCGCGCCCATCGCGTCGCCCGGCACGAACGACATCGACGACTCGAACGTCGCGAAGGGCCAGAACCAGAGGTTCATGATCACGCCGTACGCGAGTCCGGCCACCAGCGCGTACGCCGCCAGCATCGCCACGTGGCCCCAGCGGGACTCGCGGCGCGGGTGGGGCAGCAGGCCGGCGCCGAGCGCGACCCAGCCCGAGGCGAACATCTGGAACGGGACCCACGGGCCGATGCCGCCGGTCATGAGGCCGCCGGCGAAGATGCCGAGCGCGCCGAGGACGAAGCCGAAGCCCGGCCCGAACGCGAAGCCGGCGACGACGAGCATGAAGAATCCGGGCTCGAGGCCTGCGGTGCCGGGGCTGAGGGCGCGGAGGCCGGCGACGACGGCGGTGAGCATGCCGAGGAGGGCGACGACCTTGGCGTCCATGCCGCCGTCGGAGAGCTGAGCGAGGACGACGGCCGCGAGGAGCGGGAGCAGGAGCGCGAACAGCCAGGGCGCGTCGTGGGAGTGGGACGACGAGCGGGCGGCGGTCTGCTCGATGCGGACGACGAGCGGCCAGGTGAAGGCGAGGACGCCGATCACCGACGCGAGGGCGAGGACGAGGGCGCTGCGGATGCCGAAGGGGACGAGGCCGCGGGGGGTGGTCATGGGCTCCTCGACTCGCTGGCGCTCGCTCGGAGAACGTCGGGGTCCGCGCTCGCTCGGAGAACGTCGAGGTCCGCGCCCGCTCGGAGAACGTCGGGGTCCGCGCTCGCTCGGAGAACGTTCACCGCGTCGCCCACCGTCAGGGCCCGCAGCGGGGCCATCACCTTCGCCATCTGCGGGGCGAACATCGGCGAGCCGGTGACGACATCGGCGGCGGGACCGTCGGCCACGACCTCGCCCTCGGCCAGCACGACGACGCGGTCGGCGATCTCGGCGACGAGCTCGACGTCGTGGGTCGACAGGACGATGCCGCGGCCGGCGGCCGCGAGCCCGCTGAGGTGGGCGGCCAGCCGCGCCTTCGCGCCGTAGTCGAGCCCGCGCGTCGGCTCGTCGAGCAGCAGCAGGGGCGGGTCGGCGGTGAGGACGACGGCGAGGGCGAGGCACATGCGCTGGCCCTCGGACAGGTCGCGGGGGTGGAGCGTCGGGTCGGCGTCGGGGGCCAGCTCGGCGAGGATCCGCGCGCACGTCCCTGGCTCGGCGGCGACGTCGCGGTCGGCGGTGCGGCACTCGTCGGCGACGGTGTGGGCATAGAGCAGGTCGGCGGGGTCCTGCGGGACGAGCCCGACACGGCGTACGAGGTCGCGGGGCTTCGCGGCGGCAGGGTCGAGGTCGGCGACGCGTACGCGGCCGGCGGTCGGCTTGACGAGGCCGACGAGGCTCGCGAGCAGCGTCGACTTGCCGGCGCCGTTGCGCCCCATCAGCGCGGTCACCTCGCCCGCGTGGAAGGTGAGGGAGACGTCGCGGAGGGCGACGACGGGGCCGGGATAGCGGACGGCGAGGCTCGCGACCTCGGCGAGGCTCCTCGACTCGCTGGCGCTCGCTCGGAGAACGTTTCCGCTCCTCGACTCGCTGGCGCCCGCTCGGAGAACGTTCCCGCTCGCTCGGAGAACGTTGCGCCGCGCGCCCCGCACGCTCAGCGGCAGCGGCGTCCACCCCATCGCGCGGCCCAGCTCCACCACTGGCGGCGCCACGACCGACTCCCGCAGCACCTCGGCCGGGTCGCCGTCGCGGACGATCGTCCCGCCGCCGAGCTCGACGACGCGGTCCGCGTACTGCACCACGCGCTCCAGCCGGTGTTCCGCCATCACGACCGTCAGCCCCAGGTCGTGGACCAGTCGCTGGATCGCCGCCAGCACGTCCTCGGCCGCCTGCGGGTCGAGCGCCGACGTCGGCTCGTCGAGGACCAGGACGCGCGGGTGGGCCGTCAGCGCGGCCCCGATCGCGACGCGCTGGCGCTGGCCGCCCGACAGCGTGGTGAGCGTACGCCGGCGCAGGTCGGCCAGCCCCAGGAGATCGAGGGTCTCCTCGACGCGCACGCGCATGGTGTCGGGGGCGATGCCGAGGCTCTCCATCGTGTAGGCCAGTTCGTCCTCGACCGTGTCGGTCACGAACGACGCCAGCGGGTCCTGGTGGACGAAGCCCACGACGTCGGCGAGGTCGCGCGGGCGCCAATCGCGCGTGGACCGGCCCGCGACCGCGACCGACCCGTCGAGCCGGCCGCCGGTGAAGTGAGGCACGAGCCCGTTGATGGTCTTCAGCAGCGTCGACTTGCCCGAGCCGGTCTGGCCGACGAGCAGCACCAGCTCGCCCTCGTCGACGGTCAGCGACACGTCGTGGAGCGTCGGACGGTCGGCGCCGGCGAACGTCACGGCGACCTCGTCGAAGCGGATCACGCGGCCACCTCCTCGCGCTCCCCGGTCGGCACCGCGGCCACCTCGGCCCGCGGGACCGCGCGTACGCGGGGGTCCGGCGCCGCGAATGCGGCGAGCGCGCCCACCAGCACGGCCAGCACGGGGACGACCTCGAGCGCCGGCGTCGCCAGCGGGCCGGCCTGCTTCAGGCCGCCCAGCCCCATGCCGGCGAGCACGACGAACGCCACGGCCGGCACCAGCCCGCACAGCGCGACGAGCCACTCCGGCAGCGCCCACGGGTCGGGGCGATAGCGCGACCGGATCGCCCGGTCGCGCCCCAGCGCCAGCGCACCCACGAGCAGCCCCACGCCGACGAACAGCGCGCCCGTCGCGAGCCAGGGGTCGATCGACGCCGAGACGACGCCGTAGGTCCCGACCAGCAGCCCGACGAGCCCGCCGAGCGACACGATCGTGGTGGTCACGCGCGCCCGCCGGCTGAGGTGGCGCGTGCGGCCGAAGCCCTTGGAGTCCATGGCGGCGGCGAGCGCGATCGCGCGGTCGAGCGCACCCTCGAGCACCGGCATCATCGTCGTCGCGAAGACGCTGCGCAGGCGTACGCGCTGGCCGCGCAGGCGCCGCGCCGCGTGCACCCGCCGCGCGTCTGCGACCAGCTGGGGCGCGAAGGTGAGGGCGACCACGCACGCGACCTGCGCCTCGTACAGCGCGCCCGGCAGCGAGCGCAGCAGCCGCAGCGGCGAGGCGAGCGCGTTGGCGGCGCCGAGGCAGAGCAACATCACGCCGAGCTGGGCGCCCTCATAGAGCGCGGTGAGCGTGGCCTCCCAGGTGACGACCCCGCCGAGCTTGATGCCGCGCACGTTGTCCGGCAGCGGGATCTCCGGCAGCACCACAAGCACGTGGCTGCCCTGCGCGTAGGTCGACAGGACGGCCTGCAGGAGCACGCGTACGGCGATGATCACCAGCGCGACCTTGAGGAAGACGGCGTACGCGCGGGCCCACGGCGCGTCGGTGCGGCGGGCACTCACGACGAAGCCGGCGACCGCGGCGATGAGGACGAGCAGGATCGGGTTGAGCGTGCGGTTCGCGGCGACCGCCAGGCCGGCAGCCCACAGCCACCACGCCCCCGGGTGGAGGGCCCGGGGGTTGCGCGGGGAATGGACGGCCTGCATGGTCGTGGTGGTCCGGTCGACGAGATCAGGCCGCGTCGCGGTCGCGGCCGCGCTTCAGGGCGTACGCGCCCCCGGCCAGCGCGAGCAGCAGGACGGCGCCGATGAGCCACGGGGCGACCGCGGCGAATCCGCCCTTCGCGTCGGGGGCGGGGGCCGGTGCCGGCGCCGCCTTCGACGAGCCCTTCGGGGCTTGGACGCTCATGGTGAGCTGCTGGTCCTGCGCGGGCCTGTCGATGCGGACGGGCTCGGTGCAGGCGGTGGCCGGATAGCCGCCGATGCCGCAGGTCTTGCCCTTCTCCTTGCGGACGTCGGCGACCATCGCGAGCGCCTCGGCGGCGTTGGCCTCGGGCTTGAGGACGACGCACGTGCCCTGCACCTGGCCGTTGGGCTTGTCGGTCGCGGCGTTCGGCGCGTCCTCGGGCGTGCCCTGGTCGAGCACGATCGCGACGCGCTTCTTCCCCTCCTCCGCGGGGGCCGCGGCGCAGATGGCGGCGAAGTCGGCGGCAGCGCGCGGCGTACGCTTCTCGTTCATGCCGGACGCCGCGAATCGCCACCCCTGCACGGATCCGTCGGCGGGGACGATGCCGTCGGCGCCCTTCTGGGCGTAGTCCCACTGGCCGTTCGCGTACTGCCAGAACGACCAGTAGCGGTAGGCGTCCTCGGCGTGGGCGGGGGCGGCGACGAGGGAGACGGCCCCCAGCGCCACGAGCAGGGCGGCGACGAGGCGGCGTACGACGGACACGGTGTTCCTCCTGTGGTCGGTGACCACAGCGAGAACAGGGGAAGCGCCCCGGCCCTTCACCCGCAGTCCACGACGAGTTCGGTGTCGACGGCGCCGCGCGCAGTGTTCCGGCTCGGCCGCGACGTGAGACTTCTCGCTGTGTCGTCGGCCCCACGGTTGCGGGTCAGCGCCGGAATCGGACCGGCTTCCCTGCGATGCGGCGTCATTGAGTTTGCTCGGGCAGCGTACACCCGCGTCCGGAAGTGAAATTTCACAACGCCGTGAGTCCTTGCGGTTCATGTGATCCACCTGACAGTTTGGACCTCACGTTGCAACGGACCATCCCCTGAAATCCCTACCCCGTTGGAGAATTTCAATGAAGAAGTTCCAGAACGCCGCGCTCGCTCTCGTCGTCGGAGGCGCCGCCATCGCTCTCACCGCCCAGCCGTCGATCGCCGCGCCGCCGTCGGCCGGCCCCACCCTCGCCCCCCAGAACACCGCCACCTCGGCACGCGCCGAGGCCAAGAGCGTCGACGTGCAGTTCACCGACACGCAGATCGAGATCATGGCCCGCACGTCGGGGCGCTCGGTCGAGGTGCAGCGCGCCCATCTGGCCCACAAGAACGTCCAGAACAACCTGTACGCGGACCTGGCCAAGTCGCACTCCTATGACGGGGCGTACTTCACCGAGCAGGGCGAGCTCGTCGTCCAGGCGGCCGCCGGGTCGCCGGCGGCGAAGGCGGCTCGGGCCAAGGGCCTCCAGGTGCGTACGCCGCAGCACGGCGAGGCGCGCCTCAGCGACCTCGTCGCCGAGGTCGCGAAGGCGGGCGGCGCCAAGGTGGCGACCGTGACGCCGGACATCGTGGCCGACAAGGTCGTCGTGACGGCGACCGACCCGGCCGCGGCCCGCGCATCGCTGAGCCGTTTCGGCGACGCGGTCGAGGTGCGCCAGGGCGAGCGCATGGTCACCCACCTGAGCATCTCGGGCGGCGACAAGATCACCATGTCGGCGTACGGTGGCGGCTACTGCTCGGCGGGCTTCCCCGCGAAGACCAGCGGCGGGCGCAAGGTCATGGTCTGGGCCGGTCACTGCGTGGAGGGTGCGAGCGCGTTCTACAAGAGCGGCGCACGCATCGGCACCGCGGCCGCCTCGGGCTTCGTCTCCTATGACGGCCGGCCCGACCGCGACCTCGGCGCGATCTATGTCGACTCCGACGACGTCATGACCACGCGCGTCAACACCTACAACGATCCGGAGGGCATCAGCCAGGCCTCGTCGGGCGCGTGGAAGGCGCCGGTCGGCACCGACATGTGCAAGTCCGGCGCGACCAGCGGCGTGACGTGCGGCGTGGTGCGGGGCTACAACGCGTCGGTGACCTACACCGACGACCAGGGCCGCACGGTCGCCCAGGTCTCCGGCCTCGGCACCTCGACGGTCTGCACGGCACCGGGCGACTCGGGCGGCGCGTACGTCTCGGGCGGCTATGCGGTCGGCATGACGTCGGGCGGGCCGGCGGTGCAGACCTGCCGGTTCAACGGCGGCTACGAGTATGGCAAGTCGTCCTACTTCCAGCCGGTCACCGACGCCCTGAGCTATTACGGGCTGACGTACGGGCAGTGAGATCTGGCCCCACGGCGTATTAGCGACCCGTAAACACACTCAGCACGCCGTACACGGTGTGCTGAGTGTGTTTTACGGTCGCTAATACAGGGGCGGGGTACGCGGGTCTTGACCTCACCTCGAGACCCACGCTTGTTGATCGGGCAACCAGCGGGTGAGAATCCCCGCATGCGTCGCATCCCCCACCTGCTCGCCCTCGTCCTCGCGCTCGTCCTCGGCGTGACGGGCCTCGGCATCGCCCGCGCCCCCGAGGCGTCCGCCGCCGTCGACACCGGCCGCTTCATCCGCGCGGTCGCGCCCGCCGCCCAACGTGCCCAGCAGGCCTACCGCGTACCGGCCTCGGTGAGCATCGCGCAGTCGATCCTCGAGTCGGGCTGGGGCCAGTCGTCCCTCAGCCTCTATGGGCACGCGTACTTCGGCATCAAGTGCAAGACCGACTACACGAGCCCGTTCCAGCTCGGCTGCGTGGACAAGTCGTCGCTCGAATATTTCGACCCCGCCAACCCGGTGCCGATCGTCAGCGCGTTCCGTACCTACCGCTCGGCGGAGGACTCGTTCGCCGACCACGGCTATTTCCTCAAGAACTCGACCCGGTACGCGGCCGCGTTCACCACGACCAACCCCAACGACTTCATCCGCGAGGTGGGGAAGGCGGGCTATGCGACCGACCCGGGCTATGCCGACTACATCATCGGCCTGATGACGAAATACGGGCTGTACGCGTACGACACCGCACCCATCAACACCACGCCGGTCGCGGTCGACGGGGCGATCGGCGCGAAGTTTGCGGCCGTCGGCGGAGTGTCGTCGGCGCTGTCGTGGCCGATCGGCGGCGCTCAGGACGGGCCGGTCACCGGCGCGACCATGGTGCCGTTCAACAGGGGCATGATCGTGTCGACCCCGGCCCACGGCGCCCACCCGCTGACCGGCGAGGTCTGGAACCACTACCGCTTCAGCCAGAACGTTCGCGAACACCTCCAGTTCCCGACCACCGACGCGTACGCGGTGGGCGCGGCGACCGTGCAGAAGTTCACCGGCGGCGCGATCGTGCGTACGGGCGGGGCGTCGCTGACCGTCTGGGGCGAGATCGGGAAGACCTGGACCCGGCTGGGCGCCGAGCGCGGCAAGCTCGGCCTGCCGACCTCCGGCGAGATGTGCGGGCTCGTGGGCGGCGGCTGCTTCCAGCGGTTCACGTTCGGCGCGGTCTATTGGTCCCCGCAGACGGGCGCCCACCCGGTGTGGGGTGCCATCGGCGAGCGGTGGGCCGACTTCTCGTGGGAGTTCGGCCGTCTGGGCTATCCGACCTCCGACGAGATGTGCGGTCTCGTGCGTGGCGGGTGCTGGCAGACGTTCGAGCGCGGCCGCCTCTATTTCTCCCCCGACACCGGCGCGCAGCCGCTGTGGGGGGCCATCGGCGACCGCTGGAACGAGATGGGCTTCGAGTCGGGACCGCTGGGCTATCCCATGACGGCGGAGTCGTGCGGGCTGCGCGACGGCGGGTGCTTCCAGCACTTCCAGGGCGGCTCGATCCACTGGTCCGGCCCGTCCGGCGCCTGGCCGACGTGGGGTGCGATCCGGGGCCACTGGGCTTCCTACGGCTGGGAGGCCGGGCGCTACGGATACGCTGTGGGCAAGGAATCGTGCGGGACTCCCGGCGGTGTTTTCACCTGTACGCAGGGATTCCAGGGCGGCACGATCACCTACCGGGCGGGGCAGGGGACGTTCTGAGGGGGCTGGGCACGTGACCACCTCCTTCGGTGACCTCGGGATCACCACACCGACCCTCGTCGTCGACCTCGCCGTCATGCGCGACAACATCGCGCGCATGGCCGCGTACGCGGCGTCGGCCGGCGTCGCGCTGAGGCCCCACGTGAAGACCCACAAAGTGCTCGAGATCGCTGCCGTGCAACGAGATGCGGGCGCCCGCGGCATCACCGTGGCGACCGTCGCCGAGGCGGAGGCGTTCGTCGCGGCCGGCCACGACGACGTCTTCATCGCCTATCCGGTGTGGCTGGACGACGCGCGCGGGCGACGGCTGGCGGCGCTGACCGATCGGGCCCGCGTACGCATGGGGTGCGATTCGGCGGAGGCCGCGCGCCGGGCCGCAGCTGCCCTGCGAGGCGCGCCGGTCGAGGTCCTGGTGGAGGTCGACAGCGGCATGGGCCGCAGCGGGGCCGCGCCCGAGCGGGCCGGTGAGGTCGGGGCCGCCGCCCGGGACGCCGGACTGGACGTCGTCGGGGTGTTCACCTTCCCGGGCCACTCCTATCACCCCGACGCGCGCCGGGCGGCCGCGGACCAGGAGGCAGTGGGCCTGGCTCGGGCGGCGGAATCCCTGTTGGCGCAGGGAATCGAGCCGCTCGTCATCAGCGGCGGATCGAGCCCGAGCGCGGCGTACGCGGGAGGCACCCTGACCGAGCTGCGCCCCGGGGCGTACGTGTTCAACGACGCGCAGCAGTGGGAACTCGGGGCGTGCACGCGCGAGCAGATCGCACTGACGGCGTACGCGACGGTCGTGAGCCACGCCGGCGGGCGGATCGTGCTGGACGCGGGCAGCAAGGCGCTCGGCGCCGACCGGCCCGGGTGGGCGAGCGGGTTCGGCCGCCTGGTGGACCTCCCGGACGCGCGGATCGTGGGGCTCAGCGAGCACCACGCCGTGGTCGAGCTGGCGGAATCGCTGCCCCCGTTGGGATCGGTCGTGCGGGTCGCTCCCAACCACTGCTGCAACGCGGTCAACCTGGCCGACGAGCTGGTGGCCGTCGACGGTGGCGAACGGGTCGCGACGTGGCGGGTCGCGGCGCGCAACGCCAACACGTGAGGTTCCCTAGACTGGCCCCATGACTCTCTCCCGCTCCGACCTCGCGCGCTACGTCGACCACACCCTCCTCAAGCCCGAGGCCGTTCCCGCCGACGTGCACGCGCTGGCCGCCGAGGCCCGCGAGTTGGGCGTGTTCTCGATCTGCGTCTCGCCGTCGATGCTGTCGGCCGCCGCGCTGGGCCGCCCGCTCGACCTGGGCGAGGTGAAGCTGGCGACCGTCTGCGGTTTCCCGTCCGGCAAGCACGTGTCCTCGGTCAAGGCGGCCGAGGCGAAGCAGGCCGTCGCCGACGGCGCCGACGAGGTCGACATGGTGATCGACTTCGGCCAGCTGAAGGCGGGCAACGTCGACGCCGTCGAGGCCGACATCCGGGCCGTGCGCGAGGCCGTCCCCGGCGCGCTGCTCAAGGTGATCATCGAGTCGGCCGCGCTGACCGACGACGAGATCGTCGCCGCCTGCCAGGCCGCCGAGCGCGCGATGGCCGACTTCGTGAAGACCTCGACGGGCTTCCACCCGTCGGGCGGCGCATCGGTGCACGCCGTGAAGCTGATGCGGGAGACCGTCGGCGACCGGCTGGGCGTCAAGGCGTCGGGCGGCATCCGCGACCACGCCACCGCCCTCGCGATGATCGACGCCGGAGCGTCGCGCCTCGGCCTGTCCGGCACGCGGGCGGTGCTGGACGGGGCGAAGGCGGAGGGCGACTACTGAGCGCGGGGCAGCGCTTCGACTCGCTGGCGCTCGCTCAGCCAGCGGGAACTCAGGCTGAGGGGCTTCGACTCGCTGGCGCTCGCTCAGCCAGCGGGGACTCAGGCCGACGAGTTCGCGGTTCGGCTGCGTACCTGACGGGACATGTCTACCGGTACGCAGCGAGGCTCAGGCCGGCGTACGCTCCCCCGCCCGCAGCTTGGCGATCGAATCGTCGCTGCAGGTGTCGAAGAACGTGCCGGCGACGTCGTCGAGGTGGTTCAGCGACTCGGCGGCGAACAGGATCGGCTGATAAGCCGTGATGTCGTAGTTCAGCGTGCCCATGTCGAGCAGGTCGAGGCCGCGGATCTCCATCTGGCGGAACTCGTCCATCTCGCCATAGCTCGACACGATGCCGGCGCCGTAGGCCTTCAGCACGTCGTCCTCGTAGATCACGCCGAACTCCATCGAGAACCAGAACACGTCGGCGAGGAACTGCATCGCCTCGTCGGTCTCGAGCCGCAGCGACGCCTGGCCGGCCGACTCGGTGAGCCGCGCGAAGCGGGGGCTCGCGAGCTGGTTCCCGTGGCCGATCACCTCGTGGATGATGTCGGGCTCGGGCGTGTAGAGCGGCTCCGAGGGGTGGCGCAGGTATTGCGTCGAGTTGAACGTGCGCGACCCCAGGTCACCGTAGAACTGGCGCAACTCGACCAGGCCGGGGGCGGCGACGTAGCTCCAGTCGGTGAGCGGGTTGATCCGCGCGGTGACCTCGTCGAGCTGGGGCACGCGGTCGGTCGGCAGGCCGAGGTTCGCCTTGGCGGCGAGGTATTCCGAGTGCGCGTACTTCTCGTGCTTGGGCGCGAGCTCGCGGCTGACCGTCGCCCACACCTCGTTCTCGACGTCGGTGTAGGCGATCTGCGGGATCGGCTGGCCGCGGATCCACGACACGGCCGACGCGGCGATCTCGTTGCGGCGCGCGCGATAGGCCTCGTCCTTGAACCCGGGGTGGTTCTCGCCCAGGTGGACCTGGACGGAGCCGTCCTCCTCGGCCGTGACGGGCGAATAGAGCTGGCCCTCTTCGAACATTGTTCCTCCGCATCGACGGTGACGACGGTGATCTGACTCACAGCACAGCAGAACCGCCCGTTGCTGCCAACCGCGCGGGGACCCGGTGGTCACCGCGCACACGAAGCGGGGTCGAGCGCCAGTCCGGCTGGACACATTGTCCAGCCGGACCCGACGACGCTCAGCCCAGGCCCTTGCCCTTCAACCACGCCGTCGCGGCCTGCTTGGGCGTCTGGTGGTCGGTGTCGACCTGCTTGTTCAGCGCCGTCAGGTCGGGCGTCGTGAGCGCCTTCTGGACCGCCTCGATCGCGGCGACCGCCTGGGCGTTGGCCTTCACGTCGGCGCGCACCAGCGGCAGGACCTGCTGGGGCAGGATCATCTGCTGGGGGTCGGCGAGCTGCACGAACCCGTTGTCGGAGATCGCGGCGTCGGTCGTGAAGAACGTCGCGACCTGCACCTTGTCGTCCTTGAGGTCCTTGACCTTGACCGCCATCGCGTCGTAGGTGCGGAACTCCTTGAACTTCGCCTGGTAGATGCCCTCGAGCCCGGGTGGGCCGTAGGGACGGTCCTTCAGCTCGGCCGGCCCGCCGAGAACCGCGTTCGCCGCGATCTTCTTGAGGTCGGCGAGCGACGCGAGGCCGTTGGCGTCCGCGTACGCCTTCGTGACGCAGTACACGTCCTGGTCGGCGGCCTGCGACGACGTGAGGACCGCGAGGTCGGGCCCGACGACCTTGGCGAGCGCCGCCTCGATCTCCGGCGCCTTCGTGGCCGCGTTGGAGGCGTCGAGGTATTGCAGCAGGTTGCCGCCGTATTCGGGCATGATCGAGATCGAGCCGTCCTTCAGCGCCTTGATGTAGACCTCGCGGCTGCCGATGCCGTGCTTGACCTCCGGGGCGAGCCCCTTGGCGGCGAGCGCTCCTGCGTACAGCTCGGCCAGGACCATCGACTCCGTGAAGTTCGCCGACCCCACGATGAGCTTGGACTTCGCGGCACCGGGCTGGGGCGCGCTCGACGGTTGGGCCATCGGGTCCTTGCCGACGCCGCACGCGGCGAGCGGGAGGACACCGGCGAGGGCGAGGATGGATCGTCGGTTCATCGTGCTGCTCCTGTCGTTGCGGTTTGGGTACGCCGACCCAGCAGCCAGGCTGCGGCTCCGAGGAGCAGGTCGACGGCGATCGCCAGCACCATGACGAGCAGGGCGCCGGAGAGCATTTCGGGATAGCCGCCCTGACGCTTCTGGCCGTCGATGACCAGGCGGCCGAGGCCGCCCGCGGCGGCCATCGCGGCGACCGTCGCGGTGGCGACGACCTGCAGCGAGGCCGAGCGGAAGCCCGACACGATGAGCGGGAGGGCCAGCGGCAGTTCGACCTTCGACACCACCTGGCCGTCGGTCATGCCCATCGCATGGGCGGCCAGCACCGCGTCGCCGTCGGCATTGGCGAAGCCCGCGACGGTGGCGCTGAGGATCGGCGGGATCGCGAGGACGGCGAGGGCGAGGACGACCGGCAGCATGCCGGTGCCCATCAGGGTGACGACGAGGACCAGCAGGCCGAGCGTCGGGATGGCGCGGGTGGCGTTGGCGAGACCGCCGACCACCGCGCTGCCGCGGCCGGTGTGGCCGATGAGGATGCCGAGCGGGAGGGCGATGACCGCGGCGAGCGCGAGGGCCGCCCCGGAGTAGGCGAGGTGTTCCAGCAGGCGGTTGGCGATGCCGTCGTTGCCGGCCCAGCTGGCGGGGTCGAGCAGATGGGAGAACGGGTTCATCGGCGGGCCCCCCTGGCTCGCAGCCCGTGCCACGGCAGCAGCACGCGCTGGAGGAACACGATCAGGGCGTCGGCGACGAGCGCGAGGACGAGGATCGCCACGATGCCGACGAGGATCGGCGTGGTGAAGCCCTCACGGAAGCCCTGGTCGAAATATTGGCCCAGCGCCCCCATGCCGATCACCGCGCCCACCGAGACCAGCGAGATCGTCGACACCGTCGCGACGCGCAGGCCGGCCAGGATGACCGGCATCGCGAGCGGGAGCTCGACGCCGAGGACGCGGCGGCCGGGCCCGTAGCCCATCGCGATCGCCGACTGGCGCACCGCGGGGTCGACCGAGGCGAACCCGTCGGCGACGTTCCTGACGAGCAGCGCGAACGTGTAGATCGACAGCGCCACCACGATGTTCGCGGGATTGAGGATCTGGGTGCCGAGGACCAGCGGCATCGTGACGAACAGCGCGACGGACGGGACGGCGTACAGGAGCCCGACGAGGGCGAGCCACAGCGACGACGTGCGGCCCGTGCGGTGGATGAGCCAGCCCACGGGCAGCGCGAACGCCAGCCCGATCAGCACCGGCAGAACCGACAACACCACGTGGAGTCCGGCGGTCGAGGCGATCTCGGGGGCGTTGCGCTGGATCCAGGCCCAGTTGATCATGGGCGGCCCCGCTTCTTCTTCGCCGCCTTCTCGGCGGCGGCGCGCTCGGCGGCCTCCTTCGCGTCCTGCTGGCGACGCTCCTCGGCGAGGCGCTTCTCCTCGGCCAGCCGCTCGGCCTCGAGGCGCTCGCGCTCGGCCTGCTCCTCGGCGTCCTGACGGCGCTGGGCCTGGGTCTCGGCGACGTCGGCGCGATAGCGGCGTACGCGTTCCATGACCTCGGCGACGGGGACGGTCCCGGCGTACCGGCCCGTGGGGTGGACCGCGATCGCGAGCCCGACCGGGGACGTGAGCGCGGCCTCGAGGACCTCGCGCAGCGGGGCCGACTCGATGTCGAAGACCGAGCCGAGGCCCAGCAGCTTGCCCGGGCGCGCGGGGTCGGCCCAGCCGCTCGGCGCGGCCTCGGCGTCGACGACGAGGACCGGGAGGTTGCGGTCGTCGTTGGGGCCGTACGCGGTCGCGGCGTTGCGTACGGTGCGCACGGGCTGCAGGTCGAAGGTCTCGCCGGAGGCGAACGTCAGCGCGCGGTAGCCGCGGTCGCGGCCCACGAAGTCGCGGACGAAGTCGTCGGCCGGATGGTCGAGGATCTCTTGGGGCGAGTCGAACTGGGCGAGTACGCCGCCCTGGCGCAGCACGGCGACGCGGTCACCCATCGTGATCGCCTCGTCCATGTCGTGGGTGATCATGACGATGGTCTTGTTGAGCTCGCGCTGGAGGCGCTTGACGAGCTGTTGGAGGTCGGTGCGGACCAGGGGGTCGACGGCCGAGAAGGGCTCGTCCATCAGGAGCAGGTCGGGGTCGGCCGCGAGGGCGCGGGCGACGCCGACGCGCTGCTGCTGGCCGCCCGACAGCTGGGCCGGGAACTTGGGGCCGAGGCTGGCGTCGAGGCCGACCATCTCGAGGAGTTCGGCGGAGCGGCGTCCGGTGCGGCGGTCGTCCCAGCCCAGGAGCTGGGGGACGGTGCCGATGTTCTCGAGGATCGTGCGGTGGGGGAACAGGCCGCCGCTCTGGATCACATAGCCCATCTGGCGCCGCAGCAGCGTCTTCTTCAGCTGCTTGATCGGCGTACCGTCCCAGACGATCTCGCCGGAGCTGGGGTCGATCATGCGGTTGAGCATGCGCAGCGTCGTCGTCTTGCCGCAGCCGGACGGGCCGACGAACACCGTGATGCCGTCGGAGGGCACGACCAGCGTCAGGTCGGTGACCGCCTTCGTCCCGTCCTGATAGGTCTTCGACACGCCCTTGAACTCGATCACGCGGGTCCTTCGGTTCGACGGGAGCCGCGGGACGCGGCGGAGGTGAACGTGTCGACAATAGCGCGGGGCGCTGAGAGGCGTACGGAGTGCTCGGGGCTGCGTACGGTCTGGTCAGCGGCGTTACTCACAAGTAACATGTCGGTTGTCTGACATGAGGTTTATCGTGAGGCGCAGTCTCACCAACCCAACGGAGCGTACGCGTGACCATCCTGCCCATTGCCCTCGCCCTGGTGATCTCGGTCATCGGTGTCGCGCTGTTCGCGCGCGCCGTGGCCCGCATCGTCGGCGTCGTGAAGGTCGGCCAGCCCACGCTGGGCCGCTCCGACGATCCCGCCTCGCGGTGGAAGACGCTCCTGGTGGAGTCGTTCGGCCACACCCGCATGTTGAAGTGGTCGAAGGTCGGCATCGCCCACTGGTTCGTGTTCGTGGGCTTCATGTTCCTGTTCTTCACGCTGGTGACGGCGTTCGGCCAGCTGTTCTCGCCCCACTTCGCGCTGCCGATCATCGGCCACTTCTTCCTCTATGAATGGGTGACCGAGGCGCTCGCGTGGGTCATGTTGGCCTGCATCCTCTATCTGCTGGCGAACCGGCTGAACATCACGGGCAAGGCCGTCGAGGGGGCGCGCGGGCGGTTCTTCGGGTCGCGGTCGTGGCAGGCCTACTACGTCGAGTTCACGATCCTCGGCATCGGGCTGTGCATCATCGTGCTGCGCGCGCTGGAATACCAGCTGTCGGGTGACAAGTTCCACTTCCCGCTGTCATGGTTCCTGCTGCCGCAGATGTCGTCCCACGCGGCCGAGACGGCGGTCGTGTGGGTCGCGGCGCTCAAGATCATCGTGTCGATGGCGTGGTTCTGCGTGATCGGGTTGAACCCCACCATGGGCGTCGCCTGGCACCGCTTCACGGCGTGGCCGAACATCTGGTTCAAGCGCGAGGCGAGCGGGCGTACGGCGCTGGGTGCGATCCCGCCGGTGAACGTCGACGGCAGGGTGCCGAACCTCACCGACGAGGACGAGATGGACGAGGACGTGTTCGCGCGCCTCGGCGTCGGCAAGGTCGAGGACTTCACGTGGAAGGGCCTGCTGGACTTCACGTCCTGCACCGAGTGCGGCCGCTGCCAGTCGCAGTGCCCCGCCTGGAACACCGAGAAACCGCTGTCGCCGAAGCTGCTGATGATGGGGCTGCGCGAGCACGCGTACGCGAAGGCGCCCTATCTGCAGGCCGCCGAGAGCGCGCGCGGATCGCTGGCACCGGCGGTGTTGGCGGAGGCCGAGCGACCGCTGGTGGGCGCGACGGTGGGCGGTTCTGAGGGGTCGGAGAACGACGCGCGGGCCGCCGCGGCCGCCCAGGCCCACGGCAACCCGATCTCAATCGGGGCCGACGGGTCGGTCGCGGTCGTGGACGCCGACGTGCTGTGGTCGTGCACGTCGTGCGGCGCGTGCGTCCAGCAGTGCCCCGTCGACATCGAGCACGTCGACCACATCATGGACATGCGGCGCTTCCAGGTCATGGTCGAGGGCGAGTTCCCGTCGGAGCTGAACGGGCTCTACAAGGGGCTGGAGTCCAAGGGCAACCCGTGGAACATGAACCGCAAGGGCCGGCTCGACTGGGCCAAGGACCTGCCGTTCGAGGTGCCGGTCGTGGGCGAGTCGGTCGCCGACCTGACCGAGGTCGAATACCTGTTCTGGGTCGGGTGCGCGGGCGCGTACGAGGACCGGGCGAAGAAGACGACACAGGCGGTGGCGGAGCTGTTCACCGCCGCCGAGGTGAAGTTCGCGGTGCTGGGCAACGGCGAGACCTGCACCGGCGACCCGGCGCGCCGCTCGGGCAACGAGATGGTGTTCCAGCAGCTGGCGGCGGAGAACAAGGAGACGCTCACCGACGCGAAGGCGTCGAAGGTCGTTACGACGTGTGCGCACTGCCTGAACACGCTGAAGAACGAATATCCCCAGATCGGCGTCGAGCTCGAGGTCGTCCATCACACCCAGCTGCTGAACCGGCTGGTGCGCGACGGGCGGCTCACGCCCGTCGCGGCGCCGTCGGGCGAGGTCGCCGGCCGCACGATCACCTATCACGACCCCTGCTATCTGGGCCGCCACAACCAGGTCTATGACGCGCCGCGCGACCTGCTCGGGGCGATCCCCGGGGCGACGTACGCGGAGATGCCGCGCTCGAAGGAGACCTCGTTCTGCTGCGGCGCCGGCGGCGCGCGCATGTGGATGGAGGAGAAGATCGGTACGCGGATCAACGTGAACCGGACCTCCGAGGCGCTGACGGTGCTGGGCCAGGCGCCCAGCGCCGCGGTGGCGACGGGCTGCCCGTTCTGCCGCGTGATGATCTCCGACGGGCTGACGGCCGAGCAGGCCGAGGGTCGGGGGGAGAACGTCGAGGTGCTGGACGTGGCCCAGTTGCTGCTGGAAGGCGTACGCCGGGGGAAGCCGGCGGCGGTCGGGTCGGAACTGTCGGAGGAGACGGCGACTGTTTCGGAGACCGCCGACTCCACGCTGGCTGAGCGAGCGGACGACTCCACGCTGGCTGAGGGAGCGGACGACTCCACGCTGGCTGAGCGAGCGGAGCGAGTCGAAGCCACCGAGCCTGTCGAAGCCACGGAGCCCGTGCGTCCCGACCACGCCGAGGAGGCTGCCCAGGCCAAGAAGCAGGAGGCGGACGTCGACGGCGGTGTCGAGGACGCTCCGGCCGACGCGGTCGACGCGCCGGGCGAGGCGGCGCAGGCGAAGGACGAGCCGAAGGCTGCGGGGCTGACGGATGCGGAGGCTGCGGAGGCTGCGGAGGCCAGGCCGACGGGTGATTCGGGTGCGAAGGCTGCGGCCGGCGCTGCCGCGGGCGCTGGCGTCGCGGCGGGTGCGATCAGCCTGAAGGACCTGGCGGCGAAGGCGAAGAGTGGCGCTCCGGCAGAGTCGACGGTGGCCCCGGCCGAGCCGAAGGACGAGGACGAGGCGAGGACCGCGCCCGAGGCTGAGTCCGCGGCGAAGTCCGAGCCCGCTGATGAGAAGCCGGCGCCGAAGGCTGCGGGGGCGATCAGCCTCAAGGATCTCGCGGCGAAGGCAAAGGGCGGAGCGGCTGCGCCGAGCGAGCCGAAGCCTCAGGCCGAGTCTGCCGAGACCGGAACGAACGCAGCGGAATCAGTTCCCGCGGGAACCGACACCAACGACACCCCGGCCGAGGAGGACCGGGCCGTGACGGCGACCGACGAGGCCGAGCCTGCTGACGCGAAGCCGACGCCGGCTTCCCAGGCAACCGCACCGAAGGCCACCGGGGCCATCAGCCTCAAGGACCTCGCGGCGAAGGCAAAGGGGGGAGCCACTGCGCCGAGCGAGCCGAAGCCTCAGGCCGAGTCTGCCGAGACCGGATCAGACGCAGCGGAACCAGTTCCCGCGGGAACCGACACCGACGATGCCCCGGCCGACGAGGACCGGTCAGTGACGGCGACCGATCAGGTCAAGCCCTCTGACGCGAAGCCGACGCCGGCTCCCCACGCAACCGCACCGAAGACCGCGGGCGCCATCAGCCTCAAGGACCTTGCGGCAAAGGCGAAGGCAAAGGGTGGTACGACAGGGCCTGCCGAGACGGAGGCCCGGACCGTCGCTCCCGAAGCCGAGTCGGAATCTGCGGAACCAGTTCCCGCGGGAACCGACACCGACGACATCCCGGCCGAGCCGGACCGGGCCGTGGCGGCGACCGACGAAGCCGAGCCGTCTGAAGCGAAGCCCACGCCGGCTCCCGAGGCAACCGCTCCGAAGGCCCCCGTCGGAACCACGGTGGCGTCGGCCGAGACCAGCCTGACCTCGCTGGCGTCAACGGACGAGGCCGGGAGGGAAACGGCTGGGGAGGCGGACGAGCGTACGACCACGTCGGAGCCGGCGCCCTCGCGGCCTGCCACCGGCGGGGCGGCGATCAGCCTGACCGAGCTCGCCCGACTCGCGCGGGAACGCACTCAGAACGACTGACGCTCCCCTGCACCCCCTCACACTCAGCACGCCGCTCGCGGCGTGCTGAGTTCTTTTGCGCACGCTTGCGTTCACCCAATGTTCAAGGCTCACGGTGGATCCATGACTACTTCACATGACCTCCAGGCCGAAACCGAGATCCGGGAGCTGGTCGATCGGTTCCACCATTCGCTCGATGCGGGGAAGTTCGATGCCGCGTGGGCGGACGGGTTCCTCACCGACGACGTCAGCTTCATCATGCCGATCGGCACCGATCAGGGCCGCGACGCCGTGACCGAGCAGACGAAGCGGGGCGTACTCGCGTTCGCGCGCACCGTCCACTTCGGCACGAATCTGGTGATCGTCGTCGTCGTCGACGGCGAGCGAGCCTCGGTGCGCTGGAACGCCCTCTGCACGCACGTGCACCCAGGCGATGCCGAGGACCTGTTCGTGTCCGCGGGTGCGTACCACGGCTGGGCGGAGCGTACGCAGGATGGCGCCTGGCGCTTCGCCGAACTCGCGCTCGACGTCGCGTGGACCCGGGGCACTCCCCCGGCGTGAAGGACTAGGCGGTCGACTGACGGGGCAGTTCGCACAGGCGTGTGTCGGTGCCGAGGTCGTGGAGGGCGGACCGCAGATCGGCGATGCGCTGTTCGGCGCTGGCGATCAGGTCATCGCACACGACGGCCCACTCCTCGGCCCGCGGGTTGTTCGGGAGACCGGCCAACAGGTCGCGGATCTCGGCCACCGTCAGCCCGACCCGCTGGGCGCCTTTCGCCACCTTGATCCGACAAGCGGCGTCCTGGTCGAACCGCCGTTGGTTCGTGGTCGTCCTCACGGCGGTCACGACGCCGTGCCGGTCATAGAACCGCACGGCGGACGCGGCGACGCCCGCCTCACGCGCCACCTCGCTCACGGTGAGTGACGTCGTGGTCCGCTCGGACTGCGCAGTCGTGATCGCCATGGGCCCATCACAACACATCGCACGTACACCCTCAGGCACCTCCGAAAGGAAGAACCCATGAACCCTTCGACCCCTGCTCTCCGCGTTCTCGTCGTGATCGCCAGCATCCGCGAGGATCGCATCGGCCATCACCTCGCCGACTGGGTCAGCTCGCACCTGGGCGCGGACGCACGCTTCGCCGTCGACGTCATCGACCTGGCCGAGACCCGGCTGCCGGACGACCGCCTGCTCGAACCCGGCGGCGCCGATGTGGAGGTCGAGCCCAGTGATCGGGTCGACGCGGCGGACGCCTTCGTGTTCGTCACCCCCGAATACAACCGCAGCATCCCGGCGTCGCTGAAGCGGTTCCTCGACTGGCATTACGCCGAGTGGGCCCGCAAGGCCGCCATGATCGTTCCGTATGGCGCGGCCGGGGGCATCGTGGCCGCCGAGCACCTGCGTTCGATCATGGGTGAGCTCAGCGTCGTGTCGGTGCGGACGACACCGTCGGTGGCGGCACCGTGGGAGCACCTGGGGGAGGACGGGTGGGAGGCGCCCGAGGTGCGGGCCACTCAACTGGGGCGCGCCTCCAGCGAGCTCGCGTGGTGGGCGTCGGCGACGCGGGCGCAGCGTGAGGCGGACGAGCGGGCGGCGTGAGCCGCTGATGAGTGTGACTTTTCGCTCGTCAGTGTCGATCTCGACGCCTTATGAGCGTCTGAAATCGACGATCGTGAGCGAAAAGTCACGCCCACGCTCAGCCCCAGTTCTTCGCGTCGGTGATGCAGAACGGGTGGCCGGCCGGGTCGAGCAGAACGGTCCAGGTCTCCCCCGGCTGGTCGTCGGGACGCGTCGCACCCAGCTCCACGCACTTCGCGGCCGCAGCCTCGATGTCGTCGGCCGCGAGGTCGAGGTGGAACTGCTTGTGGCCGTCATCGGGCCAGGACGGCTTCTGGAAGTCGGGCGTCGTCCCGATGCCGAGGGCGTGGCTGGGCCCGGTCAACATCGCGTAGTCCTCGTCGGAATGGGCGATCGGCCAGCCCAGCACCGCCGACCAGAACTCCGCCAGCGGGGCGGCGGCGGGGGCGTCGAGGGTCACCATGGCAAGCGAGGCGACGGGAGTCTTCGTATCGGTCATGGGCCCATCCTGTCCCCCGCAAACCCCGACCCGCTTGCACATTCGCGACAGTCAGGCCGTGCGTACGCCCAGCTCCTGGAGGGCCGCGGTGAACACCGTTCCCGCGGTGGCGGCCGTCGCTCGTGCCGCGACGAACCCGTCGGGGCGGACGAGCAGCCACGTCCCCTCGGGGAGCCCGAGCCGGTCCGCCGCGTCGAAGCGGTACGCGTGGGCGATGACGCCGGGCAGCCCGTCGAGCGACGGGGCCTGCTGGGCGTACGCGTGCACCTGCCACGTCGCCGCCCGGAGCACCTCGTGGTTCGCACCAGTCCAGGGAAGGCGACGGCCGACGACGGGGTCGCGGCGACCGCCGCGCGCCCGCGCGGCCTCGGTGGCCCAGTAGTGGATGCGGAGCTGGCCGACGTAGGCCCCGAGCCGCGTCGCCACGGGCAGGCGCGCGACGACCTGGGTGACCAGGGGCGCTGCGATCGGGACCACGAGCCGACGCATCGTGACCGCCCGCGGGCTCGCGTCGACCACCGCCCCGAACAGCCGGTCCACCGTCGCCACGAGTTTCTGCGCGACGGGGCGGCGCTCGAGCTCATAGTGGTCGAGGTGGGACTCCTCAGCCTGCCCGGCGATGACCGCCGCAAGCTTGAACGCGAGGTTGTGGGCGTCCTGCAGGCCGGTGTTCATCCCCTGCCCGCCCACCGGCGAGTGAACGTGCGCGGCGTCTCCGGCGAGGAACACGCGGCCCTGCCGGAAGCGTCGGGCCACGCGATGGTGGAGGCGATAGTGGGCGAACCACGTCGCGCGGTCGAACTCGACCGCGAAGTCGCGGGCGAGGATGGCGCGGATGTCGGCCTCGGTCGGCTCCTCGCCGTCCCGGAGGATGCCGATGAGCCTGTGGTGACCCGGCGCGCCCATCGGGAATGCGAGGAGGAAGTGCTTCTCTCCCGCGCGCAGGTTCACGATGCCCTCGTCGACCCCGCGTACGCCGAGCGCGTCGGCGAGCCAGAACCGTTCGGCATTGGTGCGGCCCTCGAAGTCGATGCCGGCCGCCCTGCGGACGGCCGAGCTCGCGCCGTCGGCGCCGACACACCAGGCCGCGGTGACGGTACGCGGGCCGTCGGGACCCTTCAGCTCGGCCTCGACGTGGTCGCCGCGGTCGGCCAATGCCGTGAGACGATGGCCCCAGGCGACCGAGCTCCCGAGTTCGCGCAGGTGGTCGTGGAGGATCTCCTCGTTGGCCGACTGCTCGAGGACGTGCAGACCCGGGTGGGGCGTGAGGCCGCGGCTGAAGCGTGCCAGCTCGGCGATGCCGGGGGCGGGACGCGTGTGCCAGCCAGGGCGGATGCCCCGGGCCCAGGCCGCGCGGTCGCGTACGCGGTCGATGACGCCGAGCTGGTTATAGAGCTCCATCGACCGCGCCTGCACGACGAGCGCCCGCGACTCGCGCGTGGGGCCGGGGCCGTCGTCGAGGACGAGGTGGCGTACGCCCAGGCGGGCGAGCCAGTTGGCGAGCATGAGGCCGGTGGGGCCGGCGCCGACGATGAGGACATCGGTGTCGAGTGCCATGGGTCCAGTGAAACCGACGCGTACGCAGCCCCGGGACCCGGGGCCTCTGCCATTCTGAGCCCATGTCGACTCCCGGACGGACGGCGGCAACGCCCGCCCACATGCTGGGGCACGTGCTGCGGCCCGACGAGCTGCTGTCGCGCGCGACCTATGGCGACGCGGCTCCGGATGCGCGGCTGGCCCCGTGGGTGCAGCACTACTGGTCGGTGCAGTGGGAGTTCGGGCCCGGCGAGACGTTCCGCACGGCCACGCTCGACGACCCGTCGCTGAACCTGACGCTCGAGCGGGGCGACCTGTTGCGGGCCGGGCAGACGCGACCGGGGGTGTGGCTCACGGGTCCGGTGACGCACGGCCGGTTCGACGTCACGCTGTTCGGCACCGGCTCGGTGGTCGGCATCAAGTTCCAGATCGGCGGCGTACGCGGGTTCGTGGACGCCGACCTCGCGGGGCTGCGGGACCGGACGGTGACGGGTGAAGGCGTGCTGCCGGGGGTGGAGGTCGAGTGGGCCGGATTCCCTCACGGCGCGGACGAGGCGGCGCCGGCTCTGGACGCGTGGCTGCTGGGACGGCAACCGGTGCTGGGCCCGGCGTACGCGCGGTTCCGTGAGGTGCTGGCGATGCTGGATGACCCTGGGCTGACCGGGCTCGACGACCTGGCCGAGCGGGCGGGCTGCGACGTGCGGTCGCTGCAGCGGATGTTCCGGCGGTTCGCCGGCGTGGGCCCCAAGCGGATGCTGATGCGGGCGCGGGTGATCGACGCCGTCGCGGCGCTCGACCGGGGCTGGGACGGGTCGCTCGCCGACCTCGCGCACGAGCTCGGATGGTTCGACCAGGCCCACTTCACGCGAGACTTCCGGGCGATCACGGGCGAGACCCCGAGCGCGTACGGAGGTCGGGGTTCGGGGGTCGGCCGGGGCGTGAACTAGCGAGCTTCCAGCGACTGATCGAGCCCTATGGGGCTCGATGAGAAGCGATAAGGCTCGCTAATACGGGGTGGGAGTGAGCTGGGATGGGGTCAGCAGGTGGGGTCAGCGCGTACGCAGGCACCGGCCCGTCGCGCTCGCCTCCACCTCCGCGACCTCCGACGGTGCGCCCTGCGCCACGATCCGCCCGCCGCGGTCGCCCGCGCCCGGGCCGAGGTCGATCACGTGGTCGGCCCGGGCGATGACATGGAGGTCGTGCTCGACCACGACCACCGTCGAGCCCTGGTCGACGAGCCGCTGCAACTCGGCCATCAGCAGCTCCACGTCAGCCGGGTGGAGGCCCGTCGTCGGCTCGTCGAGCAGATAGACCGAGTGGCCGCGGGCGGAGCGCTGGAGTTCGGTGGCGAGCTTGATGCGCTGGGCCTCGCCGCCCGAGAGCTCGGTCGCACGCTGGCCGAGCGTGAGATAGCCGAGCCCGATCGCGTCGAGCGCCGCCAGGGCGCGGCTCGCCCGCGCGTCACGCGCGAACACCTCGCGCGCCTCCCGGACGCTCAGCGCGAGCACGTCCGCCACGGTCCGGCCCTGCCAGGTCACCTCGAGCGTCTCCGGCGCATAGCGCGTCCCTCGACACGTCGGGCACGTCGCGAAGCTGCCCGGCAGGAAGATCAGCTCGACCTCGATCTGGCCCGCGCCCGCACACTCGGGGCACCGCCCCTCGGCCACGTTGAACGAGAACCGCCCCACGCCCCACCCGCGGCGCTTCGCCTCGTCGGTCGCGGCGAAGAGCGCGCGTACGCGGTCGAACAGGCCCGTATAGGTCGCCAGGCACGACCGCGGCGTACGCCCGATCGGCTTCTGGGTGATGTGGACGAGCCGGTCGACGGCGTCGGCCCCCGACACCGCAGCGACCGAGATCGCGTCGTCGCTGCCCGACCCCGGCGCCACGGGGTCCGGCTCGACATCGGCGTCCGGCTCGTCGGCCACGGTCGTGCGGACGCGCTCGGCGAGCACCGACCCGAGCACGTGGGTCACCAGAGTCGACTTGCCGGAGCCCGAAACGCCGGTGACGGCGGTGAGCACGCCGAGGGGAAGGGTGAGCTCGACGCCGCGGAGCGTACGCGCGTCGATGCCGGTGACCACGAGCTCGCCCGACGGCGTCCGGGCCCGGTCCGGCGTACGCGGGGTCGGGGGTTCGCGCCGCAGCGCGCGTCCTGTGGCGGACCCGGCGACGTCACCGAGCCCGGCGACGGGACCGGAATAGAGCAGCCTGCCGCCGTCGACGCCGGCGCCCGGGCCCACGTCGACGACCCAGTCGGCCTGGGCGACCAGCGCCAGGTCGTGCTCGACGAGCAACACCGAGTTGCCGTCGGCGACGAACCGGCCGAACAGCTCGGTCAGCACGCCCTTCTCGCTGGGGTGGAGGCCGGCGGACGGCTCGTCGAGGACGTACGCGACGCCGAACAGGCCGGCCCGCAGCTGGGCCGCGAGGCGGAGGCGCTGCAGCTCGCCGCTGGACAGCGTGCGGGCCGGGCGGGCGAGCGCGAGGTGGCCGAGGCCGAGGCCGACGACGGTGCGCAGGACCGGCAGCATGCTCGGCAGGAGGATCTTCTCGGCCTCCTCCTCGGGGGTGCCCTCGGCCTCGGGCAACTCGTCGCCGCGGGCAGCGAGCCGGGCGAGGAGGTCCTCCAGTGCCAGCGCGCCGAGCTGGTGGATCGGCTCGCCGAGATAGGTGACGCGCAGCGCGTCGGGCTCGAGCCGGTGGCCGTGGCAGACGGGGCACGGCGCCACCTCGAGGTAGGCCAGCGCGCGCCGCCGCGACGACTCGGCCTTCGCGTCGCTGATCGAGCGCCGCAGATAGCGCGCGACCGAGCTCCACTCCCCCTTGTAGGGCCGCTGCACCCGCCCCGGCTCGCGCTCGGCGTGGACCGTGACGACGGGCTGCTCGTCGGTGAACAGGATCCACTCGCGGGTCTCGGCCGGCAGGTCGCGCCAGGGGGCGTGGATGTCGACGCCGAGGGTACGCAGGATGTCGCGGTAGTTCTTGCCCAGCCACGCGCCCGGCCACGCCGCGATGGCGCCGTCGGCGATGGACAGGCCCGGGTCGGGGACGATGGAGCGCTCGGTGGGCTCCATGAGGACGCCGGCGCCGTGGCACCGCGGGCAGCGCCCCTCGGGTGTGTTGGGGCTGAAGTGGTCGGAGGTGAGCCGGCCGCCGTGCAGGGCTGAGCCTCTCGTGAGGACATCGGGTGGGTGGTCGCCGGCGCGGGAGAAGAGCAGGCGTACGGCATTGGACAGGTTGGTGACCGTGCCGACCGTGGAGCGGGAGCCGCCGGCCGACGTGCGCTGCTCGAGGGCGACGGTGGGCGGGACTCCGGTGACGGCGTCGACGCGCGGGTCGACCGCACTGCCGATGAGGCGGCGGGCGAAGGGCGCGACCGACTCGAGGTAGCGGCGCTGCGACTCGCCGTGGATCGTGCCGAACGCGAGCGACGACTTGCCGGAGCCGGAGATGCCGGTGAACGCGACGAGGCGGTCGCGCGGGAGGTCGACGTCGAGGTGGCGGAGGTTGTGGAGGCGGGCGCCGCGGACGTGGATCTGCTGGTCACTCGGGGAGGCACGCTGGCTGAGCGAGCGCTCCTCGTCTCGCTGGCGCTCGCTCGGAGAACGTGAGGTCACTTGACGTCCCCGTCCACATAGAACCAGCGGCCCGCGCGCTGCTCGAACCGCGACCGCTCGTGGAGCACGTTGCGCTTCCCGCGCAGCACGAACCGAGCCACGAACTCCACCTCGCCACCGGTCGCGTCGATGATGTCGAGCCCGACCCAGTCGACGCCGTCGAGCGTGACGTCGGTGGGACGAGTACGCGGGTGCCAGGTGCGGAACACGTAGTCCTCGTCGCCGGTCACATACGCGGTGTAGCGCGAGCGCATCAGCTCCTCCGGCGTCGCGGCCTGGCGTACGCCGGCGAGCAACGGGCCGCAGTGGTCGTCGAGGGTCGCCGCGGATCCACAGGGGCAGTTCGTCACGGCGTCGAGCCTAGCCAGCCGGGCGTACGCGCGTCGGCTAGGCGACCCGGAAGTCAATCAGGTGCTCGAGGCCGGCGAAATCGTCCGGATTGCGCGTGTAGAGCGTCGCACCGTGGGCATGGGCCGTGGCAGCGATGAGCAGGTCCATGGCGCGACGGCGCGGCTGACGGCCGGACGCGACCACGGCGGCGGCGAGACGGCCATGACTGGCCGCCACTTCGTCGTCGAGGGGAAGCGCATCGAAACGACGTTGAAGAATGCTCAGCCTCCTCAGTCGTTCGGCGCGCACGTCAGGCGACTTCGCGACGAGAACCCCGAAGTGGAGCTCTGCGAGGGTGACAGCGCTGATGGCCAACACCCCCGGCAGCGGGGCGACGCCCTCGGCGATCACCACACTTGTGTCAAGGATTCCCCGCTCGTCGGACTCGAGCGCCTCGGTCACCGAGCCGCCCAGGGGTCATCGATGGAGTGGTCGATCAGTTCACGATCTGTCTCCCACTCCGGGTCGATCGGACCGTCGAACAGGTCGGCCACCTCGGCCCAGCCTCGCCAGCGAAGGGGCTGGACGGGAACGATCCGGGCACTGGGCCTGCCGGAAACCGTGACGAGGATCTCTTCACCGCCCTCGACCCGGCGCACGAGGTCGGAGGCGTCCTGCCTCAGTTCCCTCAATCCCACAGTGGCCATGCTCTTAGGGTAGCACGTGTGCTACAAGGCCGGCGTACGCGGGGCTTGGGCGTACGCGGGCGGGCGTGGGCGTGGGCGTACGCGGGGTGTCAGCGCGCCCGCGCCACCCGCGCCTCGTCCCCGATCGGGGTGTCGCTGGCGACGACGTCGCCCGTCGCCGTGAACACCAGGAAGCGGTCGAGGCTCCGGGCGAACCAGCGGTCGTGGGTGACGGCCATGACGGTGCCCTCGAACGCGTCGAGGCCCTGTTCGAGCGCCTCGGCCGACGCGATGTCGAGGTTGTCGGTGGGCTCGTCGAGCAGCAGGAGGGTCGCGCCGCCGAGCTCGAGCAGGAGGATCTGCAACCGCGCCTGCTGGCCGCCCGACAGGGTCTCGTAGCGCTGCTCCGCGGCCCCGGCCAGCTCATAGCGGTCGAGTCGACGGCTGGCGAGGTCGCGGGGCGTGCCCTCGCGGTGCTCGTCGCCGCGGTGGAGGATCTCGAGCAGCGTACGCCCGGTGAGCCCGGCCTGCTGGTTGGTCTGGGCGAACCAGCCGGGGCGTACGCGGGAGCCGATCCGGGCGACGCCGGTGTGGGCGACGGCCGGGATCTGCTCGTGGCCGACCGCGACGTTGCCGGCGTCGGGCAGCGAGCCGCCGCGGGCCAGCAGGCGCAGGAAGTGGGACTTGCCGGAGCCGTTCGAGCCGAGCACGCCGACGCGGTCGCCGAACCAGATCTCGGTCGAGAAGGGCTTCATCAGCCCGGTCAGCTCGAGGTCCTCGCAGACGATGGCGCGCTTGGCGGTCCGGCCGCCGTCGAGGCGCATGCGTACGCTCTGGCGCAGCGGGACCGCCTGGGGCGGGCCGGCGGTCTCGAACCGCGCGAGTCGGGTCTGGGCCGCGTGGTAGCGGCTGGCCATGCCGTCGTTGAAGGTGGCCTTGGTCTTGAGCGTCTGCACGAGCGTCTTGAGCTTGGCGTGCTCCTCGTCCCAGCGGCGGCGCAGTTCCTCGAGGCGCGCGAAGCGTTCGGCGCGCGCGGCGTGGAAGGTGGCGAACCCGCCGCCGTGGACCCACAGCGTGTTGCCGGCCGCACCGAGCTCGAGGGCGGCGACGGCCGTGGCGGCGTTGGCGAGGAGCTCGCGATCGTGGCTGACGAGCAGGACGGTCTTCTGGGTGGTGCGGAGCTGCTCCTCGAGCCACTGCTTGCCGGGGACGTCGAGGTAGTTGTCGGGCTCGTCGAGGAGCAACACCTCGTCGGGGCCGCGCAGCAGGAGCTCGAGCGCGAGGCGCTTCTGCTCGCCGCCGGAAAGGGTGGAGACGGCGCGCCAGCGGACGCGGTCATAGCCGGCTCCGAGGGCGGCGGTGCAGCAGGCGTCGAAGATCACCTCGGCGTCATAGCCGCCGGCGTCGGCGTACTCGCCCAGGGCGGTCGCGTACGCGAGCTGGGTCGCCTCGGCGTCGTCGTCCATGAGCTTCAGCTCGAGGTCGTCGACGGCGGCCGCGGCCTGGCGTACGCGGGCGGGCGAGAGGCGGAGCAGGAGGTCGCGGACGGTCGACTCGTCGCGGATCTGGCCGATGAACTGGCGCATCACGCCGAGGCCGCCGGACCGGGAGATGCTGCCGTCGTCGGGAGAGAGCTCGCCCTCGATGATGCGCAGGAGGGTGGTCTTGCCGGCGCCGTTGGGGCCGACGAGCGCGACGACGGCGCCGTCGCCGACGCGGAACGAGATATCGGAGAGCAGGGGTCGGCCGTCGGGGAGGCTGAAGTCGACGCCGTTCAGCTCCACATGTCCCATGGGGGTGACCCTAGTGGGGTGGGCTGGAGGGGACCCAGTGGTTTTTGTCGGGGCGGTGGGTCGAAGAGGGTTGGATCAGGCGAGCGCGCGGGTCGGCGGGGATGCGAGACCGTGAAAAGTGCACACCTGCGCCCAACACGCCGAACCGGGCGTACGCCGGCCTGCGGAAAGTGCACACCCGTGCCCAACACGCCGAACCCGGCGTACGCGGGGCCGCGGAAAGCGCCGAGGCGATGTCGCGTGTGCGCGAGTTGGGTGGTCACCCCGGCGTGTCGACCCAACTTGTGGGGCGGTGTGCACAAGTTGGGCCAGGGGGCGGGGTGGGTCATGGGGCGGCGGGTCATGGGGTGGGCGGGTCAGGGGCCGCGTGGGCCAAGCGACCTTACGCCAGCGAGGCGATCCACGCCCGGTGCAGCGCTGCATACCTGCCCTCGGCGTGACCCGTCAGTTCGCCCGGCGGGCCGTCCTCGACCACCTCGCCGTGTTCCAGCACGAGCACGCGGTCGGCGATCTCGACCGTCGACAGGCGGTGGGCGATGATCAGCGCGGTGCGGTCGGCGAGGATCGTGCGCAGGGCCCGCTGGACCAGGCGCTCCGACGGGATGTCGAGCGAGGAGGTCGCCTCATCGAGGATCACCACCGCCGGGTCGGCCAGGACCACGCGCGCGAACGCGACCAGCTGGCGCTGGCCCGCCGACAGGCGGCCGCCGCGCTTGCCGACGTCGGTGTCATAGCCCGAGCCGAGCCGCTCGATGAATCCGTCGGCGCCGACCGCGCGGGCCGCCGCCTCGATCTCGTCGCGCGCGGCCTCGGGCCGGCCGATCGCGATGTTGTCGGCGACCGAGCCGTCGAACATGAAGTTCTCCTGCGTGAGCATCACCACGGCGCGGCGCAGGTCGGTGTCGGCGAGGTCGCGCAGGTCGACACCGTCGAGCGTGATGCGCCCGGCCCGCGGGTCATGGAACCTCGCGACCAGTTTGGCGATCGTCGTCTTGCCGGCGCCCGTCGTGCCGACCAGCGCGACCGTCTCGCCGGCGGGCAGCACCAGGTCGAGCCCGGGCAGCACCGAGCGGCCCTCGACATAGCCGAACTCGACCTGCTCGAACGCCACCCGCCCGGCCGCGCGCAGGAGCGGGGTGGGCGCGGCCGGGTCGGCGATCTCGGGCTCCTCCTCGAGCACACCCGACAGCTTCTCCAGCGCCGAGATGGCCGACTGGAACAGGTTGTAGAACTGGGAGATCTCGACCATCGGCTCGAAGAACATGCGCAGATAGAGCAGGAAGGCCGCGAGCACGCCGATGGTCATCGACCCGTCGGCGACCATCAGGCCGCCGACCAGCAGCACGACCGCGATCGCGACGTTGCCGATGAGGCGCACGCCCGGCATGAACACCGCCATGAGGCGGAACGCGTCGATGTTGGCGTCCTTCAGCCGGTCGGCCACGGTGGTGAAGATCTGCTGGTTGCGCGGCTCACGACGGTACGCCTGCACCGCCCGGATGCCGGTCATGGTCTCGACGAACTGGACGATCGTGAGCGCCGAGATCTCGCGTACGCGGCGATAGCGCAGCGTCGACTGGACCGAGAACCACCGGAGCAGCAGCAGGAGCGGCGGGATCGACAGCAGGCAGATCGCGCCCAGGCGCAGGTCGAGCCACAGCAGCAGGAGCGAGACGCCGACCAGGGTGAACGCCGCGCGCACGAGGGTGTCGATGCCCTCGGCCAGCAGCTCGGCGATCGCGTCGACGTCGTTCGTCAGGCGTGAGATCACCCGGCCCGAGGTGTATCGATCATGGAACGCCACGTCGAGCCCCTGGACGTGGCGGAACAGGCGGCGCCGCAGCTCGATGAGGACCTCCTGGCCGATGCGCCCCGAGACGCGGAGGAAGAACATCTTCGAAGCACCCTGCACCACGACCGCGCCGAGCATCAGCGCGATGGTCTGCACCAGCGGCCCGGCCGAGCCGCCGGCCATCAGGGGCGGCACGCCGAGGTCGATGCCGCGGCGCACGAGTGCAGGCCCCGCGAGCCGCGCGAGGTTCTCGAGGACGACGGCGATGACGATGATGACCGCGATCTTCCGATAGGGCCGAAGCAGGCTCGCGAGGAGCCGTCGGCTGCGCTGCTTGAGGAACACCGCGCCCCGGTCGGAGACCTCGTCGGAGGTCTCGGACTTCACGCCGCGCCACGCCTCGAGGTCGTCGAGCTCACGGCGCTCGGCCTCGGCGCGGGCATCGGCGGCACGGGCATCGGCGGCGCGGGCATTCTGGGGGGCGGAGACCTTCGTCGGCTCAGTCATGGAGAACCTCCCGCTCGGCGTCGAAGTCGGCCGACAGCAACTCTCGATAGCGCGGCTCGGTCGCCAACAGCTCGGCATGGGTGCCGATCGCGCCGATGGTGCCGTCGACGAGCATCACGACCCGGTCGGCGAGCATCACGGTCGACGCGCGGTGGGCGACGACGATGGCCGTCGCCTCCTTCAACACGCGCCCGAGCGCCTCCTCGACCAGCGCCTCGGTGTGGATGTCGAGCGCCGACAGCGTGTCGTCGAGCACGAGCACGCTGGGCCGCACGAGCACCGCCCGCGCCAGCGCGAGCCGCTGGCGCTGGCCGCCGGACAGGCTCATGCCCTGCTCACCGATGCGGGTGTCGAGGCCCCACGGCAGGTCGTGGACGAAGTGGGCCTGGGCCACGTCGATCGCCTGGGCGATCTCGGCGTCGGTCGCGTCGGGACGCCCGAGCGTGAGGTTCTCGCGCGCCGACATCGAGAACAGCGTCGGGTCCTCGAAAGCGGTCGCGACCTGACGTCGCAGGTCGGCGAGGTCGAGGTCGCGCAGGTCGTGACCGTCCAGTGTGATGCGCCCCGCCGTCACGTCGACCAGGCGCGGGACGAGGGCGGTGAACGTCGATTTGCCGGACCCGGTGCCGCCCACGAGCGCGATCGTCTCGCCCGCCCGCGTGCGCAGGGTGATGTCGTGGAGCACGTCGGCGTCGCCGTCGGGGAAGCGGAACGCGACCCCCTCGAACGCGAGTTCGCCGCGGGCGGTGGGCAGGCGTACGGGCCCCGGCTCGATGTCGTTGGGGGCGTCGAGGACCTCGCAGATGCGGTCGGCGGCCGTCATCGACTCCTGGGCCATCGCGAGCAGGAAGCCCAGCACGGTCACGGGGAAGACCAGCGACATGAGCAGCGTCATGAACGCCACCAGAGTGCCGATCGTCAGCCGGCCCTGGCTCGCGGCAACCGCGCCCATCGCCAGCACCACGACGGCCACCAGCGACGGGATCACGTCGAGGAGGGTGAAGAAGCGCGAGTTCAGGCGTACGCGGGCGAGCTGGGTGTCGAACAGCGTGGACGCCTGGCGGTCGAACTTCGCGTACGCCCAGTCGCGCCGCCCGAACGCCCGGATGACGCGCAGGCCGTGGACGGACTCCTGGACGCGCGAGGCGACGTCGCCGGTCTGGTCCTGCACCTGGCGCGACAGCTTCGTGTATTGGCGTTCCATCAGCGCGCAGAGGACCACCACGGGGACCACGGCGATCAGGACGACGACGCCGAGCGGGGCGTACAGGTTGAGCAGCAGGCCGATCGTCAAAGCGATCTGCAGCAGGCTCACGGCGAGCATCAGCAGGCCGAAGCTGAGGAAGCGTCGCACGGTGGACAGGTCGTTCATCATGCGCGACAGGAGCTGGCCCGACTGCCACTGGCCGTGGAAGGCCATGGGCAGGCGTTGGAGCTGGGCATAGAGGTCGAGGCGGATGGAGGTCTCGGTCTTCAGCGTCATGGCGCTCGAGATCCAACGGCGCACGAACACCGCCGCGGCGGCCGCGACGCCGATCGCCAGCGCGAGCAGGCCCCAGCGCCACACGCCCGCGGTGTCACCGGCGGTGATCGGCCCGTCGATCGCGCGGCGGGTGATCAGCGGGATGGCGATCGTCGCGAGGATGTTGGCGACGTCGAGCGCGGCCATGGTCCAGAACACCGCGGCGTAGGGGCGCAGGTAGGCCCACAGCCGCAGCAGGTTGGTGCTCGACCGGGCGCGCCGAGGCTTCGGCGAGACCAGGGGCGGGCGGTTCAGGGCGTCGACGGACACGACTGCCTTTCGCAGAGTGCCTCACGGGTGAGGCGTCGGGGTGGCACTTGCCACGCTAGCGAGGGCCACTGACAAAGAGCGAGCCGTTTTCCCTGTCGAGGATCCAGAGCGACAAATTCCTTCGTCGAGTCAGCACCGTAGGACCTCAAGGGGGATTGAGGTCAACGCTCCTCGACTCGCTGGCGCTCGCTCGGAGAACGTGGGTGGCGTACGCCCCCTCAGCGCACCTGTGTCCGGTGGAAGTTCAGGTAGGACCGGCTCGGCGTCGGGCCGCGCTGCCCCTGATAGCGCGAGCCATATTTGTCCGAGCCGTACGGGTGTTCCGCCGCCGACGTGAGCTGGAAGAAGCACAGCTGGCCGATCTTCATGCCGGGCCACAGCTTGATCGGCAGCGTCGCCATGTTCGACAGCTCCAGCGTCACGTGGCCCGAGAAGCCCGGGTCGATGAAGCCCGCGGTCGAGTGGGTCAACAGGCCCAGCCGACCGAGCGACGACTTGCCCTCGAGCCGCGCAGCGATGTCGTGGGGCAGGCTGACGACCTCGAACGTCGAGCCCAGCACGAACTCGCCCGGGTGGAGGATGAACGGGTCGTCGCCGTCGGGCTCGACCTCGCGGGTGAGCTCGGGCTGCTCCTCGGCCGGGTCGATGTGGGGGTAGCGGTGGTTCTCGAACACCCGGAAGAACCGGTCGAGCCGCACGTCCACCGACGACGGCTGCACCATCGCGGGGTCGTGGGGTTCGAGGCGGATGTCGCCAGAACCCAGGCGTGCGTTGATCTCACGGTCCGACAGCAGCATGCCCGCAGCCTAGACCGCTCCGCGGCGCACGATGAGCCGGTGGTCGCCGAACGTGACCATCTGGCCCTCCTCGACGCGCAGCAGCCCGCCGGGCTCGCACTCGACGAGGCGCCCGTCGTGGGCGATCACGCCCGACCCGTTGGTGGAGCCACGGTCGGAGATGAAGGGGCCGCCCTCGTCGGCGGCGACCAGCAGGTGGGTCTTCGAGATCGTGCGCGTGGTGTCGGCGACCTCGATCAGGCCGAGGCGCTCCTCGCCCGGGCCGGCAACGGGTCCGCGGCCCAGCAGGATGCCGGCGCCCAACGGGATCGAGCGCCCGTCCTCGAGCAGCACCTGCCACGGCGTCATCGGCGTACGCGGCCGCAGGACGGTGCCCTCGCCGGTCGGCTGGTCGCCGGCGGCAGGCTGGCGCAGCACGGTGCCCTCGTCGGCCGGGCGCTGGTCGGGCGAGTTCCCCGACGGCACCGCCGCGATCGGCGGCGGGAGCGTCGCCTCCGCGAACGGAGGCGGCATCGTCAGCTCGGCCTCAGGTCGCTGGGCCGGGCCGCCGATGGCCCGGGGTCGGTCGGCGTCGACGCGCGACGAGCCCTGCGGCGCGTACGGCCCCGGCTCCTGCGGCGCGTATGCCTCCTCGCGCGGCGCGACCTGCGGCGGCTGCCAGCCGCCGGCCCTGTGGTCGTCGCCCGTGCCCCAGTCGAGCTCGCCCAGCGGGGCACGATCGGGCGGCGGGTCCTGGTTCCAGCTCGGCACGCCCTGGGGGGCGGACGGGGGCTGCCAGGCGGAGAGGCCGCCCGGGGCGCCCGGGCCCGCGTACGCCTGGCCATGCCCCTGACCCCCATACGTCTGACCCCCATACGACTGGGCGCCCAGCCCCGGCGTGTCGACCGGCCGGAAGCTCGCGCCGCCCTGCAGGTGGGCGGGCAGGGCGACGGCGGCGGCGCGGGGGGTCGGGTGGGGGTCGCCGGTCGCCTCGGCGACCTCGGTACGCCGTGCCGCGCGCTGCACCACCACCGCGCCGCCCGCACGGTCGTGCCACCCGCGGCGGGCCGGGTCGAGGACGAGCCACGTGAGCATCAACAGGAGCCCGACCACCGTGGAGGCAAGCAGGTGATAGACCATCTGGCGCGCGAAGAACCGGCCCCAGCCGACGGGCAGGCCGTCGCGGACGTCGACGACCTCGAGGTCGAGCAGGCGCATGCCGGGGGTCGCGCCGCGCTGGGCGCCCGACCACCAGACGAACAGGCTCCAGCCGAGCAGGACGATCGCGGCGAGCACCGACACGACGATGAAGTGGCCGACCGTGATGGGTCCGCGTGAGACCAGCGCCCACCAGCCGGTCACCACGAGCGACGGCAGCGTGCCGTCGACGAGCACGGCGAGCACGCGCATGGCCAGCGAGCCCGGCCGGTGGCCCGGGGGGAGCTGGACGGGGGCGTAGGTGCTCATCGACGGAAAGGCTAGCGGTTCGGCGGCCCGCCACGGCCCCCGCGGACGGCACCGTCACGCGCGACCCGGGCGCGCGTACGCACCCCCGCGAGCGCGCCCCGCCAGCGACCACGCCGCGCGACCTCGCGGCGCCACGCCGCCGGCGAGCGTAGCGACTTCAGCGACATGGCGCCGCGGAACCGCCGCCAGGGGCTGACCGAGCGACTCATGCCGCGCAGGACGTCGCGTACGCCGGCCCAGTATTCGTCGGCCTGCCGCACCGAGGGCTGGCCCGTGCCGAACGTGGTCGCGTCGGCGCGGAAGGCCAGCTGGTGGGGGTCGGAGCCGCCGTCGGCGCTGCGGGCGAAGGCGGCGCTGACGGCGCGGGCGGTCTCGATGCGGGTGCCGGACGGCGCCAGCGGGATGCCGAGGTCGCGGGCCCGGTCGACGACCTCCGCCCAACCGCCCGACACCCGGTCGGACGTCTGGGGCGCGGCGGAGCGTACGCGGCGGCGCCGCACCTTCGCGCCGACCACGACCACGATCGGGAGCAGCACGACAGCCAACGGCCCGCCGACCGCCAGGACCCAATAGCCGTAGCGCGCCCACAGCGTGCGCTTCCTCGGATCGCTGTTCTGGCCGGGCTGCTCGGGCTCGGCCTGGTCGGGCGGCAGGCGGTCGGGCCGGTCGGGCGGCGGGGGCGGGTTGTCGACCTGGGGGTTGGCGGGGCCGGCGGGCACGTTGGGGCGCGACGGCGGCGTACGCCGGTGGTCGGGCGCGGCGTCGTAGGCGACCCAGCCGGCGTCGGCATACTTGACCTCCACCCAGGCGGTCACGTCGCGGCCGTGGAGCTCGACGGGTCCGGCGGACGGTGGCGCTGGCGCGAACCCGTAGACCACGCGGGCCGGCAGCCCGACCTCGCGGGCCATCAGGGCGAACGCGACCGCGTACTGCTCCTCGTCGCCGACCATCTCGTCGGCGGTGAACAGGCGGTTGATGCGGAACAGGCTGTGGCCGGGCAGCGACGCGTACGTCTCGCCGTGGGAGTAGTAGCCCTTGCGCAGCTCGGCGCGGATGCGCAGCGCGGTGTCGCCGTCGCCCTGCGACCCCTCGGCGGCCTTCGCCGCACGCGTCTTCAGCGCCTCCGGCAGCGCGGGCAGCGGCGGCAGGATCGCGGTGGCGGACTCGGCGCGGGTGAGCGATTCGACCGGCACGGCCGGCGGCACCGCGGCCTCCAGCGCGAACGCGTCGCCGGGGCGCAGGCCGGCCGCGGTCACGGCGGTGCCGGTGTCGCGGTTGAGATAGAGGTGTTCCTTGAGCTCGAGCCGGCGGTCGCTGGTGAACCGCACGGCGCGTGGGTCGCCGATCGTCGGCACCCAGACCCCCGCGTACGCGCCCACGCGCACGGTGACGCTCGCCCGCTCCCCCCCTTGACCCCGATGAGCCGGCGTCCCGGCCGGCACCTGCTCGCCGATGCGGCGGAAGGCGCCGCCGTGGCCCGGCGTCCGGCCAGGGGTCTCGGCCTCGTTCGACGCGTTGTAGGTCGTGCCGTCGTAGGCGTCGAGCGTCGCCAGCCGCACGCGCGCGCCGGCCGGCAGCCCCTCGGCGGTCAACAGCACGGCGTCGCGCCGGTCGACGACCTGCGCCCGCATCTCCTGCAGCGGGCTCGGCCACTGGCGCACGTCGATCGGCGGCTCGACGAGGTCGCGGAGCACCACGCGGCGGTCGTCGACGCCGCGCAGCGCTGGCAGGAGCGCGGCGGCGGCGCCCGCGGCGAGCGCGAGGACGGCGGCGCCCGCGGCGGT
>NZ_BAAHBN010000004.1:0-314589 GCF_054776655.1 Mariniluteicoccus flavus | reverse complement strand
GGAAATACCCGGTCCCATTCCGAACCCGGAAGTCAAGCCTTACAGCGCCGATGGTACTGCACACGGGAGTGTGTGGGAGACTAGGACGTCGCCGGACAAACAACACACATCGTGAGGGCCGCACCCACCAGGGCGCGGCCCTCACGTGCAATTCCAGACAAAACACCCGCAGACCTGGGTCAGATGGCGCGAGCCTGATCACGACCTAGGTTGTGCGGGTGATCTCTTTTCCCCACCGCGTCGCGTTGGCCGCGGTGCTCGCGGTCGTCGTGCTGACCGGACTCGTCGTCCGGCCCCTGGCCGGGCCCGCGGGCGACGCGGCGGGCAGCATCCTTTACACCGTTGCGGTCGCGCTGGTGGTCGCGCTCGTGCGGCCGCGTACGGCCGCCGGCCTGGCTGCTGGTGGCGCGGTCTGCGTGAGCTGGCTCGTCGAGGCGTTGCAGGCCACGGGTCTAGCGGCTGCGGCCGCGCGTGCCTTCCCTCCTGCCCGCCTCGTCCTGGGTACGACCTTCGCCTGGTGGGACCTGGCGGCGTACGTCGTCGGGGGAGGAGTGGCGTACGTGCTGCTGCGGGCTGTCGGCCGCGTAGGGTCATCCCATGGAACTCCACGCTGACGTCGCCCCCCTTGCCGGCCTGCTCGGCACCTGGCGGGGGAGCGGGCACGGGCACTATCCGACGATCGCGGCCTTCGACTACGAGGAGACCGCCACGTTCGCGAGCACGGGCAAACCCTGGATCGCGTACTCCCACCGGACGACCATCGACGGAGAGCCGCGTCACGCGGAGTCGGGATACGTCCGGACGGTGGGCGACCACCGGCTGGAGCTTGTCGTGGCGCTGCCGACCGGCCACGTCGAGTTCGGGATCGGCCGCTGGGCGGCGATCGACGACGGGCTCGAGATCATGATCGAGTCGCTGGTGGAGCAGACGCCGTCGGCGAAGGACGTGAGCGCGACCCGGCGCCGTTGGCGTCTTGTTGGCGATGAACTGTCCACCGACTCTGCGATGGCGGCCGTGGACCAGCCTTTGCAGGACCACCTGGCGGCGCGGCTGACCCGCGTCACCGAGGCGTAGGGGAGATCACTCCTCGTCGGTCGGCTGCTCGGCGTTCGACGTCGCCGGCGGACGCGCAGGAATGGTGAAGCCGGAGGTGGCCGAGGTGAAGATGTCGGCGCGTGCGGCGGGGGCAGCGCTGGTGGGCTTGGCTGCCGGCGGCGCTCCCGGGGTGGTCGGGCGCACGTTCTCGCCCATCGCCTTCGCGATCGCGTCGGCGATGGGAGACGATCCGGGCTTGAACTTGCGTACCTCTGCCATGGGACCAAGGGTAGGTGATGTGTCGACCAGGCGTGAAGGGCGAGTGGTGAGGTGGCTGTGGACATGACCGTTCAACTGGCAGTCATGGGTCTCGCCGTCCTCATCGGTGCCGTCGCGCAGCGCGCGACGGGCATGGGCTTCGCCCTACTCGCGTCGCCGTTCCTCGTCCTGGCGCTCGGCCCCCTCGACGGCGTGGTCGTGACGAACGTCTGCGGCGCCGTGTCCGCGGCCATCATCCTCGCCCAGGTGTGGCGCGACGTCGACCGGCCCCGGGCGGCCTGGATCGTGCCCCTGGGCATGCTGGGCTGTCTCCCCGGCGCGTACGCCGTGGCTCGCCTCCCGCAGGCCTGGCTGGCCCTCGTCGTGGCCCTCATCGTGCTCGTCGCCCTCGTCGTCAGCATCGCCGCGCCCGCGGGGAGCCTCGCCGACACCCGGCTGACGCGGTCCGTCACAGGGTTCTGCTCCGGCTTCATGAACGTCACGGGCGGCGTGGGCGGACCGGCCCTCGCGGTCTATGGACGGGCCACGCGTTGGGAGCACCGCGCCTTCGCCGGCACGGCCCAGTTGCACTTCCTGCTCGTGGGGCTGATGGCGCTCGCGTCCAAGGCGCACGTGCCGGCGTTCCCGCCACTCGGGTGGGGGATCCTCGCGGCCGCGCTCGTGATCGGGCAGGTCGTCGGCACCCGCGTGGCCCGGCACCTGTCGGGTTTCACCGCCATGAAGCTGGTCCTCGCGATGGCGATGGTGGGAACACTCCTGGCCCTCGGCAAGGCGCTGTACACCCTGCTGGGCTGAACCGGCGTCAGCGGCCCCGGCGTCAGCGGATCAGGCGCCGCCGCTTGCCCTCCGCCGTCGCCGCCGTGCGGTTGTCCACGCCGAGCTTGTCGTAGAGGTGGACGAGGTGTCCCTTCACCGTCGACTCCGACAGGAACAGCCGCTTGGCGATGTCGCGGTTCGAGGCGCCCGTGGCGAGCAGTTCGAGGATCTCGGCCTCCCGCGGGCTCAGGGCGTCGTCGCCGCGTTGGAGCCGGCCGACGACGCGGGCCGACACCTCGGGTGACAGGGCCGTCCGCCCGGCCGCCGCGTCCAGCACCGCGCGGATCAGCGACGCGGTGGGCGTGTCCTTCAACACATAGCCCACGGCGCCCGCCTCGAGCGCGCCGAAGATGTCGGTGTCGGAGTCGAACGTCGTCAGCACGACGACCTTCAGCCCGCGATGGGCGGCGAGCAGCGTACGCGTCGCCTCGATGCCGCCCATGCCAGAACCGAGCTGCAGGTCCATCAGCACGAGGTCGGGGGGCGCGCCCTCCCGCGCCAGCGCCCCGACGGTCACGAGGGCCTCCCCGCCGCTCGCCGCCTCGCCGATCACGGCGACGCGGTCGTCGCGCTCGAGGAGCGTACGCAGGCCCTGGCGCACGATCGGGTGGTCGTCGACGAGCACGATACGCACAGGGGCGGCCGGTTCGGTCATGATTCCTCCTGATCCGGGGCCGGCGCGGACGGGTGGCCCGTCGGGACCTCCAGCACGATGGTCGTGCCCTCACCGGGGCGGGTGTCGATCGACACCGTCCCGCCGAGCGCAGCCATGCGCGACCGCAGCCCCGCCAGCCCGAAACTCTCGCGGCCGACCGGCTCCGCCGGGTCGAACCCCGCCCCGTCGTCGGCCACGTCGACGCTGACTCCATCGTCCCACCAGGTCAGCGTGAGCACGCACCGGTCGGCCCCCGAATGTTGGACCACGTTGGCGACCGAGGCATGGGCGCCCCGGTGCAGCGCGTCCACGACGGCGTCGGGGAGTGGGCGCTCGTGCCCCTCGGTCCGCACGTCCACCGTCAGGTCAAGTCCGGACGACGCCGCCCGGGCCGTGGTGTCGCGGGCCAGCGTACGCAGGGCCGCCTCCAGCGACGGCGCGCCGCTGCCGAGGTCGCGGACGAACCGCCGCGCCTCGGTGAGGTTCTCGCGCGCGGTCGACTCGATGAGGGTGAGCGCCGGGTCGTCGGGCCGCTCCACGCGCGCGGTGCGGGCCATCATGACGATCGAGCCCAGCCCCTGGGCGATGGTGTCGTGGATCTCGCGGGCCAGCCGCTCGCGCTCGGCCCGCATGCCGCTCGTGCGCTCGGTCGCCGCCAGCTCGGCCTGCGCGGCGCGCAGTTCGGCGACCAGGGCACGGTGGCGGTCGGCGTCGCGGCGCAGCTGGAGGAAGACCGCGTACGCGAGGATCGCGCAGAGGGCGCCGAGCAGGGGGCCCAGCCACGTGCCGAGCGCGAGGTCGTGGGCGGCGCCGGCCTCGCCGACGCGGTCGAGGCGCGACCGGATCATGGCCGCCGCGACCGACCAGAGCACCATCGACCCGACCGCCGCGACGCCCCACCAGCCAGGAATGAGGAACAGCACGAGGAAGAACAGCGGGAACGCGACCCAGAGGAATCCCTCGGAGAGCACCGCCCCGATCACCCAGATCGCGACCAGCAGCGTGATCCACAGCCACGAGGCCGGCCGGCCGGCGAGGGCCGGCGTACGCCGCTCCCGGACGACGCCGACCACATACAACCCGAAGAAGGCCGTCGCCAGGAGCGTCGCCAGGAGCGCGCGCTCGCGACCGTCGGCGACCAGCGATTGCTGCTGCCACCCGCGCAGGACGCCGAGCCCCAGCAGGACGGCGATCGACACGTGGAGCGCGTGACGCAGGTCGAGGCGGGGAGCGAACATGGTCTTCCCAGCATGGCACGCTCAGGCGTGGACCGGCTCCGCCTCCGGCGCGGGATCGGCGCCGTGGTCCGCGTACGCCCGCGACAGCGTGCGGTAGGGCCGCGACGCGAAGGCGCCCAGCACCACCACGAGCATGACGAGGCTCGCCAGCAGGAACACCAGCGCGATGCCTCGCGCCTGCCCGTCGCCGAGCAGCCAGCCCAGCGAGCCGCGTCCGGCGTCGGTGTTCATCCACGGGATCAGGACGAACTGCGCCAGCGGGCCCACGACGAACGCCGACACCGGGGACGCGGCGACCTCCACGCTCTGGGCGAACCCGAACACGCGGCCCTGGCGCTCCAACGGCACGACCTTCTGGATGATCGTCTGCTCGGCCGCCTCGGCCCACGGCATCAGGCACATGAACAGGAAGATGCCGATCGCGTACAACCACCACCACTCGCGGATCGCGAACAGCGCGCCCAGCAGGGCGACGCCGACGTTGACGAGCAGCAGCGTACGCAGCGGGTTCGCTCCGAGGCCCTTCTTCGCGATGATGCCGCCGCCGACGATGAAGCCGATGCTGGTGACGCCCAGCACGACTCCCCACGCCTCGACCGAGAACAGCGTCAGGCCGTAGGGGTCCATCAGCGCCATGAACACCCCGCCCACGAGGTTGTTGAAGCACGAGAACGCGATCAGCGCCCACAGGCCGGGGACGATGCGGATGGCCGCGATCGAGCCCGCGAAGTCGACGATCTGGCCCTTCAGCGACGGGTCCTGCACGATCTCGGGCTCGGGGATCGAGATCGTCGCGAGGTGGGCCAGCGCGGCCGCGGTGAACGCGATGGCGATGACGAGGGTCCAGCCCATGCCGAGCTGGCCGATCGCGAGACCGCTGAACACCGACGTGACCATGAACGCCACGCCCTGGACGGTGCCGACCATCCCGTTCGCGCGGTCGCGCTGGTCGGGCTCGACGAGGATGGTGACGGTGGTCGACAGCGCGATGTTGCGCATGTTCTCGACGACCCCGCCGGCGAGGATCAGCAGCGCGAACACCCAGAACAGCGGGTGGGTCCAGTCGGTGAGCGACCCCTTGGGGGCCACGAGGTAGACGCCGCCGGCCAGCGCGTACGTCGTCAGGGTGATGGTGCTCGACAGCGCCATCACGCGGTGCTTGTGGTGGCGGTCGACGACCAGCCCCCAGACCATGCCGCCGATCGCCATCATGAGCATGTAGCCGCCGCCGATCACGGCGGTGGCGAGGACCGACTTCGTCTCGAGGTAGATCCAGAAGGTGAGGGCGAACCAGAGGAAGCTCGACGTCACATTGGCGATGAGGGTGTTGAGGAGCACGGGCTTGAAGCGCTGCATGACGACCACGCTACGCGTCGGCTCCGACAAGCGCTTCTCCATTTGTGCGGAGGGGTGGTGCACGAGGGCTGATAGCCTCCCCCGGACACCTTCGACGAGAACGGGAGCACGCCGATGGCCGGAGGACTTGCCGCCCTGCTGGACGACATCGCGGTCATCGCGAAGATGACGAGCGTCGCGGGCACGAAGGCGGTGGGCGTCGTCGTCGACGACGCCGCCGTGACGCCCCAATACGTACGCGGCTTCGAGCCGGCCCGCGAGCTGCCGATCATCTGGCGCATCGCGCGGGGATCGCTGGTCAACAAGGCGATCCTCATCGTGGTGCTGCTCCTGCTCGACCACTTCCTGCCGTGGGTGCTGACACCGCTGCTGATGCTCGGCGGGCTGTATCTGTGCTTCGAGGGCGCCGAGAAACTCTATGAGGCCGTGTTCCACCGGGGTCACGACACGACCGAGGCGCCCGTCACCGACCGCGGCGAGGTCGACGAGAAGAAGATGGTGCGCGGCGCCATCACGACCGACTTCATCCTGTCGGCCGAGATCATGGTGATCTCGCTGAACACGGTGAACGAGAGCGGCGGCAGTGGCATGCCGTTCGGCCAGAAGGCCGCGACGCTCGTCGTGGTGGCCTTGGCCATCACGCTCTTGGTCTACGGCGTCGTCGCCCTGATCGTGAAGATGGACGACGTCGGCCTCCACATGACGAAGAAGGAGTCCGAGAGTTCCCAGCGCACCGGCCGCACGCTCGTGGCCGCCATGCCGAAGGTCCTCACCGTCCTGTCGACCGTCGGCATCGCCGCCATGCTCTGGGTCGGCGGCCACATCCTGCTCAACGGGTTCCACGAGCTCGGCAAACTGGCACCCGGAACGCTCGGGGCGGTCATGAAGGCCCCCTACGACTTCGTCCACCACCTCGAGGAGCCCGTCAAGCACATCGCGGGCGTCGGCGGATTCCTCGGTTGGCTCGTGAACACGTTCTTCTCGGCGATCGTCGGGCTCGTGTTCGGCGGCATCATCGTCGCGATCATGCACGTGCTGCCGTTCGGGAAGAAGCACGACAAGCACGGGCACGACAAGCACGACGAGAAGCACGACACCACCCATGGGCACTGACGCGCTCGACCCCTGGGTCATCCGCGAGTCCGCGCTACCCGGGGCGGGTCCGGTCGCCGCGTCGGTCCTGACGGTGGCCAACGGGCGACTCGGCGTACGCGGGTCACTCGACGAGGCCGAGCACGACCCCTGCCGCGGCACGTTCCTCGCGGGCGTCCACGAGACCCATCCGCTGTCCTATCCCGAGGACGGCTTCGGCCAGCCCCAGGAGGGCGAGGCCATGGTGCCGGTGGCCGACGGGACGCCGATCAGGCTCGTCGTCGACGGCGTTCCCGTCGACGTCCGCGCCATCACCCCGACCCACCACGAGCGCCGGCTCGACCTGCGCGCCGGCGTCCTTGCGCGTGAGACCACCTGGGACGTGGGCGGGCGGCGTGTGACCCTGCGTACGGACCGGCTGGTCTCGGCCGCGTTCCCCGGCGTCCTGGCCATCCGGTGGCGCCTGAGCGCCGACGCCGACGCCGGCGTCCGCGTGACCGTGCGCTCGCAGCTGGTCGCGAACGCGACCCCGCCCATCGTCGACAACGACGACCCGCGCGTGGGCGACGTGCTGGCGTCCCCGTTCGAGGCGGAGTGCCTGCGCCGCGACGACCACGGCGGGGCGTTCGTCCACCGCACGCGCCGCAGCGGGATCCGCGTGGGCGCCGCGGTGCGTCACGTGATCGCCGGCGCCTCGGGTGGAGGCGGCACAGACCTGGGAGGCGGGGGGCCACGCGTGACCACCGAGGCCACCGACGACGAGGTCGTGACCACCGTCACCGCCGACCTCGCCACCGGCGAAGAACTCGGCCTGGTGAAGTTCGCGGCGTACGCGACCACCGCCGACGGCGAGGCCGACGAGGTCCTGGAACATGCGCGGGCCGCGGTCGCCGACGCGGCCGACCTCGGCTGGGATGCCCTGGCCGAGCGCCAGCGCGACGACCTCGACACCCTGTGGGACCGCGCCGGCGTGGTCATCGAGGGTGACGACGAACTGGAGCAGGCGGTCCGCTTCAGCATCTTCCAGGTCTGGCAGGCCTCGGCCCGCATCGAGGACGCGCCGATCGGGGCCAAAGGGCTGACGGGCGGCGGCTACAGCGGCCACACGTTCTGGGACATCGAGGGCTTCGTGCTCCCGGTGCTGAGCTATCTCGACCCCGACGCGGCGCGCCGGCTCCTGTGCTGGCGGTCCTCGACCCTGCCGGCGGCCAAGCGCCGGGCCGAGCAGCTCCAGGTCGATGGCGCGGTCTTCGCCTGGCGCACCATCAGCGGCCGCGAGGTCTCGGGCTATTGGCCGGCCAGCACCGCCGCCATGCACAACGCCGCCGACATCGCCCGCGCCTATGAGCTCTATGGCGCGGTCACCGGCCACGACCCGCGCGAGGTCGGGAGCCTCGACGTGCTCGTCGAGACCGCCCGCCTGTGGGCGAGCCTCGGGCGAAGCGACGCCGACGGCCGCTGGCACCTGTTCGGCATGACAGGCCCGGACGAATACACCGGCGTGGTCGACGACAACGTGTTCACCAACCTGATGGCGGCCCGCAACCTGCGGGCGGCCGCCGACGCCGTGGACGCCGACCCCGACGGCGCGCGACGCCACCACGTGGGCGGCGAGGAGACCGAGGCGTGGCGCGCGGCGGCCGCGGCCGCGTACGTCCCCGTCGACGACGACCGCGGCGTCCACCCCGCCTGCGCAGGGTTCACCGACTTCGCCGAGTGGGACTTCGAGGGGCGGCGGGACGACTATCCGGTGCAGGAGCACGCCCACTACTTCACGATCTATCGCCACCAGGTCGTCAAGCAGGCCGACCTCGTGCAGGCGCTGTGGTGGTGTGAGGACTCGTTCTCACCCGACGAGATCGCGCGCGACTTCGCCTACTACGAGGCGCGGACGGTGCGCGACTCGTCGCTGTCGGCGGCGGTGCAGGCGGTGGTCGCCGCCCGCATCGGCCACCTCGACCTCGCGTACGCGTATTGGCGCGAGGCGGCGCTCGTCGACCTCCGCGACCTGCAGGGCAACACCGACGAGGGCCTCCACGTCGCCTCGCTCGGCGGCACGTGGCTGGCGATGGTCAACGGGTTCGGCGGCGTGCGGGAGCGGGGAGGAGCCGAAGGCCGGCTGCGGCTCGAGCCTCGGCTGCCGCCGAAGCTGACGCGGCTGGGGTTCCGGCTCGCGTGGCGCGACCACCTGCTGGACGTGTCGATGGACCGCGCGGCCGGGCCGGCCGGCGACGGTGAGGCGGGTGTGGTCACGCTGCGCCTGCCGCACGAGGCCGACGGCACGCTCGAGGTGGAGGTCGACGGGGCCGTGGTGACGCTGGTGCCGGGGGAACCGACGGTGGTGCCGCTGCGCGCGCCGGAGCCGCTGTTGCCGACGCCCACCCAGCCGGCCGGACGCGAACCTCGGGCCTGACGAGGCGTACGCCTCAGTCGAGCACGCCAAAGGCGTAGCCGTCGGCCTTGAGCCGCTCCACGATCGGGCCGATGCCGTCGACGGTGGCCTGGTTGTCGCGATAGTCGTGCATCAGGACCATCGCCACACCCGGCTTCGACGTGAGCGTCGACAGCGCCAGCGCGGCGCGCCCCTCGCCGCTGCCGGGCGCGGAGTTGCGGCCGTCGCCGTTCTCGGAGTTCCAGTCGAGCCAGTACGCCCCCCGCTCCCGCAGGGCCCTGTCGGCCGGTTCCATGTTCTTCCAGCCGTGACCGCCAGGGTAGCGGTGGCAGTGGGCGTTGAAGTCCTGGCCCACGACCGCTTTCACGCCGTCGACCATCTTCTGGTGGTCGGCGACGATGACGTGGGCGTTCGCGCGGTGGCCCGGATAGAGCTGCTTCATGTTGTGGGACCACGAGTGGATGCAGATCGCGTGGCCCTCGGCGATCATGCGGTTCAGGATCTCCTTGTCGTAGGTCGCCAGGCCATGGGTGCCGATGACGAAGAACGACGCGTGGACCCCGTGCGCCTTCAGGGCGTCCAGCACCTTCGGCGTGGTGTTGGTGGGGCCGTCGTCGAAGGTCAGGAACGCGACTTTCTCCCGCTTCGGATAGGTCGGCGCCTGCTCCTTGCGCCCGTGCAGCCAGTCGTGCACCTCGGCGGAGGAATAGGTGTACGCGGCCGCGGCGGAGCTGTGGTTCGTGCCGGAGGCGCGGGTCGTGGGGGCGGCGGTCGGGGTGGGCGACGCGGTCGGCGTGGGCGTGGTCGCGGCCGGCCGGGGGCCGGTGGGGGAGGACGCCGCGCCGCCCGGGGTCGACGCCGGCACGGCGGCCGGTGGCGGCGTACCGCACGCGCCCAGCAGGGTGAGGGCGGCGACCGCCGGAATCAGGCGCGTGAACGCGCGCAGGCGGGCGGGACGAGGGGTGGGGCGCATGGTGGGTCCTCGATCATGGTTGCTGGGGGTGCGGCCCACCTTACCCGCGGTCTGGCCATCTGACCGGCGAGCGCATGCCTGTTATCAGGGCTTCTGGTGCTCGGCCACCCGCTCGAAGGTGATCGACTGATCGCCGCGCGACACCGTGAGGCGGTGGTCGACGCGCTTCCACGCGGCCCGCTCGGAGAAGAGCTTCGTCACGGACCGCTCCTGCTCCATCACCGGGGCCTCGCACCCCATCATCGTGCCCATGAACCGCTCGACCCAGAGCTCGGCTCCGGCGACGCGGAAGTCACCGCCCATGCGGTTGCAGCCGGGGGCCAGGCCGAAGCGGTCCTCGACGATGGTCATGCGCACGGGGCGGTCGGGCAGGAGGGGGACGCCGGTGGCGCCGATCGACAGCCACGTCCCGATGAGGTCGGGCGGGATGGGGGTGGCGGGAGTGCCGGGCGTACCGCTCGCCGAGGGCTCACCGGGGGAGGGGGACGGGGTGTCGCTCGGCCGGGAGTCCGGCGTGCTGCCGGGCGTGGGCACGGGGCCTCCGCGTCCGGGAGAAGGAGCAGCCTCCGAGGCGGGACCCGCCCGCCCGGCGGGCCCGGCGGCGGTCCCGCAGGCGGACAGCCCGAGCAGGGCGACCGCGGCGGTCAGGGTCAGGTTCGCGATGCGACTCATACCCCTCACGACGGGGATGGGGCCGCAGAAGGTTCTCCCGAGGTCGAAAGGCGTGGGGATCATGAGGTGCTCCTCCAGGGGGTGGGGGTGGGGGTGGAAGCCTCAGGTGCCGCAGTAGGTGACATACGGCTCGGCGTCGCCCGGTCCCGCCGCCGCCAGGTCGGTGTCGTCCGGCCGGGGGTCGAACGGGCGGCGGACGGCGTCGACGAGGCGGGTGACCGGAGCAAGGTCGCCGGCGGTCGCGGCGGCCAGCGCGTCCTCGACGCGGTGGTTGCGCGGGACGATGGCGGGGTTGACGCGGTTCATGGCCTCGGCGACGCCGGCCCGGTCGGCCGGCAGGAGCGCCTCGCGCCGGTCGGCCCAGGCGTCGAACCGCGTCACGACCTCCGGGTCGTCGAACAGGTCCCGCGACGACCCGTCGGCCAGGCCGCGGAAGAACGTCGTGTGGTCGACGCGGCCGGCCTCGAGCAGGGCCAACAGGTCGGCCTGCAGGGTCGGGTCGGGCTCGTCGAGCCCGAGCTTCGCCGCCAGCCCCCGCGCGTACGCCGCCTCGTAGTGCTCCGCGAACCCACGCAGGACGTCCATCGCCGGCTCGATCGCGTCGTCGGGCTTCTCGGCGACCAACGGCAGCAGCGCCTCGGCGAACCGCGCGAGGTTCCACTGGGTCACCACGGGCTGGTTGCCGTATGCGTACCTCCCGTGGTGGTCGATCAGGCTGAAGACCGTCGCCGGGTCGTACGCCTCCATGAACGCGCAGGGCCCGAAGTCGATGGCCTCGCCCGAGATGGTGACGTTGTCGGTGTTCAGCACGCCGTGGATGAAGCCGACGAGCATCCACCGGGCGACGAGCTCGGCCTGGGCGGACGCCACGGCCTCGAGGAGGGCCAGGGCGGGATTGTCCGCGTCCCGGGCCGCCGGGTGGTGGCGGTCGATCGCGTGGTCGGCGAGGGCCTGCAGGGTCGCGCGGTCGCCGGTCGCGGCCGCGTACTGGAACGTGCCGACCCGCAGGTGGCTGGCGGCCACGCGGCAGAGCACGGCGCCGGGGAGGAGGGTCTCGCGCTGCACCGGGTTGCCGGTCGCGACGACGGCGAGGGCGCGGGTCGTCGGCACCCCGAGCGCGTGCATCGCCTCACCCACGACCAGCTCGCGCAGCATCGGTCCCAGCGCGGCGAAGCCGTCGCCGCCGCGCGAGAACGGCGTACGGCCGGATCCCTTGAGATGCAGGTCGCGGCGCCGCCCGGACGGGTCCACGACCTCGCCGAGCAGGAGGGCGCGGCCGTCGCCGAGGCGCGGGGAATACTTCCCGAACTGGTGGCCCGCGTACGCCTGGGCCCGCCCGTCCACGTCGGGGGCGTGGCCGGTGAGGAACGCGACCGCGTCGGGCGAGCGCAGCCAGTCGGGGTCGAGCCCGAGCTCGGCGGACAGCGCGTCGTTCACGGCCACGACCTCCGGGTCGGTCACGGGCGCGGCGCGCCACGGCAGCGACAGGTCGGGGACGGCGGCGGCGTACGCGTGCTCGAGCCCGATCATCTGTCGATTGGTCATCTGTCGCGCGGTCATCTGTCGAGCATAGGCGCGGCGCGGGGGCCGGTCCGTGGCAGGCTGGCCCGGTGGCCGTCCTCATCGATCCGCCGGCCTGGCCCGCGCACGGCACCGTGTTCGCCCACCTGGTGTCCGACACCGCGCTGGAGGAGTTGCACGAGCTCGCCGAGGCCGCCGGCGTCCATCCGCGGGCGTTCGACCGCGACCACTACGACGTCCCCGAATCGCTGTACGCGGCCTGCGTCGCCGCGGGTGCGGTGCCCGCGCCGGCCCGTGAGCTCGTGGCGGCGCTGCGTGCGAGCGGGCTGCGGCGGACGAAGGCGGCGCGGCGTGCCGACGACCTCGCCCGGCGCGAGCGGCTGGCGACGCGGTGGCCGCTGCCCGACCACAGCATCGCCGCCGACCTGCTGGACCGGTGGGGCGCGCGGGGCCGTTACTACCACGACCTGCGCCACCTCGAGCACTGCCTGGACGCGCTCGCGGCGCTCGGCAACGACGACGTGCGCGTGACGCTCGCCGCCTGGTCCCACGACGCCGTGTACGCGGGCCGCGCCGGCGAGGACGAGGAGGCCTCGGCCGGCCGCCGAACATCTTCGTCTCGGTCACGTTCCTGTCGTCGAGGGAGGGGTCGGTCCCGAGTGCGGACCGAATGCGCTCGGCCAGGGCCTCGTCGTACGCCATGCCGGCAGTATCCACCGGCATGGCGCACGAGTCCATGGCTACGTGCTGTCGTACCTCACGCGGCCAGCACGTCGTCGATCTGGTTGATCGCGAGGGTGGCGCCCTCCTCCGCGCCCATGTCGAGGGCCTGCTGGAGCTCCTCGGCAGTGTCGAACCGGCTGGCGTAGGTGACCCGCGTACCGCCGTCGTGGTCGGCGAAGGTGAACGTGTTGTGGGAGACCGGCAGGTCGGGGTCCGGAGTGAACTCCTCGTCGGCGAAACCGTCGTCGAACGTGAACGCGCGCTGGGGATCGACGGTCCCGATCTGCCATCAGCCGCAGTATGTCTCACCCTCGGGACCGGTCATGTAATAGCGGGTCTGGGACCCCTCGACCAGCTCGTGCTGGACGAACGTGGCGGGGTGGGTCGGGGGACCCCAGACGCGTTCGAGCTGGCGCGGGTCGGCGTACAGGCTCCAGACGCGCTCGACGAGGGCGGCGAAGTCGGCGGTGATGGTGAGGCGGCGGTTGTCGGGGTCTTTGGTGACGTCAGTGACGGGCATGTCAGGTCTCCTGGGTGAGTAGTGCGTCGATGCGGTCGATGCGGCCGCGCCAGACCGTCTCGAGCTCGTCGAGCATCGAGGCGACCGACCTGACCGCGGCGACGTCGCCGCTCGCGAGCTGCTCGCGGCCGCTGCGCCGCTTGGTGAGCAGGCCCGCGCGTTCGAGCACGGCGACGTGCTTCTGCACCGCGGCGAAACTCATGTCGTAGTGCGCCGCGAGTGCGCTGACCGAGTGTTCGCCGACGAGCACTCGGCGCAGGATGTCGCGCCGGGTGCGGTCGGCGAGGGCGTGGAAGAGGGCGTCGGCCCGGTCCTCGCTGGTCTCGATCACGACTCCAATAAACAACCGTATGGTTGTAGGTTGTCAAGGGTGTGAACGACGGTGCCTCTCGGGGCTGTGGTAGTTTAGGTTTCAACAAAGACTTCGAGGGATCCGCCATGACCATCACGCCACCAGCCGTTTCCATCTCCCGTTCCACCTCCGCGGCCGATGCACTGGTGCCCGCGTCCCATCCGTTCGCGCGGCACCTCGCGTGGACCCGGACCGCGGACGTGCACCGCGCCTGGACCCCTGACGACGGTGCGCTGCCCGCGCTGTACCTGAGCCACGGCGCGCCGCCGCTGCTCGAGGACTCCGGCTGGATGCGGCAGCTGCACGGGTGGGTCCACGACCTACCGAGGCCGCGGGCGGTGCTCGTGGTGAGTGCCCACTGGGAGTCGGACTCGGTCGGGCTGACCGGCTCGGGCGCCGAGCTGGTCTACGACTTCGGCGGGTTCGACCCGCTGTACAACCACCTGCGCTACGACACCCCGGACGCCGCGTGGCTCGCCGGGCTGGTGCGCCGGGTGTTGCCCGTGCACGTGCACGAGCACGCGTCGCGCGGGCTCGACCACGGGGCCTGGGTGCCGATGAAGGCGATGTTCCCGGAGGCCGACGTGCCGGTGCTGCAGTTGAGCCTGCCGACGGACGACCCGGACGCGCTGCTGCGGCTCGGGGAGTCACTGCGGCCGCTGCGCGCCGAGGGAGTGCTGATCATCGGCTCCGGGTTCATGACCCACGGCCTGCCGTTCCTCGACTGGCGCGACCCGGCGGCGGTGCCGGGCTGGTCAGAGGAGTTCGACGCGTGGGCGTCCGACGCGTTGGCGGCGGGCGACGTGGCGGAACTGGCGCGGTTCCGCACGCAGGGGCCCGGGGTGGCGATGGCCCACCCGACCGTCGAGCACTTCACGCCGCTGTTCGTGACGCTGGGAGCGTCGGACGATCCGACGGCGCCGGTCGAGTCGGTGGTCGATGGGTTCTGGCACGGATTGTCGAAGCGCTCGTTCCAAGTGGTGTGACGGATCGCACGCGATCGTGCATCTCGATGCCGCTCAGCGGCTCGAGATGGCCACTGTTGTGCGATCCGTCGCACTCACTCGGCGATGAGGGGGACGAAGCGATACTCGCCGTGGCGGGTGACGACGGGCTGAACGCTCTCCGAGCGAGCGCCAGCGAGACGAGGAGTCTCCACCCGCAACATCGTCCCCGCGACCGGGATGACCATCACCCCGCCAGGCGCGAGCTGGTCGACGAGCTCCTGGGGCAGGTGGGCGGGCTCGGCCGAGACGAGGATGCGGTCGAACGGGGCGTCATCGGGGGCGCCGAGGCGGGTGGGGTCGGCGAGGCGTACGCGGGCGTTGGCCAGCCCGGTCGCCGCGAGGTTGGCGCGCCCGAACTCGAGCACCTCCGGCACGCGTTCGACCCCCAGCACGCTCCCCGCCGTCCCGGTCAGCCGGGCGAGGATCGCCGTCGTCCAGCCCGATCCGCAGCCGACGTCGAGGACGCGATCACCTTCGCGCACGCCGAGCAGGTCGAGCATCGCGCGCACCGTGCGGGGCTGGGAGTTGGTCTGGCCTGACCCGATCTCGAGCGGCCCGTCGTGGGCCCAGCGCGATCTCTCCTGTTCGCGCAGGAACTGCGCGCGGGGCGTGGCGTCCATGGCCTCGCGTACGCGATCGTCTGCGGCTGCCATCGCCCCAGTCTAGATGTGGCAACGCTGTGGGTTGGGGAGGGAATGCTTGGCGGCCTGCCTAGGCTGACGGCGTGGCGCAGGGAACAGTCGAATCGGGGCTCACCGCGGGCGAGGTCGCCCAGCGGCGCGAGGCGGGTCAGGTCAACACGCTGCCCGCGCGCTCTGGACGCTCGGTGGCCGACATCGTGCGGGCCAACGTGTTCACCCGCATCAACGCGATCCTCGGCGTACTCCTGGTGGTCGTGCTGTCGACCGGATCGTTCAAGAACGCGCTGTTCGGCCTGCTGATCATCGCTAACAGCGGCATCGGCATCATCCAGGAGGTCCGCGCCAAGCGCACCCTCGACCGGCTGGCGATCGTGGGTCGGGCCCACCCCCGCGTACGCCGGGACGGTCAGGTCGAGCGGGTGGACCAGGCCGAGCTGGTCCTCGATGACGTCATCGAGCTCGGCCCCGGCGACCAGGTTCCGGTCGATGGCGAGGTCGTCGAATCGGGATCGCTCGAGGTCGACGAGTCGATGCTCACCGGGGAGGCCGATCCGGTGACGAAGGGTGTCGGGGATTCCCTGCTGTCGGGTGGATTCGTGGTGTCGGGGTCGGGCGCCTATCGCGCGACGGCGGTGGGCGGCGACGCGTACGCCGCCCGGCTCGCCGAGGAGGCCAGCCGTTTCACGCTCGTCGATTCCGAGCTGCGCCGCGGCATCGACACGATCCTGCGCTTCGTGGGCTACCTGCTGGTGCCGACCGGCATCCTGACGGTGGTCGTGCAGCTGTTCGTCGTACGCACCGACCTGCGCAGCGCGATCCTCGGCATGGTCGCGGCGCTGGTCCCCATGGTTCCGGAAGGCCTTGTCCTGTTGACGTCCATGGCCTTCGCCGTCGGGGTCGTGCGGCTCGGGCGGCGGCAGTGCCTCGTGCAGGAGCTGCCGGCGATCGAGGGCCTCGCGCGCGTCGACGTCGTGTGCACCGACAAGACGGGAACGCTGACGGAGAACGGCATGCGGGTGGCGGAGGTCGTGCCGCTGGGGCCGGAGCCGGGTCCTGGGGCTGGGCCGGGGTCGAGGGAGGATCCCCGCGAACTCCTGCGCCAGTTGGGATCCACCGATCCGCGGCCGAATGCGAGCATGGCGGCCGTGGTCGAGGAGGTGGGCGCGGCCGACGAATCCTGGGAGCTGGCCGCGATCGCGCCGTTCACGTCGGCGAGGAAGTGGTCGGGGGCGACGTTCGCGTCGGGCCGCTCGCTGGTGCTCGGTGCGCCCGACGTGCTCGCCGCGCCGGGGTCGTCGGCGGCCGAGCGCGCCGAGAAGCTCGGGGCGCGGGGACTCCGAATACTCCTGCTCGCCTCGGGGAATCACCGTGTGGACAGCGATCTGGCGACCTCGGGTCTCGACCCGGTCGCGCTGGTCGTGCTGGAGCAGCGGGTGCGGGCCGACGCCGCCGAGACCCTCGACTATTTCGCCCAGCAGGGCGTCGACGTGAAGATGATCTCGGGCGACAACGCCACCTCGGTCGGGGCGGTGGCGCGGGAGGTCTCGCTCGGGGCCGGCACGCGGCCGGTCGACGCGCGTACGCTGCCGGAGCCCGACGCGGAGTTCGCGCACGCCGTCGAGGACGCCACCGTATTCGGGCGGGTCACGCCGCAGCAGAAGCGGCGCATGGTCACGTCGCTGCAGGCGGGCGGCCACACGGTCGCGATGACCGGCGACGGGGTGAACGACGTCCTCGCCCTGAAGGACGCCGACATCGGCGTCGCCATGGGGGCGGGGTCGCAGGCAAGCCGGGCCGTGGCCCAGATCGTCCTGCTGGACAACAGGTTCGCGACACTGCCGCACGTGGTGGCCGAGGGGCGGCGGGTCATCGGCAACATCGAGCGGGTCGCCACCCTGTTCCTCACCAAGACGGTCTATTCGGTGCTGCTGGCGCTGCTCGTGGGGCTGTTCGCGATGCCGTTCCCGTTCGTGCCGCTGCACATCATGATCACCGCGTGGTTCACCATCGGCATCCCTGCATTCCTGTTGTCGTTGGCGCCGAACGCCGAGCGGGCGCGCGCCGGGTTCGTGCGGCGGGTGATGGGGCGGGCGGTGCCGTCCGGCGTGATCATCGCGGTGACGACGTTCGTGACCTATCGGCTGCTGTTCGGGCGGATCGCGGCCGGGCAGGCGACCAGGGAGCAGGTGTCGACGGCGGCGCTCGTCGTGGTGATCGCGATCGCGATGTGGGTGCTCGCGGTCGTCGCGCGCCCCTATCGGCTGTGGAAGGTGGCGCTGCTGGTGGTGAGCGTGGCGGCGTACGCGGGGATGTTCACCATTCCCGTGCTGGCGCGGTTCTTCAGCCTCGACGTGGGGCGAGGGGAACTGCTGGGCGTCTCCGCCGTGGCGTCGGTCATCGGCATCGTGCTGGTCGAGGTTTCCTGGGTCGCGGGGAACAGGCTGCGGTCGCGCGGTGTTGAGACCGTATGACCAATACACCGGAGAAGATCGTCTACACCGCCCGTGCGACCGTCCAGGGTGGCCGTCAGGGCCACGCGAAGTCCGAGGACGGCGTCCTCGACCTCGACCTGACCGCGCCGAAGGAGACCGGCGGCCCCGGCACCGGCACGAACCCCGAGCAACTGTTCGCCGTGGGCTATGGCGCCTGCTTCCAGGGCGCGCTCGGCCTCGTCGGGAAGAAGGCGGGCGTCGACACGTCGAAGTCCGTCGTCGACATCGCCGTCGGGTTCGGCCCGGAGGGCGAGTCGTTCGGCATCACCGCCGACATCACCGCGTCCATCCCGGGCGTGGACGACGCGAAGGCCCAGGAACTGGTCGACGCCGCCCACGAGGTGTGCCCCTATTCGAAGGCCACGCGCGGCAACATCCCCGTCACGGTGACGGGCAAGGGCGCCTGAGCGCGAGTCCGGCTGAAGCACGGCGCCGACGTGCCGCCCCGAGGGGTGGTCGTCGGCGCCGTGTGCGTCCGGGTCAGGACAGGACGTAGATCAGCGTGGACAGCACGTTGGCGCTCAGTTGGGCCGCGATCGGTGCCCAGAGGCGTCGGGTCCGTGACCACAGCACGCCCGCGAGGACCGAAAGCGCACCCTGAAGGGCGAGGGACGCCGCCTGGCGGACGTCCCAGGCGAAGTCCGCTCCTCGAGAGGCGAAGTGGATCAGGCCGACGACCAGCGAGGTCAGCAGGATGCCGGGCCAGCGCCCGAACAGTGCCTCGGCGCGCGACTGGACGAACAGGCGATAGAAGACCTCCCCGGTGACACTCGCCAGCGCTGCGGTGACCACGAGGCCGATGAACGGGGTCGCGTCGTCGGGAAGAGTGGCGGTCGACGGAGCGAAGGGCGGCACCACCTCGCTCAGCGCCACCACCGCCACGACGGGCACGGCCCACCACCAGGCGGGGCGTACGCCGGCCCAGGTGACCGACCGGCCGCCTCAGCGGCGGGCGGACCAGGCGAGGGCGGCGGCCGGGAGCGCGAGGAACAACGCCGGCTCGGCAAAGGGCATGCCCATGAACCTGACGGGCAGGAACACAGCGGTGGACATGACCACGGCGAACACGAGCAGCAGACCCAACTCGATGCGCGCACGCGGACGGTCCGTCGCCCGCGCGGCTGGCGCGGCGCGGCCGGGCGGCGGGAGGACGAGTGCGAGGGCCAGGGCGACGACGATCGGGGCGAAATAGAGCCAGGCGGGTGAGGGCGGCTGGCCGGGGTCGGCACTCTCGCGGATGCCCTCGGGGCTGCGGATCGCGAGCCAGACCATCGCCGCGACGAAGACGCCGGCGAGCGCGGCGATCAGCGCGCGCGGGCTCTTGGCGCTGCTGGGTGCCGGGGTGCTTGCCGAAGTGCTTGATGCGGCGGGGGTTTTGGGGGTGGACGGGGTTTCTGGGGTGTGGTGAGCCATCCCCCGCAGGCTAACGCGCGTCGGGTTCGGCGCTCAGTTGCGCGATGCGGCTCGCTGACTCGGCTTCCTGTTCGTCCTCGGTGAGGGCCGCGCCGAAGAAGCGGTACGCCCACTCCTGCGCCAGGCGTACCGCTCGTGGCTGTCGACCAGGATCGCCATAACCCGGATGAGGTAGGGCAAAGAGGAATCCCCCTCAGGGTTGCGGGCGATGACGAACTCGGTCATGGGCCGAGTCGATCATCGCGGACGCGCCTGAGGGGGACTCGGGTCGGCGAGGGGTGCTGGCTCAGGCGACGAAGGCCGCCGCGTCGGGGATCGGGTGGACGCCCTGCAGGTCGCCGGTGAAGAAGCCGATCACGGGGATGCCGGCGCGGGCGAACTGGTCGGCGAGACCTGCCCGCCATCGCAGGTCGTCGAGCGTGACGCCGGGGCGCCGGTGGCCGAACGCGACGAGGATCCGGGGGGTGAAGTCGCGGAGGTGGTGGACGAAGTCCTCGGGCAGTTCGGGGCGTTCCCTTGGGTCGTGGAAGGGCACGTCGTTGAGGATGCACGGCACCTGGAGGTGGCCGTCGTCATCGCACAGCAGCAGGCACACGCTGTTGCGCAGGCGGTCCTTGATCGACAGGAACATGTCGACCACATCGGCGAGGTTGGAGTCCCATACGGGTCGGTCGGCCCAGTTCTCGGGCAGGTCATCGAAGGTCATGACTCGAGTCTTGACGACCGGGAGGGGGCCGTGGGGCGCGAAGGTGGGGTTATCCACAGGCCAATCGAAGTCGTCGCTCCTCGTCGGTGAAACCGGCGAGGCGCGGGGTCGTGCGTACCTCCTCGTACGCGAGGCTGCGAGCCAACGTGTCGGCGAGCGCACGCGTGGTGAGGCCAGCGGTCCGGGAGCGCCTGCAGTCGAGGGTGGCGACGTGGCGCCAGTCGGGATCGTCGATCCAGAGCGGCTCGCGCGCCGTCGGGGGCGGGCGCGGAGCCGCTGTCGGCGCAGGCGGCCCAGCCTGCTCCCTCAAGCGCCCGCCATCGACGCCTCCCGCCGCCAGTCCTCCGCCAGCAGCCCGAAGATCAGCGTGTCGGTCCACTCGCCCTTGCTCCACCAGTCGCGGCGCAGGTGGGCCTCGCGCGTCATGCCGAGGCGCTCACACAAGCGTGCGGAGGCGTCGTTGCGGGCGTCCATCTGCGCGGCGATGCGATGCAGGTCGTACGCCGAGAACCCCACCTCGATCACCGCCCGCGCCGCCTCCGTCGCGTACCCGTGGCCCGACGCCGACGGCGTCATCGCCCAACCGATCTCGGCCTTGGTCGCGGCGCCCTCGGTGTCCTCGGGGATCCACAGGGCTATGTCGCCGATCACCTCGCCGTCATGCTCGATGACGAGCGCCAGCGCGCGTGATTCGGACTCGAGACCGGTGCGCCGGATCCGCTTGTTCACCTGGGTTTCCGCGAACTCGCGCGTCCAGGGTTCGAACAACAGGAACCGTGCGACATCGGGCCGCCCGTAGTACGTGAACAGTGCGTCCACGTCGTCGGCCCGATGGTGGCGCAGCGTCAGCCGTTCGGTGTGGAGAGGGGAGTCGTACGCCATGAGCGACGGTAACCCCGCGCGACCCGTTCAGCAATCGTCCATCAGCCGACGCAGTGCCACCCTCGGCCGGTAGCGTCGCTGCGCATGGACAGGCAAACCGTGCTCGAAACCGTCGCCCGGTCCCTCGCGCCGCAGTGTGCGGCCTGGTCTGCCGACCTCCCGGCCGCCGTCGAGGAGTGGATCGGGCCCGACCTCGATCTGGTGGGCGACGCCGAATGGGGCGCCCAGGGCCGGGACATGGTCGGTCTCCCCGTCGAGGACCCGCTGCTGTGGGCCAACCGCTTCGTCACCCTGCCCGACGGCCACTGGGCGGTCGCGGGATCCGGTTCCGCGGCCGCGACATCACCAAACCGTTCGTCGACATCATCGCCACGTCCCTGCCAGGGAAGGCAGATCGTCGAGTGGGCGACGCCCAGTGACGCCGATGCCCTGACCGACGCAGCCGAGCAGGGGCTGCTCTTCGAGGCCCGCGCGGGCGACCGGACAGCTGGCATCGTGGCCGTCGAGATGAGCAACCAGTACGGCCTCACCGGCCACCTGGTGCAGGAGATCTGTCTGGCGACGGAGTTTCGCGGGCGAGGCAACGGCGCCGCGCTGCTGCGTTCGGTTGCCTCCCGTCTACCGGCGGATTCGGTGCTGTGGGGCCACATCAACGCCGCGAACACGCCGTCGCTGAAAAACGCGGTCAGGGTGGGACGCGAGGTCGTCGGGGGACACGTCTGGGTGACGCCGAACGGCTATCGGGGGATGTCGTGACGGCGCCTCAGGAGAGTGGCGAGCAGATGGCGAAGCGATCGATCCTTGCACGCCGATCCTTCTTGGCCTCGATGCTGTATATCGTCGCCTGCCTCGCCATGATGTGGGGCTTCGCCCTCATGTTCCCCTCACCCTGCCGTCGAAGAACCCACCGGGGGAGTGCGATGGCCTGGGGTTCGGATGCTCGCCGAATCCGCGCTCGGGAGCCAAGCTCGTCCTGGGCATGGTGGCGTGGTTGACCACGCAGGCTGCCGTCGTCCTGGGGCTCCTGTGGGCGATGGCTTGGCGAAAGCGCTGGCCGGCCTGGCTCGTCGGCACCACCGGCTTCGTTCTCAGCCTCGCAGCGGTCCTCATCGGGCTCAGGATCGCCGGCATGATTCGGTTCTGAGCGGTTCGGACTGGTGATTCTACCGTCAGTCGGTGTTGGTTTCGACCAGGGCCCTGATCTGCTGCAGGGTCTGCCGCATGCCGTCCAGCGAGGTCGCGGCGAAGGCCTCCTGACCGCCCATGAACCTGTCGGTCAGGTCACGCGACATGACCGACAGGCCGTCGGGCGTCTCCCGGCGTTGCACCAGAAGCGTCCCGGAGTCCGTGGCCCGCACGTCGAATGACCACATCGCCCAGTTCTCGTCGATCCGGAACGCGATGCGATGTCCTTCGACCAGCTCCACGATCTGACCGTGGGTGATCCACTCCATCCCGTTCTGCCTGTTCAGATTCGTGAACCGGGCGCCCACGGCGATCTCGTCGCCCTTGAGTCGACTGGAGTCGACATAGGGGCTCCACTCGGGCATCCGCGTGACGTCACGCACCAGTATCCAGACGCGTTCGGGCGCCGCGTCGATCTCGACCCGACACTCCAGCGGCTCGGGGATGTTCATGAGGCCGCTCACCGCCGATGAGGCGTGAGTCAGGTCGCGTCGCCCGCGATGTTCACGTGCCAGAGGATGCCGAACCGGTCGGCGAACTGGCCGTAGACGTCGCCCCACATCTGCTTCTCCAGCGGCATGAACACGTTGCCGCCCTCGGACAGTTTGTCCCAATAGCCCCGCAGCGCGTCCGCGTCGTCGCCCGACAGGCTGACCTGCACGTTGGTGCCGGGCGTGTAGTCGCCCATGCCCTCGGCGTGGTCGGAGGCGAAGATGTGGAACCCGTCGGGGGTCGCGATGGCGGAGTGCATGACGCCGTCGATATCCATGCCGGAGTCGCGGAAGGTCATGGTCTGCGGTGCAGCGCCGAGCGCGCGGCCGTAGAACTCCATGGCCTCGGTGCAGTTGCCGTTGAACGTGATGTAGGGGTTGAGCTGCATGGACATGGCCGGCCTTCCGTGGGAGTCAAGGGAATCGTTGCAGCCCGGAGCGCGCACTGACAAGGGTGTGTCGCGGGAGGAGATCCGCGGGATCGACGACGGGGCAGCGTTGATATCATGAGTCAGTAGCGATATCAAACCGTACGGAGGGGCTATGGCTGCAATCACCGTGCGCAATCTGTCCGATGCCACCCATCGGGCGCTCAAGGCACGCGCCGCCAGCGCCGGTCGCAGCACCGAGGCGGAGGTCCGCGCCATTCTCGACGAGGCGGTCGCCGACGAGGACGGCGTACGCCTGGGCTCCCTGTTGGCCGGAATCGGCCGCGCAGCGGGCGGGGTGGATCTGGTGTTCGAGCGCGATCGGACCCCCCACGAGCCGCTGGGCCTCGAGTGATCGTCCTCGACACCAATGTCGTGAGCGAGCCGCTCCGGACCTCTCCCGAGGCCAGCGTCGTCGCCTGGCTCGACGCTCAACACCTCGAGACGCTGTATCTGACGACCATCACCCTCGCGGAACTCCGCTACGGCATTGCGGCTCTCCCTGACGGGCGCCGTCGCCACATTCTGCGGGATCAGCTGGAGGGCGAGACCCTGCCATTGTTCGCTGGGCGCGTGCTCGGCTTCGATGAGCCGGCGAGCCGTGCGTACGCCGTTCTCCAGGCCGCGGCGCGCGCCAGCGGCAGGCCGCTGTCTGTCATGGACGCGATGATCGCCTCCATCTGTCAGGCCAGCGGCCACCAGTTGGCGACGCGCAACGTGAGAGACTTCGCTGCCACCGGGATCGGCCTCATCGACCCGTGGGCGTCAGCGGGTTGATCCACGCGACCCCCGGGAAGCCCGCGAAGTCGGCGTCGGTGGACACGACGGGCACGCCGTGTTCGATCGCCAGCGCGGCAAGTTGGGCGTCGGTCGTCCTCGCCCCGCTGGTGCGTGCCTGCAGCATCCACGTACGCAGGATGTCGACCGTGCGTTCGCTGGTGGGCGGCACCCAGGCCACCGGTGAGGCGAGCCAGCCGTCGACGGCGGTCCAGGCCTGGCTCGTCGTCAACGGTTGGTCGAACACGCGCGGATGAGTCGCGATGCGCAGGAACCCGCCGATCGTCTGCCAGGGCAGCCCGACCCGAGTCGAGCCGGTGAGGGCCGCCGAGAGCCAGTCGCGGGCGCGGGCGTGGTCGGGCGAACTGCGGTCCACCGCGTACAGCAGCACGTTCACGTCGAGCAGCATCAGCGGTCGGCCTCGTCAAGCAGGTCGAGGACGTCGCTGGTCTTGTCGAGGGGCAGGCGTGCCCCCATGTCGAACGCGATCGAGTGGTACGCATAGTCGACCCTCGGCGCCGCAGCGCCCTCGCGGATCAGCGCGTTCACGGCCTCCGAGACGCCGAGCCCCCGGGCGCGCCGGAGGGCGGCCACGGCCTGCTCGGCCTCGGGATCGAGATTGACGGTCGTACGCATGAACCCAAGGCTACATCGCGATGCGCCACATCACGCATCATGATGCGCCGGCTCTCGCCCCGCCCTGTCCTGGAACGCCTTCGTCGCATCACCGAGACCAATAGCACCAGCTCGAACGCGTTCGTGGCCGCCCCGCTCGCGACCGGGATCTCCACCGCGCTGCCGATGGTCATCACCACCGCTCCGGCGAACAGCCACGGCCACCGCACCCGCTTCCACAGGAGCGCTCCGACGATGATCAGCACCAGCGCCACCACCAGCACCATGATCGGCGGCCCCGACGCCGGCCGCGCGTCGGTGTAGGACAGCGCCCCGTACTCCTCGCGCGCGACGAGCCGGAGGCCGCGTACCTCGGTGAGGAACTCGACCACCACCAGCCCCACGGCGGCCACGATCGAGGCCGACTGGAACCAGCCCGCGCGCGCCCACGCGAACCCCGCCCGGCGCAGCGCGTGCAGCGCCCACGCCACGAGCACCGGCGTCACCAGCGCGTGGATCCAGAACCGCGCGAGGTTGAGTCCCTCGAGCGCCGGCCCGGCGCCGATCCAGCGCCCCGCGCCGAGGAGCAGGTTGTCGTAGACGAGCCCGGCGAGGACGAGCAGGGGCAGGTTGGCGGGCGTCGCCCACCCGTGCCGCGCGGCGAGCATGAGCCCCCACGCGAGGAGGGCGGCGTACGCGAGGCCGAAGCCGAGGAAGAGGGCTGTGTCCATGGGCCACTGTCCCGCATGTCACCGTCTCCACGGTCATGCGCCCGCGTACGCGGCCACGCGACCACCGCGTACACCACGGCGCCGCACAGCACGAGGGCCCAATAGATCGTCGCGGCCGCTGCTGAAGTCATGGATCGAGGTACATATACTGGTCGGTATACTGTCAGTGGACTTCACCCCACGATCTAGGAGAGCCGTGAGATTCGATCGCTTCGTCCCCGTCGAGGCCCCCATGACGACCGCGGTGGGCGTACGCATCCTCGACGCCGCCGAGGAGCTGTTCTATGCCGGTGGCATCACCGCGACCGGCCTGGACCTCGTCTGCCAACAGGCCGACACCACCAAGCGGACGCTCTATCAGCGGTTCGGGTCGAAGGACGGGCTCGTGGCGGCCTACCTGGGTCGGCGGGCGCACCGCTGGCAGGCCCACCTCCTGGCCGAGCTGGACCGGCGAGCCCCCGAGTCCCATGCCGCCGCCATCGCTGGCCTCATGGAGATCGCGGCCGACTGGACGCGCGAGCAGCGCCGCGGCTGTGCCTTCGTCAACGCCTGGGCGGAGTTGGGTGGTGGCGACAGCGCGGCGGTAGCGGTGATCCGCGCGGAGAAGGCGTGGATGCGCGCCCTGTTCGTCGAGGCGGCTGGCTCGGCCGAGGCCGGAGAGGCGATCCACCAGCTCTATGAGGGCGCGCAGGTGTGCGCCACCGTGACCGACGATCCGGCCGCGTTCACCACGGCCGCCCGCGCCAGCGCACGACTGCTGCAGGCCGCCTGACCTTGCGTACGCCTCAGCCCAGCGCGCCGACCAGCGCCTCCGCCAGCCTCTCGCGGTTCACCTTCAGTCGCCGGATGTCATAGGTCGGCAGGACCACCAGGGCCTGCGCCCCCTCCGCCCGAGCGTCCTGCACGAGCAGGCTGCCGGTCGAGCCGAGGTCGGTGCAGGCGTCCTCGGCGTACAGGCAGGTGGGCAGGCCGCTCGCGTCCAGCCGGTCGTCGACGCGGCGCGCGAGGTCGGACGGCGGCACGGTCCCCGAGGTCAGCGACGACCTCGCCTCGCTCGTGCCGAGGATCTGCAGCGCGACCTCGCCCGGGTCGACCGCGGCGATCGACACGCGGCGCAGCGCGCTCTCGCTCGCGACCGTCGGGTTGGCGGGCTCATAGCTGTCGGCGTCGGCGCGCGTCGCCTCGCGGTGGGAGCCCGACACCAGCAGGCCCTGGGCGTCGGCGCGGTCGAAGAACTGGGCCGCCGCGCGGGCCGAGAACGTCGCCGACTTCGGATAGGTCGCCGCCACCGTCGCGGTGCTCGTCCCGGCGGGGGAGTGGACGAACAGGCCCCAGCCCCGCGCATACTCGCTGGTGCCGCCCGCATCCTCGACCAGCGCCAGGTGGTCGCGCGAGGTGACGGGGTCGTGCAGGCGGACGACGCCATAGCCGTACGCGGCCACCTGTCCTGCGGCTCGCTCGACCTCGCCGCGCTGCAGGGCGGCGTACGCGTCCCCGAACGCGCAGGCCTGCTCGCGGGTCGGCTGGGCGAACCCGCTGTCCTTCGCGCGGACGCGGGTCTCGTGGGCGGTGACCAGCTCCAGCACCGACTGGGTGCGGACCTCGATGCGCCCCGGGCCGGCGGGTTCCGTGGAGGCGCACGCCTGCGGCAGGTGGGGCTTCTCGGGTCCGACCGCCAGCCCGCGCTCGGGCAGGGCGTCGGCGCGGGCCGGGTCGATGTCGTCCAGCGATCCGTCGGCCGCCCCGGTGACGACGGCCAGCATCGCGGCGTGCGCCTCCTTGACGAGCGTCCGCAGGTCGCGCTGGCCGGAGTCGGAGCGCTGCTCGATGAGGACGGTGGGCGTGCCGAGCCAGGCGTACGCGTTGCGGGCGGTGAGCAGGCCGCCGTCGCCGAGCGGGAACTGGGTCACGACGCCGCGCTCGGCGTGGATGGCATCGGCGATCAGTGCCGACGCGCGCTTGGCGGTGTCGGTGGCGGCCCGGCGCTCGGGCGTGAGGTCGTCGGGTCGCAGGTTGGGCCACGCGACGCTGGCGGTGATCTGCTCGAGGCCGTCGGTGACATAACTGAGCTGGCCGTGCACGTCGAGCATGAGGTCGGGCCGGACGCGGCGGTGGACCTCGCGTACGGCGCGGGTCTCGGGCGCCGGCACGGCGGCGTCCGGGACGCTGGGGTCGTGCCAGCGGTTCGGGTCGATGCCGCGGCCGGGGGTGCAGTCGCGGACCGCCTCCGCGCACTCGGGGTCGAAGTTCTGGCGCCAGTTGTGGGCCGCGCCGTCGGGGTTGACGCGCGGCATGACGTGGACGGTCACCGCGTCACGCAGCCGGCGCTGGGCCGGCGAGTTGCCGGTGGACAGCGTGCGCAGGAGGTCGAGCGCGGCCTCGCTGCCGTGGGGCTCGTTCCCGTGCTGCTGCGCGGTGATCAGGATCGTCCGAGGGCCGTGGCCGACAGTGGCGAGCCAGAGGGGGCGGCCCTCGTTGGAGCGGCCGACGACGCTGGTCTCGACGCCCTTCCTGCCCAGGCGCTGCATCTCCTTGTCCAGCTGGGACTCCGAGGTCAGGCCGCGGGTCGGCACACCGTAGGTCACGCCCTCCGGCTCGGCGTGGGCGAGCGGGGCCTGGGTCACCGCGAGCGCGGTGCACAGGGCGGTGGAGAGGAGCAGCGCGGAACGCTTCACGGGATCACCTTGGGTCGAGGGGTGTGACCCGGCTCATGCTGGCAGCGATCCCCGACCGCGGGTCGGGCCCGGGCCGGGGATTTCGCCAGTTGGACGCCCGCTCAGGGCTTGAGCATCACCTTGAGCGCCTTGCGCTCGTCCATGAGCCTGTAGGCCTCCGGCGCCTCGTCGAGGGCCATGACCCGGTCGAACACCTTGCCGGGGTTCAGCCGGCCGTCGAGCACCTCGGGGATGAACTCCTCGAGGTAAGCCCGCACGGGCGCCGGCCCGCCGGTCAGCGTGATGTTGCGGCCGAACAGGCTGGCGAAGCCCACAGGCGCGTCCTCGTACTGCGGGACGCCCACGCGGCTGATCACCCCGCCGGAGCGGACGACGCCGATCGACTGCTCGTACGCGGGCATGTGGCCCACCGCCTCGAGCACGACGTGGACGCCCTCGCCGCCGGTGAGGTCCTTGACCTTGGCGATGCCCTCGTCGCCGCGCTCGGCGACCACGTCGGTGGCGCCGAACTCGCGGCCGAGGTCGGTGCGGGAGGTGTGGCGCCCCATGAGGATGATCTACTCGGCGCCGAGGCGCTTGGCGGCCAGGACGGCCGAGAGGCCGACGGCGCCGTCGCCGATCACGGCGACGGACTTTCCGGTCTCGACGCGGCCCATGAAGGCGGCGTGATGGCCGGTGAGGAAGACGTCGGACAGCGTGAGGAGCGACTTGAGGGTGTCCTCGTCGTCGGTCTGTGCGGTCTTCACCAGGGTGCCGTCGGCCTGCGGCACGCGGAGCGCCTCGGCCTGGGCGGCGCTGAAGAAGCCGCCGTGGGGGCACGCGGTCTGGAAGCCGTCGCGACAGATGGAGCAGGTGTTGTCGGAGAAGGCGAAGGGGCCGATGACGAAGTCGCCCTCGGCCACCTTGGCGACGTCGGAGCCGGTCTCCTCGACGACGCCGATGAACTCGTGGCCCATCGTCGCGCCCTCGTCGGACTTCTCCATCGAGTGATAGGGGTGCAGGTCGGACCCGCAGACGCAGGCACGCACGACGCGGACGATCGCGTCGGTGGGCTGCTCGATCTTCGGGTCGGGACGGTCCTCGACGCGGACGTCTCCGGGGGCGTACATGACGGTGGTGCGCATGGTTCCTCCTCAGGATGGTTCTCGCTGTGGTGCTGCGGGGTTGGTCGTTCCCCAAGGAATCCACGCTACTCGCCCCCGAGGTGGGCGGACCATGCGGTCAGGAGGGGGGTCAGGGGAGGGCGGTCAGGGGGGCGGTCAGGGGAGGGCGGTCAGGCCACCGTCACCGTGATCGCGTGGTGGCCGCTCGCGCCGTCGGGCGCCGGCGCCGCGATGGCCTCTGTCTCCGGCTCACCGGTCGCGTCGATCGCGCGCACCGTGATCTGGTGGCACCCCGGGGTCGCGTCCCACGCGTACGCCCACTGGCGCCACGTGTCGACGTTGGCCTCGGCGCCGAGCCGGGCGTCCTGCCACGGGCCGTCGTCGATCTTCACCTGTACGCCGGTCACGCCGCGGTGCTGGGCCCAGGCGACACCGGCGACGGCCACGGTGCCGGCGGGCACGCCGTCGCCTCGGCGCGGGACGTCGATGCGGGAGTTGGTCTTCACCGGGCCGAGCGCCGACCAGCCGCGCGGGGTCCAATAGCCCTCGTCGTCGGCGAACCGCGTCACCTTGAGTTCGGTGACCCACTTGGTGGCGCTGACATAGCCATAGAGGCCGGGCACGACCAGGCGCACGGGGAAGCCGTGCTCGGGGAGCAGCGGCTCGCCGTTCTGGGCCACGACGATCAGGGAGTTGCGGTCGTCGGTCATCGCCTCCAGTGGGGTGCCGGCGGTGAAACCGTCGATGCTGCGCGACAGGACCATGTCGGCGCCCGGGCGTACGCCGGCCTCGCGCAGCAGTTCGCGCACCGGCCAACCGGTCCAGACCGCGTTGCCGTTGAGCTTGCCGCCGACCTCGTTGGAGACGCACATGAGGGTGACCATGGCCTCCTGCATCGGCTTGCTCATCAGGGTTTCCCAGTCGATCGTGACCTCGCGGTCGACCATGCCGGTGACCTTGAGCGACCACTCGGCGGGGTCGACCTGCGGCACGGACAGGGCGGTGTCGATGCGATAGAACTGCGCGTTCGGCACGATGAACGGCGTCACCCCGCGTACGCCGACCTCCGCGCCGGCGGGGACGGTGACCGGCGCGGCGACCTTCGGTCGGCGGAACGCGGCGCGGGCCAGTTCGACGGCGCGGGCGCCGCCGGCCGACGCGCGGCCGACCGCGGTGGCGACCACCGCGCCGACCGCGAAGCCGGTCAGGGCGCGGCGCGACATGTGATGGGTCATGGACATGGCCGCGGGCGTGGTCGGTGTGGCGTGTTCGGGGGCCGGCCCGAACCAGCGCCACAGCAGGCGCGCGCCGGCCGCGCCGCCGAGCAGGACCGCCCCGGCGTCGATGGGTGCGGCGTGGGGTCGGGACAGCACGGCGGCGATCGCGATGGCGACGAACAGGGCGACAGCGGCGATCCCGACGAGACGCGATCGGGCGGCCAGGAGGCCTATCGCGCTGCTCAGGATCGCCAGCACCACAGCGATTCCGACGAACAGGGCGACCTTGTCCCACGTGCCGAACAGGCCGATCGCGGAGTCCTTCAGCCACGGCGGCGTGCGGTCGACGAACGCGCCGCCGAGGGCGTCGAGCGGCGAGGGGGTGCCGCTGGCCCAGCCCATGCGGAGCAGGGCGCCTGCGAGGAGCTCGGAGACGCCGATCGTCACTGCGCCGGCGGCGAGGCCGAGGCGCGCCGGAGTGGCTGTGGGGGTTGTGGTCCGGCGCGGGGCGTCCATGGGGAAACGGTACGCGGGGGCCCCTATTCGGTGTCGGGTTCGGTGAGGGCGCGGGCGTACGCGGCGACCGAGTGCTGGTAGCGGGGGAGGTGGGGGACGAGCGCCTCGATGCAGAGGCGGAGGGCCTCGTCGGGGCGACCTGCGTCACGCAGCGCGAGGGCGAGGAAGACGGCACGGGCGTCGCCGATCGAGGGGTCGGGCTCGGTCGCCTCGAGCATCGCGATGGCCTCGTCGAGGCGGCCGAGGTTGCGCAGGGTCGAGCCCTGCTGGATGTTCAGCTGGGCCAGGCGGGCGCCGGTCAGGCCGAGGGCGCGCGCGGCCGCGTACTCGGTCTGGGCATCGGTCTCGAACCCTGCGGAGTCGTACGCGCCGCCCAGCTCGAACCGCGCGTCGGCGTCGTGGGGGCCGCGCTCGGCGGCGAGGTCGCGCATGCGGGCGACGGCGCCCTCGCGGTCGTCGAAGTCGGCGGTGGCCCAGAAGTCGGCGACGCGGGACTCCCAGTCGGGATCGGGGGCGGTCATGGGCCCAGTATTCCGAGGGCTCGAAGTGACCGCCACAGAATTGTCGGAGGCCTCTGGCAGCCTTGGCGCATGACCGGTTCCCACCCCTTCTTTTCCGGCTCCCCCGACGACTTCTCCTATCGCCCCGACGAGGTCGCGCGCGTGGAAGAACAGTTGCGCCAACAGCAACTGGAGCGACTGAACAGGATCAAGGAGATCAACGCCCTCTATGCCGAAGCTGATCGCCGCACCGATCTGCCGCCCGGCTGGTTCATCCCGGCCCACAACCTGTCCCTGCGGCTTCCGGAGTGGGGACGCGCCGACGAGACCCTGGCCGGATTGTCGCGGCCCCTCCTGTCCTGGCCGCGGGAGATGCACGCGACCGTGCGATTCCCCGTCGAAGGGGTGACCGTGTGGTTCGACCATCCGGGCTACGGCGGCACCGTCCGGTGCTCGTGCGACCAGCCCGATTGTGCCCACGGGGCCGCCGCGCTGCGGGCGATCCTCACCGAGCAGTCCGCGCGCGACTGGCGCCCTGCGATGGACAGCCTCATGACCACCGGCAACGACCACATCGCCCCGCTCGGGCTGGTCTTCTCGGTCCACGTGCACGCGATGGGTGCGAGCGTGGTGCTCCGCCCCGGCCTGCGCACCAAGAAGGGTGGCTGGAACAAGACGGTCGCGTGGCGCGATGTCATGTCCGGTCATCGCGGCACCCGGTTCGATCCCGATCAGGTGAACCTCGTCCTGTCCCATCTGCCCCGGCTCCCGTTGTATGACCGGGTGCCCATCGACGCGCTGAACCCGCGCCTGTGGGACCTGATCCGGGCGGCCGGCGAGGCCGGCGTCGTCGTCGACACCGAGGACGAACGGGGCCGCATGGGTGTGGTCTCGATCCGTCCCGACGCAGGCCTCGCGATCGTCCCCACGTTGGTGCGCGACGGCGGTCTGGAGCTCCGCCCGGAGGTCGTCGCCCCCTGGCAACCCGACGACTATGCGTTCTTCGGCCAACCCCCTCACTCGGTCCTGGCCCAGGTCGAGGGCGGGCTCGTCCTCGCGCCGGTCGACTGCGACCCGGTCGCGGCGCGGCTGGTGGAGGACGGCCCCCTCGAGATTCCCGACAGCGAGGCCGACGTCTTCGTGCGCGACTTCCTGCCGGGCCTGCGGGAGCGGACGCGGATCGTCGTCCAGACCGCCGACGAGAGCGGCCCGGTGGTGCTGGTGGCGGTCTATGCCGGCCGGGGCGCCGAGGGTGCGGCCCTCACCTGGTGGTGGGACCGTGACGGCGAACGCCGCCCGTTCGGCGATGCCGCGCCGGGCCGCGACCCCCTGCGCGAGGAACTCCGCGCTCGGCTGCTCGACGACCACCCCGCGCTGGGCGGGTGGATCGCCCCCGGTGAGCGGGTGCTCGACCCGGTCGAGAGCTGCGTGTTCGGGCTCGAGGTCGCGCCGCTGCTCGAGGCCGACCCCGAGACCGTGCTCGAGGTCGTCGGGGACGCGCTGGCGTATGCACCGGCCGACGACACCCAGATCGTCTGGGACGTCGACGACACCGACGACCGCGACTGGTTCGACCTCGCCGTCGAGTTGAGCGTCGACGGCACCCCGGTGCCCATGGCCGTGCTGATCCGATCCCTCGCCACCGGCCAGGACCTGCTCGTGCTCGACGACGGGCGCTACGTCGACCTGCGCACCGACGAGATGGATCGCCTGCGCGACCTGCTGCGCGAGGCCGCGGCGTTCGAGGTCGACGAACGCGTACGCGTGGCCCGCCAGCGGCTCGACCTGTGGGAGCGGCTGCAGGAGCTGGGTGAATCGCGCCAGCAGGCGCCGGGGTGGACCGAGCGGGTGGGCGCGCTCACCGGCTCCGACCGGCGCGAACTGGAGGCGCCGGAGCCGATCCAGGCGATTCTGCGCGACTATCAGTTGGAGGGGTTCCGGTGGCTGACCGCGCGCTGGGACGCCGGCATGGGCGGCATCCTCGCCGACGACATGGGACTCGGGAAGACCCTCCAGGTGCTGAGCGCGATCGCGCGCCGTCGCGCCCACGGTGAGCCGCCGGTGCTGATCGTCGCGCCGCGCTCGGTGCTGCGCACGTGGGTCGACCAGGCGCGGGCGTTCGCGCCTTCCCTCACGGTGCACATGATCACCTCCAAGCTGGGCGACGCCAACCCGGTGGCCGGCGACCCCGACGTGGTGGTGACCTCCCATCACCTCCTGCGCCTCGACGCCGAGGCGTACGCGGCCCACCTCTGGTCGGGCGTCGTGATCGACGAGGCCCAGGCCGTGAAGAACCCCGCGACGCGGCTCCATCGCGCCATCCGTCGGCTGGACCGCTCGTTCACCGTGGCCGTCACCGGCACGCCGGTCGAGAACTCGCTGGTCGACGTGTGGTCGCTCATGGAACTCGTGGCGCCCGGCGCGCTCCCGCCGCTGAAGGAGTTCAACCAGACGATCCGCCGGCCGATCGAGACCGATCGTGACAGCGGTGCGCTGCAGGCCCTGCGCCGGCGATTGTCACCGTTCATCCTGCGGCGGACGAAGGATCAGGTGGCGACCGAGCTGCCGCCGAAGATCGAGCAGGTCGTGGCGATCGAGCTGGGCCGCGATGACGCGCTGCGTTATCGCAAGCTGCTCGACCGCGAGCGTCAGGTCGTGCTGGGGCTCCTCGCCGACGACGAGGGGCGCAACAAGGTGGAGATCCTCGCGAGCCTGATGCGGCTGCGGAAGCTGGCCGGCAACCTGGGCGAGCCCGACCGGCCGAGTGAGAAGGCGTCCTATCTGCTCGAACAACTCGGCGAACTGCGCGAGGAGGGCCACCGCGTGCTGGTCTTCAGCCAGTTCACCAGTCATCTCGCGGTGCTGCGGGAACAGCTGACCGCCGCAGGGTTGACCCACGACTACCTCGACGGCTCGACGCTGGGGCGTGACCAGGTGATCGACCGGTTCCGCGCGGGTGGATCCGACGTCTTCCTGATCAGCCTGAAGGCGGGTGGCGTCGGCATCACCCTGACCGAGGCCGACTATGTCTTCCTGCTCGACCCCTGGTGGAACCCTGCGGTCGAGAGCCAGGCGGTCGACCGCACCCATCGCATCGGCCAGACCAAGCCCGTCAACGTCTATCGCCTCGTCTCGGCCGACACGATCGAGGAGAAGGTCGTGCGGCTGCAGGACGGCAAGAAGGCGTTGGCCGACAACCTGCTCAGTGGCGAGGGAACGGCGATGCTCGACCCCGACGAGATCAGGAGACTGCTGGCGGAGGGGTGAGGCTCAGCCTGCGGCCTCGACCACCGCGTCGTCGTCAGCCAGTTCGATGTCGTGCTTCTTCGCCGCGGCGACGATCGCCTTCGCGGCCTTCTTCTTCGCGTCGGCCGACTCGAACTTCGTCTGGTTGAAGCGGGCGGCGGCGTTGCGCACGTGGGATTCGTCGTGGATCGGCAGGTGCTCCCCACCGTCGGAGTCGACGTAGGCGAAGTCGGACTTCTTCAGCTCGTCACGCTTCTTGTTGGACAGCTCGGCCACGGTGATCTCCTGTTCAGAGTGCTCGTCGCACGTCGGTGTGGATGAAGTCATTTCCTTTGTACAGCAGGGGTTCCTCGGTGGCGCGAGCCGCCGCGTACGCCAGGCAGTCTCCGAAGTTCAGCCGTGCGGGTGAGCCCGAACCGCGTCCGAAGTGGTGATGGGCGTGGCGGGCCCACCTGAGGTGCTCCGCGTCCACGGCGACGACCCGGACGCCCATCGCATGGAGGAAGTCATCGACCAGCGCAGGTCCGCTCGAGGTGGTGACGATCGCCAACTCGAGCACGGAGGCGGCAGACATCCGCACCACCGGGCTCGATTCGATGGCCGCGAGAAAGTCCGCGCTCTCCGGCTCGTCGCGGAGCATGGCCACCGCTGCGGATGTGTCGATGATCATCGTGGAAGTCCGTCGGTGTCGTAGAGGTCATCGTCGGTCAGCCACTGGTCGCTCGTGGATCGGGCGGAGTCCTGCAGCGCGCGGAGGGCCGAGGGACGGTCGATGTGACGGTGGCGCTCGTGGTCGAGAGCCTCCTCGAGCGCCGCGCGGACGGCAGCGGTGGCGCTGGAGCCGCGCAGGGTCGCGAGCTCATGGGCGAGCTCGTGGACCAGGGGATCCTTGATGTTCATGGTGGCCATGCAGCGATTCTACCTTGACGGTAGAACATCCCCTCGCCCGTCGGACTCCGCATCGTGGCGGGCGCGCATGCAGATCGCTGGGTGAGTATGACCGGCGATCCTCATGTTCGGCGGACGGGCGGCTGACACAGATGGCGATCGTCGGGTGAGTAGGCCCGGTGATCTGCACCCTTGAATCCGGAACAGAGAACCGCGGCCGACCTCGGGATTCCGAGATCGGCCGCAGTGTCGTTCATTGCGTCAGCGGGCGCAGGGCTCGGGGACGCGGTCGAGGATCTTCACGAACTTGGCGGAGACCCATCGGTCCTGGCCGTCGAACGGGACCAGCTTGAACCAGGTGGTCTCGCCCAGGACGTCAGTGCCCTCGCTCGAGCAGTCCAGGGACATCCGGACACCTTCGGGATAGTTGTCCACGGTCGCGCTCGTGCTGGCCGGGGTGGACCGGACGTTGAGCCCGTCCGAGCCTGTGCCGACCACGACGCCGGTCTCCGGGGTGACGGACGCCTGGGCGGTGCCCACGGCAGTGCCCGTCAGGGCGATGGCACCAGCGGCGGCCAGAGCGATCTTCGCGTGCGACTTCATCGTTCTCTCCTTCGTTTGTGGGTGCTTGTACAGGGTCAGATGCACCGGAGCGCCAGATGTTCCCGCTGATTGTGCATCGATGGCGGCGTCTGAGATCAGAGCGGGACGCCTATCGTGGCTCCATGGCTGACATTCCCGGGCTCGATGCCCTCCTCGATGCCCTGAACGCAGGCGAGACGATCCCCGGTGGATCGCCCCACCACGAGGCCATGCACGCGGCCAGCCAGGAGTCGATCCGGATCACCGCCGACCTCAACGGTCGCTATCTCTCACCCGACGAGGTGCGGGCGTTGATGAGCGAGCTGACCGGGCGCGAGGTGCCCGAATCCTTTCGGCTGTTCCCGCCGTTCACGGCCGACTTCGGCAAGAACATCACGTTCGGCGAGGACGTCTTCGTCAACAGCGGCTGCAGGTTCCAGGACCAGGGCGGCATCGAGATCGGCGACGGCTGCCTGATCGGCCACAACGCCGTGATCACGACGCTGAACCACGAGATGGCGCCCAGTCGCCGGGCCGACATGCACCCCGCTCGGGTCGTGATCGGGAAGGGCGTCTGGTTCGGCGCCAATGTCACCGTGATGCCGGGCGTGACGGTCGGGGACGGTGCGGTGGTCGGGGCCGGGGCGGTCGTCACGAAGGACGTTCCGGCGAGGACGATCGTGGTCGGCGTGCCGGCGAAGCAGGTGGGGAGGGTGCCCGAGGAGTGAGGGCGCATGCGCATCGTGGTTCAGTCAGGCGAGGCTGCGAGCGCCTGGATCCCTCACGCCTCCCGCTGCAGCGCCCGCAGCGTGTCGAGTTCGCGGTCGAGGTCGCGCCGCTTCGCCTCCAGCCGCTCGACCTCCTGCGCCAGCAGGCGTTCCATCACACCGGTCCGTTCCTCGGGCGGAGCCTCGAGGCACGGGAGTAGCTCCCCGATCGTCACGCCGCACAGGCCCGCGGCCAGCAGGTGCTGGATCATGATCACGCGCTCGACCGACGCCTCGTCGAAGTCGCGCCAGCCGCCGGCCGTGCGCGCTGCCCGGATCAGGCCCAGTTCCTCGTAGTAGCGCAGCGATCGCGCGCTCACGCCGCTCTCCTCCGCCAGTTCACCGATGCGCATGGCTCCATGCTTGCACTTCACACCGGTGTGAAGTTCCACCATGGTCGGGCCGCGCCCGTGGGGGGTGCCGGCTGAAAGGAATCACCATGAGTTGGCTCTTCCTCGGCATCGCCGTGATCTTCGAGATCGCGGTCGCCATCGCCGCCGGCAAGGCGCAGGGCTTCGCCCACCGCGGCTGGACCGCAGCCACGCTGGTGTCCGGCGCCATCGGCACCTATTTCCTCAGCCTGGCGCTGCTCACGTTCGACGTGGGCGTGGGCTATGCGATCTGGACGTCGGTCTCCGGCGTCGGGATCGTCGTGCTGGGCGCGCTGCTGTTCGGCCAGCGCATCGACTGGCGCAAGGCCGTCGGGATCGCGCTCGTCATCGGCGGCGTGGTCGGCCTGCAGTTGAGCGGTTCCGCATGAGCACGCGCCCGGAAAACCCTGTCTTGGAAGGAACTTCGATGTCCCCGTCTGTTCAGCCCGCCCCGTCCGCCGCGCGTTCGTGGACCGTGCTGCTGCTCGCCGGAGTCTTCGAGGTCGGCTATGCCCTGTCGGTCGGCGGAAGTCGCGGCTTTACCGTGCTCACCTGGTCGCTCGTGGCGATCGTGTTCTTCCTGTTGACGCTCTATTGCCTGAGTGTGGCCCTGAAGGGCATCGATGTCGGCATCGGCTATGCGGTGTGGGCCGGCATCGGCGCGGTCGGCGCGGCCGCACTGGGGCCGGTGTTCTTCGCGGAGACGATGACGCCGGCGAAGGGCCTGTGGCTCGCGGTGATCATCGGCGGTGTGGTGTGGCTGAAGTTGGCGGACCGGTCGGCGGAGTAGGACACGAACTACGATGACGCCCATGACCATCCCACTCGCTTCGCTCCGAGTGCGCGGATTCAGATCGATCCGCGACCTCGAGCTCCCCCTGACCAGCGAAGTGACCCTACTGGTGGGAGCAAACGGGTCGGGGAAGAGCAACCTCATCGCCGCGCTCGAAATTCTCGGGCGGATCGTAGACGGGACGCTCCAGGCGGAGATACTGAGGGGCGGCGGGTTGGCGGCGCAGTTGCACCGAGGGGTGCGTGGCGAGGATGCCGACACGATCATCCTGGACGTCTGGGGGGAGACGCAGGAGACGTTTACAGGACCAATCCGCAATGGGTATCGAGTAGCGCTGACGTCGGCCTCCGACGACACGGCCCTGCTTGACGAGACGACGCTCATGCATCAACTCGACAAGTATCCCCACCCCTATGATCGACCCCTCGGTCTGGGTCGGGAATCACGCCTCAAGGCGGCGGCTGGGGAGCATCCGGCCAATCAGTACGTGCTTGACGTGCTCTCAGACTGTCGGGTGTTCCACTTCGACGACACGAGTGCCGATGCCCCGCCTCTGCGCCGCGCCGCGCTTGCTGACGATGTGACTCTGCACGGGGATGCACGGAATCTTGCCGCGGTCCTGCTGTCCATGCGTACGCAACAGCCAGTGCGATACCAGCGCGTTGTGCGGTCTATCAGGGCTGTCGCGCCATTCTTTGACGATTTCGTCCTGGAGCCCCACGGGGAAAGCGTGTTACTGCGCTGGCGCGAGAAGGGTATGGACGTCACGTTCCCTGGATCGGCTCTGAGCTCGGGGAGCTTGCGCTTCATCTGCCTGGCCACGCTCCTCCAGCAGCCGAACGCCCCGGCCACTATTGTCCTCGACGAACCCGAACTGGGGCTCCATCCCTTCGCGATCCACCAACTCGCAGACCTCCTGCACGAGGCCGCACAGGGGCGCCGGATCGTGGCAGCAACCCAATCAGTCACCTTGCTGGGACAGTTCAGTGTCGACGAGGTGGCCATCGTGGCGCGGGATCTGGGGGCGACGACGGTTCGGCGTCCGGAGAGTGCCGAACTGGGGGCGTGGCTGGAGGACTACTCCCTCGGCGAGTTGTGGGAGATGAACCTGTTGGGCGGACGTCCGCAACCCCCGGGGTCGCCGGCGGTGCGGCGGTGACCCGCCACGTGGCCATCCTCGTGGAGGGCCAGACAGAGGAAGCATTTATCAGCCGGGTGCTTGCGCCCCATCTGGGGCAGGCAGTCTGGCTCACGCCGATCATCGTTCATACCAAGCGCACCGCGGGCGGTGCACATCGCGGTGGCGGCACATGGAGGGGGTACCGGGAGAAGCTGCAGAGGCTGTCCGCCGAGTCACATTGGGACATGGTCACCACCATGATCGACTTTTATGCGTATCCGTCTGACGCTCCGGCAGCGAAGTGCCATCCGCAGGGTGGTCACAGGGCCGCCAGTTGTGCCGACCTGCGTGAGCAGGGGATTCGAAGAGAGGTGTCGACCAAGGTCACCCCCTTCGTGATGGTGCACGAGTTTGAGACCCTCGTCATAGCGGCCGCGAGTCGTCAGGCTGACGTGTGGGGAGACTCTCGAGCTCCCGAAAGGTTCGCGCGCATATTCAGGAGGCCGGAAGCGCCGAAGCCGTGAATGACGGTCCGGAGTCCGCGCCCTCCAAGCGGGTGGCACAGGTGCTCCGGGGGTATCGCAAAGCGCAGGACGGTATTGACATCCTCGTCGGCCATGACCTCGACGATGTCCTCGAGATGTGTCCGCGCTTCCAGACCTGGTTCGCGATGTTATCGGGCGGCTGAACTGTCAGCCGGAGGTGAGATTGCTCAGCAGTGCGCTGTGAGCGCCCCGCAGATCGAGTCGTTCCTGCTCAAGCCGCAGGTCATGCTCGCGCAACAGCGACAGCGTGGCCGCTTCCTCGGCGGTCAGGCCCGCCACGGAGGCGCGATACGGGCTGGGCTCCGGGACGGTCAGGTCCGCGTGCTCGCGGAGCGTGGACCGATCCATCAACACCGACCGGGTCTGGGGAAGGACGTCACGACATCGTCCGAGGATGGCGAATCCGTGACTGTCGAGATCGCCCCAATAGGTGACGGGATTCTTTGCCACCCAGGAAATCCGGGCGAGCTGCGTCACCGCATATCCTCGTCCATGCACGGCGATGGTCCCGGCCATGGGTGGGAGGGACGCAAGGGACGCGAGGTTCTCGACGATCAACACACGGCGCGGACTGACGCCCCACCGGTCGAGCTCCTCAACCGTCGCCGTGAGGTCACGAAGCCCCCCGACTTCCGCGAGCGCATCGTCCAGCACACGGACGCGGAAGCGCTGTGCCTCCGAGATCAGGTCAGCTCCCGCGCTGCCGGAGATCGCCGCGACGAGCGAGTCCACCAGACGCCTATGGCGTTCCAACCACTTGGTGTCGACACCGGGGATGGGGAGCTCACGTGGGCGCAGGTGTGCGTGGGGATTGGACAGCAACCACCCGGTCACCGTGGTGAGTCGTTCGAGTTCCTTCGGTGACAGTTTCGCCAGTCTGCCCGCTGAGGCCCCGAGCCCGTCCGACAGGTACGCCGCGCCCGGCCAGTCCGCCCGCAGCGACCCCGCGTACGCCGTGAGGCGCGCCCACTCGTCGGCGCGGCCGGCGAGCGTGGCGACCGGGGGCACGCCGGCGACGCTCAGGCGGACGGGCACCGACTGGGGTCCGAGCGTCGCCCACCGCCGCCGTTCCCAGGTGACTGTCAGCCCCGATCGGCGTTCGACGCTCCGCCACGACGCCAGCCATCGCGATGCCCCGTCAGGATCGACGATGACCTCATGCTCGGTCGGGGGGTGCAGGGGGAGCGTCCACTCCTCGGAAGCGGGGTCGTCACTGGCCAGCCACTCCCCCTTCCGGCTGCGATAGCGCGAGGCCGCAAGCGCGCGTACGTCGTCGACCGTCCTCACAGCAGAGCGTCCTGGGCGCTGGACGGAGGAGGTGGCGGGAGTTCCTCCCCATCGCCGTCGTCGAAGGTCAGCACCGACAGCCGCGAGTGGTGGTCGGCGTCCATCGAGACGACCGCCGCCCCGCCGACGTGGTCCTCCAGCGTCTGCAGCATCTTCATTGGGGTGGCGAGCAGCAGTTGGAATCCGAACTCGCGGAAGACCTCCAGCCCGGCGCGCGTGAAGCTCGGGTCGGTCTTGTCGAAGGCCTCGTCGAGCACGACCAACGCGTACTCCGGCCACGGCGCGCCGTTTCGCGCGAGCTGGTAGCGCAGCGCAGCGACCAGGCAGAAGGTCACCAGCTTCTGACGCTCTCCTCCCGACAGACCGCCGGAATCGGTGAACACGTCCGTCTCCACGCCGTCGGCGTCCACGACCCGCGCCACGAACTCGACGTGTTGACGGGTGTCGAGAACCTGCCGTCGCCACACGACATCGGCGGATTCCTGGGAGGCCAGACGATCGAGGAGGGCCTTCATGCGATCGAAGCGCACCTCTGCGGCGCGCCGGCCCTCGGCCTCGTCGGGCAAGGACTGGACGTCCTCGAGGGAGTCGGTGGTGATGGCTGTGAGTTCGGCCAGGAAGTCAGCGACGGCCGGCAGGATGCGATCCACCACCTTCACCTGGAGGAAGCGGCCGGGAGCGAACTGACTGCGCAGCAGCGATTCGTTGATGGGATCGATGCGGGTGCGAATCTCGCGCCGCGCCGTACGCAGTTGACGGGCCAGCTGGCCGACGTTGTTGCGGGACTGCGACTGGAGCATGTCGAAGAAGCGTTCCTCGAACGCAGGGAGGCCGTCCTCCTCGAGTTCGCGCAGGCGGGCGAGGAACTCGTCGGCGTACGCCATCTCGGGCGCCAGGTCTGCTGAACGCTCGGCCCAGCCGAAACGATAGGCCTGCATGACGCGGCCGGCGCGGTTCTCGGCGCCGGACCTGCGGTTCTGCTCCGCGAGTCGTCGCTCGCCGATGCCTCGTCCCGCTCGCGCGACGGCGTCGTCGAACTCCGACGCTGATTCCGTGAGTCCCCAGTCGGCGGCCAGCGTCTCAGCCACGGCATCGGGCACGGGCTCTCGGTGGCCGAGGTCGTCACGCCACCCCGCGAGTTGCTTCTCACCCTCGGCGACCCGCTGCTCCGCATTGGTCTGTTCGGTGTGACAGCGACGGGTCGCCGCCTGGGCCGAAGCGAGCAGCGCGACGGCGCGTTCGAGCTCGGCGGTCGCGTGGGACAGTTCGGTGCTGGCACGACGCCGATCGGCGACGACTGCCCGAGCCTGGTCGAGCGCTGCCTCTGCACTCGTCAGATCCACAGACGGCCATGACACCTCAAGGAGCTCGTCGATGATGCCGGCCAGATCGCGCTGGTGATCGCGTGCGTTCTGGGCCCGGGCGAGCTCAGCGTCGGCAGCGGTCAGATCGGCCTGGGTGTCGGCGAGAGCTGCCTCGAGGGCCTCCCTCTTCGCGGTCGTGGTCGACCCGAGGATCCAACGCGTGCGGTCGTCGATGCGATGACGGTCATCCTTCTCGTAGCGATTGGTTGCATGCTTGACCTGCCCGGCCGCGGTGACCGCCTTCGTGGAATAGGCGAAGGCGTCGACCGTGTCGACACAGTCATAGTCGTACGCCTCGCACAGCCGGTGCCACAGCCACGCGTGTTGCTCGCCCTCCGCCACGCTGATGCGATTCAGCAGCGAGGCGTCCGAGCGCTCCGGGCGCCCCCGGTCGTCGCCACGGGGCTCGATCAGCCTCGCGTACACGAGGCGGGTCTTCAGCCAGGTCGCATCGACTTCCGCGGCGAGCCCGCGATAGAGGTCGTCGGGGACAAGGAGGGTCTGGGCCAGCGGGCGCAGAACCCGTTCGATGGCGCCCTGCCAGCCGGCGTACTCTTCGGCGACGTCGATGAGTTCGCCGGCGAACCGGAGCCGCCCGGTGTCCACGCCGAGGGCCCGGCAGAGGTGGCTGCGGACGTCGAGCAGGCTCGATCCGAGGTTCGACTGCTGCTGGCCAAGGACACGCAGCTCGCGCTGCAGCTCCCGCTCCCGCGTGGCGAGATCGTTGCGGCGGGAGACGACGAGGCCCAGCTCGCGGTTCGCCTCGGCGACGTCGATTCCGCTGCGGAGGGTGATGAGTTCGTCCTGCCACTGGGCGAACGAGCTCGCGGAGTCGGGCAGGGTGAGTCGCGCCCGGGACGCCGTACGCCCCACCCGGTCTCGCTCACGAGTCACCGCGTCCACCGCCGCTGCCCTCGCATGGACGACCTGCTCCAGTGCGGGCAGGTCGCCGGCGATCCCCGCAACCGTGGTCGCGCAGGTGTCACGGAACTCCTGGGCGAGGCTGGCCTTGTTGTTCGCCTGCGCGGTTTCCTGTGCGGCCGCGCGGGCGCGGGCGCGGCGCGTTTCGAGGTCGCGGACGAGCAGGCGGGTACGTACTTGGAGGACGTGGGTGTCCAGGTGGAGGGCCTGCCGATCCAGCCGGTCCAACGCTTCCAGAGCCGCCGCATGGGTCGCCACGTGGTCGCGCAGGGGAAGCAGACAGGCCACCTGGTCCCGCGCGTCGATGACCGAAGCGTGGGCCTGGGACAGCTCGACGAACTGGTCCACAGCGTCGGCGGCCTGCTTGAACGTGGCCGGCTCGTCGAGCATGAAGTCGCGCAACAGCTGGTTGAGGTTGTCGAGGTTCTTGGCCGACTGGGTCTTGTGCAGCAGGCGGAGGGCCTGTTCGCCGCCAAGCCCGAGCCGGCGCTGCATGCGACTGGAGAAGACCGAGTAGGTGGCGGTGTGATGCCAGTCGGGATGGGCGGCGGAGACGCGGCGGGGCGCGAGGCCGTTCTCGGCGTACGCGCGCAGCTGGTCGAGGTCGACCGATTCCTCGCACAGGAGCAGCAGCCGACTGACATCGGTCGCCTGATTCTTGTGGCGCGCCAGGTGGAACAGCTGGACCAGGGTGGTCACGCGGCCATCGGTGTGGGTGTAGGTGAGGGCGACCCCGCTCCACGTGGCCTCGGTGGCACGCAGGTGGTTGACCGTGACCTGACCGGTGGCCTCGTCCATGCCACGCCCATGCGCCCCGCGGACGTAGGTCGCCAGGGTGCGCGACCGGTCGCCCGAGCCTCCCTGGTTGGCGGCCGCGTTGAAGGCGCTCCAGCGGGGCGGCACGAGGAGCGTGGCCATGGCGTCCAGGAGCGTCGACTTGCCGGTGCCGGAGTCTCCTGTGATCAGTAGGCCGCGGGCGGGGACGGGCAGGTCGTGGTAGCCGTGGAACGTGCCCCAGTTGGCGAGCTGGATGCGGCTCAAGCGGTGTTGGGGAGGCTGCATCAGACGTCCTCGGTGTCATCGGCGGCCCGACGCGCCCCGGTGGTGGTGGACTCGTCGGGGTCGACCTCGTCGTCGAGCATGTCCTCATCGGGCGCGGCGCGCAGCGCCCGGGTCGTGGCCTGGACGAGGGAGTGGATCTCCTCGGTGACGGCCTGAACCTGCTCGGCGTCGAAGACCAGGGCGAGGACCGGTGAGATCTCGAACCGCTCGTCCTCAGCGGTGCCCAGCAGCACCGAGGCCTTCTTCATCTTCTCCACCGAGGCGTTGATGCGTTTGGCGAACGTGCTCGCATCGGTGTTGGTCGCAGGCCGATAGGGCGACAGTTCGTCATCGATCTCGTCGCGACCGATGAAGACGCGGCCCGTCGGGCCGGCGTCGCGGAGGAGGCGTACGCGGAGCAGCAGCACCAGGGCGGTGTCGATGAGGGTCAGCGGGGTTCTGCGGACGACCTTGGGGGTGGACAACTCCGCGAGCTCGGCGTTCGCGACGAAGGCGAGACCGCGCTCGCGGTCGAGGCTGAGCTGGAGATAGAGGTTGCCGAGCAGTTCGCGGATCGCCTGTTCGTCGCGGACGATCGCCCGCCACAGGCTCGCGTGGCGCTCGTGGTGCACATAGGGGCCGCGGAGCAACTGGACCAGCGCGCGACGGCTGTCGTCGGGCAGCCGTCCATGGTCGTCCCGCGTCAACTGGTGGGGCGCCAGCGCCTCGGTCGAATCCGGCGTCTCCCCGGCCGTGTGTTCGGTCATCGATCCCATTCTGCTGGCGGTGTGGTGAAGAGGTGCCGCGGGGCCCGGGCCGTGCGGTCGGCGCCACCTGCGCTGCGCCAGCTCACAGGCTCGTCGCCGCCGGTGGACAGGCCGTGGCGCTCGGCCAGCGACAGGAGACCGATCACCGAGGCCAGTCCCTGGGTGGCCGGGTGCTCGGTGAGGACGTCCCCCACGGTCGCCGTTGGCCGAGATTCCAGGGTCGCGCCCACGTGGTCGATCAGTTCGGCGAAGTCGATCTCGCTCTCGCGTACGCGGTGTCGCAACTCCGCAAGGTCGACGGTTCCTGCGGGAACCGTGACCAGAGGTGCGGTGGAGCGTACGTCCCCCGGGTTGTGCAGCGCCCACGAGCCGATCGAGGCGAGCGGGATGGAGGTGGTGGTGAGCTCGTGGCGGGCGCTGGTCAGGGGACTGAGAGCCAACAGGGCGTCGAGGACGGCGCGTTGGGCTGCAGTGATCGTGTCCTCGAGTCGACGATGCTCCTGCCAGGCACGCGTCTGGACGAACTGACGCAGGCTCCGCGACAGCCCGGTCATCGTTGAGCGGACCGTTCCCGCGTCCTGCTGCAGGTTGGTGAGCAGCTCGCGGAGCACGAAGCGTTGCTGTGGAGCGACGTCGTGGGTGAAGGGCCGGTCGAGGATGTCGGCGACCGCCGCGTCGAACGTCTCGGCGCGCTCGGGATCGACGACGACGGCGTGGAAGGCGCGGAACGTGCGTCCGGCGGGTGATTCCTCGATGAGGTCGACCCCGGCGAAGACGCCCTCCAGCACCTCGGCCCGGCTGGCGGTCGACCGGATGATGCGGTCCTTCAGATCCCGATTGAGGGACTCCAGGTCGGCGCTGACCCGGGAGAAATCCGTGGAGATCTCATTCGCGAGCGCCAGGATGTCGGTCAGTCGCTCGTGGGCCGCGGCCGGAGGGAGCGGCTCCGACTCGCCGCGTTCCACGCGAGCGATCTCGGCGTCCAGCCGCTCACGTTCGGCCTGCAGCGCGGCCAGTCGGGTGGTCGCGTCGGGATCGGTGTCGCGGGCGAGCTTCGACAGCAGGTCGGCGACGTTGGCGAAGCGCGACGACGTCACCGCTGCCCGGGGTGCCTCGAGCGACTCGAGGAAGGACAGGGCCGCCGCCGCGCCCGCAGACAGTTCGACGGTCTCCTCCCGCCCCTCGCCGGGGCGGCGGATGAGGTGGCCACGGCGTACCCACTCGTTGACGTAGTCCTGGGCGGTCTGCGGCAGGGGGAACCCGCTGTCGCGCAGGAGCGACAGGTCGGCGTCGACGCCGGCGACGAAATCGGCCGCGGGCAACACGCGGTGGGGCCCGCCGAAGTGGGACGCGAGGATCGCCGCGGCCGGGGCGAGGTTGTCGGAGTTGAGCAGATTGAGCGCAGACCCGTCGCGCAGGCGGGCGTACGCGTGGGCGGTCGCGGGGACGGAGGTGGTCATGGGCGTCATGATGGCGGCGGCGAGACGTGAGCCCGTGACGTCGCGCGGAGTTCCGTGGGCGAGCCCCAGATGGTCGGCCCGGTCAGCTGCACTGGCGGATCCGGAGGACCGGATGCTCGTATGGCTGACCGTCGGATCGACGTGCTCCGACAGCGGTCCCCGCGTCATCGACTCCGATCACCAGGTGGAGGGGCTCCCCCTGTTCCAACAACGTGGCGAGACTCATGTCGCCCATGTTTGCATAAGGCGCTTCCTCGACCGGGAGGGGGTGACGAGCCTTCCCGCGGTCCTCGACCAGCTTGGCGGCACGCCCTCGTGACGGCACGTCATCCACGGCTCGCCTTCCAGCGACTGAGTCAGGCTGCACCCGACGGTTCCGCGTGCGCGTTCACCGATCGCAGCACCTCCACGAGACCATTGAACTCGTCGGGGAAGATCACGTCCACATGCCCGTGGTCGACGTAGGGGGCCTCGTACAGCCTGGTGGGATCCATGACGCCGTTGGTGGTCAACTCATCGACGATCATGGAGACGAACCGGATCTGCGTGGCCGAGAACCGCGACTCGTCGAGGTAGTCGCTGAACGCCTCGCGCACGGCGTCACGGTCGAGCCCCACCAGTGAGCGCACGAACGGCCCCAGTGAACCTGCACGCTCGGTCACCCACGACAGATCAATGCGGTCGTCCTGCCCGGAGCGCACGAGCATGTCGCCCAGCGCGGTGAGGTCGTCGTCGGTGAGCTGCTTGTTGCGACGCAGCCGCTGCAGGGCGATGTGCTCCTCGTGCTCACGCAGGTAGGCCTCGGCCTTGGCGCGGAAGCGTTCCCAGTTCAACCCCGGCGTCACCCGGGCGAGCTCGACCGACTGCGGGGCTTCGAGCGTGTCGGCGAAGTCGGTGTAGACCGGGTTGTGACGGGTCTGGTCGATGAAACGGACCAGTCCGCGGACGCGGCGACGCATCACGTCCAGCATGGGCAGCGTCACGTCGACCCACCATGCGTCACCGGCCACGTCCTCCAGCAGGGCCATCTGCTCGGCGACGGTGGGGATGGCGGCCTTGGACAGCAGAGCTGTGGCGATCGCTTGGACGGTTTCTCGAATTCGCTCGGCAGTGACGAAGTCGCCATCGAGTTGGGCGAGCTGGCGGCGCAGCACGAGCAGGTCGAAGCGCTTGGCCTGTTCATCGGCGTCCAGGAGGGTCGAAGGCAGGCCGGCGAGGTGCTCGAGCACCGAGTTGGCGTCGTCGATGGAGAGCTCGTCCCACCGCGTACGCGTGCCCCACGTCTCCACCTGTCGACGATGGGCGCGGACGAGCACATTGTCGAGGTTCATTCCCGCGACGACCTCGTGCAGCCAGTCGGCGGCGGAGCTGCGCAGGTCGGGATCCTCGCCGGTTCGGTCGAGGGCCGTCACCAGCCCCAGCCTGGACTCGAACAGCCGTTGGGTGAGCGACTTCTGCTGTGAGCCCTCCGAGCCGGGGAGGTTCTGGCCGAAATATTCGAGGTTGCCGCAGAAGTCGAAGACGAAGAAGTTCTTCTTGTCGTTTCCCGGGCCGAACAGGTCGGGGCACAGCCGGGTGCCGCGGCCGATCATCTGCCAGAACTTCGACTTCGACCGCACGACTTTGAAGAAGACGAGGTTGACGACCTCGGGCACGTCGATGCCGGTGTCGAGCATGTCGACGCTGATCGCGATGTGCGGGGCACGGTCGGGCTCGACGAACGATTCCAACACCGACTGGGCGTAGGGGTTGCGGTGGGTGATGACGCGGGCGAACTCGCCTCCGAACTCGGGGTAGGCAGCGTTGAAGCGCCGCTCGATGAACTCGGCGTGGTCCTGGTTGTTGGCGAAGATGATGGCCTTGCCGAGGCGATCGCCGCCGGCAACCCTGTGCCCCTTGGTCATCAGAGTGGCCAGCACCTTGTCGACGGTGTCGGCGTTGAACAGGAAGCGGTTGATCTCGTCGGCGTCGACGGAATCGGGCGGCCCGTCCTCGCCCCAGTCGAGGGCGTCCCATGCGTCCTTCTCGTCCTCGGTGAGGTCGTCGTAGCGGATGCCGCCGCGCAGGAAGCCTGTCCCGACGGCGACACCGGCGGGGGGCACCAGATAGCCGTCGTTGACGGCTTCGTCGAGCCCGTACGCGTCGGTGGGCACGCCGTCCTCGAGGTTGAACAGCCGGTAGGTGTTGTGGTCGACGTCGTCCTTGGGGGTGGCGGTGAGGCCGACGAGAAGCGAGTCGAACCACGCGAAGATGGCGCCGTACTTCTGGTAGACCGACCGGTGTGCCTCGTCGATGATGACGAGGTCGAAGAAGCCGGGCCCGAAGCGGCGGCCCGTGGCGTCGACCTCGTTGATGAGGTTCAACATGGTCGGGTAGGTCGACACATAGACTCGGCCGTCGGCGGAGCGGTCCTGAAGCAGGTTCACCGTTGTGCAGTCGGGCAGGTGGGCCTGGAACGCCCGGGCGGCCTGGTTGACGAGGGCCTGCCGGTCGGCGAGGAAGAGCACCCGCTTGACCCAGTTCGCCTTCATGAGCTGGTCGACCAGAGCGATGGCCGTGCGCGTCTTTCCCGAGCCGGTGGCCATGACGAGCAGCGCTTCGCGACCACGGCGTTCGAAGGTCTTGCCGATCTCACGGATGGCGCGGGCCTGATAGTAGCGGCCGGCGATGCCGGTGTTGATGGCGCACTCGGCCAGCGGCCGTCGGGCAGTGCGGCGCTGGATGAGGCGCTCGAGCTCGTCGCGGGTGTAGAACCCTTGGATCTCGCGCGGCGCGTATCCGCTGTCGGCGTACGCGGCGTCGTCCCAGATCCAATGCTCGTAGCCGTTGGTGCAGAAGATGAGCGGACGCCGCCCGAACTGTTGTCCGAGACAGTCGGCGTACAGCTTGGCCTGCTGCTGGCCGCGCTGCGCGCTGGCTGTGGTGCGCTTGGCCTCGACGACGGCGAGCGGGAGCCCGTCGGCGCCCCATAGGACGTAGTCGACGTAGCCGTCGCCGCTCGTGTTCGGCATGCCAGTGACGGGATATTCCCGGTCCCGGTCCTGGTCGAGGGACCATCCCGCTTCGGCGAGCAAGGTGTCGATGAGGAGGACGCGCGTGTCCGCCTCGGAGTAGTCGTGGTCGTCGGGCCGGGTGTGGGCGGCCTGGGCGGCGGCGATCTGGGCGCGGAGCTCTGCGATCTCGGCGTCCTTGGCAGCGGCCATGTCGTCGCGTTCGGCGAGGGCTTCGGCGTACGCGGCGTCCTGGGCTCGGAGCCTGTCCGCCTGCTGGGTGAGTTCGGCGCGGGGCAGGGGAGCTAGGCGCGCGGCGAGGGCGGGGTCGAACTGAGTACCGGTGGGCACGCCGGCAGGGTCAGGGGAGTGGTGGTAAGCGGCGTACACGACGACGTGGAACAACTCGCGCAGGACGTGCAGGGCCGTGTGGTGCTGGAGGGGGCGGCTGTCGTGGGCCGCGGTGTTGCCGATCTTGCGGATGAGGTTGAGCTTGGCGGTGATGCCGGTGCCGACGGCGGCCTTGAACGCGGTGTCGTTGATGCGGGCGGAGAGGTCGTCCTTGTAGGGCCGGCGCAGGCCGAGGACGTCGTAGAGGTGGCCGACGAGCCGCTCGATCGCGCGCCGGCTGTAGAAGCAGGCGGCGGCCGGATCGCTGGACACGTAGGACTCCGCACGGACGCAGTCGGGATGTACGCCGGGGAGCGCGGTCCGGGCGAAGTCGAAGTTGCTCATGGGGCTCCTCGTGTGTGGCGCGATCTCACGCCCTTGTTTCGGGCGTAATCATCCACTGCTTTGCGCGAACTGCGCCAGACCCCGTCGGCACCCTGCACCGCGTCGAGCCTGCCGCGCTGTGCTGCCTGTCGGAGGGCGGATTGGCTGAACCGCTCGTCGGCCAGCGCCACGAGCGGCACGAGGCGCGCGGGCCCGGCCACACCCGGCACGATGAAGCGGTTGAGGTTGTCGTACATGGCCCGGGCGAGGATCTCGCCCAGAGGTCCCTGGTCACCGTCATCGCTTTTCTGAAGCGCCGCCAGGTAGGCGGGGCGTTGGGCCTTGAGCACGACGACGGGCGGTAGTCCCAGACGGACCAGGATCAGGTTCAGCACGAGTCGACCAGTGCGCCCATTTCCATCGATGAAGGGGTGTACCTGCTCGAATCCACCGTGCAGTTGCGCCAGTTGTTCGGTGAGTGGGGTGTCGGACGTTCTTGGTGCCTTCAACGTGGGCGCCAGATGGGCGACGTGATCCGCCCAGTCGCGAAGCCGAGCGGGCACGAGGGCCCAGCTCGGGGGTGTCATTCCTCCGGGGAACGGCCTGATGTCATGTTCCCTGAACTGTCCGGGCGCCTCGCGTTCGGTGGCTTCGGGATGGGGCGCCACCTGCCAGACGGGGGCCATGGCGCGCTCGTGGATCCGGCGAATCTCCGTCACAGAGATGAGCTCGGTCGACTCCCACTCGGGTTCGAGAGCGTGGGCATACACCCAGCGGGCGGCGTCGGCATATCCCTGGACCTCCATGTATTCCTTCAGCGGCTTCGCGCCGACCGCACGCCCCTTGTCGAGGAGTGCCTCCACTTCGCGCAACACGAGGGTGTTTCCCTCGAGTGCCGTGGAATGGTGGGCTTCCAGGTGCCAGATGTCGGCCCAGATGAACTCTGACTCCTTCGGGGAAGGCAGCCCACCCAAGCGGCTCTCGAGTTCGTTGATCGCCGCATCGAGGCGTGCGTATACGGTGGCCCGGCTCGGTCGTCCACGCGGCATGTCTCCCCCGTCGTTGGTGCACCCAGGTGATGTGAGTGGATCAGGTCAAAGGCACATGTTGATAACCCAAACTGCTACGCAAATGATCTTATCAACTTCTCATCGCACAGTCGGGCGGGTTCGACCCGCCTACTCGAAGAAGTCCTCGTCGACCTCTACGACGTGGAATGTGTGCCTGAGCTGCACGCCGACCCCGTAGCGGATCATCAGTCTGGCGAGCCGCTGGCCGTCGATGAGCACGATCCGCGTGGGGACGGAATCGGCGAAGGTGCGGGCCTCGTGGCTGAACCGACTCGTGGTGATGAACACGCCCTGGTTGGCCTGGTTGCCGGCGAGTGCGCCCACGAACCCCTGGATCGCGGGTCGGCCGACGATGTTGTCGGGGGCGTATCGCTTGGCCTGGACGTAGATGCGCGACAACCCGAGCGCGTCCTGGTCGACGATGCCGTCGATGCCGCCGTCGGCAGACAATCGGGTACGCGTTGCCGAGCCCTCAGCGCCGCCGTAGCCCATCGCCATCAGCAGATCCAGCACGGCCTGCTCGAAGAAGACCGGCTCCTGAGCGTGGATGCGGGTGAGGAGTTCGGCGGCGACGTCGGCGTGGATGCGCTCGACGCCGGCCTCGATCTGCTCCTGCGGGTCGAGGGAGGTCTCGGACTCGGGAGTTTGCTCGATCGGCGTCGCGGACGTCGTGGGGGTCTTCCCCGTATAGGGGGACGTATAGCCGGGCACCGCGCGAAGATCCTTCTCGGTGATCTCCTCGGGGTGGTCGTCGAGGAGCTTCCGGCCGGTGTCGGTGATCCGGTAGTGCGCACGGGCGGGGCGTTCGATTGCGCCGGCCCGGGTCAGGTAGGACAGCGCCCAGTTGCCGCGGTTCGTCCACTGGGCCTGTCCCGAGGGGATCATGATCAGGCGCTGTTCGGCGGTGAGTCCGAGGAGGTCACCGGCGGCTGCCACGACGTCACGGCCGCGCCGGGTCTGGCCATCAAGGAGTACGCGGAGCGTTGGCGCCATGTAGTGCTCCCACGTCGGGGCGGGCATCAGAGTTCTCCTTGGAAGGCGCGGGACTGGAGGGAGGCGAAGAGATGGGCATCTATCTCAGCCGCCTGCTCGTGCTGGCCGCGAGCTCGTTGGACGGCTTCGGCGCGTCGGGAGAACTGCCGCTGTTCTGACAAGGGGACCCGGGGGATGAGGAGTTGCTCCAGTTTGGCCTTGGGGATGTTCTTCATCGAGCCGCCGGTGCCGCTTGCTAGGCGGCCGATGCGACGCCGCATGGTGGGGGTGTTCAGCAGGGCGTGGAAGAAGCGCGAGTCGGCCTCCTGCTTCCATGAGAAACGCCAGATCTTGTCGGGTAGCGCCAGGTTGGCTGGTGGCTCCTGCACGACGTGGGCAACGGCCCCCACGAGTTCAGAAGTGTTAGCTCGGCTCATGAGTAGGTCACCTCGACGAACGAGGTGGTGTTCAGGTGGCGCGTAATCGGAGGGAAGGGGCTTCGACTCAGTCGCCTTGAACACACCAGTGGTTACGGCGCTGATCCTCAGTACGCGGTACGGAACATGTTGCGTCAGGTCTGTGGCCACGAGGTTCCGGCCGCCGACGAGACCTGTCACCTCACCCAGAGGTTGCACGGCGAAGGCGTCGTCGGGGCTGCCGAACATCTCTTGGAAGATCGATTGGGTCAGGGCGTCGAGGCGGGCGAGCACCTGGCGACGCTTGGTGCGGAGGGCATCGGCATGGTCGAGGATCGCAGCGATGCGGCGCTGCTCGGGGAGTGGAGGGAGAGGGACTTCCAAGGCCTGGAAGAAGCTGCCGGGAACGCGGCGTTGGCCTCCACTGCCGGTCATGCGGAGCGCTCCTGTTGCTCGAACATGGTCTTGACGAAGGAAGTGGATCAGGTAGCGGTCGTGAACGACATCCTTGGGTCGGATGACATGGAACTCCGTCGAGCCAACGCCGAGCCTGTGCCCGAGCTTGGCTTGACCCACTTTGCCGTTCTCCCAGCAAGGAGTGATTTTCGCGGCAAGAATGTCGCCGTCATGGAAGATGGTATATCCCGTCGAAACCTCGCCGAAGGACCGTGACGTACCCCTCGACGTGCGCGCTGTGGCGGCATCCAAATCAGCCATGCCCACAAAGGAGATGGTTTCGCCGGACCGGATATTCTCTCCCCGAGGATTGATCATCGCGATCTCGGAGAGCGGCACCAGCTTCATTGCAGCATCGCCCTCAGCTCAGCCAGCCCCTGAGCGATCTCGCCCTCCAATTGCTCGATGTCGGCGATGATCTCCAGCGGCGGGCGGTGCTCGGCCTCCGCGTACTCGATCTCCTTGTAGCGGTTCAACGACAGGTCATAGCCCTGCTCGACGATCTCGGACTTCGGCACCAGGAATGACGTGTCGGTGCGGGCGCGGTCCTTCTCGGATTGCCGATTCTGCCAGCGTTCCAGCACGTCAGGCAGGTCATTCGCCTCGATCGGGTTGCGCTTGTCGTCCAGCGAGAACCCGTCCGCGCGGACGTCATAGAACCACACGTCCTCGGTGCCGCCCGAGTCGGTCTTCGTGAACAGCAGGATCGCAGTCGAGACCCCGGCGTACGGCTTGAAGACACCCGACGGGAGCTTCACGACGGCATCGAGACGCTGCTCCTCGATGAGGATGCGACGCAGCTCCTTGTGGGCCCGCGACGAACCGAACAGGACTCCGTCGGGGACGATCACCGCAGCCCGGCCGCCCGACTTCAACAGCTTCAGGAACAACGCCAGGAACAACAGCTCGGTCTTCTTCGTCTTGACCACCCGCTGCAGCGCCGTCGACGTCGACTCCGCATCGAGCGACCCCGCGAACGGCGGGTTGGCCAGGATCAGCGTGTATCGCTCCGTGTCATGGCTCGCCCCCGCCGACAGGGAATCGCGATAGCGGATGTCCGGCGCCTCGATGCCGTGCAGCAGCATGTTCATCGACCCGATCCGCAGCATCACACTGTCGAAGTCATAGCCATGGAACATCGACCGGTGGAAGTGACGGCGCTGGGCCGGATCGGTCAGCGCCGACGGATGGTGGCGGCGTACGTGTTCGCTCGCGGCGACCAGGAAGCCCGCCGTGCCACACGCCGGATCGCAGATCTCATCAGTCGGCGTCGGCGCCATCATGGCGACCATCAACTCGATGATGTGCCGCGGCGTACGGAACTGGCCGTTCGTACCTGCCGACGCGATCTTCGACAACATGTACTCATACAGGTCGCCGTTGGTGTCGCGGTCCTGCATGGGGATTGCGTCGAGGAGGTCGACGACGCGCGACAACAGGGCGGGGGCCGGGATCGTGAACCTGGCGTCGCGCATGTGGTCGGAATAGGTCGAATCGTCGCCGCCGACCTGCTGGCCATAGCCGCGGAGGAACGGGAACACCTCGCCGGACATCGTCGCGAACATCGTTGTCGCGTCGAGGTCGCGCAGCCGGCTCCACCGCAGGTGCTCCTGTCCGGGCAGGAACATGGGGTCCTGGACGGGGCCACCGGTCAGGCGAGCCTTCTTCTCCGCGAGCGTCTGCAGATCGTCCAGGCGACGCAGGAACAGCAGATAGGTGATCTGCTCGATCACCTCGAGTGGGTTGGAGATGCCACCCGACCAGAAGGCGTCCCAGACGCGGTCGATTCTGCTGCGGAGGTCTCCGGTGATCACGCGGCGATCTTATAGCGCTGGCGGGAAGCCATTCCCGTCGCAGGGGACCGTCAGGATGCGCTGAAGTCGCACCGACCAGACTCTTGGCCGCAGCTTTGCAGACCGCCATCGAAGCTCAGCCCAGATGCCCACTCACGCTGGCGTGGCCCTTGAGCAGGTTGCGCGAGATCGTGCGGCGCTGGATCTCGTCGGTGCCCGTTCGAGGACCCGATCGAATGCTTGAGCGAACGTGCTGGCGAGGTCGTCGTTGATCTGGGAGTAGCGGTCATGCGCACTCCGAAGGTCGGAAACCGCTTCGGGTGAAAGGAAAACCTCTACCGGCCGCCCCACAGCTCCGCTCGCACCTCGCTCCACGGGCGGGCGGCGTGTACGCGCGCCGCGTCCCCGTCGACGGCTGTCTGGAGAAGGCGCCGTTCCTCTTCCGAGGGGCGATAGGTGGCCTCACCGAAGTGAGTCCGGATTGCCTCCTGGATCATCTCCGAGCGCGACCGGTGTTCAACCTTGCGGGCCCGCTCGACCATGTCGTAGAGCTCCTCGGGCAGAGTCACTGCCACTTTGCGTACAGCCATGGGTGCACCTCCTTGGTATGACTTCAGCATACCGGGGCTCCGCGGTGGCACTCCCAGGGCTACCCATGCCGGGGCTCTGGCTCCCGTGTCCGCCACGCCGCAGGCTCGTCCTGTGTCCAAGACCTCGAGCCCAGCCCCCGTCGTGGCCCCGTCGGCCAGTCGAGCACCCTGCCCAACCTACCTCCAGGACCAGGAGCCGGCTGCGCCGGCCGTGCCGCTGGCGGCGGACGATCTGGGCGGGCTGCCTGCGACGTTCATCGCCACGGCGGAGTACGACGTTCTCCGCGACGAGGCGGCGGAGTTCGCCCGGCGGCTGGAGGCCTCGGGCGTACGGGTCACCCTGCGCGACTATGAGGGGATGATCCATGGCTTCTGTTGGATGGATGGGGTGCTCGACGCCGCCGGGGATCTGCAGCGTGATGGGCGGCGTGGTTGCGGGAGGTTCCGGAGTGAGGCCGAGAGAGCTTAGCGCTGCGCACCGCTCACGCGGATTCAGTCCGTGGCACTGGCCTGACGGGAATCCACAGCCTGTCGATGGGCATGACGTGGAGGCGGTCGTCGTAAGTGTATGAACGCATCCCCGTGGTGAGAATGATCCCGGCCCGGAATCGTGGGCCAAGAACGTCGCGGAGCTGTGCCAGACCGCGGAAGTCGGAGCCGCGGGCTCGTTCGCTTGCCTTGGCCTCGAAGGCGAGGACGGTGCCGTCGTCGTGCTCGATAACCAGATCGACTTCGGCGCCGTCACTTGTGCGCCAGTGGCCCAGATTGACCGGTTCGTCGAGCCACGATGCCTGCTTGCGAATCTCTCCGACGACGAAGGTCTCCAGCAGGTGACCGAAGTCGGTCAGGGCCGCCGGGTCGAACCCGGCGAGCTTGTCTGGTGTGAGGCGTAGCAGCCGGGCGGCCAGCCCGGAGTCGACGACGTGCACCTTGGGCTTGGCGCTGACCCGGGAGCGCAGCGTCTTGCCCCACGCCGGGAGGCGTACCACGAGGAAGAGGTCCTCGAGTAGTCGCAGGTGGCTTTCTGCGGTGGCACGGCTCACGCCGAGCTTTTCCGCTGTCGAGGTGATGTTCATCAGCTGGCCGGTCTGGGCAGCGACCAGACCCAGGAGGTCGGTCATGGCCTGCCGTTCCCGTATCCGGCTGAGCTCCAGAGCGTCTCGTTCGACCGAGGCCCGGACGAAGTCGTCGAACCAGCGAGCTCGGGCTGGGCCGGTACGTCGCAGAGCCATGGGTAGGCCGCCGGCACAGACCCGGTCTGCATAGTCTTGGCGCGAGGTCGTGGAAGTCGGAAGCTGGCTGGCCACGCCATGGGGGTCAGCATGAAGCCCCTCCAGCAACGTCCTCCCGGACCCCGGCGATCTCCCCCTGGGACAACGGCCAGATGGTCAGCGCGTGCAGCCTTCCCGTCAGCGCTTGGGCAGACTTGGGCAAGGCATCCTGCCGCGTTGAACCCGTGATGATGGCAGTCCCGGGGCGGCTGCCTTCGCGGTTCAATCGAGCCTTCAGGGCGTCCAGGATTTCGGGGACCCGCTGATACTCGTCGACGCATAGCGGTGCCGGGCCGCCAGCGAGCGACGCGAGGTTCCCGGTGACGGCTTCACGCACTTCCACGTCGTCGAGGTCAAGGACCGAACCACCAGCGTCGACGGCGAACCTGCGCAGGACAGTCGACTTCCCCACCGACCTTGGCCCGTGCAGGGCGATCACAGGTTCCACCAAGACGAGATCCGTGAGTAGCTCACTGACCCGGCGTGGCACCAACGAGTCAAGGACCATGACCTCAACCTAGCAGACGTGAGCCCGGGGAATGTGCAAACGTGAGCGCACCAATTGTGCAAACGTGAAGGGAGGCTCAGTGCTGCATGTCCACGAACCGCGAGTAGTGGCCTTGAAAAGCCGTCACGACCGTACGCGTGGGCCCGTTGCGGTTCTTCGCCACGATGAAGTCGGCCTCGCCCAATCGCGGGGATTCCTTGTCATACACGTCTTCGCGGTGGAGGAGCAAGACGATATCCGCATCTTGTTCAAGTGACCCACTTTCGCGAAGGTCAGAAACCATCGGCTTCTTGTCCGTGCGCTGCTCCGGGCCACGGTTGAGCTGCGACATCGCGACGACCGGCACGCTGAGTTCCTTGGCCAGCAGCTTGATCTGACGCGAGAACTCCGAGACCTCGAGCTGGCGCGACTCGACCTTCTTGCCGGACGACATGAGCTGGAGATAGTCGATCACGATCAGCTTCAGGTCGTGACGCTGCTTCAGCCGCCGGGCCTTGGCCCGGATCTCCATCATCGTCAGGTTCGGCGAGTCGTCGATGAACAGGGGGGCGGAGCTGATGTCGGCCATCTTGTTGGCCAGGCGCTGCCAGTCGTCCTCGCCCATCGTGCCCTTGCGGATGTGGTTGAGCGGGATCTGGGCCTCGGCCGAGAGGAGGCGCATCACGATCTCGACCTTGCTCATCTCGAGGCTGAAGATGGCGGAACACATGCCGTGCTTGATGGAGCAGGAGCGGGCGAAGTCGAGGCCCAGCGTCGAGTTGTGGGTCGGGATCATCGAACGGCTCGCAAGGTAGAGGTGATCTGCGTTGTCCACCTCGACGCATCTGACGGGCACAGGTGCGACGGGACGAATCGACCGGATATAGCGATGGTCGAGGGTCTTTCGTGATCGACGTCGTGCAACGTGTGCCACGCTCTTGCGATCGAGACCGAAGACCTCGATGTCGGTGGAGAAGTTCAGCACGAAGCAGATGGAACTCTCGGGGGTGCGGCCGCGTACGGCCTTCTCCGCAACCTGGCAGCGAATCCCGAGACTCGTCACCAGTTCGCGCGCATCCGTGGCCAACCTGCGGTTCGTCAGGGCCAACTGCACACTGCCGGCATTCGTCACCGTGCCGTCGGTATCCAAGAGGCCACGAAGAAGGGCCAGTCTCTGCGACCGTGAGGCACGGAGATACTCGATGGGGATGTGCTTGTTGCCCAGGAGGCCGATCTGTCGGAGCGTGGACTGAAAGTTGCGGCCCTCGGCCTGACCCAACCCGTAGTTGAGAGATGACTGGACTTTGACTGTGACACCGCTCTCTTCCACGAGTTCGGCTACCTGCGGGTCAGCAGACGTGAAACGCGCCCCGGCAGAATGCCCATCTCCCAGCCACACGCCGAGTGCATAGGGGGGAAGCGGCAACTCAGCTGTGGGTAGGTCGAGCGCGGCCGCCACGGGGACAGCCCAGTTGGCGCGACCGTCGGCCAGGACGACGCTCGTTGACATCTCTTGCGTTGTCACTACCCGCTCATGAATGGCGGCGTGGGCTGCGCCACGAGGTCGCGACACTCGATCGGCAAGAGCAGTCGCAAGGCCGCGTCGTTCGTACACGGGCGCCTGCCACACGTAGCTGCGTTTGGCTCCGTGCGTGACGCGTGGGGCTCGTCCAGCTGTCCCTACCTCGTGAGCGATCGTATGAAGGACGCTGGTGAACTCTTCCCCGACCTCAACGGCGAACTCGGGAAGCGTGACCAACCGCGAGTCGGGTTCGGCCGTCACCGTTGCCAACGACCTCACACGATCCACGCTCGCCTCGGGATAGTGATAGGTCGGTACACATCTTTCGGCACGCGCGCGTCGACCAGCTCGGCTCGTGGCCACCCACTGGTGTTCCGCGTCCGCCACGATCGTCGTCCCGTCTGAGAATGTGATCTCGAAACAGGGGCGGTCTTCCATCACGTCGGTCGCCGCGACCACGCGCGTCGGGCGGCCCTCGGCGTCCAGCAGCTCGTCGCCGACCTGCACCTCGGCCATCGTGGTCCAGCCCGTCGGCGTCGGCAGGGGAGTGTCGAGCGCGAGCGCTTTGCCCATCGCCGGTCGCGCAGCCAGGATCACCATCTGGCCGCCGTGCAGACCGTTCGTCAGCTCGTCCAGCTCGATGAACCCCGTCGGCACGCCCGCCATCTCGCCCGACCGCGACCCGATCGCCTCGATCTCGTCGAGCGTCTCCTCCATGATGTCGGCCAGCGGCGCGTAGTCCTCGGACGCCTTGCCGTCGGTCACGCCATAGACCTCGGCCTGGGCCGCGTCGACGATCTGGGTCACGTCGCCCTCGCCCGCGTACCCCATCTGGGCGATCTTGATCGACGCCTCGACCAGGCGTCGCAGGATCGCCTTCTCCTTCACGATCTGGGCGTAGTAGCCCGCGTTCGCCGCGATCGACACCGACGCGATCAGGTCGTGGAGATAGGGGTGACCGCCGACCCTGGGCAGTTGGCCGCTGCGGGACAGTTCGCCCGCGACCGTGATGGCGTCGGCGGGCTCGCCCCGGCCATAGAGGTCGAGGATCGCGTCGAAGATGAACTCGTGGGCCGGCTTGTAGAAGTCGATGCCCTTGATCTGCTCGAGGACGTCGGCGATCGCGTCCTTCGACAGCAGCATGGCGCCCAGCACCGACTGTTCGGCGTTGATGTCCTGCGGGGGCGTACGGTCTCCGCCGGAAGGCCGCTGGTTGCCGCCCCCGTGGCGCTGCTCGTCATCGCGTGGCTGCTCGCTCACGGCCCCTCCTCAGATCGCTCGTCCCCCACGCTAGGCGCCACCTCCGACAATTTCGTCGAGAGCCGCCGGGACCTCGGGACCCCGTCACCGTACGCGGGTTTGAGCCCCCTGAAAAGCGGAGTTGTCCACAGCCCCTGTGGATGGACGGTGGATATCCCCGGTGGACGTGTGGGCAACCTGGGGACGGAGCTGGGGATAACTCATGAGTCACATGAGTAACAGCCTTCTGACAAGCAGAAACGCCGAAATCGAGCGGTGGACAAGTGGGGTTGGAAAGAACGATTTCACGCCTCGGGGACGCCTTGGCGCCGCCTTGACATGGGTGCTTCGCGTGTGTGATGGAGCCCACCTGTGGACAACTTGACCACGTCTGTGGAAACCGTTGTGTCGACTTCGATCATGGCGATTCCGGGATCAGCGGACTTGCATCTACTACCCCCGGGGGGTATGTTGAAGGCATGGATCAGACGCACGGCTACACCGCCACCAAGGACGCCCACCTCAAGCGCCTGCGGCGCATCGAGGGGCAGGTGCGCGGACTCCAGCGCATGGTCGAGGAAGACAAATACTGCATCGACATCCTCACCCAGGTCGCCGCCGCGACCAGCGCGCTCGAGTCCGTCGCCCTGGGGCTGCTCGACGAGCACCTGCACCACTGCGTCGCCCACGCCGTCGAGAACGGCGGCGAGGAGGGGCAGGCGAAGCTCACCGAGGCCAGTCAGGCCATCGCCCGCCTCGTCCGCTCCTGATCAAGAACCTGCGCACGCCAACCCGAGAGGAATCACCATGACGACCACCGACTACACGATCCAGGGCATGACCTGCGAGCACTGCGCCAAGGCCATCACCAGCGAGGTCTCCGACATCGACGGCGTCAACGACGTCGACGTGCGCCTCGAGGGCGGCCGCATGACGGTCACCTCCGACGGCCCCGTGTCGCTCGACAAGATCACCGAGGCCGTCGAAGAGGCCGGCGACTACATCGTGGCGCTGGGCTGAACCAGGCCTCGTCGCCATCACCGATCGCGCGTCGGCTCCTCGTCTCGCTGGCGCTCGCTCGGAGAACGTAAGAACACAGAAGGGCTGAACCATGATCACGCAGCAGACCATCGAGCTCGACATCCAGGGGATGACGTGCGCGTCGTGTGCTGCGCGCATCGAGAAAAAGCTCAACAAGGTCGACGGCGTGCGGGCCACGGTGAACTACGCGACCGAGAAGGCGCGCGTGGAGTCGACCGGGCCCGACGCCGAGACCCTGATCGAGGTCGTCCGGAAGACGGGCTATGGCGCCACGCTGCCGGCTCCCGTCCAGGAAGATCGCCCCGATCCCGCCGATGAGCTCCGCCAGACCTTGATCATCTGCGCGGTCCTGTCGATCCCCGTGATCGCGATGGCCATGATCCCGGCCCTGCAGGTCAACGGCTGGCAGTGGATGAGCCTCGGCCTGGCCACCCCCGTCGTCCTCTACGGCGGCTGGCGGTTCCACCGCTCGGCGCTGGTCAACCTGCGTCACGGCGCCACGACCATGGACACGCTGATCTCGGTCGGGTCACTGGCCGCGTACGCCTGGTCGCTCTATGCCCTCTTCCTCGGCACCGCCGGCCACGAGCACATGACCCACGAGTTCGAGTGGCGACTCACGCGCTCCGACGGCGCCGGCAACATCTATCTCGAGGCCGCCTGCGGCATCATCACCTTCATCCTTGCCGGCCGCTGGTTCGAGGCCCGGTCGCGCCGCCGTGCGGGGGCGGCGATGCAGGCGCTGCTGACGTTGGGAGCCTCCGAGGTCGCGATCCTGCGCGACGGTGAGGAGGTGCGCGAGCCCGTGGACCGCTTGGCTGTCGGCGACCTGTTCGTCGTCCGCCCCGGCGAGAAGGTCGCCACCGACGGCGAGGTCGTCGAGGGCGCCTCGGCGCTGGATGCGGCCATGGTCACCGGCGAGTCCGTGCCCGTCGAGGTCGGGCCCGGCGACTCCGTGGTTGGCGGCACCCTGAACACCGACGGCCGCCTGGTCGTCCGCGCCACGCGCGTGGGCGCCGACACCCAGCTCGCCCGCATCGCCCGCATGGTCGAGGACGCCCAGACCGGCAAGGCCCAGGCCCAGCGACTCGCCGACAAGATCTCCGGCGTCTTCGTCCCGATCGTGATCACGCTGTCGCTGGTCACGCTGGGGGTGTGGCTCGCCCTGGGGGCCGGGGCATCCTTCGCCTTCACGGCCGCCGTCGCGGTGTTGATCATCGCCTGCCCCTGCGCGTTGGGCCTCGCGACCCCGACCGCGCTCATGGTCGGCACCGGCCGCGGCGCCCAGCTCGGCATCGTGATCAAGGGCCCCGAGGCCCTCGAGCGCACCCATGACATCGACACCGCCGTGATCGACAAGACCGGCACGATCACCTCGGGCCGGATGGAGGTGGTCGGCGCGACCGACGACGAGATCCTGGCGTACGCGGCCGCGGCCGAACGCGGGTCGGAGCACCCGATCGGGCGGGCGATCGCCTCCTCGCCTCGGACGCGGGAGGCCTCGCTCGGAGAACGTGAGCGGGCCCTGGTCGCGAGCGACTTCCGCAACCTGCCCGGCCTCGGCGTCGAGGCCACCGTCGACGGCCGTCTCGTGCTCGTCGGCCGCCCCTCCCTGCTCGCCGAGCGCGGCATCGCGCTTCCGGCCGAGCTGGCCGACGCCGTCACGCGAGGGCAGGAGGCCGGGCGTACGCCGGTTGCGGTCGCAGTCGACGGCGTCGCCCGCGGCGTGGTCGAGGTGGCCGACGCGATCAAGGAGACATCGACCGACGCGGTCGCCCGGCTTCGGGAACTGGGCCTGCGGCCGGTGCTGCTCACCGGCGACAACGCGCGTACGGCTCGCGCCGTCGCCGCCGAGGTCGGCATCGACGAGGTCATCGCCGACGTGCTGCCGGACGACAAGGTCGACGTCGTACGCCGGCTCCAGTCCGAGGGCCGCCGTGTCGCGATGATCGGCGACGGGGTGAACGACGCCGCGGCGCTGGCCGCCAGCGACCTCGGCATCGCGCTCGGCACCGGCACCGACGCCGCGATGGAGGCGGCCGACCTCACCCTGGTGCGCGGGGACCTGCGGCTGGCGGCCGACGCCGTACGCCTGTCCCGAGCCACGTTGCGGACGATCAAGGTCAACCTGTTCTGGGCGTTCGCCTACAACGTGGCGGCGATCCCCTTGGCGGCGCTCGGCTTCCTCAACCCGATGCTGGCGGGCGCGGCGATGGCGCTGAGCTCGGTGTTCGTGGTGTCGAACAGCCTGCGGTTGCGGGGATTCCGGGCTGGGTGAGTTGTGAAAAGTGCGCAGGTGTGCGCAAAGGGTCGCTTGGAGGGGGTTTCGGGCCGTGATTTGGGCGCAGGTGTGCTCAAAGCGCAGCGGTGAGGTCGCCCTGGGGGCCGGAAAGTGCGCGGGTGTGCGCAAAACGTCGTCTGGAGGAGGCTCCGGGCCGCGATCTGCGCGCGGGTGTGCGCAAAGCGTCGCCTGGAGGAGGCTCTGGGCCGCGGTTTGGGCGCGGGTGTGCGCAAAGCGTCGTCTGGAGGAGGCTCCGGGCCGCGATCTGCGCGCGGGTGTGCGCAAAGCGTCGCCTGGAGGAGGCCCCGGGCCGCGATCTGCGCGCAGGTGTGCGCAAAGCACCGCGCACCGGCCGCCTCAGGCCGCAACCTCAGCGCACCTGTGCACTTTTCACACCCCAGCCGACCACACCACCCCCGGGCACACCCTTCTCAGGAATTTTTTGGGAAGACACGCCGCCGGGGTTACCATTCCGTGACGAATGTCGCTGATTGGAGTCGTTTTGCGCAAGGCAGTCCCCCTCGCCGTCGCCGGTGGTGTCCTCATCGCCTCGGGCGGTGTCTTCGGCACCGCGAGCGCCCTCGCCAAGGACATCCAACTCACCGTCGACAGCCAGCCTGTGGACGTCCGCACCTGGTCCGGCACTGTCGACGAGGTCCTCCAGGCCCACGGCATCCAGGTCGGCGAGCGCGACATGGTCGCCCCCGCCCGCACTGAGGCGATCAAGAAGGGCGACATCATCAGCGTGCGGTACGCGCGCCCGCTCAACCTCACCATCGACGGCCGCGCCGAGAAGCTCTGGACCCAGGCGCTCACGGTCAACGAGGCCGTCGGTGCCCTCGGCCTCCGCGACGAGAGCGCCCTGTCGGTGCCCCGTGACACCGCGATCCCGCGCTCCGGGCTGGACCTGGCCATCGATGTCGCCCGCGAGGTCACCATCGTCCAGGGCGGCCAGTCCCGCACGCTCGTGACGACCCGGGACACAGTCAAGGACGCGCTCGCCGAGGCCGGCGTGACCCCCGATCCCAAGGACGTCATCACCCCGGCGGCCGACACCCCGCTGACCGACGGCCTGGAGATCTCGGTCTCCAACCAGGACGTGAAGCTCACGACCAAGACGATCGACGTCCCCTTCAAGGAAGTACGCAAGGACGACAACACCCTCCCCAAGGGCACCGAGAAGGTCGACATCGAGGGCGTCACCGGCAAGGTCGTCGAGACGTGGGAGGAGAAGTTCGTCAACGGCCAGTCGGTCGAGAAGCGCATGACCTCGACCCGCGAGCAGATCAAGCCCGTCGACAAGGTCATCCTCGTCGGCACCAACGAGAAGGCCACCGCCTCGGCCACGCCGTCCGCCAGCGCCTCCGCCACGCCGTCGGCCAAGCCCGGCGAGAAGCCCTCCCCGTCCGCCTCGCCCTCGAAGGGCGTCAAGCTGGACACCTCGCCCGCGAAGGGCCAGACCTGCACCGCGTCGATGTATGACGAGCCCCAGATGACCGCCACCGGCGAGCGCTTCAACCCGCAGGCGATGACCGCGGCCCACAAGACCGCCCCCCTGAACTCCTTCATGAAGGTCACCAACCCGAAGAACGGCAAGACCATCACGGTGCGCATCAACGACCGCGGCCCCTACATCGGCGGCCGCTGCATCGACCTGTCCGCCGCCTCGTTCGCTGCGATCGGCAACCCGGGTGACGGCCTGATGTCGGTGACGATCCAGCAGCTGTGACTCCTCGTCTCGCTGGCGCTCGCTCGGAGAACGTAACAACAGCCGCTGGCGCTCGCTCGGAGAACGTAACAACAGCCGCTGGCGCTCGCTCGGAGGACGTAACAACAGCCAGCGTCAGTCCCTGACCATCCGGAACATCGGCCGGTTGAACCACAGGTCGCCGCAGTCGACCACATAGCCGTCCGCCGCGAACCCGTTGCGCTCATAGAAGCGTTGCGCGCGCGGGTTGTCCGCCAGGATCCAGAGGTACGCGGCCTCGCCCGCCGGCATCGCCGCGTCGAACAGCGCCTGGCCGATCCCGTGCCCGTGGGCGCGGGGGAGCGCGTACAGCTTCTCCAGGTTGTACGCCACCGGCGCAGGCTCGTAGTCCGCCTCCCAGTCGCACGGGCCGAACCCCGCCGCGGCGACCGCAAGCACCTCGCCGTCGGTCGCCTCCGCCAGCCACCACCGCCGGAACGGTTCGCCGCCGGCGGCCTCGACCTCGGTGTCGCGCGCCAACTGCTCGCGCCGCCGACGCGCCACCGCGCCGATCTCCACGATCCGGTCGATCGCGAACTGCACCGGCATGATCGCCGCATAGGTGTAGGCCTGCGCCACGTGCAGCGTGCGGACCATCGCCTCTGCGTCGTCAGCAGTGCCCCGGCGTACGCGGAACGTCGTCACCGGCGGTCGAGGGCCTCTTCGAGGCGCTCCAGCTTGCCGGTCAACTCCCCGGTGTGACCCGGCCTGATGTCGGCCTTGAGCACCAGCGAGACCCGCGAGCCGAACGCGCCGCAGGCCTCGGTGGCGCGCTTGACCACGTCCATGCACTCGTCCCACTCACCCTCGATGGTGGTGAACATGGCGTCGGTGCGGTTGGGCAGGCCGGAGGCGCGCACCACCTCGACGGCGGCGGCGACGGCATCGTGGACTGATTCGGAGCCCGCGGGGGCGACGGAGAAGGCGACGAGCATGAGGTGAGCGTACGCCCCGCCCCCGGCGGGTCAGCCGCGGCCCGCGAGATCCTTCGCCCGCTCGAGCGCCACGCGCTCGGCCCGGGACATCTCGTGGGCGCGCTGCTGCTGGAGCTTCTTCGTGGCCTCGGCCAGCTCGGCGACCTCCGACTCGCGGACGCCGGCCCGCTGGGCGGCCGCCTTCGCCTCGCGGCTCTGGAGGTCGGGGATGCGGGGCGTCCCGCGCCTGGTGTCCGACGACGTCGTTCCGCCGGTGCGGACGGTGGTCGCGCTGCGGTACGCGTACCCGCTGTCCAGGCGCGAGCCGATCGCCGTCGCGTACGCCCGGTGGCCGTCGGCCTTCGGGTGGAACGAGTCCTGCAGCCGCATCGAGGCGTTGTGGATCCACTCGGGGTTGTCGCACACGGCGTGGCCGATGAACGGCTGGGTCACGTCGACGAACTGGAAACCGGCGGCGGTGGCCTCGCGCCGGATGGTGGCGTTCAGCAGGTCGGCCGCAGCGTTCATGCGCGTCATCTCGTCGCCGGAGAAGAAGGTGGCAATGGAGCAGTCGCGGCCGTTGAACATGCGCGGATAGCCCGTGACGACGACCTTGGCGTTGGGCGCCTTGGCCTTGAGCTGGCCATAGACCGTACGCAACCGCCCGGGCAGCACGTCGGTCGTCGTGGCGCGGGCGCGATCGACCGCCGCGTTGCAGTTGCCCCACCACGACGGCTTCGCGCACTCGGTGACCACCGGCGCGAAGCCGATGTCGTTGCCACCGACGCTGAGGGTGACGCGCCGCGTCGACGAGCTCACGGCGGCGAGCTGGCCGGGGACGTCGGCGGTCACGGCGCCCGAGCAGGCCTGCAGGTTCAGCGCATAGCCGCGCGAGTTGGCCAGCACGCCGGCGTACGATCCCAGCGAACGGCTGCAGTCGGTGCCGTCGTTCAGGTAATTGCCGGCGCCGACGCCGGCGGCGTACGAGTCACCGAGGGCGACGTAGTCCTCGCCGGCGGCGAAGGCGGGCAGGGTGACGGTGACAGCGACGGCGGCGAGTGCGCCGGCCACCGCGGTGCTGCGGATGATGCGTGTCCTGGTGGTGGCCATGGGACGACCTCTCGTGGGGCGGGTGGTGCTCGTGGCCTCACCCTCGCACGCTCGTCGGCCCGCGGGGAGGGGTCGCCCGCAGGAAGGTTCCTCCCCTCAGAGGAGCCGCAGCACCCGCGCCCGCTCGATGGCGTCGGCACGCGACGACACCGACAGCTTCTTGTAGATCCGCCTCAGATGGGTCTTCACCGTGTTCGGGGAGACGAACAGGCGCTCGGCCAGCTCGCCGATGCTCTCGGCCGCCCGCAGGTTGCGGAGGAGGTGCATCTCCGCCTCGGTGAACTGGACCCGGGCGCGTCGCTCGACCGTCCCCAGGTTCTGGCGGGCACGGGGGTCGTCCATGCCGAGGCGGGACGCGAGCTCGTCGGCTGCGGCGAAGGTCGCGACGGCCGTGCCGGGTCGTCCGGAGCGGTCGGCGGCGAGGGCGTACGCCATGAGCATCTGCAGCCACTCCTTCTCGATGACGACCTCGCCCGCCCGGACGAGGGGGTCGAGCAGGGCGAACGCCTCGTCGAACTGGTCGAGTCTCATGAGGTGATGGGCGTGGAAGTGTTCGACGCCGCCGAACTCGGGGCGGGCGATGTCGTCGATGTGGTCCAGCTCGACCGCGGCGGCGTCGCGGTCGTCGGCGATCAGGTGTGCGCCGAGCACCGTCCCGGTCAGGATGAAGTCCTCGGCCGGCAGAAGGTCGGCGATCGTCGTCCGGGCGCGGCGGATGATGCGTTCGGTCGCCCTCACGTCGTTCTTCATCAGGTGCAACAGGGCCTCGAGGTGGGCCGCCAGCACGGCGGTCTCGCGGCGGGGGCTGAGGCTGCAGCGGCGATAGCCGTCGAGGTGGTGTTCCGCCCGTTCGAAGTCGGCGAGGTCGATGTCGACGCAGGCGTGGGCGAGCCAGGCGAGCTCGGCGAGCGCGCAGGGTGCGCCCAGGCGCAGGCTCGAGACCTCCATGATCGCCTCGTCGGCGAGACGGCGCGTGGCGGTGACGCCTCCCCGGCGCGCGGCGATCCAGGCGCGTCCGGCGAGTGCCTGGATGGCCACGGGCTGCAGGTCGCTCAGGCGGGCGGTGGTGAGGCCCTCGACGAGCCACTGGTGGGCGGCCGTGAGGTCGCCCGTGTGGAGCAGGTGGAGTCCCCGCTCGACCTGCCAGAACGCGAGGTGCCCGAGTCCTTCGCGCGGCAGGGACGCGGCGTCGGCCGGGTCGATCGCCGCGATGGCCGCGGCCGCGTCGAAGCCGGCGTACGCCCGCTGGCGGGCGACGAACAGCTGAAAACTGGCCAGGCGCAGGCGGTCGAGCGGGGTGAGCCCGTCCGGAACCAGCGCCTCGACCGTGGCGAGTGCCAGGTGGCTCGCCACGGTTCCGCTCGCCGCCAGCAGGCACGCCTGCATCATGGCGGTCTCCCAGGGGGCGAGCTGGCCGGTCGCCCCGCAGGCGTCCACCAGGGGACGCAGGCGGTCGGCATCGGTGAACATGTGGTGGACGAAGTGGCGCCGCAGGAGGTCGCCGACGTCGTCGTTCTGGCCCGAGTCGAGTGCGAGCTGGACGGCGGCGAGGGGTTCGCCGCTGGCGACGAGCCAGTCGATGCCGCGGGCCGACAGCTGCGCGTGGTGGTCGGGGTCCGAGGCGACCAACTCCTCGAGGAGTTGCCGCCGGACAAGGGGGTGGAGCGTGAGGGTCGTGCCGTTGCGGGCCATGGGGAAGCCGCGCGCCACCAGCGATGTCAGCGTCTGGTGGGCCTCCCGATCCCCGGTGAAGGCGTGGGTGACCGTGGGGGTGACCGACGGCAGGATCGCCACCGCGCGCACCAGCGCGAGCTCGGCGGGGCTGAGGAGCGGGTGGACCTCCTCGGCGAAGAAGGCATAGAGGCGCTCGAGCTGGCTGGTCTCCCGATCCCACGACAGCTCCTGTTCCGCCAGGATGCGCACGGCCGCGGGCCAGCCCAACGAGGTGGACATGACCACGTCGAGGGCGTGGTCGGGCAGGGGCGCGGCGGTCTCCAGCAGCGCGCGGGCCTCGTCGCGGGTGAAGGCGATGTCCGGGGCGGTGAACTCCGTCACCTGGCCGCGCGCGGCCAGCCCGCCGACGGCGAGGTGGGGACGTGCGATCCCGCTCAGCACGAGCCTCACGTCGTGGTCCAGCAGGTCGAGCAGGGCGTCGAGGGTCTCGCTGCTCGCGAGGTGGGCGTCGTCGACGACGATCAGGGGTGCCAGCGCGTCCTTGCGTACGCCGACCGCGGCGCGCGCCTCCTGGGGCGTGAGCGCGGCGCCGTTGACCCGACGCACGCGCTCGCGGCGGCTGGCGGCCCACTGGTCGAGCAGGGTCCGCTTCCCGTAGCCGATGGGGGCGACGAGCAGGGTGACGGGTCGCTGGGTCGCCTCGTCGAGGCGCTTGAGCAGGCGGGGTCGCTGGACCATCCAGAGGCCGTTCGGGTCCTGCACGACGGGCGCGGAAGGGGTGGACGTGGCGTGCATGGTCCGATCTAACCAGTCAGGAGGTCATGTCACCCGAGCAATCACCCGACGGAGGAGACTGATCACCCGATCCCCGGTCGGAACCGGGGGCGAGATGTGAAACGCTGTTCTTGCGGCATTCTCCACCGCTCGGGGGGTGGATGAATCTCGTCTTGGCTGCGGCGCGATCGGGGGATTCGCGCCGCAGCCTTCAATTCTGCTGATGAATGGCGAGGTCGATCACCCGGTCACACCGGACCATCACCCGCGGGTCGTGGGTGATGACGAGCAGGGGGCTGTCGGCCGCTGCGGCGAACACGTCATCCATCAGGCGGCGGGCGGTCTCGTCATCGAGGTGTTCGGTCGGCTCGTCCAGGATCCAACTCTGGCGGCGCCCCACGAGCAGTCGAGCCAGAGCCACCCTCCTCGCCTCGCCCCCCGACACCCGCGACCCCTCCTCGCCGACGATGCGCTGTGGGTCGAGCGCGAGTCCGGCGCGGGCGAGCGCATCGTCGACCTCGGCGTCGGTCGCGTCCCTGGCCCCGATCCGGACGTTCTCGGCGACCGAGGTGTTGAACACGTGCGCATCCTGGGCGAGATAGCCGACGGTGCCGGTGCGCTCGACGGTCCCGGCCCCGGGCGGGATCAGGCCCATGAGGGTGGCGGCGATGGTGGTCTTGCCGATGCCGCTGCGGCCCACGAGGGCCACGCGGTCGCCCGGCTCCACGACCAGGTCGAGGCCGGTGACGACCGGGCGGTGACCGGGCCAGCCGCAGTCGACGCCGGTCAGGGCGAGGCGGGGACGGGCGGCCACCTCGGCGGCGGTCAGGTCGCCCGCGCCGACGGGCGGTTCGTCCATGATCGCCGTCACGCGGGCGAGCGAGGCGCCGGCGCGCGTCTGCGTCTGGGCGGCCTGCACGAGCGGCGCCAGCAGGTCGTGGAGCGCGAGCGGGGTGAGCACGAGGACCGCGAGCCAGACGCGGCCGAGCGTCCCGGCCTGGACGGCGTACGCTCCCGCGGCCAGCGCGACGACGACCGCGAGCCCGGCGGCCAGGACCTGGACGCCGGACGCGGCGCCGCGGACCAGGGCCGCCCGCTCCTCGGCGCGCCGCAGGCGGTCGTCGACCGCCAGTGCGCGGTCGATCAGGCGGGTGTCGCCGTAGGCCGCGAGGTCGGTCGCCGCGCGCCCGATCTGGCGTACGCCGTCGGCGAGCTCCCCGCGCGCGGGGGCGATCTCGCGGTCGGCCGCCCTCGACGCGCGGGCCGCCCACCACGGGACGAGCGCGCCCGCGACCACGGCCGAGGCCAGCAGGGCGAGTCCGGCGAGCGGGTGCAGCACGGTCATGGCGACCGACGTGGCGGCGGCGAGGATGCCGGCCGAGGCGAACGGCAGCACGACGCGCACGACGAGGTCCTGGATGGCGTCGACGTCGGAGACGATGCGGACGAGCAGGTCGCCACGGCGCCGCCCGAGCAGGGTGGTCGAGGCGAGCGCGCGGTAGGTGTGCAGCCGCAGGACGCCCTGCAGGCGCAGCGCGAGGTCGTGGCTGACGAGCCGCTCCGCATAGCGGAACGCGCCGCGGCCGAGGCCGCACGCGCGCACGATGACGATCGCGACCTGCAGGTGGAGCACGGGCGGCAGTTCGGCCGCGCGCGAGAGCAGCCAGCCCGACGAGCCCATCAGTGCGATGCCGCACAGGCCGGCCAGGAGGCTCAGGAGCAGGCTGCCGGCCAGGCGTACGCGGGCACCCGACACCTCGCCCAGCAGGCGGCGCAGAAGGGTGCTCACCGGGTGGCCTCGGGGGTCGGTGCCGGCGCGACCTCGACCACGTCGTCGGCGGCGGCGATGACCGCGGGCCGGTGGGTCACGACGAGCGCCGAGGCGCCGGTCGCCCGCACGGCCTCCAGCACGCGCGTCTCGGTGTCGGCGTCCAGCCCGGCGGTCGGCTCGTCGAGCACGAGGAGTCGTGCCCCGGCCTCGATGCGGAGAAGTGCCCGGGCTATCGCGACGCGCCGCCGCTCGCCGGCCGACAGCCCCTCGCCCTCGTCGCCGACCTCGCGGTCGGGGGCCAGGTCGGCGGCGCCGGCGCGCAGGAGGGCGGAGGCGACAGCGGCGTCATTCGCCCCCGGCGCGCCCAGGCGTACGTTGTCGGCGATCGTGCCCGTGACGATCCCCGGATCCTGCGCCACCCACGCCAGCTGCGTACGCCACCGGGCGAGGTCGCACGTGGTCAGGTCGACCCCGCCCACGGTGACCCGACCGGCGGTGGGCCGCAGGAATCCCATGACGAGCCCGAGCGCGGTCGACTTGCCGCCGCCCGAGGGGCCGACGAGGGCGACCACGCGGCCGGGGGCGACGGTGAGGTCGAACGGGTGGAGCGACGGGCGGTCGGCGCTGGCGTGGGTGAAGGTGGCGGCCTCGAGGCGCAGGGGATGGGCGGCGAGGTCGGGGGCCACCGCCGTGCCCTCCGCCCGGTCGGCCGCCTCGATGAGTGCGAAGGCCTCGTCGGCGGCGGCGATCCCGTCCACCGAGTCGTGGTAGTGGGTGCCGACCTGGCGCACGGGCAGATAGGCCTCCGGCACGAGGATCAGCACGAACAGCCCGGTCTCGAGCGAGAAGCCCCCCTCGACGAGCCGCAGGCCGATCGGCACGGCGACGAGGGCCACGGAATAGGTCGCCAGGAGCTCGAGCACGAAGCTCGACAGGAACGTCACCCGCAGGGTGGACATCGTCTCGACCCGGTGCTGGTCCTCGGTGGCGACCAGGCCGCGCTCCTGCGCGCGGGCGCGGCCGAACACCTGGAGCGTGGGGAGGCCGGCGACCAGGTCGCCGAAGTGGCCGGCGAGCCGCGAGTGCGTACGCCAGGACCGGTCGAGCTTCGCCTGGGTCGCCAGCCCGATCAGGATCATGAAGACGGGGATCAGGGGCAGCGTCAGCGCCACGATCACGGCGGAGGTGACGTCGGCGGTCAGGATGGTCACCCCGACGATCAGCGGGACCGTGAGCGCGAGGACGAGCTGGGGGAGATAGCGCGCGACATAGCCGTCGAGCGCGTCCAGTCCGCGCGTGACGAGCGTGATCAGCTGGCCGGTCGTCAGGGTCGACGACCCGGGCTCGCGCAGCCGCGCGGCGAGGATGTCGCGGCGCAGCTGGGACTTCACCGCCGCCGCCGAGCGGTGGGCCAGCCAGGTGTTGAGCCACGCCAGCAGGGCCCGTCCGGTGATCACCAGCGCAAGGAGGCCGAGCGCCGGGGCCAGGCCCCCGAACGGCGCCGCGTCGACGTTCCGCGCGTGGAACACCCGGGCCACCGTGGCCGCGAGCAGCCACGCCTGGGCGACCACGAGGAGGGCGGTGGCCGACCCGACGGCCACGCCGGCGACGAGATAGACCCGCGTCGCCCTCGCGCGCCGCAGCAGCCGCGGATCGACGGGGCCCCCGCGCCTCCCCTGGCGGGAGGGAGCGGGGGCCCCGAGGTGATCCGGCGTACCTGTCGGTCCGGTCGTCGTGCTGGAGGGGCTCATCGGCCCACAGCGTAGGCGATGGTCACGCGGTCGCGGGTTCGGTCGACCCCACCTCGGCGGGCAGGTTCTTCGTCGAGATCCGCTTGCGGAAGACCCAGAACGTCCACGACTGGTAGGCCAGCACGATCGGCACGCCGATCGCCGCGGCGATCGTCATGATCTTCAGCGTGTAGGGCGACGATGTCGCACCGGTCAGCGGCATGTCGTTGCCGGGGATCGACGACGTGATCGCGTTGGGGAACATCGAGATGAACATGCCGGCGATCAGCGCGAGGATCGCGATGCAGTTGAGCAGGAACGCCCAGCCCTCACGCGTCCGGCCGTTCATGAACCAGGCGCCGGCGACGGCGCCGATCGCCACGACCGTCGTGAGCCAGTTGATCGGCTTGCCGTACGCGACGGCCTGCCACACGGTGAACACGGCCATCAGGCCGGCGGCCGCGAGGCCCACCTTCGCGGCGAAGTCGCGGGCGCGTACGCGGATGTCGCCCTTGGTCTTGAGCGAGATGTAGACCGCGCCGTGGAACAGGAACAGCGCGACGAACAGCAGTCCGCCGATGAGGGCGAACGGCATGAACAGGCCGAAGAAGTTGCCGACCGAGGTCTCCATCACCCAGCGGCGACCAGGCAGGGCCTTGATCGGCAGGCCGCTGACGAAGTTCGCGAAGCCGACGCCGAAGACCAGCGCGGGGACGAACGAGCCGATGAAGATGCACCAGTCCCAGCCGTTGCGCCACTTCGCGCCCTCGCGCTTGTGGCGATATTCGAAGGCCACGCCGCGGATGATCAGTGCGATCAGGATGAGGAACAGGGGGAGGTAGAGACCGGAGAACAAGGTGGCGTACCACTCGGGGAACGCGGCGAACGTCGCGCCGCCGGCGGTCAGCAGCCAGACCTCGTTGCCGTCCCAGACCGGGCCGATGGTGTTGATCATCACGCGGCGGTCCTCCTCCTTCTTGCCGAGGATGCGATTGAGCATCCCGACGCCGAAGTCGAAGCCCTCCAGGACGAAGAAGCCGATCCACAGGACCGCGATGAGCAGGAACCAGATGTTGGTGAGCATGTCTGTCTTCCTTTACTCAGTACGCGAAGGAGAGGGGGGCGTCCTCGTGTTCGAGGATCCTGGGTTCGGTGACCTCGGGGAGGTCGGCCTTGATGTATTTCAGGAACAGGCCCACCTCGACGACCGCGAGCGCGCCGTAGACGAGGGTGAACATGACCAGCGAGAACAGGACCATTCCGGGCGAGACGCCGGGGGAGACGCCGGCCGAGGTCGGCATCACGCCGAAGACGACCCAGGGCTGGCGGCCCATCTCGGTGAAGATCCAGCCGAACGAGTTCGCGAACAGCGGGAAGAACGGGAACGTGATCATCGCCCACTTCCACAGCCCGCTGCGGGGGAGTCGGTCGCCGCGGGTGGCGAACAGCGCCCAGGCGGCGATGGCCATGGCCACGAAGCCGAGGCCCATCATCAACCGGAACGTCCAGTAGGTGACGGGGATGTTCGGCGCGTACGTCGTCATGCGCGTCGAGATCTCCTTGCCGTACAGCTGTTCCAGCTTCGGCTGGAACTGGGCCTGGTAGCGCTGGTTGAGCGGGTTGATGCCCTCGACCTCGCCGGTGAAGTTCGAGTGGGCGAGGAACGACAGGAGCGCCGGGACCTTGACGGAGAAGACCTCCTCCTTGCCGTCGAGCGTGCCGATGGTGAACAGCGAGAAGTCGGCCGGCTGCTCGGTCTCATAGAGGGCCTCGGCGGCGGCCATCTTCATGGGCTGCACGTCGGTCATGATCTTGCCCTGGATGTCACCGGACACGAGGATGCCGAGCGATCCGACCAGCATCGTGATGGCGCCGAGCTTCAGCGCGAAGCGGTGGGCGCCCTCGTTGCGGTGGTTGCGCTCCTCGCCCGCGCGGTCCTTCTTGGCCAGCCGGTGCAGGTGCCACCCGGCGATGCCGGCCATCAGCGCGCCGGCGGTCATCCACGCGGCGGTGATCTGGTGGGGGAACGTCACGAGGAACACCGGGTTGAACAGCACGGCCCCGAAGTCGGTGAGCTCGGCGCGGTTGGTGGCGGCGTTGTAGGTCCAGCCCACGGGGTTCTGCATCCACGAGTTCGCCGCGAGGATGAAGATCGCGGAGATGTTGGTGCCGATCGCGGCGAGCCAGATCGTGGCGAGGTGGACCTTCTTGTTCAGGCGGTCCCAGCCGAAGATCCACAGGCCGAGGAAGGTGGACTCGAGGAAGAACGCCAGCAGGGCCTCGAGCGCGAGGGGCGCGCCGAAGATGTCGCCGACGAAGCGGGAATAGTCCGACCAGTTCATGCCGAACTGGAACTCCTGGACGATGCCCGTCACGACGCCCATGGCGAAGTTGATCAGGAACAGCTTTCCGTAGAACTTGGTCAGGCGCAGGAACTTCTCGTCCCCCGTACGCACCCACATGGTCTGCAGGATGGCGACGAGGAACGACATCGCGAGCGTGATCGGCACGAACAGGAAGTGATAGACCGTCGTGATGCCGAATTGCCAGCGGGCAAGGGTCTCCGAACTCATGGCAGCAAGTTACTACGGAGTGTCGTAGAACGCGGGGTCCAAACGGGCCGATGTGACCACTCCCACATCTACGCAACGCGTAGTAGGAGCGCTAGTCTGCTCCCATGGCCATCTTGGGCGAACTGGAGCAGAAGGTGATGGACGTGCTCTGGCACGCCGCCGGCGCCCAGTCCGTACGCGAGGTCCACGGCGTGCTGACCGGCACGCGCGACCTGGCGTACACGACGGTGATGACGGTGCTGGACCGCCTTGCCCGCAAGGGATTGGTCGAACGCGAGCGCGACGGTCGCCAGTGGATCTATGTCCCCGCCCAGTCGCGCGAGACGCTCGTGGCCGACGAGGTGCTGGAACTGCTCGGCGACGACACCGACGAGCGACGCGCGGTGCTGGCCGAGCTCGTCCGGCGACTCGATCCCGCCGACCGCCAGTGGCTGCGGGAGACGCCCCGCGTACGCTGAGGCGATGGACCCGCAGCGCAGCCCCCGGCCCACCGATTCCCCCGTTCGCCCGAAGGATCCCGGCGACATCGACGCCCTGCTGGGTGAGCTGAGCCTGGAGGAGAAGGCCGCGCTGACGTGCGGCTCCGACATGTGGCACACCGCCCCGGTCGCGCGGCTCGACATCCCCGCCGTCCTGGTCTCGGACGGGCCGCACGGCCTGCGTACGCAGCTGGGCGAGGTGCACGACCTCGGCGGCGCCGAGCCCGCGACGTGCTTCCCGACCGCGGTCACGCTCGCCGCTTCGTGGGACCCCGACCTCGTGCGCGAGGTGGGCGCGGCGATCGGCGACGAGGCGCGCGACCTGGGCGTCGGCGTCGTGCTTGGGCCGGGCGTGAACATCAAGCGGTCGCCCCTGTGCGGGCGCAACTTCGAATATTTCTCCGAGGACCCGCTGGTCGCGGGCGAGCTCGGCCTGGCGCTCGTGGACGGCATTCAGTCGCGCGGCGTCGGCACCTCGCTCAAGCACTTCGCGGCCAACAACCAGGAGACCGACCGGGCCCGCGTCTCGGCCGACGTGAGCGAGCGCGCGCTGCGCGAGATCTATCTCCCGGCGTTCGAGCGCATCGTGACCGGCGGCCAGCCGTGGACCGTGATGTGCGCCTACAACCAGGTCAACGGGGTGCCGGCGTCGCGCAACCGCTGGCTCCTCACCGAGGTGCTGCGCGACGAGTGGGGCTTCGAGGGCCTCGTGGTGTCCGACTGGGGCGCGGTGGACGGACGCGTCCCGGCGCTGGCGGCCGGGCTCGACCTGGAGATGCCGCCGGACCTCGAGCGCTCGCCGGCCGCGGTCGTCGCGGCCGTCCGCGCGGGCGAGCTGGACGAGGCGGTGCTGGACACGGCCGTACGCCGGGTGCTGGAGCTGGTGCTGAAAGCGACCGGCGCTGAACGTTCTCCGAGCGAGCGCCAGCGAGTCGAGGAGCCGGGTGGCGCAGAACGTTCTCCGAGCGAGCGCCAGAGAGACGAGGAGCCCCTCCTCGCCCACCGACCCCTCGCCCGCCGCGCCGCCGCCGAATCGCTGGTCCTATTGGAGAACGACGGGCTCCTCCCCATCGACCCGGGTCAGAGCGTCGCCGTCGTCGGGCGCTTCGCCGAGCACCCCCGCTTCCAGGGCGACGGCAGCTCGCGCGTCAACCCCGCCCACCAGACCTCCCTGCTGGAGGCCTTCGCCGAGGCGCGGCTCGACATCACGTACGCGCCGGGGTTCGGCCGCGGTGATGAGGACCTCGGCGACGCCGACGCCGAGCGCGTACGCCTCCGCGACGAAGCCGCCTCGGTCGCCTGCGGGGCCGACGTGGTCGTGATGATGTTGGGGCTCACCGAGGCCGAGGAGTCGGAGGGCTTCGACCGCACCCACCTCGACCTGCCGCCCGAGCAGCTCGCGTGCCTGCAGGCGGTGGTGGAGGCCAACGCCAACGTCGTGGTGGTGCTGAGCCACGGCGGCGTGGTGCGCATGCCGTGGCGCCGCTCGGTCAAGGCGATCCTCGACTGCGGGCTGGCCGGGCAGGAGTCGGGCGGTGCGGTTGCCGATGTCCTGACCGGCGCGGTGAACCCGTCGGGCCGGCTCGCCGAGACCGTGCCGGTCGAGCTCGAACACGTGCCCTCGTTCCTCCACTTCCCGGGGCAGGCGGGCCACGTGGCGTACGCCGAGGACGTGTTCGTGGGCTATCGCGGCTATGAGGCGACCGGACGCGAGGTCGCGTACCCGTTCGGGCACGGGCTGTCCTACACGCAGTTCGCGAACGGTGACCCGCGGCTGACGGTCACCGGGTCGGTGGAGGGCGGCGACCTGCGCGTCGACGTCGAGGTCGAGGTCACGAACACCGGCCACCGCGCGGGGCGCCACGTCGTCCAGCTCTTCGTCGCGCCCCCGGCGTCGCGCGAGGTGAAGCGCCCGAAGCGGGAGCTGCGGGCCTTCGCGAAGGTGTCACTCGAGCCGGGGGAGACGGTCACGGCGCGGCTGGCCCTGGACGCGCGCGCGTTCGCGTACTGGTCGGAGGTGCACGGGCGGTTCGCCGTCGAGTCGGGCACCTACGCGATCAAGGTGGGCGTGCGCACGACGCGCTTCGACCTCGACGCGCCGTCTCCCGTGGCGGAGCTGCACGCCGACTCCTCGGTGAAGGAATGGATGGCCCACCCCGAGGGCAGCGCGGCTCTGCGGCGCGAGATCGGCATCGGCGACGACGACCCGTGGCCCGGGATGCTCGGCAGCGCGGAGATGATCATGCTGATGGGCGACTTCCCCCTGCGGCGCATCGCGACCCAGCCGTACGCGCCCATCGGCCCCGAGGGGGTCGAGCGGACGCTGAGGTCACTGGGTCGCGGCTGAGCCCCCCGCGACGACGGCCGCGGGGTCGGACTCCGCCGGCCCCGCAAACTGCGACTGGTGGAGCCGCCAGAAGGCTCCCTTCGCCTCGAGGAGTTCCTCGTGGGATCCCTGCTCGACGATGCTTCCGGCCTCCATCACGAGGATGACGTCGGCGTCGCGGATCGTCGACAGGCGGTGGGCGATGACGAAGCTGGTGCGCTCATGGCGCAGCGCGACCATCGCCTGCTGCACGAGGGCCTCGGTGCGGGTGTCGACCGAGCTCGTCGCCTCGTCGAGGATCAGCAGTGCGGGATCGGACACGAACGCGCGCGCGATCGTGATGAGCTGCTTCTCGCCCGCCGAGACGTTGGTCCCCTCCTCGTCGATGACCGTGTCATAGCCGTCGGGAAGCGTGTGCACGAAGCGATCCACGAAGGCCGCGCGGGCCGCGTCGAGCACCTCGGCCTCGCCGGCATCGGGGCGCCCGTACGCGATGTTGTCGCGGATCGTGCCGTGGAACAGCCAGGTGTCCTGCAACACCATGCCGATGCGCGAGCGCAGCTCGGCCCGGGGCACGTCGGCGATGTCGACGCCGTCGAGGGTGATGCGGCCGGAATCGACGTCATAGAAGCGCATCAGGAGGTTCACCAGCGTCGTTTTGCCCGCACCCGTCGGCCCGACGATGGCCACGGTCTGGCCCGGGCGCACCTCGAGGTCGAGGCCGGTGATCAGCGGAATCTCCTTGCGATAGGAGAAATCCACGTCCTCGAACCGTACGCCGCCCCGTGTGGCCGGGAGGCTCGCGGTGCCGTCAGGGGTCTCGTCGGGCTCGTCGAGCACGGCGAACACGCGCTCGGCCGACGCGACGCCCGACTGCAGCAGGTTCGCCATCGAGGCGACCTGGGTCAGGGGCTGGGTGAACTGCCGCGAATACTGGATGAAGGCCTGCACGTCACCGACGCTCATCGCGCCGCTGGCCACCCGCAGCCCGCCGACGACCGCGATGACCACGTAGTTGAGGTTCCCGATGAACATCATGGCCGGCATGATGATCCCGGAGATGAACTGCGAGCCGTAGGAGGCCCGGAACAGCTCGTCGTTGCGATCGGCGAACACCTTCTCGACCTCGGGCTGGCGGCCGAAGACCTTGACCAGGCCGTGGCCGGAATAGGCCTCCTCGATGTGGGCGTTCAGCTCGCCGGTCGACTTCCAGGTCTGCACGAACAGCGCCTGCGAGCGCTTCCCGATGGCCACCGTCACGAGCATCGACACCGGGATCGTCACCAGGGCGATGATCGCGAGCAGGGGCGACACCCAGAACATCATCACCAGGACGCCGATGACGGTGAGCACGGCGTTGAGCAGCTGGCTCATGGTCTGCTGCATCGTCTGGGCGATGTTGTCGATGTCGTTGGTCACGCGGGACAACAGTTCGCCGCGCGGCTGGGCGTCGACGCGCCGCAGCGGCAGGCGGTTGAGCTTGTCCTCGACCTGGGCGCGGAGGCGCTGGATCGTCCGTTGGACGACGCCGTTGAGCAGGTATCCCTGCAGCCACAGCAGGATGGCCGACACGACATAGAACGCCAGGGCCATCAGGAGGACGCGGCCGAGGTCGTCGAACTGGATGCCGCGGCCCGGCACGACGTCCATCGCCTGCACCATGTCGGCGAACGTGCCCTGGCCCTGGGCGCGGAGCAGCTCGACGACCTGCTCCTTGCTCGTGCCGGGCGGCACGCGGCCGCCGAGCGAGGCGCCGATGACGCCGGTGAAGATGATGTCGGTCGCCCAGCCGAGGATCCGGGGCCCGACGACGCTCAGGGCCACGCCGACGACGGCGAGGGCGAGGACCGTCATGGTGACGACCCGCTCCGGGCGCAGGTGCCCGATGAGACGCCTCAGTGAGGGGCCGAACGCGAGGGCCTTCTCGACCGGGCGCGGGCCGTGGGGGCCGCCGGTGCCGGGTTCCGGGGCGTGCTTGGGGCGCTCGGGGGCCTGGACCTCCCCGGGCGCGGTGTCCACAGAAGCGTTGCCGGCCACGGGACCCGGCGTACCGGTGGTGGTGTTCTCGCTCATGCGGCGGCCTCCTCGGCGCTGATCTGGGAATCGACGATCTCGCGATAGGTCGGACACTCCGCGAGGAGCGCCTCGTGGGTGCCGCGCCCGACGACCACACCGTCGTCGAGCACGATGATCTGGTCGGCGCCGCGGATGGTCGAGACGCGCTGCGCGACGACGATGAGGGTGGCGTCACCGACCTCGCGCAGGAGCGACTGCCGCAGCCTTGCGTCGGTCGCGACGTCGAGCGCCGAGAACGAGTCGTCGAACAGATAGATCTCGGGCTTCGCCACGAGGGCGCGCGCGATCGACAGGCGCTGGCGCTGGCCGCCCGACACGTTGGCGCCGCCCTGCGTGATGGCGCCGGCGAGGCCGCCCTCCATCTCGGCGACGAAGTCGTCGGCCTGCGCGATGCGGAGCGCCGCCCAGAGGTCGTCGTCGGTGGCGTCGGGGTTGCCGTAGCGAAGGTTCGACGCCACGGTTCCCGAGAACAGGAAGGGCTTCTGGGGCACCACGGCGATGCGCGACCACAGTGCCTGGGGGTCGAGCTCCCGCACGTCGACGCCATCGACCATGACCGCACCACCGGTGGCGTCGAACAGGCGCGGCACCAGGTTGACCAGGGTCGACTTGCCGGAGCCGGTCGACCCGATGATGGCGGTCATCGTGCCCGGCCCGGCGACGAGGTCAATGTCGTGCAACACCGGGGATTCCGCCCCGGGGTAGGAGAACTCGACGCCGCGCAGCTCGACGAGACCGCGGGACGGGAGCTCGCGTACGCCGTCGGTCGGCGGCACCACCGACGACGACGTGTCGAGGACTTCGACGATGCGCTCGGCGCAGACGGCGGCGCGCGGGAGGAAGACCATGATGAAGCTCGCCATCATCACGGCCATCAGGATCTGCATCAGGTAGGTGAGGAACGCCGTCAGCTGGCCGACCTGCAGCTGGCCCGACGCGATGCGCTGGGCGCCGAACCAGAGCACGGCGACCGACGACGCGTTGAGGATGAACATGACCAGCGGGAACATCGTCGCCATCAGGCGACCGACCGACGTCGCGGTCGCGGTCAGGTCGGCGTTGGCGTGGGCGAACCGGCGTACCTCCTCGGGCTCGCGGACGAACGCGCGCACCACGCGGATGCCGGTGATCTGCTCGCGCAGGATGCGGTTCACCGCGTCGATGCGGGTCTGCATGGCACGGAACAGTGGGCCCATGCGGCTCAGCAACAGGCCCATCGCGAGACCCAGCACGGGCACCACGACCACGAGGAGCAGCGAGAGGCCGGGATCCTCGCGGACGGCCATGATCACGCCGCCGACCATGGTGATGGGGGCGGTGACGATCATGGTGCAGGTCACGACGACGAGCATCTGGACCTGCTGGACGTCGTTGGTGTTGCGCGTGATCAGCGACGGGGCGCCGAACTGGTTGACCTCGCGTGCCGAGAACGACAGCACGCGGGCGAACAGGGCCTGACGCACGTCGCGGCCGAACGACATGGCGGCCCTGGCGCCGAAGCGCACGGCGAGGATCGCGCAGGCGCCCTGCACGAGGCTGACGGCGAGCATGATCGCGCCGGTGCGCCAGATGAAGCCGGTGTCGCCCCGCGCGACGCCGCGGTCGATGATCGCGGCGTTCAGGGACGGCAGCCACAGCGAGGCGAGGGTGCCGACGAGCTGGAGGGCGACGACCGCGGCCAGGAGGCCGCGATAGGGAGACAGGTGCGTACGCAGGAGTCGGTTCAGCATGGGCGGTCTCCGTCGGTGGTGACGCCGTGGAGGAGGAGGTCCACGAGGGCGTCGGTGGGCAGCGGGTCGGCGTCGCCCATCATGGGGTGGCGGGCTGCGAAGATCGCCGACCGGATGAAGCTGGCGGCCGCCGCGGGCGAGACGCGCAGCGCGTCCGCGTCATCGGCCAGCAGGGCCTCCACCGCGGCGTTCAGGCGCCTGACCTGATCGCGGTGGCGCTCGATGTCGGAGGCGTCCGGGTGCTGGGTCGAGCGGCCGGCTTGGCTCATGTGCACGGCGGCCATGAGGACGCTGACGTCGGCGATGCGCGCCTCCCAGTGCTCGATGACCAGGCGTACGCGGGTCTCCACCGGCAGTGAGCGGTCGATGCGCTCGAGGTGGTCGATGTCGGGAGCCGGGTCGGTGGCCTGCCGGACGACCTCCCGGAGGAGTTCCGCCTTGGTGGGGAAGGCCCGGAACAGCGTTCCCTCGGCGATGCCCGCGGCGCGCGCGACCTCGGCGGTGGAGACGTCGAAACCGCGCTCGCGCACCATCGGCAGCGCGGCGTCGATGATGGCGCGGCGCCGCTCGTCGGGGGGCATCGGGGTGGCGCGGGGAGTCATGGACCCAGCGTACTGAGTGAGTGCTCACTCATTCAAGGGGTTTGTCGTGCCGATGGCAGAATGGCCGTGCCCCCGACGAAAGGACCCCCATGACCTCCGGTGCGACCGACCTCGGCACCCTGTCCGGCGCCATCTTCGACGCGGTGATCTTCGACATGGACGGCACGCTGCTCGACTCGACGCCGGCGGTGGTGCGGAGCTGGACGCAGTGGGCCGTCGAACACGACCTCACGGCCGAGCAGATGGCGGGCTATCACGGGGTGCCGGCGGCCAGCATCGTCGCCGACCTCATCGACGAGCCACGCCGGGCCGCGGCCGTCGAGCGCATCCACGCCCTCGAACTCGCCGACGTGGCCGACGTGGTTCCGCTTCCGGGCTCGGTGGAGGCCGTGGCCGCGCTGCCGGCCGATCGGGTGGCGATCGCGACCTCGTGCACGCGCCCCCTCGCGCTGGCCCGGCTCGAGGCCAGTGGGTTCGCCGCCCCCGGCGTCGTGGTCACTGTCGACGACGTCGAGCGTGGCAAGCCCGCGCCCGACCCCTTCCTGCTGGCCGCCGAGCGGCTGGGCCACGACCCGGCGCGGTGCCTCGTGGTCGAGGACGCCCCCAAGGGGATCGAGGGCGCGAAGGCCGCCGGGTGCGCGACGTTGGCGGTGACGACCACGACGCCGACCGACCAGCTCGACGCCGACGCGGTCGTCGGCGACCTGTCCGACGTGCGCTTCGAGGCGGCGGACGGAGGCGTACGCGTGGTTCGCGCCTGATCGGTGTGCGCGGTGCGGTGAGGACGCGGCACCGTGCCACACCATCGGCGGCGACGCGACGCGGCCCCCGTCCCGAGGTGGGACGGGGGCCGCGCTGCGGTGTGGCTCAGTTGTTGCTGGAGAACGGCCAGCCCTGGCCGCCCGACTGCTGGCCACCCTGGCCCGACTGGGGCTGCTGGCCCTGCTGGGGCTGGCCACCGGGCTGCGGCTGCTGGCCATAGCCCGGCTGCTGCCCGTACGGGTTCGGCTGGCCGTAGCCACCCTGGCCCGGCTGGCCCTGGCCCGGCTGCTGGCCGTACGGGTTCTGCTGGCCGCCGTAGCCGCCCTGACCGGGCTGGGACGGCTGCGACCCGTAGGACGACGCGCCCGAGCCATACGTCGGCTGGCCGCCCTGGCCCGGCTGACCCGGCTGGCCCGCCTGCGGGCGCGGGGCGAGACGCGTGGTGTCGTCGGTCTCGTCCTCGTCGGACTCGGGCTTCGACGGGGCGTCTGCGCCGGAGTCGCGGCCGGCGTCGGTGGAGGAATCGCTGGACGTGCTGGTGTCGGAGTCGGATCCGAAGGTGCCGGCGGAGCGCGACGGCGCCTCGTCGTCGAGCGGGGACTCGTCACCGGTGGAGGTCGAGTAGGCCGACGCGGACGTGCCCGCCGTGGCCGACTCCGACGCGTACGTCGTGCCCCGGTCGCCCGTGGAGTCGGCGTCCGCATCGTCGTCCTCGATCTCGGCGTCGCCACCGAGCGAGAGGTCGTCCTCGAGGAGCACCGCCGTTCCGTAGGCCACGATCTCGTCGGCCGACGAGTCGAACCGCAGCCCGATGACGGCGTCGGCGTCGGCCTCCTCGGCCATCTCGGCCATGCGGCTCACGGCCTCCTGGCGGGCGCGGGTCAGGGCGGCGACATCGTTCGACTTCGGGCGAAGCGCCACGCCGATGACCTCGCCGAGGGCCTGCGACACGAACTCCTCGGGGTCGTCGAGGAGGGTGTGGACGCGGACGGCGTGCTTCGCCATCGCGACCTTCTCGCCCTGGGGAGCCGCCGCGGCCGCCTGGCCGGCGTACGACTGCTGGCCCGGCTGTCCGCCCTGGCCCTGCTGCTGGGGCTGGCCATAGCCACCCTGCTGACCGGGCTGGCCATAGCCGGGCTGACCCGGCTGACCGTAGCCACCGGGCTGCTGGGGCTGGCCGTAGCCACCCTGCTGGGGCTGCCCGTAGCCACCCTGCTGGGGCTGGCCGTAGCCGCCCGGCTGCTGACCGCCCCCGTACGGTCGCTGCCCGTAGGGCTGCTGACCGGGCTGACCGCCGTAGGGGTTCTGACCGTATGGATTCTGCCCGTAGCTCATGCGGGCCAGAGTATCGACACCGCCGGGTCACCACCAGAGGTGCCCCGCGGCTGCGGTCGGTCAGGGACATGCCTCCGGGCGGGCGGTTTCGCTAGGCTTGGCGGGTGACCGACCAGCCCACCAGCGCCCAGCCCGACCACGACCTCGCCGCCGACCTGCCGGAGCAGATGAAGGTGCGCCGCGAGAAGCGCGACCGGCTGCTCGCGTCGGGGCGCGAGGCCTATCCCGTGAAGGTCGACCGCACGCATGCGCTGCGCGAGGTCCGCGAGCGCTGGGGCCATCTCGAGACCGGGGACGAGACACAGGACGTCGTGGGGGTCACGGGCCGCGTCGTCTTCATCCGCAACACGGGCAAGCTCGCCTTCGCGACACTGCAGGACGGCTTCACCGTCGACAGCCCGGGCGAGCGCCTCCAGGTGATGTTGTCGCTCGCCGAGGTGGGCGAGGAGGCGCTGGCGGCCTGGAAGTCCGACGTCGACCTCGGCGACCACGTGTTCGTCCGCGGTCGCGTCATCGTGTCGCGCCGCGGCGAGCTGTCGGTCATGGCCACCGAGTGGCAGATGGCGTCGAAGGCGCTGCGCCCCATGCCGAACCTCCACTCGGAGATGAGCGAGGAGGCGCGCGTACGCCAGCGGTATGCGGACATGACGGTGCGCCAGGACGCGCGCGACATGGTCCGTACGCGGGCGGCCGTCACGCGGTCGATCCGCGAGACCCTCCATCGGGAGGGCTATCTCGAGGTCGAGACGCCGACGCTGCAGCTGATCCACGGCGGTGCGGCCGCGCGGCCGTTCCACACCCACCTGAACGCGTTCGACCTGCCGATGACGCTGCGCATCGCGCTGGAGCTGTTCCTCAAGCGCGCCATGGTCGGCGGCGCCGACCGCGTCTATGAGATGGGCCGCATCTTCCGCAACGAAGGTATCGACTCGTCCCACGCGCCCGAGTTCACGATGCTGGAGGCCTATCAGTCGTGGGGCGACCAGCGCTCGATCGCCGCCCTGATCCAGCAGATCGTCGTGGACGCGGCCGACGCCCTGGGGCCCCGCACGGTGACGGTGGGCGACCACGAGATCGACCTCGACGGCGAGTGGCGGTGGCTTTCGGTCTATCCGGGGCTGTCGGAGAAGCTGGGCGAGGAGATCACCCTCGACACCCCCGTGGAGCGCCTGCGCGAGATCGCCGACGCCCACGAGGTCGAGCACGACCCGAAGTGGGGCGACCAGAAGCTCGTCATGGAACTGTTCGGCGAGCTCGTCGAGCCCGACCTGATCCAGCCCACGTTCGTGTGTGACTACCCGGCGCTCGCCCAGCCGCTCGCCCGCCGCCAGAACGACGAGCCCCGCCTCATCGAGGCGTGGGACCTCATCATCGGCGGCATGGAGCGCGGCACCGGATTCTCCGAGCTCATCGACCCGGTGATCCAGCGCGAGGTGCTCGTGCAGCAGTCACTGGCGGCGGCCGCCGGTGACCCCGAGGCCATGCAGCTCGACGAGGACTTCCTCGCCGCGCTGGAGTTCGGCGCCCCGCCCATGGGCGGCCTCGGACTCGGCATCGACCGACTGGTGATGCTGTTCACCGGTGTCGGCATCCGCGAGTCGATCCTGTTCCCGCTGCTCAAGCCGCTCGCCTGACCGCCGTTCTCGCCCGACCGAAGGAGTGACGGTGGCCAGCTGGGTGCTCGGCGTCGACCTCGGCACGACCTCGACGCTGGCCGCGGTCTGGATCGACGGAGAACCGGAGCCGCGACTGGTCGGCCTGGGCGAGGACGGCCCCGCCATGTCGTCGGCCGTCGTGGTCGAGGAGGCCGGTGACGGCGTCAGGATCCATGTCGGTGACGTGGCCGCCCGCTGCTCGCGCCGGGCGTCCGACCACCTGCTGGCCAACCCGCGGACCCACCTCGGCGACGATGCCTTGCATATCGGCGAGCGATCCGTCGCCATCGTCGACCTCATCTCCGCCCAACTGCGTCACGTGATCGCGCGGGCGACGGCGGCAACGGGCGGCGACGCCCCACGCTCGGTGGTGCTGACCCATCCGTTCGGCTGGGACGACCTTCGGCGGGAGCGGCTCGAGGCGGCAGCGAGGCAGGCGTACGCGGGTCCCGTGGTCTTCGTGGCTGAACCGGTGGCGGCGGCCACGGCGTACGCGGGACCGGCACGCACCCTCTGCGTGGTCGACGTCGGCGCGGGATCGACCGACGTGGCGCTCGTGGACCGCGGCGCCGGCGCACCCCGCGTGCTGGCCGCCGGTGCGACGGCGTCGGGCGGCAACCGCGTGGACGCGGCGCTGATCCGCCACATGCTGGATGAACTGCGGGCAGGCGGTCGCGCCGACCTGGCCGACGACCTGGTCGCCGAGCGCAGCGGCCCGGCGATGTTGGGGCTGCGGGAGGGCGTACGCCAGGCCCGCCTCGCGCTCGCGGCGGGCGGTCCCACGGTCGTGCCCGTGACGGTGGACGGCGACGACGGTTCGGCCACGGTGGAGATCGGTGCGGAACGGGTGGAGCGGTTGGCCGGCGCACTGGCCGATCTGGCGGCGCACGAGGTGCGCTCGGTGACCGAGCGGTCCGGCCTGTCCCTCGCGGAGGTCGGGGCCGTCGTGGCGGTCGGTGGAGCGTCCCGCCTGCCGGGTCTGCGGGACCGGCTCAGCGCCGCCCTCGGACGCGACGTGGACACCCTGCCGGAGCCGGCCACCGCCGTGGTCTTCGGTGCGCTGGCCCACGCCGCGGCCCACGGCGGTGACGCGGCCACGCCGCCCGCCTCGCCTCCGATGGAGCCGGCGGAGTCTGCGCAACCGGTGGAGTCGGAGGCCGTGAGCGCGGATGCCCACCCGACGGGCGGTCGCCGCCGGTCGCACACGGTCCCGCTGGTCGCGGCAGCGCTGGCGCTCGTCGCGGTCGCGGTCCTCGCCCTGATGCGGCCGTGGGAACGCCCCAACGCCCCGTCGGCCCGCCCGCCGGCCGCGGGCAGCGTCACGCCGATGCCGGCAGACACCCCCGACCCGCCCACGGCCCAGGAGCTGGCCGACCGCGCCCGCCTCTCGGCCCTGGTGTCGCGCGACGAGAAGGACTGCGAGTTCGACGACCAGCCGGGCCCGGGCGGCGAGCTGGTCCAGATGACGTGCCCGAATGCGGTGCAGTTGGGCGACGGATCGGGCTGGGTGACCTACACGCTGTTCGCCGACGAGGCCCAGGCCGCGGCGCAACTGCTCGACCTCGGCGTCGACGACTCGCGCCAGTGCCCGTCCCCGGGCGTGGGCCCCTATGACATCGAGGGCCGCCGGGGCCGCGTGGCGTGCACGGCGAACAACTCGGCGGTGTTCTGGACCGAGGCGGGCACGCCTGTGGTGGCGGGCTATGCGGCGCCGGGGGTTTCGCTGGGGGATCTGTACTCGTTCTGGGTGGGGCACAACCGGCTTTAGGTTGGGTGTGCGCGTGGCGGTGGCTGCGAGCTCCGCTTGCGGCTGGGACGCCGAGCCGTGCGCTCTCTGGTCACGTTGGGTTCGCGGCGTCTTTACGCCGCTTCACAGAGCTCCCAGCCACCGCCCCGCCCACGCACCTGAAGCGGACTGGCCCCGCGCCAGCGAGAACCGACCCCGGCGAAACCCCGGCCCACCAACCCTCACCACGTCGTGGAACCCGCATGCCGACGAGGGGTGGGCGTGACAGATCGCTCATCAGTGCCGATCTCGAGGCGATTTCAGGGCCCGAGATCGCCACTGTCGAGCGAAAAGTCGCGCGCACGGCGAACCCAGCCCCTCCCAAGTGAGGGAGGTGACGCCGGAAGGGTTCGCAGACGTGGGGCGGGGGTGATCTGGTTCAAGCGGTGGGGTCGGGGACTGCGGTGAAGCGGCGTAAAGACGCCGCGAGCCCAACGGAACCAGAGAACGCACGGCTCGGCGTCCCAGCCGCAAACCGCAGTCCCCGACCCCACCGCGGCAGCCCAACCAGACCACACACACCACGACGAAGAGCAGAACCTACTTCCAGAGCGTCGCGATCCCGAACGACGACGCCATGAGGCCCATTCCGATCAGGATGTTCCAGTCGCCCAGCTTGTTCATGAACGGAACGTCGCGACCGGCGATGTAGTAGACCACCAGCCAGATCACGCCCAGCAGGCCGACGGTGATGAACGTGGGGGGCACCCAGCGGCGCGACCCCGGGGCCACGACCTTGGACTTCTCCCGACGGGTGTCCACCTCGTCGTTGTGCCGCTGGACCTTTTTCTTGTCCTCTGCGGTCTTGCGTACCTTTGACTCGGGCAACGCTCCTCCTCTGGTTCGCCGCTAGCGTAGTCAATCCGGGGGCAGAAGGCACACGGCGACGATCTGGAGGGAGACCGATGGCCGACGGACTGGTCGCTCGCGCCGTCGCTGCGGTGCGGCGCGCGCGCGAGTTCCGGCGCGTCCGTGACGCGGGTCGGACGCCGGGGGCGCGTGTGGTGACGGCGCTGGTGTGCGTCGCGATCGGCCTGATGATCACGGTCTCGAGCCTGAGCGCCCGGGGCACCGACCTGCGGCCCGGACGCAACACCGACCTCATCGACCTCGTGCGGTCACGCAGCCGCGCCAATGCCGACCTGTCAGCCCGGGCAGCCGCGCTCCGCGAGGAGGTCGACCGGCTCGCGGCGGCCCAGAACGCCGAGCCCGACCTCTCCGAGCGCGTGGGCTCGGCGGCGGCGCTGGCCGGCCTCACCCCCGTACGCGGCCCCGCGGTCACGGTGACCCTGAGCGATGCGCCGAGTTCGGTGACCGCGCCGGGTGTCGACCAGGACCTGCTCGTGGTCCATCAGCAGGACATCCAGGCCATCGTGAACGTGATGTGGGGGAGTGGGGCGGAGGCCATGACGATCCAGGGCCAGCGGGTCACGTCGACCACCGGCATCAAGTGTGTGGGCAACACCGTGGTCCTCCACGGAACCCCGTACGCCCCGCCCTACGTGATCACCGCCATCGGCGACCCGGGGCGGCTCGAGCGCGGGCTGGGCCGGTCGGAGTTCGTGCGGGTCTACAAGCAGTATGTCGACACCTATCACCTCGGCTACGCGCAGCGCACCGACGGCGAGGTCACGCTGCCGGGCTATCTCGGACCGGTGCGCCTGGAGCACGCCCGCCCACTCGGCTGACGCCGTCCGGCCCCGCGGTCAGCGAGCGGCCTGGGCCGTGCGCTCCCCGACGACCGCGAACGGTACGGGCGGCAGGTCCGCCAGGTGGTCGGCCGCGTCCAGGGCCCCGCAGGCGGTCAGCCAGTTCGCGAGCATGCGGTGACCGCCCTCGGTCAGCACCGATTCGGGGTGGAACTGGACGGCCTCCACGGGGAGGTCGCGGTGGCGTACGGCCATGATCACGCCCGACTCCGTGCGCGCCGACACCTCCAGCGCGTCCGGCAGCGTGGTGATGGCCAGCGAGTGATAGCGCGTCGCCGTGAACGGGTTGGGCAGGTCGGCCAGCGCCCCGCGGCCGTCGTGCTGCACCGGTGAGGTCTTGCCGTGCAGCAGCTCCGGGGCGCGGCCCACGACCCCGCCGTACGCGACCGCGATCGCCTGGAGCCCGAGGCACACCCCGAAGATCGGTACGCGGCCGCCGAGCGTCCGGATCAGTTCGATGCAGACCCCCGCATCCTCCGGCGTGCCGGGTCCTGGGGACAGGAGCACCCCGTCGAATGCGGCGGGAACGGACTCGAGCGGCCCGACCTCGTCGTTGCGCCTCACCTCGACCTCGGCCCCCAGCTGGGCGAGGTAGTGGACGAGGTTGAACACGAACGAGTCGTAGTTGTCGACGACCAGGATCCGGGTCATGGCTCAGCCCCCCGGGGTCGGGGCGATCGTCGTGGGGATGGTCGGCGTGGGGACCCGCGACGGGGTCGGCGTCGGCGTGGGGGTCGGCGTCGGCGTCGGCGTCGGGGTGGGCGTCGGGGTGGACTTGAGCTTGCCGAGGTAGACGACGATCCGCGACCCGCGGTCGACGGTCGTGCCGGCGGTCGGCTTCGAGCCCACCACCAGGCCGGCCTTGCTCGAGTCGGTCACTTCGGCGTCCTCGAACGCGATGTTGGTGAAGCCGCGCGCCCTGGCCTCGCGCTCCACGCCGGCGCGGTTGAGGCCGGTCCAGTCGGGGACGGTCGATCGTCCGGTGGCGTGGGTGACGGTGATCCGGGCCGAGGTCGGGACCGACTGGCCCTCCGCCGGGTCGATCGCGGTGACCTGGTCGGCCTTCGCCCCCGCGGGGTCGCTCTGGGCCGCGGCGAACTCGATCGACGTGAATCCGGCCTGCTCGAGGGCCTGCCGCACCTCGTCCTTGTCCTTCCCGATCAGCCCGCCCGGGATCTGGGCCTTCCGGGGTCCGACGTTGACGGTCATCCGCACCTCGGATCCGGGGTCGACCAGCCGTCCGCCCTCGGGGGACTGCTGGGTGACGGTGCCGATCGTCGGGTCGTCGGCCCCCTGCTCCTCGGTGACGACGGGTTTGAGCTGGGCGTCACGGACGGCGTTCTCGGCGGCCACGCGGCTGGTGCCCTGGACGCGGGGCACCGACACCTGTGCCGGCCTCACCGGGACGTCGGGCGCGGCGGGCCGGGAGTTGAACCACCACACGAGCCCGCCGACGACCAGCAGCGCCGCCAACAACAGGCCCACGATCCACGGCCACGCCTTCTTCCTGGGCTCATCCTCGTCGTCGACCTCGTCCTCGTGGACGATCGGCGCGGGCGCGGGCGAGATCGCCCGTGTCTCGCCGGTCGGCTCGCCGAAGGTGGCGACGCCCGGCACGGCGGCCGGCAGCGAGGCCGTGATCTCCTGTCCGGCGAGCAGGCGGGCGATGTCGTCGCGCATGTCGCGCGCGGTCTGATAGCGCTCGGCAGGATCCTTGGCCAGCGACTTCAGCACGATGGCGTCGATCTCGGGCGTGATCATCTCGTCGAGCTGGCTGGGCGGGACCGGCAGTTCGCGGACGTGCTGGTAGGCCACCGACACGGGGGAGTCGCCGATGAAGGGCGGGCGACCGACGAGCAGCTCATAGAGGAGGCAGCCCGCCGAATAGATGTCGGAACGGTTGTCGACGGTCTCGCCGCGCGCCTGCTCGGGCGACAGGTATTGCGCCGTCCCGATCACCGCCGCCGTCTGGGTCATCGAGGTCGAGGTGTCGGCCACCGCGCGGGCGATGCCGAAGTCCATCACCTTCACGTGGCCCTGCGGCGTCAACATCACGTTGGCGGGCTTGATGTCGCGGTGGACGATGCCGGCGCGGTGGGAATAGCTCAGCGCGTCCAGCACGCCCTGGGCCAGCTCGAGGGCGCGCTCCGGCAGGATCTTGCGGCCGTCGCGCAGCACGTCGCGCAGCGTGTGGCCCTCGACGAGTTCCATGACGATGTAGGGCACGCCCAGACCCGACCGCTCGTCGGTCTCCTCGCCCGTGTCATAGACCGCGACGATGTTCGGGTGGTTCAGCCCGGCCGCCGACTGGGCCTCGCGACGGAACCGGGCCTGGAACGTGGGGTCGCTGGCCAGGTCGACGCGCAGCTCCTTGACCGCGACCTGGCGGCCCAGCCGGGTGTCGTACGCCCGGCGCACCTCCGCCATGCCGCCGCGGCCGATGACCTCGCCGAGCTCATAGCGGTGGCCCAGCAGGCGCCCGGCGGGGCTGCCGGAGATCGGGGCGGTCGGCTGCTCGTCCATCGGGACGCCCCTTCGCGGTCGGCTCTCATCAGCGGGGAACGCGTCGGTGCGCGCGTCCTCGCCCTCGAACTCGTGGCGCCCTCGCGTGTCGTCGGGTCCGTGGGAATCCATTACAGCACCGCCTCCATGACCTTCTTGGCGATCGGGGCGGCGAGACGCCCACCCGCGATGTCGTTGCGTTCGATGTCGGCCTCCTCGATGAACACGGCGACGGCGATGGTCGGCTGCCCCGAGGCGTCCTTGGCGAACGCGGTGAACCACGCGTACGGCGGTTTGGACAGGTCCCGCTGGGCCGTGCCGGTCTTGCCGCCGACCGACTTGCCCTGGATGCGGGCACTGGCGCCGGTGCCGTCCTCGACGACGTGGACCATCATCTCGGCGAGCTGGCCCGCGGCCTCGCGCGTCATCGGACGACTCTGCGAGTGGGGCCGATGGCTGTCGATGACCGCGAGGTTCGCCGCGCGTACGGACTGGACGATGTAGGGCTCCATCAGCTCACCGCCGTTCGCGATCGCCGCCGAGACCATGGCCATCTGCAGCGGGGTGGCCGCGACGTCGTGCTGGCCGATCGCCGTCAGCGCGGTCTCGGGTGCGTTGGGCCTGTCGGGATAGACGCTGGCCACCGCGTTGAGGTCGGCCAGGGGGCGCGTGCCGAAGCCGAACGCCTCCGCCTTCTTGCGCAGCGCGTCGGCGCCGAGTTCGATGCCGAGATTGGCGAACGCCGTGTTGCAGGACACCTTCAACGCCTGGTCGATCGTGACGTTCTCGCCGCCGCAGTTCGAGTCGTTGCCGAGGTAGGTGTTCGTCTGGGGCAGCTTCAGCCGCTCGGGCGAGGCGACCTGGGTGTCGGGGCGCTTGCCGGCCTCGAGCGCCGCCGCAGCCGTGACCAGCTTGAACACCGAGCCGGGTGGGTAGCGTTCGCGGGTGCCACGGTTGGTCAGCGGCTTCCCGGGATCCTTCGCGAGCGCCTGGTAGGCCTTGTTCGACTCGGCCACGTCGTGGACGGCCAGCTTGTTGGGGTCATAGCTGGGCGTCGACACCATCGCCAGCACCGCGCCGGTGCGCGGATCGAGCGCCACGACGGCGCCCTTGCGGTCGCCGAGAGCCTCGTACGCGGCCCTCTGGGCCTTCGGGTTGATCGTGGTCTCGATGGTGGCGCCCGTCGGCTTCTCGCCGGTCGTGAGGTCGATGATGCGGCGGATCAGCTGGGAGTCGTCGGAGCCGGCGAGCACGCGGGTCTTCGACTGCTCGAGCCCGCTCGGCGCGGGGTGTTCGTAGGCGTAGAAGCCGGTCACCGGGGCGTACGCGAACGGCTCGGGATAGGTGCGCTGGAACCGGAACCGGTCCTTCGACGCCACGGTCTTCGCGATCTGCGTCGAGCCCGCCAGGATCGGGCCGCGGTCCTGGCCGAAGTCGGCGTCGCGCTGGCGCTTGTTGCGCGGGTGTTCGAGCAGGGAGTTCTGGCGCACGATCATCGTGTAGGTGCCGTTGGCCAGCAACATGGTGAACATGAGCATCGCGACGATGGCGACGCGGCGGATCGGACGGTTCATGCGCGTCCCCCGATGACCTGGGTGGTGTCGGCGTCGGAGGCCGACATGGGCATGCCGCGTTCACTGGTGACCGACGCGACGGGCTTGCGGGCCTGGTGGGAGATCACGAGCATCAGCCCGGCGATCACCCAGTTGGCGACGAGCGACGAGCCGCCCTGCGACATGAACGGCGTGGTGAGGCCGGTCAGCGGCAGCAGGCGGGTGACGCCGCCGATGATGGCGAAGACCTGCAGCGCGAAGGTGAACGAGAGGCCGCAGGCGAGCAGCTTGCCGAACGGCTCCTTGGCCGCCAGCGCGGCGCGCAGGCCGCGGGCGACGATGAGGCCGTAGACCATGATCACGGCCATGAGGCCCGCCATGCCGACCTCCTCGCCGATCGCGGCGGCGATGAAGTCGCTCTTCGCGAACGTCGTGAGGCCGGGACGGCCGAGGCCCCAGCCGGTGCCGAGCATGCCGCCGTACGCGAACCCGAACTGCGCGTTGATGACCTGCTGGTTCTGGTCGTAGTTCGAGAACGGGTCGAGCCACGCGCTGACGCGGACCAGCAGGTGGCCGAAGCTGCCGGTCGCCTTCGCCAGCAGATAGACCGAGTAGGCGCCCGCGGCGAACAGGAGCGTGCCGAGGATCGCCCAGCTGGGGCGCTCGGTGGCGACATAGAGCATCATCACGAACAGGCCGAAGAACAGCAGCGAGGTGCCGAGGTCGCGCTGGAACACCAGGACGGCGAGCGAGGCGACCCACATCATCAGGATGGGACCGAGGTCGCGGGGCCGGGGGAGGTCGATGCCGAGGAAGCGGGCGCCGGCGAGCGCCAGCACCTCGCGCTTCTCGACGAGATAGCTCGCGAACGCGATGGCCAGCACGACCTTGGCGACCTCGGCGGGCTGGAAGGAGTAGGGGCCGATCCTGATCCAGATGCGGCTGCCGTAGACCTCGTGGCCGATCACCGGCAGCAGCGGCATCAGCAGGAGCACCAGGCCGGCGACGAACAGCGTGTAGGTGTAGCCCTGCAGCGGCCGGTGGTCGCGGACGACCACCACGACCACGGCGAACAGCACGACGCCGATCGCGGTCCACATCAACTGGGTGGTCGCGTCATGACGGATCGGCTCGGGGATCTTGTCGATGCGATGGATCATGGCCAGACCGAGGCCGTTGAGGAGCAGCACGCAGGGAAGGATGAGGGGGTCGGCGTACGGCGTCCGCCAGCGCACCACGGCGTGGGCCGCCAGCCCGATCGCCGCCCACAGGCCGGCCACGATCGGCCACTGGGGCGCGAGGGCGCCGAACAGGTTCAGCTCGGTCAGGGCGTACGCCGCGAACCCGATGGCGAGCGCGAACACCACCATCGCGAGCTCGACATTGCGGCGCCGCCGGTAGACGACGACGTGCTCGGCCATCAGCAGTCTCCGCCCGGATCCGGTGTGGCGACGGGGGAGGGGGTGGGGGTCGGGGCCGGCGTGGCGTTCGGGTCGGCCGGGGGCGCCGTGGGCGGCGCGGTGGGCGGCTGGTCGCGGGACTGGCGTACGCGGATGCACCGGTCGGCCGCCGACCTCAGCTCACCGGCGACGCGGTGGGCGTCCTCGAGCGTCGTGGCCGTGATGGTGCGCTCGACGCGCTGGCGCAGATAGGGCGGCAGGTCGTCCAGGCGCGTGGGCTCGACCTCGACGACCTCGCCGAGGGGCTGCCCGAGCACCTGCTGCGCGATGCCGCGATGGATGGCGACGTTGCCCTGGGAGGCGCCCACATAGAACTGCGTACGCGACCACGACCACCCGGCGAACAGGGCGCCGGCGACGAGTGCCATGCAGGCCAGGGCGACGAGCAGGCCACGCCACAGCTGGCGGCGGGGCGCGAGGCGGGGGGCATAGCGGGCGCCCTCCTCCTCGTCGTTGACCGCCGAGACGGGGGAGGCGGCGGCGCGTTGGGTGGGGCCGGGCGCGTCGGGAACGGGGGCGTCGTCGGTCGAGGCGGGCGAGGGGCGCAGGGCGTCCTCGTCGCGGCGGCCGACCGCGGGGATCGCGCGATCCTCGGCGGCGCCGAGGACGCGGGCGCCCGTGGTGGACGCGGCGTCGTCGTCCACCACGTCGGCCAGCACGATGGTGATGTTGTCGATGCCGCCCTCGTGGTGGGCCTCCTCGACGAGCTCGCGCATGACCTCGTCGAGTTCGGTGTGGCGCAGCATGATGTCGCGGATCAGCCCGTCCTCGACCAGACCGCACAGGCCATCGGAGCACAGCAGCAGGCGGTCGCCGGCCCGCACGTCGACCAGACCGGTGTCGGGGTCGTTGGCCGCGTGGCCGTTGAGCACCTTGAGCAGGAGGCTGCGGTGGGGGTGATAGGCCGCCTCCTCCTCGGAGATCTTGCCCTCGTCGACCAGCGACTGCACCCAGGAGTGGTCGTGGGTGAGGCGGGTCAGCTCGCGGTCGCGCAGGACGTAGGCGCGGGAGTCTCCGATGTGGACCAGGCCGAGCTGGTGGCCGTCGAACAGGGCGCCGGTGAACGTCGTGCCCATGCCGTCGAGCATCGGGTCGTCGGCGACGAGGTCGGCGATCTTGTCGTTGGCCTGGTCGAGCACGCCGGCGAGCAGCTCGAGCATCTCGTCGCCGGTGACCGGCTCGTCGCGGTCGGCCCGGCGGACCATCTGGATGGCCACGGCCGACGCGAGGTCACCCGCGGCGGCGCCGCCCATGCCGTCGGCGACGGCGAGGAGGTGCGGGGACGCGTACCCCGAGTCCTGGTTGTTCTTGCGGACCAGGCCGATCTCGGAGTGGGTGGCGTACGCGAGGTGGAGGGCGGGGCCGGCCTCGGGGGTCTCTGCGTCGCGGTGTTCGGTGTCGAACTCGTCGCTCATCAGGCCTCCAGCTTCAACTGGGTGCGGCCGATGCGGACGGCGTCCTCGAGGGTGACGGTCGTGGGCGCGGTGATGCGCTGGCCGTTGACGTAGGTGCCGTTGGTCGAGCCCAGGTCCTCGATGAACCAGCCGCCGCGGTTGTCGACCTGCAGGCGGGCGTGGCGCGTGGAGACGTAGTCGTCGTCGAGGATGATCTGGCAGTCGGCGCTGCGCCCGATCTGCACCACGCCGTCGGACAGGTCGGCGCTGATGCCGGCCTGGTCGCCCGAGACGATGGCGAACGTGCGCGGGGCGCCCTTCTTGATGCGGCGGCGGCGCTGTTTGCGGGAGTCGAGGTCGCGGGGGAGCTCGGAACTCGGGACGCTGCGCCCGAACAGGTCGGTCTTGATGATGCCGGCCGCCGACATGATGAACAGCCAGAGCAGGGCCAGGAACAGGACCTTGAGGAGGGTGACGGCGATCGCGGACATCAGCGTCCCGACGGCGCGTGGACGAGCATGCGCGTGTTGCCGATCTCGATGCGCGAGCCCGAGTTCAGCAGCGCCTGGCGCACCTTCTGGCCGTCGACCGTGATGCCGTTGGTCGAGCCGAGGTCGACGATCTCGTAGGTCAGGTTGGGCGCCGAGCCGCTGACGCGGATCTCGGCGTGGCGCCGCGAGATGCCGGGGTCGTTGACGCGCAGGTCGGCCTCGGAACCGCGACCGATGACCACACCCGGCGGCACCAGCGGGTGGCGCATGCCGTTGACCTCGACGACCATCTGGGCCCGATGGGCGGTCGTGCGGGTGGCGGGCTCGTTGGCCTCGACGCCCGCGACGGCCTCGGAGTCGACCGTGAACCGGCCGGTGGGCAACTCGGCGTTCAGCTCGAAGTGGAGCATGATCGGGCCGTTGAAGACGTACCCCATCGATGTCGCGTGCTGGCGGAGCTCGGGGATGATCTCGCCGGACAGCGTCTTGCCGTAGGGGGTGAGCCGGTCATAGTCGGTCTGGCTCAGGCCGATCACGAACTCGTTCGGCACGAGCTTGCGGTCGCGGCTCATCAGCTTGGCCTCGGAGTCGAGCTCCTTCTGCAGCCGGGCCGCGATCTCGACGGGCTGAACGTCGCCCTTGAACGCGCGCGCGAAGACGCCGTTGACCGCGCCCTCCAGGCCGCGTTCGAAGCGGTCGAGAAAGCCCATGGGTCGCCTCCCTCACGTCTGTTGGGGCACGCCGTTCATGGCGCACCGCGCTCTACCTTATTCATTCTGGTTCCGCGGGCGCACGTTCCGGTCTCGAGGAGAGGTCGAGGAGGCATTCGCGGAGACCTGATCCTAGGTGGAGTGATCAAGGGGTGGGTGTCACGAAATGGCCAGTCGATCGCCCCAGTCGGCGTTCAGGGACGATCTGGGTGATCGAGTGGCCGATTCGTGACAGGGGCCGTCAGCGACCCTCCCTCAGGATCGTGCCGATCGCGGGATCGGCGGAGGTGAGAGCGGCGCGGTCCGCCCCCATCAGCACCAGCAGCCGCGTCGTGTCGACGTGGCGGCCGCGGACGGCCTCGGCCAGAGCGGCCGGGCTCGGCGCGGCGCCGTGGCGCAGCGCGACCGCGGCCCGGGTCGCGTCGCCGGCGCGGGCGGCCTCCACGAGCTCGGCCGCGGGGTCGGCGGGCCTCGGCAGCCTCAGTGCGGCCTCGAGGATGCCCCTGGGGAGGCGGTAGTTGCGCTGGTTCGCCATCTCCAGCGGGGCCAGGCCCTCCTGACCCGAGCGGCGGTCGAGCTGGACGCCGCCGGCGATCAGGGCGCGGACGGTGTCGGCGTACTCCCGGGTGTCCTCGCCCAACCAGGTCGACTCGTGGATCGCCTGATAGCCGATGCGGTTGACGTGGTCGCGGTCGATCCCGGCGCGCAACAGGCGGGCGACCGTCGAGTAGTGGCCGCGCTCGGCCGCGCGGATCAGGCCGGTGCCGTTCCACGAGTCCTTGTCGTCGACCTCGGCCCCGGCGGCGAGCGTGGCCTCGAGGACGCCGTCGTAGCCCTCGCTGGTCGAGATGAGGTAGGCCGACTGGACGGTCGCGTCCTTGGCATTGACGTCGGCACCCTGCGCGATGAGGGCGCGTACGCCGGCCACGTCGTTGGCCCAGGCGGCCTTGCGGAGGCGGTCGTCGAGGAGGGCCTGCTGTCCGGGATCGCGGGGCGGCGGCGGAGGTGTGGTGGGCGGCGGGGGTGTGGTCGGAGTCGGGGTCACGGTGGCCTCCGGAGTGGGGGTCGGGGCCGGTGTGCTGGCGGCCGACGAGGGGGTGGCGGTCGCGGGCGCGGGCGCCGGGGTCCCGCCGGGGGTGGGCGCACCGCAGGCGGTGAGGGTGAGGGCGGTGGCGAGGCCGACCCAGCGTGCGGCGGAGGAACGTTCTCCGAGCGAGCGCAGCCCCAAGGAACGTTCTTCGAGCGAGCGCAGCCCCAAGGAACGTTCTCCGAGCGAGCGCAGCCCCAAGGAACGTTCTTCGAGCGAGCGCAGCCCCAAGGAACGTTCTCCGAGCGAGCGCCAGCGAGACGAGGAGGTAGTCACGTTTTCAACTATATGGGTCGTGTCCAGCCCCGCCCGGGCGCGGAAACGCGTTTTGGGCCTCCCGTCCCTGCGTGCTAATGTTTCACGGCTGATGGACGTGAGTCCGTCGAGCGCGAGTGGCGGAACGGCAGACGCGCTGGCTTCAGGTGCCAGTGTCCTTAGGGACGTGGAGGTTCAAATCCTCTCTCGCGCACAACCACCTGGAACGAGGCCCCGACAGATGTCGGGGCCTTCGTGCTTCCTCGGCTCCCAGAACTCACCCCGTGTTCACCCTCCCGACACTGGCTTCTGACCTCTGGTCGGGGTCTGATGGACCCATGACTTGGCAAACCGGGGGAATGATCGTCGGCGCCATCGCCGTCGTCTATGGCCTGTTCGTGGCGTTCGGCACGGCGTCGATGCCGGAGCGCACCAAGAGCCGCGTCGTGACGGTGGGCGCCTTCGTGGTGCTCGCCGGCGCGATCGGCCTGTTCCTGCTGCCGCTATTGCGGGTCTACTGACATGACCGAGACACACGCCACCACCAACGCCGCGGCCACCCGGCCCGGCTTCCTCGCCGCCTGGGCGCGCCACCCGCTGACGATCCTGACCGGCGTCCTCGCCCTCGTCTACGGCATCGGCTTCGCGATCGGGTGGGACGACACGATGGGCTGGTGGGCCCCCGTCGGAGCCGCGATCGTCGGCCTGGTCTTCGCGGCCTCACTGGTCGCAGCGGCACTGCGGACGCGTACGCGCTGACCCGTGCGTACGCGCGTCTCGTGTGCACGAGTTGCGTCGACACGCCGTCGCGCCCACCCAACTCGTGCATGCGTGTGCGCAAGTTGGGCAAAAGGGGGGGGCGGGGCCTCAGTACGTCCGCCAGCCCCGCCGGTGGTATTCGATGACCACCGGCTTCAGCAGCGTCGACGGCTCGACCTCGCGCCACGCCACGTCCGGTGCGAACGCCGTCGCGCCCGCCGCGACCGGCGGGGTGAGATAGCGCAGCCCGGTCACCCCCGGGGCGACTCCCACGGCCGGCCCGCCGCCCGCGTCGGGCCGCGCCTGCTCCCCGCGGACGCCGACGAAGAACCCCCAGTCGCCGAAGCTCGGCACGTCGCCGTGGTAGGGCGTGACCGCGAATCCGGCGTCGGTGAGGGTGCGGCCGATGCACCAGTACGCGTCGCCGGCGAAGAACGGTGAGCCCGACTGCACCACGACGCGGCCGCCGGGGGAGAGGAGGCGCCCGACCATGCCGAACATCTCGTGGGAATAGAGCTTCGCGGTCGCCTCGCCGTCGGGGTCGGGCAGGTCCTGCACCACCACGTCGAAGCGCTCCGCCCCGTGGTCGCGCAACCACGAGAACGCGTCGTCGGCCACCAGGCGTACGCGGGGGTCGTCCAGCGCGCCGCGGTTGGCGGCCAGCAGGTGGGGCTCGGTGCGGGCGAGCCGTGTCATGGCCGGGTCGAGGTCGACGAGCACGACCTCGCGTACGCCGGGGTGCTTGAGGATCTCGCGGACCGCCATGCCGTCGCCGCCGCCCAGCACGAGCACCCGCGCATGGGCCCCGCCGCTCATCGCGGGGTGGACGAGAAGCTCGTGATAGCGGTGCTCGTCGCTCGTCGACACCTGCAGGTTGCCGTTGAGGAACAGCCGCACGTCGTCGCGCTGCTTGGTCAGCACGATCTCCTGGTAGGGCGTGCGCTCGGCGAGCACGATCGGGGCCGCGTACAGCCGCTGGCGTGCCGTCACCTCGAAGTCGTCGGCGAACCACCAGGCGGTGGACAGCACGACCAGCACGACCGCGACGCCGGCCGCGATCAGCCGCCGCGTACGCCGGGCCAGGTCGTCACGGAACACCCACAGGACCACCGCGGCGCCGATCAGGGCGTTGAGCGCGCCGACGAGCAGGGTGCCCTCGAGCAGCCCCAGCGCCGGCAGCAGCACGAACGGGAACGCCAGCCCGCCGACCAGCCCGCCGACATAGTCGGCCGCGAACATGTTGGCGACCTCGTCGGTCGCGCGGCGCCGGCGCAGGCGGCCGAGCAGTTCGAGCAGCAGCGGGATCTCGGCGCCGATCAGCGCGCCGATCACGAACGCGAGGATGACCAGCGGCGACGTGTACGCCTTCGCCCACGCGAATGCCGCATAGAGCGCGACCACGCTCAAGCCCCCGACCAGCCCCAGCAGCAGCTCGATCACCGCGAACGCGAGCGCGGCGTGCGGCACCAGACGTTTGGACGCCAGGGCGCCGATGCCCATCGCGAACACCATGACCGCGAGCACCACCGATGCCTGGACGATGGCGTTGCCCAGGAGGTAGGAGCCGAGCGCGATCAGCGCCAGCTCATAGACCATGCCGCAGGCGGCGCAGGCCAGCACCGCCGCGAAGACCGCGACCGACCGCCGCCGCGACAGCGCGGTGACGGAGTCGCTCACGACAGGCGCACAGTCACGAGATCGACGCGGCCACGATGAGGCCGACGGCGATGTGGGAGACCGCCGAGATCGCCATGGCCGGGTGGACGCCGCCGTCGGCGACGACCATCTCCCCGAGCTTGCCGGGCGTGACGACGTCGATGAGCCAGAACGCGATGCCCATGAGGACCAGGCCCACGAACCCGTACGCGAAGGCCGATCCCAGGCCCACCAGGAGCGGCCCGTCCTCCGAGGAGATGATCGCCTGCCGCACGATGAGCGCGACGGCGGCGAGCGAGGCCGCGACGTGGATGGCGGGGGCGAGGCGACGCTCGGCCCAGATCTGCTGGACGAGCTTGCCGGGGGTGAGCAGGTCGGTGAACCAGAACCCGATCACCATGAGGGCGATGGCCACGACGCCGTACGCCAGGCAGGCGAGCGCCTCCATCCCGATGGTCTGCAACATGGGGTCACTCACTTCCCTGAACTCGTGCCGCCACCGCGCCGGCTGCCGCGGGAGCCGGTGCCGTAGACGGTGCTGGTGCGTCGGCGGTTGGTGGTCGAGCAGGCGTCGCGCACCTGCTGTTCGGTGGGGGGCACGCCGTGCTTGGCGCGATAGTTCTCGCGATAGTCCTCGGCACACTCGGAATAGGTCTGCGAGCACCCGGTGAGGGCGGCGGCCGACCCGCCGAGGATCAGCAGCCCGAAGGCGCGGCGGTTCATGCGTGTCCTCCTGCGGTGACGGTCGTCCGGGAGCGTACCGCCTCGCGGTGTTGCGGATAGACGTGCCACGTCTCCCACTCCCACCCGAGATCCGTACGCCGGGCCCCGAGCGCGGTGAGCGCGTGCGGGTCGCCGGCGAAGCGTACGCAGAGGTGGTCGGCGTACGCCTCGGTCGAAACCCTCGCCCGCTCGGCGAGCTCGGCGCCGGCCCCGGCCACCCGCTCGGCCTCCATCGCGTAAGCGACGGCCCGCCCGCCCACGGACAGCCGGTCGTCGCGCCGGTGCGGCAGCGGTACGCGCGGCAACCCCTCGGCACACGCGAGCGTCTCGGTCAGACCGCCGGGCAACACGACCTGGTGGGAGGCGCCGAGCACGCGAAGCACGATCCCGTCGACCTCGAGCTCGGCAAGTGCCGCCAACTCCGGCCCGTCGCCCACGGAGAACCCCAGATCGCCTACGCAGGCATCAACAAAGGGAACGCCAGCAGTCAGTTCCATGCCCATCCCCCTTGGTCTCGCCCTCTGGTCTCGGTGATCGACCCATTGTCACCCACGACAGGTCCGCCTTAGTGACCAACGGGTGCCCCCACGCGACGAGCCCCGGCGCGCGGTGGCTTTTCTGGTTCAGCAGACGTGACACCAGCAAGCGGGTGGGTCCGTGCGGTCGTCGAAGCGACGTAAAGACGCCGCCAGCGATCTGGGCCAACGAGCACACGGCTCGGCGTCCCAGTCGCAAGACGACCGCACGGACCCACCCGCGCAGCCAGGCTCACCCAATCAGCAAAGTAAAAGCCTCAGCGCGCCGGGAATTCCTTCTTCGCGTGGTCACCGATCCGCTTCATCATCCATCCGTCCAGCGCCCCGCCGATCACGCCACCGGCCAGCGGGATCGCCTTGCCGAAGCGCGTCAGCGCCTTCTCGCCCACCGTGCGCGCGAGGCGGAAGCCGACGGCCTTGTTGATCACCATGAGCGCCGACTTCGGCAGCCCGCCGAGCGCCATGCCGAGCACGCGGCCGCCGCCGATCGACCCCATGGGTACACCGGCCTTGGCCAGCACGTCCTCCGCCTTCGACCCCACCAGGGTCAGCAGCACGGCCGAGCGGATCTGGTCGGCGTCGACGTCATAGCCGCGCAGGTGGGCGATGGCGCCGACCATGCGGGTGGCCTGGACGTAGAACTCGAACACGTTGGCGGGGATCGCGACCGGCATCGTCACGAAGCCGCCAAGGCTCGTCACGAACCCGCCGGCCGCGCCGGAGCGGATGTGCTGGTTGATGATGGCGTCGATCGCCTTCTCCGTGTCGCCCTTGGTCGACGCCTTCTGGGCGATCTTGACCGAGCCGGCGAACGGGCCGCGGCCGTCGATGCCGACGTCGAGGATGTTCTCGATGAGCTTCGTGATCGCGTTGCGCTCGCCACCGCCGGCCGAGGCCTCCTCAAGCGCCGAACGGGTGGTGGTCACGTCCTGCTTCTTGGGCTTGAAGATGTCGAGCAGTCCCATGGTGCCTCCTGGTTCTCGCGGACGCCGGTGTGGCGTGCTTCACCTCCAAAGTCTGGCAGATGTCGACAAAGCCTCCGACCGTGGGGAGTGGGTGCCGGCGGACGCGAAGTCTGAGACAAGCCCTTCCCTTCACAAGTTACTCACGGTTAATGTGGCCGTATGACCCACATCACACCTCAACGCCGAGGTCTCCTGCGGGGTGCGTCGCTGATCGCCGCCACCGCTCTTGCCGCGTCGTCGTTCGTCGCCACATCCCCCGTGGCGCACGCCGTCGACCTGCCCGCCGTCCGCACCGGCCAGACCGTCGTCTCCTTCGACGGCACCCGGATCAACACCAACTTCTTCGCCGCCGAGGGCCTCCAGCCCGGCCAGAAGGCCCCGACCGTCCTCCTCGGCCCGGGTTGGCCCCTGCCGGGCTCGACCAATCCTGACGGCGGCACCATCACCCGATCGGCCTGATCGGCGTCGGCCCGCTGCGCAAGGCCGGCTACAACGTCGTCACCTGGGACCCGCGCGGCTACGGCAAGTTGTCGGGCGAGGTCTACGTCGACAACCCCGAGAAGGAGGGCGCGACGTCATCAAGGTCATCGACTGGACCGCCGCCCAGCCCGAGGTGAAGCTCGACGCCCCCGGTGACCCCCGCATGGGCATGGCCGGGGCTCCTACGGCGGCGGCATCCAGTTCGTCACTGCAGCCCAGGACTCCCGCGTCGACGCGCTCGCGCCCGCCGTCGCCTGGAACTCGCTGACGAGCTCGCTCTACAAGAACGGCTCGTTCAAGGCGGGCTGGGGTGCGGTCCTCTGCGGCACCGGTGCCGTCTTCGGCTCGCTGCCGCCGCTCGGCACCGACTACGGTGCGCTCTCGGCGCCGGTCCAGAAGGCCTGTGACGAGGGCCTGCGTACGGGGCGCATCTCGGCCGAATCCGAGGCCTACTTCAGTTCGGTCGGACCCCACGACCTCCTCTCGCGCGTGAAGGTGCCCACGCTGCTGCTCCAGGGCACGGTCGACACCCTGTTCACGCTCGACGAGTCGGCGCGCAACTTCCGCGCGCTGCAGGCCGCCGGCACCGAGACCAAGCTCGTGTGGTTCTGCGGCGGCCACGGCCTGTGCAGCGCCGGCTATGGCAAGGACGTCATCGAGTCCGAGACGATCCAGTGGTTCGCCAAGCACGTGAAGCGGGAGAAGAACGTCGACACCGGCAAGGCCTTCAGCTGGGTCGACCAGTTCGGCGTACGCCGGGACCGCGCCGACCTGCCGGCCCCGTCGTCGCAGCTGACCGGCCGCACCGAGAAGGGCGCGATGTTCCTCTCGCCGGTCGCCGTCTCCGGCATGGCCATCGCCGCCGCCTGGGCGCCCGTCGCGGTGAACGTCGACCTCCCCGTGCAGACCACCGAGAAGCACCTCGTCGGCAAACCGAAGGTGTCGTTCACCTACCGCGGCAACGCGCTGATCAACAAGGACACCCACGTCTACGTCCAGATCATCGACGTCGACAACGCGTCGCTCGTGCTCGGCAACCACGCCACCCCGATCGCGGTGAAGCTCGACGGCCAGACCCGCACGGCCACGGTCGACCTCGAGCAGGTCGCCCACACCCTGCGCCCCGGCGCCCGGATCCGCGTGCAGATCACGCCGGCCTCCATGCTGTACGCGCCCCAGCCGAACTCGACCCACGTCGACTTCGCCGACGTCCGGGCGAGCGTGCCGGTCGTCAACTGACCCTGTCCAACCAACCCCGTCCATCACCCCGAGGGGGCGTACGCGAGCGATCGCGTACGCCCCCTCGGTGTTGGCGGATGTTCCCGCCGATGGACTTTCGTCGCTGGGCGGATCGACCTTCGTCGCGCAGGCCTACCGGTGAGTACGCCCGGCTCCTAGCGTTCGGACGGCCGGGCACTCCGCCCGGGCCCGCACTCCAGGAGGTCCCATGAACACCCTCGCTCGTCGCCTGCCGCTGGCGCTGGCCGGTGCCGCCGCCCTCGTGGCCACCGTCGCCGTCCCCGCCCACGCCGACACGGTGACCGACTCGTGGCCGAACGTCCCCGAGACGAACCCGAAGCTCCCGATCGTCCACACCACCCACGGCTCGGCGAAGCTCAAGCCCAACGTGTTCAACCCGCGTCCGGTCTGCAACGCCTTCGAGGACCACCGCACCGTGGTCCATGAGGTCAAGGAGAAGTTCACGCCGATCGGCACGATCGACACCCACAACAGCACCGACAAGCCGCTGCCGGGCCAGACGATCACCCTCAAGATCGAGGGTGACATCGGCGGCGAGTTCTCGGGCGTCAAGGCCAGCATCAAGCCGGGCATCAGCTACAGCCTGACGTGGAGCGCCGGCCAGACCATCGGCCCCTACAACGTTCCGCCGGGCCACACCGCGAAGGCGACCTACGGCTTCCGCACGGTCGCGTTCGAGGGCACCCAGCAGCGCTGCCACATCGACGGCACCTGGTCGACGCCGTGGCGCTTCCGCGGCGACGCCCCGCTGGCCAATGCCGTGCAGGTCCAGACCTATCGCGACCCGGCCCAGACGGCCCCGGGCGCCTGATCCCCTGATCCCCACTGATTCCCCTGATCCCCCGAAAGGACATCCCATGACCACCACCACCGCTCGACGCGCCGGTGTCGCCCTCGGCTCGGCGCTCCTGCTCTCCACGGGCCTGGCCACCCAGGCCCACGCGGCCGAGAAACCGAAGCTCGACCTCGCCGTCTCCTACCAGGTCTCGGCGATGAAGGCCCCGGGCGCCGCGGGCCTCGTGGCCATCAAGCTCAAGAATGTCGGGTCGGAGCGCTATTTCGGCGAATATCCCCTGACGAAGTTCGAGGTCTCGGTCGAGACCGTGCAGGGTCCGCGCGGCGTCGACCGCGTCATCACCCCGTCGTCGTTCAACGGCGCCCACGTGCGTGACCTCGGGTTCGACCCGAAGGCGTCGACGCGGAAGTTCGAGGTCAGCCTCGCCAACGCGATCAACGCCAACGAGGAGGTGCTGGTCGCCAACCTGTCCTTCGGCGAACGGTCTCACCCGCGAGGGCCGCCGGGTCCAGCGACTCGTGACGAGCCAGACCGGCCGCCTCGACGGCGATGTCGCGAACGCGAATGACCAGAAGGTCGGCTCGGTGGGCGCCACGAAGAGCGACTTCGGCGTCGCGAAGGTGTCGGGCCTGTTCTCAGTTCTCGCGCACGGGGATGCGTACCTCCACCAGCCACGTGTCGCACCGCGGCCCCGCCGTCATCGTCCCGCCGAGCAGGCGTACGCGTTCGGCGAGCCCGGTCAGGCCCAGGGACGTCGACGGGACGGCCGGAAGGGGGCGGGTCGCCAGCGGGCTCTCCGCCGCGATGACCAGGTCGCCGCCGTCGAGGTCGGCCGAGAGCCACCACTCGCCCGGCGCGGCGTGCTTCAGCGTGTTCGCCACGCACTCGCGCACGATGCGGTCACCGGCCAGGGCGACGCCGGGCGGCAGGGCGCCCGGCCCGAGTTCCACCGCCGCCACCATCGGGTGGCCCAGGCGTTCGCACTCGTCGGCCTGCTCCGCGATCAGTGCGGCGAGGTCGTGGACCCCCTCGGCCGTCCCCTCCGGCTCGGCCACCGCATCGGAGCTCCTCAGCACGCCGAGCAGCGTGTGCAGCTCGCCCAGTGCCGAGCGGGCCGTCGACTCGATGGTGGCCCCGGCGCGGTCGCGGCGTTCCGCGTCGTCGGTCGCCGCCATCACCCCCGCCTGCAGGGTGATCAGCGTCAGCCCGTGGGCCACGACGTCGTGCAGTTCCCTGGCGAGCAGGCGCCGCTCGGCCCGCCGCGCCTCGTCCGCGGCCGCCGCCAGGTCGGACGCCCGCCGCTCGGCGGCCAGGCGGCGCGCACGTGAACGACCCAGCAGCCACGCCGTCGCCACCAGGACGATGAGCGAGGGCGTCGCCTGCCAGAGCAGGACGGTCCGGGTCGCGGGCAGCGCGTACGCCGTGGCCGCCAGCCAGGCCGCCCCGGCCGCCCCGGCGACGGCGAGCGCCCGGCTCTGGTGGCGCAGGGCGTACGCGAAGCCCGCGACGGCCAGCGACGCGAGCCCGGGCACGGGGGAGCGCCCGGCCAGGGCAGCGAGCAGGGCGACGCCGAGCAGCGCCGCGCCGACCCCCGTACGGCGCAGCGCCAGGGCCACCAGGCACCCCACCGCCGCGAACTGCGCCACCGCCTGCGCCGGCCGCAGCGGGTCGGGGGCGCCGTCGGCCCACAGGATGACCTGGTCGTCGACGAGCGACAGGCCGAGCAGGCAGGCGCCGGCGACCACGAGCCAGCGGGGGAGGTCCCGCAGGTCGACGGAGTCGCGGGCGAGTCGGCGGGCGACGGAGTCGCGGGTCAGCCGGTGTGCCACGGTGCGGGCGTCACGCGGGGCAGAGCGTGGGCCACACCTGGCACACGGAGTCGAAGAACCCCCGCGTGGTGACGGTGTCATCGGCCGGGGCCACGGTCAGCGACGTGGTGCAGGCGAGCGCTGCGGCGAACGCGGCGAGTCGGGTACGCATGGCTACTCCTCAGTTGGACGAGTGACTAAAATGAAGGATAGGCAAGACGAGGAGTTCTCATGCCCCCGTGGACCGTCGTGGTCGCCGACGACGAGACCCTGATGCGCGAGGCGCTCGCCCTCTTCCTCGACTCCAGCGGCGAGTTCGAGGTGATCGGCCAGGCGTCTGACGGCGCCGAGGCCACGACCCTGGCCCTGCGGCTGCGCCCCGACGTCGTGCTGATGGGCCTGCGCATGCCGGGCACCAGCGGGCTCGAGGGCATCGCGCGCCTGGCCGCCGCCTGGCCCGAGGCCCGCATCGTCGCGGTCACCACGATCACCACCGCCGACGCCGTCGTCGCGGCCCTGCGCGCCGGGGCCCAGGGCTATGTGCTGAAGGACAGTTCCCGCGCCGACCTCGTCGCCGGCGTCCGCGCGGTCGCCGAGGGGCGGGCCGCCCTGTCGGGAGACGTGGTCGCGTCCGTGATCGACGAGGTACGCCGCGGCGCGGGCCCCGATCGAGGGTTGCGCCGCGAGGCCGCGGTCAAGGCCCGCTGCGGGCGTCTGATGGGCAAGCTCGGGGTGGTCAGCCGCGTGCAGGTCGTCGTGCGCGCGTGCGAACTGGGGCTGGTGGAGCCGCGGCTGCGCTGACCTCGGGGGACCGTTCTCCGAGCGAGCGCCAGCGCGTCGAGGAGCGCCGACCGGAGCGCGACTCACGCAGCCGGCTGCAACCCGCGTACGCCGTTCTCCAGCCGGAAGGTCTTCGCTTCTGGTCGGTAGCCATCCCAGCGGTCGAAGGTGAGATCGCGTTGAACGGGGGGTGAAGGCTGCGTGAGTCCTTCGCCGGGCTCACAGCGCGTGGATCGCCATCCCGATCGCGTGGATGACGAGCCCGGCCAGGGCGCCGACGATCGTGCCGTTGATGCGGATGAACTGCAGGTCGCGGCCCACGAACAGCTCGATGCGGTCGGCGGCCTCGTCGGCGTCCCAGCGTTCGACGGTGTGGGAGATGACGGTCGCGAGCTCCGACCCATAGGTCGTCACCACGAACGCCACGATGTCCTCCACGCGGCGTTCCAGGCCCTCGCGGAGGGCGTCGTCGGTCGCGAGGTTGGCGCCGAACTCGGCCAGCCACGCGTCGCCGCGCGACCACAGCGAGGAGTCGCGGGTGTCGATCGCGCCCTCGAGGGAGGCCTTCACCGACGCCCACAGCGAGGCGACGGTGTCGCCCACCTGGTCGTGGTCGAGGATGCGCTCCTTCAGCGCCTCGCCGCGGGCGCGTACGCCGGCGTCGTGCTGGAGGTCGCCCGCCAGCGTGGTCAACATGTCGTCGAGCGCGACCCGCGCCGGGTGCTCGGGCTGATCGCGGATGGCGATCGCCCACTCGAGCGCCTGCCTGTAGGACCAGTCGACGACCCGGCGGTCGATCCACGACGGGCTCCACGCGGGCGCGCGCTCGCCGATCACGGCCTGGAACCGCTCGGGATGGCGCTGCAGCCAGGAGACGAGCTCGCCGGTGGCGAGGTCGACCAGGCCGCGGTGGGACCTGTCCTCGACGATGCCCTCGAGGAACGCACCGGCGATCGGGGACAGCGGCTCGCGCTTCAGCCGCGGCAGGATCGACTCGGTCACCACGGCCCGGATGTCGTCGTCGGAGACCCGGTCGAGGCCCAGCCGGGCGACGCGGGTCAGCTCCTCCAGCACGCGGGTGCGGTGGGCCGGGTCGTCGAGCCAGCCGGCCAGCCGTGTGCCGAGCCGGGCCGAGCGGAAGCGGTCGCGGAAGATCTCCTCGGTGAGGAAGTTGGCGGTGACGAACTGCTGCAGCGACCGCCCCAGCTCGTCCTTGCGGCGCTTGACCAGCGCGGTGTGGGGGATCGGCAGGCCGAGCGGGTGGCGGAACAGCGCGGTGACGGCGAACCAGTCGGCGAGCGCGCCGACCATCGCGGCCCCGGCGGCGGCGCTGACGAACCCCAGCGCCGAATAGGTGTCGAACCGCAGCGTCACCGCCCAGATCAGCGCCGCCCCCACCAACAGCGAGGTCGCCACCATCCGCATCTGTCGCAGGCCCCTGCGGCGCTCGGCGTCCCCCGGCGCGTCCATCATGCTCACGCCTCGAGTGTGCCAGCCCGTGCCACGCCACCAGATTGAACTCTGTCTATGGCCGCCGATCCGGCCCCTTCGCGCCGCGTCCGGTCCGAAGGGGCCAGATCGCGCGCCGAGTTTGGCACGCGATCCGGGGTGGCAGGCCCGGGTTGCCCCCGGCCGGCCCCGGGGATCGCCGGGAGCCGGTTGCGTACGCCCCGCTGGCCCCGTGGACTGTCCGCGTGCCCGGCCTTCTCGTCCCCGTCCGCCCGTTTGTGACTAACCAGTTAGTCGCCTACGCTTCGTCCGTGCCCACCGCCCCCACCGCAAGCCGCAGGCGCGACGCCGAGCGCACCACGGCCGACCTCCTCGACGCCGCCGAGCACGAGTTCGCCGAGCACGGTTTCGCCGGTGCCCGCGTCGACCGCCTGGCCGCCCGCGCCGGCTGCAACAAGGCCCTGATCTTCCAGCGCTTCGGCGACAAGGAGGGCATCTACACCGCCGTCTTCGCCGCGGTCCAGCAGCGCTGGACGCCGACCGACGACGAGCTGCGCGCCCTGCTGAACGCCGACACCCGCGACGCCTTCGTCGCCTCCATCGAGCGCATCGTCGACTGGACCATCCGCTTCCTCGTCGCCGAGCCGCGCGCCGCCCGCATCATGTTGTGGGAGGTCGCCTCGGGCTGGGCCATCCTCGGCCACCCCGACTCACCGGAACACCAGGCCCACCAGGCCCACCGTCACGCCACCAACCAGGGTCCCCAGCTCGCCCCCATCCGCGAGTTCCTCGACGCCGCCGACCGGTCCGGCTGGCTGCGTCCCGACCTGACCTCCGAGGTGCAGCTCAGCCTCGTCACCCAGATCCCCATGGTGCTGAGCGCCATGCGTTTCGACATCGCCGAGCCGAGCTTCAAGGCGTTCGTCACCGACTTCATCGTCGCGGGCCTCGTGGTCCCGGCGAACTGAGAACCAGAGAAACGAAGGAATCCACCGTGGTCCAGCTCACCCGGCTCTCCATGGCCAACCGGGCGCTCGTGTCGCTGATCTGCCTCGCGATCGTCGGCTTCGGCCTCGTGTCGACGACCTCGCTGAAGCAGGAGCTCGTGCCGTCGCTCACGCTGCCCGGCGCCTCGGTCGTCACCTCGTACGCAGGCGCGACCCCCCAGACCATCGAGCGCGACGTCACCAAGCCGATCGAGGACGCGGTCAAGGGCGTCGCGGGCGTCACCAAGGTGACCTCCGTGTCGGCGGCGAACGTCTCGCAGGTCCAGGTCGAGTGGAACTACGGCGAGGACACCTCCCAGATGGAGGCCAAGGTCCGCAGCCAGATCGAGCAGATGAAGTCGACGCTGCCCGAGAACACCACGCCCCGCGTCGTCGTCGGCTCGTTCGACGACCTGCCGATCATCATGCTGGCCGTCACGTCGACGAAGGATCCGAGCCAGCTCGCGTCCGACCTCCGCGACATCGCGATCCCGCGCCTGTCGGCGCTCAAGGGCGTACGCGCGGCCAACGTGACCGGCGAGCAGGCCCGCCAGGTCACCATCACCGCGCGCCAGGCCGACCTCGACCGCCTCGGCGTCGACCTGTCGCAGCTCACGCAGATCCTTCCGGCCTACAAGATGCAGGTCCCTGCCGGCGAGATCTCCAACGAGGGCCGCACCATCAACATCCAGGTCGGCCAGACCCTCACCAGCGTCGATGCCGTCGCCGACCTTCGCCTGCAGGGCAAGGACAACCCCGTGGCCCTGCGCGACGTCGCCGACGTGGCCGAGGTGCCGGTCGACACCACCTCGATCAGCCGCGTCAACGGCAAGCCCGCGCTCTCGCTGATGGTGACCAAGACGTCCGACGCCAACACCGTGACCGTCGCCCACGCCGTGAAGGACGCCCTCCCCGCGGTGCAGCGGCAGATCGGCGGCAGCACCAACTTCCGCACGATCTTCGACCAGGCGCCGTTCATCGAGCAGTCGATCCACGACCTCGCCGTCGAGGGCGGCCTCGGCCTCGTGATGGCCGTGCTCGTGATCCTTGCCTTCCTCTGGTCGGTGCGCGCGACGATCATCACCGCCATCTCGATCCCGCTGTCGCTGCTGATCGCCATGATCGGCCTCTATTCCGGCGGTTTCACGCTCAACCTGTTGACCCTGTCGGCGCTCACGATCGCCGTCGGCCGCGTCGTCGACGACTCCATCGTCGTCATCGAGAACATCGAGCGCCACAAGGAGCTCGGCGGCGAGTTCGGCGTACCCACCATCATCACGTCCGTACGCGAGGTCGCGGGCGCCATCACCGCCTCGACCATCACGACCGTCGCCGTGTTCGCGCCGATCGCGCTGGTCGGCGGCCAGACCGGCGAGCTGTTCCGGCCGTTCGCGCTGACGGTGACCATGGCGTTGCTGGCGTCGCTGGTCGTGGCGCTCACGATCGTGCCGGTCCTCGCTTACTGGTTCATGAAGCCCGGCCGCCGCGCCCGCGAGGCGAAGGCCGCAGCCGCGCCCGAGACCGACGATCTCCGAGCGAGCGAAGCGAGTCGAGGAGCCGCCGCGCGCGAACAGAAACTCGAGTCCCACGAGTCGCGCGAGACGTGGCTGCAGAAGGCCTACCTGCCTTTCCTGCGTGCCTCGCTGAAACACCCGATCGTGACGCTGCTCGTGGCCGTGCTGGTGTTCGGCGCGACCATGGCGGGCGCGACCACCCTGAAGACCGACTTCATCGGCTCGATGGGCCAGAACACCCTCCAGCTCAGCCAGAAGCTGCCGGCCGGCACGAGCCTCGCCGAGACCGACCGCGCCGCCCAGAAGGTGGAGGCCGTCCTCGCGGCGAATCCGGCGGTCGAGACCTACCAGTCGTCGATCGGCGGCGGCGGCATCCGCGAGTCGTTCGGCGGCGGCACGTCGGGCGCCAACGAGGCCAGCTATTCGGTCACGCTCAAGGACGGCTCCGAGACGACTGCGGTGCAGGACCAGCTGAAGGCCGAGTTCGCGAAGCTGACCGACGCCGGCAAGGTCGACTTCTCCTCCGGCGGCGGCGTGGGCGGCTCGTCGACGCTCGACGTCACCATCCAGGGCCAGGACGAGGGTGACCTCGCGAAGGCCGCCGAGGAGGTGATCGGCCTGATGAACCGCACGCCGGGCCTCACCGGCGCCAAGTCCAACCTGTCGGAGCAGCAGTCGGTGCTGCAGGTCAACGTGCGCCCGGCCGACGCCGCCCGCCTCGGCATGAACCAGGGCACCATCGGCCAGGCCGCGACCCAGGCCATCAAGGGCCAGAAGCTCGGCACGGTCACGATCGACCGGCGTACGCAGGACCTCGTCCTGCGGTCGCGTTCGGCGAAGACGAAGGCCGAGCTCGAGAACCTGCCGCTGCCGGTGTCGCAGAAGCAGGACGCGGACGCGAAGAAGGCCATCTCCGACGAGCTGCAGGCCGACCAGGACCGGAAGACCGACGAGCAGCTGGAGAAGGCCACCGAGCAGATCGACGAGCAGGAGGAGAAGACCCAGAAGTCCCGCGACGACCTCCGCACCCAGCTCGACAAGCTCGACGAGCAGATCGCTCAGGCCGATTCGGCGGCCGCCGCGCCCGCGCCCACGATGCCGGCGAACCCGGTCGAGGCGCAGCGTGCCCAGGTCGCGGCGGCCCAGGCCCAGGCCGCGGCCCAGGCGGCGGCGAAGAAGGCGCAGGCCGAGCAGCTCCGCGAACAGCGCACCAAGCTCAGCGAGCAGATCACCGAGATCGACAAGTCGCTCGACAAGATCGCCGAGCAGCGTGCCGACCAGGCGAAGAGCCGCCGCGAGGCCGCGGAGGCCAAGGCCAAGTCGGAGGCGGCCAAGAACGCGAAGGGCCGGCCGGTCGCCCTGAAGGACGTCGCCGACGTCGTCGAGGTCCAGACCCCGTCGTCGGTCCGGCGCACCGACGGCGTACGCACCGTCACGGTCAGCGCCGTGCCCGATCCCGGCGCCCTCGGCACCGTGACGGAGTCCCTGACCACGGGACTCGACAGGCTGACGCTTCCGTCCGGCACCGTCGCCCTCATCGGCGGCGTCTCGGCCGACCAGCAGGAGGCGTTCGCCCAGCTGGGGCTGGCGATGCTGGTGGCGATCGCGATCGTCTACATGGTCATGGTGGCCCAGTTCAAGAGCCTCGTGCAGCCGCTGATCCTGCTGGTGTCGGTGCCGTTCGCGGCCACCGGCGCGGTCGGCGCGCTGCTGCTCACCGACACCGCGCTCGGCATCCCCTCGATGATCGGCCTGTTGATGTTGATCGGCATCGTGGTGACCAACGCCATCGTGCTCATCGACCTCGTGAACAAATACCGCAACGAGGGGGCGAGCATCGACGACGCGCTGATCCACGGTGCGCGCCTGCGCCTGCGGCCGATCGTGATGACGGCCCTGGCGACGGTCATGGCGCTGGTGCCGATGGCGCTGGGCCTCACCGGGGGCGGTGTGTTCATCTCCCAGTCGCTGGCGATCGTGGTGATCGGCGGCCTGCTGAGCTCCACGCTGCTGACACTGATCCTCGTGCCGGTGCTCTATCGCCTGATCGAGAAGGTGCGCGAGCGGGCCGGCACCCGTCCGGCGCCGCGCGCCGGCGAGGGCGACGGCGACGACGCCGGGCTCGCCGTGCTGGGGGGCTGAGCGGCTGACCGGGAGGCAGGTCATCATGGCGGGTGAACTGGGCGCCGACAACGGGGCCCGCAGCCCGGGCCGGAGGAGGAGCGCCATGCAGTCGACACCCTGGGTGGAGAACCACCTGCACCAGTGGCGCACCACGGGACGCGTCGTGCTGGCGGCCTCGCGTACGCGCCTCGGGATCGCCCTGGTGGCGTGCCTCGTGTTCACCGCCATCGGGGTCTGGGCCCTCACCGACGGGCGCTGGCTCCTCGCGGCGTTGGCGATCGGCTTCTTCGGGGTGGTCTGCCTCCCCGCCATCGCGTGGCAGTTCGCGAGGCCACCGCGCATGGTGGTCGACCGGCGCGGCCTCACCCTCGAAGGCCGCCGGCCGCAGGTGTTCGCGTGGCACGACGTGGTGGGCTTCGGACTCACCCAGGCCTCGCGTACCCAGCTGGTTGGGATGGCGCTGGAGCCGCGGGCCCACCGCGTCTGGCTCGACGGACTGCCGGCGGCGCGGCGTGCTGTGGAAGCGGCTGACTCGGCCCTGCTCGGGGTGCCGAGCGTGACCCTGCCCAACACGTTCGCGCCCCCCGGCGACCTCGTGGAACTCCTGGCCACGATCCATCTCGAGGTGACGGGAACGCGATGAGGACCCGATCGAGCCAGGATGCGGCCTGGGCTGCGGCCATGAGGGCTGTGCGCCGTCTCGTCCCGCTGCTGCTGGCGCTCTTCCTCGCGTGTGGTCTCGCCGCGGCGGCGACCCCGGCGTACGCGGCCGAGAGCGAGCGGATCGTCTCGCAGGACGTGACCTACACCCTGAACCGCGATGGCTCGATGCACGTGCACGAGACCATCGTGTGGCAGTTCGGCGAGGGCGAGCACCGCGGAATCATGCGGCGCATCCGGGTGACCCAGCCGTGGCCCGACGACCCGCGGAAGGAGCGCGTCTTCCGGGTGTCGCGCATCCGGGTGACCGACGAGGCCGGCGCCAACCAGACGTTCGCGACGCGGCAGACCGGCAACGCGGGACTGATCCGCATCGGCGACCCCGGCCGGGTGTTCCACGGGGCCCAGCGGCGCACCTACGTGCTCGACTACGACATGGCCGCGATGGTCAACCACCGCGGCGATTCCGCCCAGCTCGCCCTCGACGTGCGCCTCGAGGAACAGGTGCCGGCCGACCGCCTCCGCGTGACCGTGGTCGGGCCCGCGCCGGCCACCGCGGCCGAATGTCGGCAGGGCCCGGAGGGGGCCACCTTCCCCTGCCTGGCCGGGGCCGGCGAGCGGTCGACCTATGAGGCCACCGGTCTGGCCGCCGACGAGGGCATGACGATCGGGGCCACGTTCCCGCGGGGCGCCTTCGACCGGCTCGAGCCGAAGCTCGCCACGCGCGGCGAGGGCAGCGGACTGACCCAGGCGAGCGCCGTCAACGCCGATTCCCTTCCGCCGTGGGCGATCGCGGTCACCGCGGCGGCCGTCCTGATGTTCCTGGTCGTCGTGGCCACGAAGCTGATCGCCCGGTCCCGCGCCCCGAAGCCCGAGTTCTGGCCCGACCTGCCGCCCGGCGTACTCCCGGCGCGCGGCACCGAGCCGCGCGTCGCCCAGGGCCGGCGTACGGGTGAGGTTCCGGTGCGGTTCGAGCCGCCCGACGGGGTCGAGGCGTCGCGGCTGGCGGCGCTGCTGGGCGGGAAGGCCGTACGCCGCGGCCCCGTCGCGCTGCTGTTCGAACTGGCCGCGCGGGGCTATCTGACCATCGAACCGCGCGGCAGGCGGCTCCACCTGACCCTGACCGGCAAGGTGCCCGGACCTGACCTGCCGAAGAGGGGCGGCGCCCTCATCAGCGCCATCCAGAAGGACGAGGTCGAGCCAGGCCGCGGCATCGGGACCGACGCGAAGACGGTGAGGCGGGAACTCGCGACGATCTATCGCGACCTCGTGCGGCTGCCGAAACAGACCAAGTGGGCCCAGATCGTGAAGCCGGGGGAGCGCCGTCAGACGGTGCTGACCGCCCTGGTGTTCATCGCCTCGGTCTTCCTGCTGATCGGCTCGGTGATGGTGAGCGCGTTCATGCGGGGGTTCTATGCGCCGCTGCCCGTGGCGCCGTGGCAGGTCGTGGTGCCGCTGATCGTGCTGTCGTTCGGGCTGTGTTGGGTGCCGACGGCTCCGGCCTCCGTGCCGACGGCGAAGGGGACGGCGCTGACCGAGCAGGCCCAGGGCTATCGGCACTATCTGGAGACCGCGGAGGCGCGTCAGATCAGGTTCGAGGAGGCCGAGGACATCTTCTCGCGGAACCTGCCGTACGCGATCGCGTTCGGTCTGGCCGACCGCTGGGTGAGGGTCTTCGACGAGGTCCGCGCGCGGGCCGCCGGATCGGGGCACCAGATCGGCGCGCCGTTCTGGTTCGCGGCGGGCTCGTTCGACGGGCTCGACCGCGGGATCGGCGGCGCGGAGTCGTCGGTCAACACCGCGATGGGCCGCTCGGGCGGGGGCGGCGGCTGGGGTGGCTCGGGTGGCTCGGGTGGCGGGTCCTATTCCGGTGGGAGCTCCGGCGGCTCGTCGTCCAGCTCGGGCGGCGGCGACTCGGGGTTCAGCTCGTCGTCGTGGTGAGGCTCAGGACTCCCGCGTCCCCTGGTGGAACCGCTGGCGCCAGTTGCCGGAATCCCTGACCCACAACGACGTACGCAGGGTCGAGGCCTCGCCGCTGGTCGAGCGCCAGAGCAGCAGCATCTCGTCGGTGCCCAGCGGGGTGACGCGGAGGACGTCACAGGTGAGGGGGGTAGGCAGCGGCCCGATCTCGGCCAGCATCTCGGCGCGGGTCCACAGGCGTCCGGACGTGCCGACCTCATACCAGTCGTCGTGCAGCAGGGCCGCGACCTCGCCGCGGTCGGAGCGCACGGCGTCGGTCAGCAGGGAACGCTCGAGGGCGATCACCACGTCGCGGTCGGAGCCCGGGAACAGGTCGTCGTCGGCGGGGTCGGGCGTGGCCTCGCCGCCGAACAGCAGGGCCTGCTCCTCGGCGTCCTCGTCCTCGGGGTCATCGGTGAACAGGTCGGGGTCGCGCTGCATGGCCCCGACCGTGGCCACCGGGTGGTCGGTGACCGAGCCGTCGAAGCCCGGTCCGGGCTCGGGGTCGCGACCGGTCTGATAGGCCAGCGCGGCGTTGCGCGCACGCTTGTCGGCTGCTTCGTTGAGCTCGTGGCCGGCGTGGCCCTTGACCCACTCGAAGGTGACCTTCCGGCCCTGCATCGCGACGTCGAGCGCCTTCACCAACTCGACGTTGAGCACGGGTTTGCCGTCGGCCTTCTTCCAGCCCTTGCGCTTCCAGTTCGTGGTCCACTTCGAGATCACGTTGATCGCATACTGGCTGTCGCACAGCACGTGCAGCTCGTCGTCGAGGTGGGCGGTCTGCTGCAGCAGGTCGAGCACCGCCATCAGCTCGCCCATGTTGTTGGTGCCGTGCTTCCAGCCGCCCGAGGCCCAGCAGGTGTCATCGACATACCAGGCCCACCCCGCGGGTCCGGGGTTGCCGAGGGCCGATCCGTCTGCAGCTGCGGTGATCACGGGGCGATCCTGCCACAGGACCGGCGGCCCCACGTTCTCCGAGCGAGCGCCAGCGAGACGAGGAGTCCGAGCGAGCGCCAGCGAGACGAGGAGTCCGAGCGAGCGCCAGCGAGACGAGGAGTCGAGTCGGGTCAGGCGCGACGGCGCGTACGTCTTGGCCTCTCTGAGATCGGGCGCGCGATGAAGTTGCCCAGCGAGGTGCCGGCGGCCAGGCCCAGCCCGACGCCGGCGGCGCCGATGAGCATCATGCCGCCCATGACGGCGTCCGACGACGCCTTGGCCTCGGTCATCAGCAGCACACCGCGATAGACCGCCGAGCCCGGCATGAGCGGCACGATGGCGGCGGTGATCAGCGCGAGCGTCGGGATCTTCAGCCGCGGCGCCAGGAGGGTGGCGAGGACGGCCGCCACGAAGGCCCCGGCCGCGCTCGACCCGGCCGGCCCGAGGGTCAGCCTGGAGGCCGTCAGATAGACGATCCAGCCGATCAGGCCCATGAGCGCGCAGAGCACGACGGTGCGCGGGCCCGCCTGGCTGCCGATGGCGAACGATGCGGCGATGATCACCGCACCCACGAGCTGGTGGGGGACCGAGCCGAGGATCGGGGCGGCGACGCCGAGGAGCATCGAGATGCCGAGGCTGGTGCCGATGCGGATCACGAGCAGCAGGCCGGTCACGATGCCGAGGGTCAACATGACGACTTCGAACGCCCGCGCCGACGCGGTGACATAGAACCCGTCGATGCTGTCCTGGGCCGCGCCGACAGTGGACATGCCGGCCAGCAGCAGCACGATGCCGGCCGCCACCACGATCGTCGGTTGGATCTCGTCGAAGAGCGGGATGTCCTTCGCCTGCAGCCACGCGAACGCCAGCGTCGCGCTGGTGGGGATGGCCGCGCCGACGGCCTGGCAGAAGAAGGACGGCAGGTTCATCCGGCCGAGCCAGACCAGCGCCTGATGAACCAGGCAGGACACGAGGAACGAGACGACCATCACGATCGGCCGGGCGGCGAACAGCGTGCAGACGCCGACGGCGAGGGCGCCGCTCGACGCCGTGACCACCCAGGGTCGGTAGTAGGGCCGGACCCGGCGTACCGACCGCAGCTCCTTCTCGGCCTCGTCGAGGTCGAGGCGCCCGGTCTCGATGCCGCGGGCGAGGTCGAAGGCGCGCTGCAGGCGCGAATAGTCGGTCGCCCGCGTCCGGATCACCCGCATGGTCGTCAGGGGCTCGCGCTCGTGTCGGTGCCAGGACAAGGAGATGGAGGTGAACGTGACGTCGGCCTCGACGCCGCGCACCCCGTAGGCGCGGGACACCTTGCGGATCGTCAGGGTGACGTCGTTGGCCGAGGCGCCTGTCGACAGGAGGATGTCGGAGATCTCCATCGCGAGCTCGAGCACGCGCAGGGCGTGCTTGGTCTCGGTGTCCTCCTCCTGCTCCTCGGGCGGAGCGGCGGGTGCCGAGGGCACGACGAGCGTGCGCATCCGCTCCGCGGTGCGTCGCCAGCCGAACCCGGGGCGGGAGCCGGGGGTCCGAGCGTTGCGACGTGCCATGCGCTCACCGTGCCCGGTCGCGGCCGGGTTTTCAAACGCGTGACACGGGGGCCGACTCAGGTCACGCCCGGCGCTGGAACTCCAGCTTCCAGGCGTCGGGACCCTGCTGCAGATAGGAGCGCTCGAAGCTGTCGCCGAAGGTGTCGTCGATCTGCTTCAGCAGCGGGAGCGGGTCGTGGGGCGCGACGAGCACCATGCCGAACCCGGGCTGCACCTGCGAGAGCGCGCCGAGGATGGCGCCGTGGCGGACGGCATGGGGGATCTGGCGGGCGTCGAGCTCGGGCAGCGCGGCGGCCTGTTCGCCGCAGCCGCAGCGGTGGCCGATCTGGTGGACCTCGGTCATGGGGACCTCCTGGGGTCGAGTGGTGGAGCGGTGCGATTATTTATACACTAAAACCGTGGAAAAAAGTCGAGCCCGGTTCAGCGAGGATCCCCGCGTGCGCGGGCTCCTGATGCTGCCCGCCGGACTGTGCCTGCTGGCGGGCCTCGACGCCGCGCTCGTGCTCGCCGGGGTCTGGGCGCCGGTGCCGTCGGCGCGGCTCGCTGACGTGCACGGACCCGTGATGGTCCTCGGCTTCCTCGGCACGCTGATCGCCCTCGAGCGGGCGGTCGCGCTGCGCCACCCGCTGGCATTCGCGGCCCCCGTGTTGCTCGGCGCCGGTGGCCTGACGCTGGTGGCCGGGGCCCCGCGGACCCTCGGGTTTCTCCTGCTGGCGCAGGGATTGCTCGCGCTCGTCGTCGTCTATCTCGCGCTCCACCGCCGGTCGGGCGCCGTCGTCGTCGCGGTCGAGCTGACGGGCGCGGCGCTGGCCGCGTGCGCGGTGGTCGTGCTCCTGGTGGGCCCGGTGTCGCGCGCCCTGCCCGCGCTGATCGCCTTCATCGTCCTGACCATCGCGGCCGAGCGCGTCGAGCTGGCCCGCATCGCGATGCCGGCCTCCGGCGAGACCGTTCTCGGCGTCTTCGCCGCGGTCATCGCCCTGGCCACCGCGCTCGCGCTGGCCGCGCCGGGGGTGGGCGTACGCCTGCTCGCGGCGCTCCTGCTGGCGTTGGTGGCGTGGCTCTTGCGGCACGACGTGGCACGCCGGCTGATCCGCTCTCGGGGGCTGCCGCGGTTCAGTGCGGCCGCGCTGTTGGCGGCGTACGCGTGGCTCGCGTTCGCCGGCCTCGCGCTGCTCGGGTCGGGACCGGTCGACTCGGGTCCGGTCTATGACGCCGTCGTCCACGCGGTGTTCCTGGGTTTCGCGATGTCGATGGTGATGGCCCACGCGCCGGTGATCTTCCCCGCAGTGCTGCGCCGCCCGCTGCCCTATCGCCGCGCGCTCTGGCTGCCGCTCGTCGTTCTCCACGTGGGCCTGTGGGTGCGCGTGGTGCCGGGTGACATGGTGGGGGTGCGCGCGTTGTGGCGCGGGGGCGCGATCACCACGGTCGTCGCCCTGCTCGCCTTCGTCGCGGTCGCCGTCACCATCGGCGTCGCCGCCGGCGCACGCCGCGCGTCCCGGCGTACGGCTGGAACATCGGGACGTACGCCGGCCACCCCGTCGGCACTGGTGGAGGAGAAGGCATGAGTGAGCTGGAGCCGGGCCGAACCCGAACGGAGGGCGCCGCCCCGCCTGCTCGATCGAAGGGCGCTGCCGCGCGTGCTCGATCGGAGGGCGCTGCCGCGCGGGGCCGCTGGATCATGCGCGACCGGCCGTCGGTGGTCTGGCTCGTGCTGGCCGCCGTCGTCGCCCTGGTCCACCGCTTCGTGCCCGACGCGCGCTGGCTGATGGTCCACATGGTCGTGCTCGGCGCGCTCAGCCACAACGTCATGGTGTGGTCGGCCCACTTCACCCACACGCTGCTCAAGGTCGGCGGCGACGACCGCCGCGGCCAGAACTGGCGGCTCGGGCTGTTGCAGGCCGGCACGGTGCTGGTGCTGCTCGGCGTACCGCTGCACTGGTGGCCGCTCACCGCCGCGGGCGCCGCCGTCATCGCGGGATCCGTGCTGTGGCACGGAATCACGCTGGTCCGCCTGCTGCGGAAGGCCCTCCCGGCACGGTTCCGGGTGTCGGTGCACTACTACGTGGCGGCGGCCTGCTGGCTGCCCGTCGGCGCGACGCTCGGCGCGATCCTCGCCCGCGATCTCGGCGTCACCTGGCACGGCCGCCTGCTCGTCGCCCACACCCTGGCCAACCTGTTCGGCTGGATCGGCCTGACCGTGGTCGGCACGCTGCTGACGCTGTGGCCCACGATCCTGCGTACGCGCATGGACGACCGCGCCCTCGGCATCGTCCACCAGCTCCTCGCGCCCATGGTCGTGGCCGTCGGCGTGATCGTCGTCGGCGCGGCCATCGGGCAGCGACCGCTGGCGCTGGGCGGCGTACTCGTCTATCTCGTCTGCCTGCTGGCCGCCGCCTGGCCGATGGTCACGGTGGCGCGCACGAAGCCCCCGGTCACGTTCTCGGCCCTGTCGGTGGCGAGCGCGTACGCGTGGCTGCTCGTCGGTGTCGTGGTCCTCGCGGTCACGCTGGCGCGCAGTGGGACGTGGGGCGCGGTCGGCGACTCGTACGGCCCGGTGACCGCGATCATGGTGGGCGGGTTCGCGGTGCAGATCCTGTTGGGGGCGCTGACCTATCTCCTGCCGGTGGTGCTGGGTGGGGGACCGTCGGTGATCCGGGCGGCGGTGGGGCCGCTCGAGTCGCGCGGCGTGCTGCGGGTGACGCTCGTCAACGGCGGGCTGGCGCTGTGGCTGCTGCCGACACCGAGCCTGGTGAAGGTGCTGGCGACCGTGGCGGCGCTGGCCGGTCTGATCGCGTTCCTTCCGCTGATGGTGCAGGGATTGCGGGCCGGCGTACGCGCGAAGCTGGCGCGCGCCGAGGGGGTTCCCGCCGAGCGCGTGCTGGTGGAGCGGCCGAAGTTCGCGGTGGCGGAGATGCTGGCCGGGGTGCTGGTGCTGGCGGTCGTGACGACCATCGGGGTGGCGGTCGACCCGGGTGCCGCGGGGCTGCGCGGGACGTCGGCGGCGGTGACCGGGACGGGGCAGACGACGACGGTGAAGGTGGAGGCGAGGGGCATGCGGTTCGTGCCCGACCGCGTGGTGGTGCCGAAGGGCAACCGGTTGGTGATCGAGTTGGTGAACGCCGACCCGACGAACGTGCACGACCTGGTGCTGGCGTCGGGGGCGCACAGCGGGCGGCTGGAGCCGGGGAAGACCGCGACGGTGGACGTGGGCGTGGTGACGGCGTCGTCGGCGGGCTGGTGTTCGGTCGTCGGACACCGCCAGATGGGCATGGTGTTCGCGGTCGAGGTGGAGGGAGAGCCGGGTGCGGCGGCGGGTGCGCCGGCGGCGGGGTCGGGGGCGGATCATGGGTCGGAGCACGGGGGTGCACACGGCTCGGGGAGCGCCGCGGCGACCGGGGCAGCCGCCGATCTCGACTTCATGAAGAAGCCCGCCGATTCGTTCCAGGCGGTCGATCCGGTGCTGCCGGCGCTGACGCCGGAGAAGGTGCGGAAGGTGCGCATCGTCGCGAAGGAGCTCGAGCTCGAGGTCGCACCCGGGGTGAAGCAGCTGCGGTGGACGTTCAACGGTCAGGTGCCGGGGCCGACGCTGCACGGGCGGGTCGGGGACCGGTTCGAGGTGACGTTCGTCAACGAGGGCACGATGGGCCACTCGATCGACTTCCACGCGAGCGAGGTGGCGCCCGACCAGCCGATGCGGACGATCCCGCCGGGGCAGTCGCTGACCTATGACTTCACGGCCAACCGCGCCGGCATCTGGATGTATCACTGCTCGACCATGCCGATGTCGTCCCACATCGCGGCCGGCATGCACGGGGCGGTCGTCATCGAGCCCGAGGGCCTCGCGCCGGCGCCGTCGTTCGTGATGGTGCAGTCAGAGATCTATCTGGGGGAGCGCGGCGGGGCGGTCAACGCCGACAAGATCAAGGCCCAGGCCCCGGACGCGCTGGCGTTCAACGGGGTGGCGAGCCAATATGACCACCGGCCGCTGTCGGTGCGGGTTGGGGAGCGCGTGCGGTTCTGGGTTCTCGACGCGGGCCCGAACAAGCCGTCGGCGTTCCACATCGTCGGGACCCAGTTCGACACCGTGTATTCCGAGGGCGCCTACCAGCTCCGCCAGGGCCGCGACGCGTTCGGCCAGGGGGGCGGCGGCTCGCAGGCGCTGGGCCTGCAGGCCGCGCAGGGCGGCTTCGTGGAAACGGTGTTCGCGGAGCCCGGCCGCTATCCGATGGTGAGCCACATCATGAGCGACGCGGAAAAGGGCGCGCACGGTTTCGTGGTGGCGCGGTAGGAAGCCTCGCTCCGCTCGGGGACGCGCCTCGCTCCGCTCGGGGGACGCAACTTGTGCACACCGCTGCACGAGTTGGGTTCGGCGGCCGGCGTGTCGACGCAACCCGTGCACACGCGACGAGCCTTCGACCGGCCGGGACGAACCCCGACCGGCCCGTACGCCCGGCTCAGCCCCGTTCGACCAGCGCGTACGCCCGGCTCAGCCCCGTTCGACCAGCGCGAGTACGCGGGCCGGCGAGCCCGACCCGTCGACGATCGGCAGCGGCGTCGCGATGATCATCGCGCCCGTCGCCGGCAGGCGGTCGACGTTCTTCAACTGTGTGATGCCATATTTCCCGGCGCCGAGCATGAAGGCGTGGCACGGGAACGCCGGGTCGAACGAGTGGGCGATGCCGCCGTCGGTGCCCACGGTCTCGACCCCGATGCCCTGGATCGGCGTCTGCTCGGCCAGCCACTGCGCACACTCGGGCGTCATGCCGGGGGAGTGGGGCCCGGTCTCGCTGTTGCCGAGCGCCTCGTCCTGGTCATGGGTACGCGGGGCCCAGCCCGTGCGTACGATCAGCCATCCGCCCTCCGGCAGCGCCCCGTGCTCGGCCTCCCACGCCTTCACGTGGTCGACGGTCAACATGAAGTCGACGTCCTTCTCCACCTCGGCGGTCACGTCGATCACCGCGGCCGGGCGCAGGAACGCCCCCGGCGACACCGAGGCGATGTCCTCCTTGTCGCGCCCGGTCACCCAGTGGTTCGGCGCGTCGAAGTGGGTTCCGGTGTGCTCGCCGGTGCGGAAGTTGTTCCAATACCAGCCGGGTCCACGGTCGTCGCAGTCGCTGATCACCTCGAGCTGGAACGGCCACGTCTGGCCGAACTCCGGCGGCAGCTGGAGGATCGGGGTGGCAGAACTCAGCGGCGAGGTCAGGTCGATGACCTCGATCGAGCCCTGGTTCAGGGCCTCGGTGAGCTGGGACAGCACGGACATGGTCACTCCTCGATGATGGTGGTTTTCCTTGCGTGCAAGGGGTCGGGCCGGTCAGCCCGAGCTGGCGGCGCGCGCCAGTGTCTGGGAGGGCGACTCGCCGAAGCGGTCGCGATAGTGGACGGCGAACCGGCCGAGGTGCTGGATCCCCAGCCCGGTGGCGATTCCTGTCACCGTTGCCAGGTGGGCGTCGGCCGCGGCGAGTTGGTCGCGCGCCAGGTCGAGCCGCAGGTCGCGCAGCCACTCCATGGGCGTCGCGTCGACCTCGGCCCGAAATCCCTTCTGGAGCGCGCGTACGCCGACCCCCGTCGCCACCGCGACCTCCGGCAGGGTGACCGGGTCGGCGACGTGGGCCCGCATGTAGGCCATCGCGCGCCGGACCGACGACATCGGCGGTCCGGGTGAGGCCACCTTCGCGGAATGGTTGTGGGGTTGGGCCAGGAGCAGCGAGGTGATCAGCGAGGTCTCGTCGGGGGAGCCCGGCGTACGCGCGGCCCGGCGCAGCGAGGCCACCCAGGCGGCGGCCGTCGGCGCCGTGAGGTCCATCAGCGGAGCGAAGCGAACCCCGCGGAGCGCGTCCCCGGCCAGCCGGCTCGCGGCGGCGTCCACGGCGCTTCTTTCCAACCAGCACAGCAGTTGCGGATTCCGCTCGCCCCACACCATCGCCACCGGGTCGTCGGGGGACAGCACGGCCGCGATGCTCGGCGTCGAGGTGAACTCCTTGCCGCCGTGGGCGATGAGCGCACGTCCGGCGAGCGGCACCTGCACCAGATAGAACCGCTCGAGCTGCCCCGGATCGATGCGCACCGGGAAGCCGTAGTCGAGCTCGACGATGCCCACCGACTCGCCCCGTCGGGCGTTCAGCCGCAGGCGTACGCCCCGCGGGCCCGGTCGCAGGTGGTGGGGGCAGAACAGCCGCGCGACCTCGGTGCGGGCGAGGTCGACGTCGGCCGTGCGCAGGCTGCTGGTGACGACGGCCATGCCCACTCCCTTCGCGACGAGTCCGCGGCGGCTCGCGGTGATGCGTCGAACCGCGTCACGACGACGTGGCCCACGTCACACACTAGGCCGCGGATGTCGCGTTGTGGAGACTGCCGACAATTTTCCGCCACATCCGGGGCGGCCGGTGCGCAATTCGGATAGCACGACCCGCGAGACCGTCGAGGTCGACACCGTCGTCTGCGCCACCGGCTTCCGCCAGGAGGTGCCGTTCCTGTCCGACGAGCTGCAGCACCGCATCACCGACGAGCGCGGGAACTTCGAGCTCTATCGCCAGATCCTGCCCCACGATGTGCCCGGATTGACCTTCTGTGGCTACAACTCCTCGTTCTTCTCGCCGCTGTCGGCGGAGGTCGCGGCGATCTGGACCAGCGCGTACCTGCTCGGCGAACTCGAGCTGCCGCCGGTCGCCGAGCGGCGTGCCGCTGTGCAGGAACGCCTGCGCTGGATGGAGAAGCGCACCGAGAACCATCACGCGCGCGGCACGAACATCATCCCGTTCTCGATGCACAACATCGACGAGATGCTCGACGAGCTGGGCCTGAACGTGCCGAAGCCCCGTCGGGCTCAGCAGTGGTTGCTGCCCCCCGACGGTCGCGACTATTCCACGCTGCCCGAGCGCCTGATCGCGAAGCACGAGGCCCGCACCGGCGAGCGCATCGGACTCATCGAGCGCGAGAGGGGCCTGACCCCCACGACCTCCGCGCGGGGCGTGAAGGCATGACAGGTCAGGGAAAGGACGCCTATGACGTGGTCATCGTCGGCGCCGGCATCAACGGACTGGTCGCCGCCGCCGAGCTGTCGGGCGCGGGCATGAAGGTGGCGCTGGTCGACGAGCACGACCGGCCGGGCGGCTTCATCCGCTCCGACGAGCTCACCGAACCCGGGCACGTCCACGACACCTTCTCGTCCTGGCATCCCCTGTTCCACATCAGCCCCGCGTTCGGTGCTCTGATGCCGGAACTGGCCCGGCACGGGCTCGACTACTGCAACACCGACGGCGTCCTCACCGAGCGATCGGGCGCGACGGCGCGTACGCGGTGGCCCACCGGGACCCGAAGGTGACCGCGGAATCGCTGTCCCACAAGGGCGATACGGGGGCCTACCTCGCCGCCCTCGATCGGATGGGCGCCGACATCGACGCCATCGGTGCGCTGCTGGGCGTCGAGCTCCGCTCGACCGCGGCGGTGGGTCCGGTCTCGAAGCTGCTGCGACGCGGGGGCGTACGCCGGCTCGAGGCCTGGGGTCGCGACACCGCGGCGTCGGGCCGGTCGTGGGCCGACCGCCACTTCGCCGACCCCGAGGTCGACCAGCTGTGGGCGCCTTGGCTGCTCCACGCGGGACTGTCGCCCGACTCGGCCTCGGGTGGGCTGATGATGCCGCTGCTCGCGGCGACGATGCACGGGGCGGGACTGCCGGTGGTGAAGGGCGGGGCCGGCAACTTCGTCAGGGCCTTCGAGGGTCTCCTGGCCGAGCGCGGCGTCGAGCTCGTCCTCGGCCGTCGCGTCGACGAGATCGTCGTGGCCGGCGGACGTGCCCAGGGGGTGCGTACCGGCTCGGAACGCCTGGCCGCGTCCACAGCCGTCCTTGCCTCGGTCACCCCCGACGTCCTGTGGAACGGGCTGCTCGCCGGCGGCGGCCACCAGGCGGAGCGCCGCGAGGCGCGTGACTATCGGTTCGGCCGGGCGGCGATTCAGGTTCACGTCGCCCTGTCGTCGCCGCTGGAGTGGGCCGCGAGCGAGCTGAACGGCGCACCGCTGGTGCACCTGTCGGACGGCTCCGGCTCGACCGGCATCGCCTGCGCCGAGGCGTCGGTCGGGGTGCTGCCGCGCCGGCCCACGGTGGCGGTCGGCCAGCAGTTCCTGCTGGACCCGTCGCGCGTACCGGCCGGCGAGGGCCAGGTCTGGCTGCAGCTGCAGGAGGTCCCGTACGCCCCGGTGGCCGACGCCGCCGGCGAACTGGACGTCCGCGGCGGCTGGAGCGACGAGCTCGTCGACGGCTATGTCGACCGGGTGCTCGGCCTGGTCGAGGAGGCGGCGCCGGGTACGCGGGCGAAGGTGCGGTCGGTGAAGGCGTTCAGCCCCCGCGACCTGGAGGCGTACAACGCGAACGCGCACCGCGGCGACCCCTACAGCGGGTCGGCCGAGCTGGACCAGAACCTGATGTGGCGGCCGGGGCCCGTGACCGCCCGTCACCGCACGGCCGTCGACGGACTGTGGCACATCGGCGCCTCCACCCACCCGGGGCCCGGGCTCGGGGGAGGTTCGGGCCATCTCGTCGCCCAGGCGCTGATCGGGCGCGACCGTCCACGCGGTGAGCGGATCACCTCCCTGTTCCGCCGCTGAGCGCTAACCTGTCCCCTCGTGACCACCGCCCACGCGATCGACGAGCGCACCGAGACGCTGCCGCGCCACCAGCAGCTGATCGTGACGATCTTCGGGCTGTACGCGCGCCAGCACGGCGGCGTCGTCGCCGTCGCGGAGCTCATCACGCTGCTGGGTGACCTCGGGGCCGAGGGATCGGCCGTGCGGTCGTCGGTCTCGCGGCTCAAGAAGCGCGGCGCCCTCGAGAGCGTGCGCGTCGGGGGAGTGGCGGCGTACGCGCTCTCCGATGCGCTCAAGCGCGTGTTCGTCGAGGGCGACAGCCGCATCTTCTCGGCCGATCGCGCGACGCTCGACGACCCGTGGCTGCTGGCGGCGTTCACGGTTCCGGAGTCGCAGCGCCACCTGCGCCACAAGATCAGGTCGCTGTTCACGCGGCGCGGATTCGGCTCGGTCACGCCCGGGCTGTGGATCGCGCCCGGGCGGCTGCACGCGTCGATCAGCGCCGAGCTGGCGGAGGCCGGGCTGGCCGACTATGTGGACTTCTTCTCCGCCGACTTCCTCGGTGACGAGATCGCGGCGAAGGTCGACCAGTGGTGGGACCTCGAGGAGTTGGGCGCGCTCTATGGCGACTTCCTGGCCCGCACCGAGCCCGTCGCCGCGCGCTGGGCCGAGGCTGAGCCGACGCCGCGGGAGGCGTTCCGCGACTACATCCCGCTGGTGACGCAGTGGCGTCGACTGCCCTATCTCGACCCGGGCCTGCCGGTGGACGTGCTCCCGGACCCGTGGCCGGGACAGCACGCCGCCGACCTGTTCTTCGGCCTGCACAAGCGGCTGGCGCCGCTGGCGGCGGACCACGCGGAATCGGTGCTGCAGCTGCAGGTGTAGGGCCGCGGTCGCTCGTTCCTCGGGAACCCTGCCCCTCGTTCCTCGGGGACCCAACTTGTGCACACCGCTGCACGAGTTGGGTGCCGGGACCCGCGTGTGGACCCAACTCGTGCACACGCGACACGAGGTACGCGGGGCCGCCTACACACCCATCCGTACGCGGCCCCGCGTACCGGCCCATCCGTACGCGGCCCCGCGTACCGGCCCATCCGTACGCGGCCCCGCGTACGAACCGGCGCTCGTCCCCTCCCCAAGGACGATTCATCTCGCTCGTTGATCACACGGCCGGAAAGAGTGTCGAACGGCCGATCAAGCTGAATCGTCCACCAATGCTCACCCGCGGCGAGCGCGCGCGATCGCCAGAGTCCGGCGTACCCAGGTGGAGGGCCGCTGCGGTTGCCCTGGTGAGCACAGCCCGGGAGTCATACGCGTGCGCGGGCCAACGCCTCGGGGCTGGACGCGTCGCACGTCCGCAGATAGGTCCCGGGCAGTACGCGGGTCAGCGCGCCCTGGTCCACGAGCCGACTGACGCGCGATCGGAGGGGTGAGGATCGGGGCACGCGGAGCGCCGCGCACCGCGCGAGGATGTCATCGATGTCCATGGCCGCACCATGGCTGCCAATCGCGAGAACGGTTCACCAGGAACCGCCACCTGTGGACAGTGGTGCGGGGTGCCACGCGCCTGTGGACAATCCATCCCGATCTTGGGGCCCGAACTGCTGATCGACCCCGAACCCCGTCACGGCGATGAATCGTCCACACCTCCCGTACGCAGGGGGTGACCTCAGCCCCCGATCTGGTCCTTGCTCGTCGGCATCAGGTCCTTGCCCGCGGCCGGCCCCTCGAGGAACCGGTTGGGCTTCAGGAAGCAGCAGAACACGAGCGCGCCGTCGGGCGAGTGGGCACTGTGCTGGTTGCCCTTGGGGCGCCACGAGAAGTTGCCCTTCGTCGCCACGCCTTCAGCGTCGACGATCGAACCTTCGAGCACGAAGGTCTGCTCGATCTCCACGTGCTCGTGCTTGTAGAGCGTCGCGCCCGGCTGCCAGCGGAACAGCGCCGTGAGCAGGCCGGTCTCGGGCTCGGACAGGAGCACCTTCATCTCGATGCCCTCGGAGGCGGTCGGCTCCCACGGCAGCGACTCGACGTCGACATAGCGCGACGCGAGCGGCGGGAGCTCGTTGAGGTGGTCGGCGTTCGGAGTGATGGCGGGGCTCATGATGTCTCCTGGATGTCGTCCGTCGGCGCCGCGTTGCGCCCGGTGATCATGTATCGCTTATTTTGCGACCGTCATGTAGCGTCAACATAACACGGTGCAACCCCGCTGAGAAGACCCCTGGAGGCCATGCCATGCGCAAGGAGACCATCAATCCGGAGAGCCTGCCGAAGCCGTCCGGCTATGCCCACGGCACGAAGGTCGGCGACACCATCTGGCTCGGCGGCCAGACCGCGCTCGACAAGGACATGAACATCGTCCCGGGCGGCATCGTCGAGCAGTTCACGCAGGCCTTCTCCAACGTCCTGGCCACGCTCGAGGCCGCCGGCGGCCGCCCGGAAGACCTCGTGGAGGTGACGATCTATCTCACCGACGTCGACGACTACCTGGCCCACGGCCGCGAGATCGGCCGGATCTGGCGCGAGATGGCCGGGCGCGACTATCCGGCGATGGCCGGCATCGGCATCACCCGCCTGTGGCAGCCCGAGGCCATGATCGAGATCAAGGGCGTCGCGGTCATCGGCTCGGGCGCGGCGCGCCAGGGCTGAGTCGTACGCAACCCCGCGTACGCGCGGTTCGCGTTCCGGATAGCCCCGGCGTCCCACGGGCTGAAGGATGGTCTTTCGGTCGCGCGCCGCGAGGCGTAGCGTCGAACGTGTTCGTGACGATCGTCGTCAAACGGCAATGCTGCCGAGGAGAGGACCATCATGGCCGAGCGGTCATTCGCAGCCGAGGTGAAGCACCTGCGCAAGGGTGCGGGGGAGACCTTCGCGGGTGAGGGCATCCTCGCCGTCACCAAGGCGCTGCTCCAGTCGGGGGTGGCCTATGTGGGCGGCTATCAGGGCGCCCCCATCTCCCACCTGATGGACGTCTTCGGTGACGCCAACGACCTGCTCGCCGAGCTCGGCGTCCACTTCGAGAACTCGGCCTCCGAGGCGACCGCCGCGGCGATGCTGGCCGCCAGCGTGCACTATCCGTTGCGCGGGGCGATCACGTTCAAGTCCACCGTCGGCACCAATGTGGCCTCCGACGCCCTCGCCAACCTCGCCTCCGGCGGCGTGAAGGGCGGCGCCCTGATCATCGTGGGCGAGGACTATGGCGAGGGATCCTCGATCATGCAGGAACGCAGCCACGCGTTCGCCATGAAGTCGCAGATGTGGCTGCTCGACCCGCGCCCCAACATCGACGCGATCGTGTCGTCGGTCGAGCATGGCTTCGCGCTGTCGGAAGTGTCGAACACCCCGGTGATGCTGGAGTTGCGCCTGCGCTCGTGCCACCTCACGGGATCCTTCACCGCCAAGGACAATCGCCGCCCCCTCATGACGGTGAAGGAGGCCGCGGCGAACCCCCGGCAGGACGGCTCGCGCATCGTGCTGCCCCCGATGTCGTTCGCCCACGAGATCGAGAAGGTGGAGAAGCGCTGGCCGGCGGCGGTCGCGTACATCAAGGAGCACGGCCTGAACGAGGTCTTCGCCGACGGCGCCGCCGACGTCGGAATCCTTGTGCAGGGAGGGCTTTACAACACCATGAACCGCGGCCTCGAGCTCCTGGGCGCCTCCGATGCGTTCGGTGACACAACCGTGCCGACCTACGTCATGAACGTGACCTATCCCGTCGTCGACGACGAGGTCGTCGAGTTCTGCCGCGGCAAGAAGGCGGTCCTGCTGGTCGAGGAGGGCCAGCCGGACTATCTCGAGCAGAACGTCGCCACCGTTCTGCGCCGCGCCGGCGTCGACACCCCGCTGCACGGCAAGGACATGTTCGCCAAGGCGGGGGAATACACGCCCACGTTGATGACGCGGGGTCTGGCGAAGTTCCTCGACCGGTACGCGCCGCAGCTCGTCCTCGACCGGCCGAGCCTCCTGCTCGACGCCGATGACCCCGCCTCGCCCTTCGCGCGCCGCGTCGATGCGGCCGCGGTGCAGCCACGCCCGCCTGGCCTGTGCACCGGCTGCCCCGAGCGGCCGATCTTCTCGGCGCTGAAGCTTGCGGAGAAGGAGACCGGCAAGCATCACGTGTCGGCCGACATCGGTTGCCACCTGTTCGGCTCGGGCGCTCCGTTCAACCTCGGCGCGACGACGATGGGCTACGGACTCGGATCGGCGGGCGGCGCGGCCTTCGACTCGAAGGACGGCGGGCGCCGGTCGATCGCGATCATGGGCGACGGCGGCTTCTGGCACAACGGGCTCACCTCGGGCGTCGGCAACGCCGTCTTCAACCGGTCCGACCAGATGCTGGTGGTCGTCGACAACGCGTACGCGGCCGCGACCGGCGGCCAGGACATCCTGTCCAGCCAGGCGGAGAACCCGATCCGCTCGACGCAGCACTCGATCGAGCGGGCCGTACGCGGGGTCGGCGTGACCTGGGCGAAGACCGTGACCAACACGTTCAAGGTGCGCGAGCTCAAGGAGGTCTTCGTCGACGCACTCACGACCGACAAGCCGGGGCCCAAGGTCGTCGTGGCCCAGAGCGAGTGCCAACTCAATCGCCAGCGACGCGTGTCCAAGCAGGAGAAGCAGGAGTTGGCCGACGGGAAGCGCGTGGTGCGGCAGCGCTTCGGCGTCGACGCCGAGACGTGCACGGGTGACCATGCGTGCATCCGCATCTCGGGCTGTCCGTCGCTGACGATCGCGCCCAACCCCGACCCCATGCGCCAGGATCCCGTCGCGACGGTCATCGACTCGTGCGTGGGGTGCGGGGTCTGCGGCGCGAACGCCCACGCGGCCGCGCTCTGCCCGTCGTTCTATCGCACCGACGTGGTGCAGAACCCGACCCGGGTCGATGCCGCGCTCGGGAAGGTACGCAGGGCCTGGATCGGCCTGCTCAGCAAGGGGATCGAGGCGCGTGCCGCGCGGATCGAGGTGGACGCATGACCGCGACGAAGACCGAGGCCCCGAAGACGCCGGGCGCGACGAGCGCCTGGGGGCGGGGAGATCGGCCGCTCACGATCGCCGTGCTGGCGATGGGCGGCGAGGGCGGCGGCGTGCTGTCGAACTGGATCGCCGACACCGGCCGCGAGCAGGGCTGGATCGCCCAGAACACCTCGGTGGCGGGCGTGGCCCAGCGGACGGGGGCGACCGTCTACTACATCGAGATGTATCCGCCGACCGGTCGCCCCGACGGCTCGTTCCGTTCCGAGCCAGTGATGTCGACGATGCCGACGCCGGGCCAGGTCGACGTGGTCGTCGCCTCGGAGCTGATGGAGGCGGGTCGCGCGGTGCAGCGCGGGTTCGTCACGCCCGACCGCACCACGCTCATCGCGTCCACCAACCGCGTCTATTCGATCGACGAGAAGTCTCGGCTGGGCGACGGCCGCGTCGACTCCTCGGCGCTGCTGGCGGGTGCCGAGAACGCCGCGAAAGTGTTGGTGAGCAGTGATTTCATGAAGCTGGCGGTCGACGCGCGCTCGGTGATCTCCGCGTCGCTGTTCGGCGCGCTGGCCGGGTCGGGCGCGCTGCCCTTCACACGGGAGCAGTTCGAGCAGACGATCCGCGCGACCGGCAAGGGCGTCGAGCCCTCGCTGCGCGCGTTTGCGGCGGGCTTCGACGTGGCCCGCGAGGCGCGCGATCCCAAGCCCGCCACGGCCTCCGGGGGAGAGCCGGTGCTGGTGCAGATCGGCCGGCGCCCGCGTACGCCCGAGGAGGACCAGGCCGACCGCGACCGCGAACTGTCCGTGGTGGCTTCCCGTGATCCGCGGTCGCTGGTCGGCCCACTGTTGGCCCACCAGGCCGACCGCATCGGACTCTCGTTCCCGGCCGCGTCCCGATTGATGCTCCTGCGCGGCTGTGCGCGGACGGCGATGTATCAGGACGTCGCGTACGCGGACCGCTATCTGAACCGCGTCGCGCGCCTGCTGGGCTTCGAGAAGGAGGCCGACGGGGAAGCGCGGATGATGACCGAGGCGGCGCGCTGGATCGCGCTGTGGATGTGTTATCAGGACACGATCCACGTGGGGCTGCAGAAGTCGAGGCGCGCGCGCATCGCGGGCATCCGCGACGAGGCGAGGGCGGAGGACGAGCAGCCGGTGCAGGTGCGGGAATATCTCCACCCGCAGCTCGAGGAGATCACCGACACCCTGCCCGTGGGTCTGGGGGCCTATCTGCGGGAGAGCGCGGCCTTCGCGAAGCTCGTGCATCTCGTGGCCCACAAGGGGATCGTGGTGAACACCACCGGCATCCTGGGCTACACGACCATGTCGACGCTGGCGCGGTTGCGGCCGATCCGTCCGCGATCGCTGCGGTTCGGGGTCGAGCAGCGCAAGATCGACCTGTGGCTCGACCGGGTCGGCGTGATCGCCCAGCGCGACTACGACCTCGCGGTCGAGGTGGTCTGCTGCGCCCGCGTGCTCAAGGGCTATGGCGAGACCTGGGCGCGGGGCGAGAAGAGCTTCGACGCCCTGATGGTCGCCGCGGACGCCCTGGTCGGCCGCGGTGACGCCGCTGCGACCCTGAAGCGCCTCCGCGACGCGGCCCTCGTCGCGGAGGACGGGGGAGCGCTGGAGGCGGCGCTGGAGCGCGAGGGGCTGGCGTAGGGGGCGCCGGCGAGTCGAAGCCTCAGTCGGTCACGTTGGCTGAGCGAGCGCCAGCGAGTCGAAGCCTCAGGCCGATGGGTCCAGCAGCAGCGCCCTGATCCCGTCTGGCCAGCGCTCGGAGCGACCCTTCGGGTCGGGGCAGTACGCCACCACGTGGCGGCACTCGATCGCGAGGCGTTCCGGGCCCTCGGGGCCGGCCGGGTGGGTGACGGACGTGCCGAATGTCGCCGAGCTTCCGCCGACCCGGAGAATGCCCGTCGTGACGTTGATCGCGTCGCCGAAGAAGATGCGGTCGGAGAAGTCGATCTCGATGTGCACCCGGGGCACGCGAGGGACGACGTGCACCAGTCCCAGGTCGCGCCAGAGGTCGTGCTCGCCCTCCTCGAGCCAGCGGACGGCCGCGGAGAAGTGGTTGTGCCCGGCGGCGTCGGTCTCGGCCCACGTCAGGTGGCGCCGCAGCGTCCTCCGGGCGCCGATCATCTCGTCCACCACGCTCATGGAACTCCTTCTCCCGCGTCGAATCCGTGCCGTCACGGGGGTGTTCAAACCCCGCGTACGAGTGCTATGTTCAGCATGTGTGACGATCGTAACAACAACGACACACCCGTCTCGCGTCGTCCAGGAGCCACCGTATGCGCCTCGCCACCCTTCGCAGCGCCACGACCACCACCGCGGCCGTCAGTGATGACGCGGCGGGGGACACCTGGCGTGCCATCGATGCCCCCGACCTGAGCGTGCTGTTCGCGCGGCCCGATCGTCAGGCGCTGATCGAGGCGGGCGCCGCGTCGGGTCAGGTGGTCGAGCCGATCGCGTTCGAGACCCCCCTCCCGTCCCCGGCCAAGGTGATCTGTTGCGGACTGAACTATGGCGACCACATCGCGGAGGTCGGCCGCGAGAAGCCTGACTTCCCCACGTTGTTCGTGAAGTTCGCCGACTCGCTGAGGGCCGACGGGGCGGACATCGTCGTGCGCGACTCGACCATGGTCGACTGGGAGGCCGAACTCGCGGTGGTGGTGGGTGCCACGCTGACCCGCGCCGGTCGGGACGAGGCCGCCGCCGCCATCGCCGGCTGGACGGTCGCCAACGACATCTCCATGCGCGACTGGCAGAAGCGCACCCTGCAGTGGTTCCAGGGCAAGGCCTGGGACGGCTGCACCCCGGTGGGGCCTTGGGTGGTCACCCCGGACGCGTTCGATCCGGCCGCCGGCGTACGCGTCCGCTGCGAGATCAACGGCGAGGAGGTCCAGAACGGCGACCCCGGGACGCTGATCTTCGACGCGGCCGACCTGCTCTCCTACGTGTCCACGTTCACGACGCTCCGCGCCGGAGACCTCGTCCTGACCGGTACGCCGGGCGGGGTCGGTCTCGGCATGGAGCCGCAACGTTTCCTGTCCGACGGTGACGAGGTCGTCACCGAGGTCACCGGGCTCGGCCGACTCGTCAACCGCATTCGCTTCGCCTGAAGGGATTTCCTGTGCAGCCCACCGCCGAGACCATGCTCGCCGCACTCATGCTGACCGAGACGGCGCCGGAGCTCTTCGACCGAGCGTGGACGGCCTCGACGCAGTATTGCCCCTGGCCCAAGGCGTACGGGGGCGACATGGTCGCCCAGGCGGCCGCAGCCGCGATGCTGTCGGTCACCGACGACAAGGTCATGCACTCGATGCACTCCTACTTCATGCGGCCCGTCGACATCGGTGCGGAGGTGCGCTACGAGGTCGAGATCCTGCGTGACGGCCGTGGGTACGCGACCCGCCAGGCGCGGGCCCTGCAGAACGGCAAGGTGGTCTACGTGGCTCTGGCGTCGTTCACGACGGCCGATCCAGAACGTTCTCCGAGCGAGGGCCCTTCTCCGGAACGTTCTCCGAGCGAGGGCCCTTCTCCGGAACGTTCTCCGAGCGAGGGCCCTTCTCCGGAACGTTCTCCGAGCGAGGGCCCTTCTCCGGAACGTTCTCCGAGCGAGCGCCAGCGAGTCGAGGAGTACCACCAGTCCCTCCCCTCCGGCGTTCCCGACCCCGAGTCCCTGCCCTCCAGCGCCGAGGTGCTGGACGGCGTCGACGGCGACGCGGCCGCGTACTGGCGGGGTGGGCGCTCCTTCGACATGCGCCACGTCCCCGGGGCGATCTATTTCGAGGTCGACGGCGAGCCCGTGCCTCACGAAGGCGTGTGGGTGAAGGCCTTCTCGGCGTTGCCCGAGTCGCTCGGCCCCCTGTCGGGACCCGACCTCCAGCGGGCCGCCCTCGCGTACGTGTGTGATTACACGATCATCGAGCCCACCCTGCGACGGTTGGGGTACGCGTGGCAGGACGAGGGTCTGGTCACCGCGAGCCTCGACCACGCCATGTGGTTCCACCGCGACGCCCGCGTGGACGACTGGCTGTTCTATGCGCAGGAATCCGTGTCCGCACAGGCGCAGCGCGGCCTCGGCAGCGGACGCTTCTTCGACCGAGAAGGTCGCCTGATCGCGACGGTGCTGCAGGAGGCGATGATCCGCACACCCTGACCCCACGTTGGCTGAGCGAGCGCCAGCCCCACGTTGGCTGAGCGAGCGCCAGCCCCACGTTGGCTGAGCGAGCGCCAGCCCCACGTTGGCTGAGCGAGCGCCAGCGAGTCGAAGCCCCACCACCACACGAGATCAAGGACGATCCCATGCCACTGAGCCCCTCGGCCCACGTCGACACCTTCGCCCGTGACAACCTGCCGCCCGCCGACCGGTGGCCCGAGCTCGAGTTCACGTTGCCCGAACTGGACTATCCCGATCGTCTGAATGCCGCGTCGGCGCTGATCGACGCGGCCGTCGCCGAACACGGCCCCGACCGGCTGGCGCTGCTCACCCCCGAAGGTGTGCGGTGGACCTACGGAGACCTGCAGCGGAAGGCGAACCAGGTCGCCCAGGTGCTCGTCGAGGACTGCGGGCTCGTCCCGGGCAATCGCGTGATGCTGCGGTCTCCCAACAACCCGTGGCAGGTGGCGTGCTGGCTCGGCGTGCTGAAGGCGGGCGGTGTGGTCGTCACGACGATGCACGCCCTCCGCGCCGTCGAGGTCGAACCGCTCGTGCGGGTGACGAGGCCGACCGTGGCGATCGCCGACCACCGCTTCGTCGACGAGCTCCGCGACGCGGTGATCGGGTCCCACTTCGACGTGACCGTGTTGACCCACGGGGGTTCCGACGCCCGCGATCTCGTGCAGCGGTGCGAATCCAAGAGCGGCGAGTTCACGGCGGTCGAGACCGCGGCCGACGACGTCGCGCTCTTCGGCCCGACGTCCGGCACCACGGGCGTGTCCAAGGTCACGATGCACTTCCACCGCGACATCATGGCCAACGCCGACACCTTCTCGGCGCACGTCCTCAGGCCGACCAAGGATGACATCTTCGCCTGCTCGGCCCCCTTCGCGTTCACCTTCGGGCTGGGCGCACTCGTGGTGTTCCCCCTGCGGGTGGGCGCCGCGTCGCTGCTCACCGAGGGAGCGACGCCCCTGCAGCTGGCCCAGCTGGTGAAGGACGTCGGCGTGACGTGCCTGTTCACCGCACCCACCGCCTACCGCCAGATCCTCAAGAACAACAGCGAAAGCCTGCTGACAGGCGTACGCCGGGCCGTGTCGGCGGGCGAACACCTGCCGGCGGATGTGTGGCAGGAGGTCTTCGACCGCACGGGTCTCAGGCTGATCGACGGCATCGGCGCGACCGAGCTGCTGCACATCTTCATCTCCGCGGCCGATGACGACATCCGGCCGGGGGCGACGGGGCGGCCGGTGCCGGGATTCCGCGCGAAGATCCTCGCCAAGGACGGGTCAGACGCACCCGTGGGTGAGCTGGGCCGGCTGGCCGTACGCGGGCCCATCGGCTGCCGCTATCTCGCCGACGACCGCCAGCTCGACTATGTGGTCGACGGGTGGAACGTCACCGGCGACACGTTCCGCATGGATGAGGACGGCTACTTCTGGTACAGCGCGCGCAGCGACAACATGATCGTCTCGTCGGGCTACAACATCGGCGGACCGGAGGTCGAGGCGGCCATCGATCAGCACCCCGACGTCCGCGAGACCGCGGTGGTGGGGCGGCCCGATCCTGATCGTGGCGCTGTCGTGTGCGCGTTCATCGTGCTGGCCGACGGTGTCGTCGGCGATGACGCGAAGCGCAAGGAGATCCAGGACTTCGTGAAGCAGCGGATCGCCCCCTACAAATACCCGCGGGACGTCCGGTTCGTGCCGGCGCTGCCCCGCAACCCCAGCGGCAAGCTGCAGCACTTCAAGCTGCGCGACCAGGTCAGGGCCGAGACCGTGACCTCCCGACCCGACGCCTCCCAACCGGGCGCCTCCCAACCCACCAAGGAGAAGTGAGTCCATGAAGATCGCGATCATCGGAGGCGGCCCCGGCGGCCTGTACTTCGCGGCGCTCATGAAGCAGCTCGACCCGGACCACGAGATCACCGTGTGGGAACGGAACGCGCCCGACGACACGTTCGGCTTCGGCGTGGTCTTCTCCGACGAGACGCTGGGCGGCATCGGCAACGCCGACGAGGCCATCGCCCACGCCATGTCGAACCGTTTCGCGCGGTGGACCGACATCGACATCCACGTGGGTGGGGAGACGTTCACCGTGGGTGGGCAGGGATTCGCCGCGATGAGCCGCAAGGAACTGCTGGAGCTGCTCCAGAAGCGGGTCGCCGACCTCGACATCGACGTCCGGTATCGCACGATGGCCCCGGATGTCGACGAGCTGTCGCGTACGCACGACCTCGTGCTCGCCGCCGACGGTCTCCGGTCGATCGTCCGCGACCGGTACGCGGACACCTTCGGGCCTTCGCTCGACCGGCGCATCTGCAAATACATGTGGCTGGGCACCGACCAGGTCTTCGAGGCCTTCAAGTTCTTCGTGAAGAAGACCGAGTGGGGCGTGATGCAGATCCACGGCTATCCCTATTCCGATGAGGGTTCGACGTTCATCGTCGAGATGCACGAGGACGTCTGGCGCCGCGCGGGGTTCGACCGCACCGAGGACCAGGAGTTCCCGCCGGGGGTGTCCGACGAGTTCGCGATCGAGCGGATCAAGGAGATCTTCGCCGACGAGCTCGCCGGCCACCGGGTGCTGGCGAACAACTCGAAGTGGCTGAACTTCCACACGGTGCGCAACAACACGTGGGTACACGAGAACGTCGTGCTGTTGGGCGACGCCGCTCACACGGCCCACTTCTCCATCGGGTCGGGCACGAAGCTGGCGATGGAGGACTCGCTCGCGCTGGCGGCCTGCCTGTATGAGAACGGATCCATCCCCGAGGCGTTGGCCGCGTACGAGGCCGAGCGGCGCCCCGTCGTGGAGTCGACCCAGCGCGCGGCGCAGGCGTCGATGGAGTGGTTCGAGGGCATCAACACCTACGCCGACCAGGATCCCGAGCAGTTCGCGTTCAACCTGCTCACGCGGTCGCGTCGCATCACGCTCGACAACCTGCAGGTGCGCGACCCCGAGTTCGCCCGGCGTACGGTCGCGGGATTCGCGCGACGCAACGGATCGAGCGATCAGGCCGTGCCCGCGATGTTCCAGCCGTTCCGGCTCGGGTCGCTCGAGCTGAGCAACCGCATCATCGTGTCTCCCATGGACATGTATTCGGCCGTCGACGGCGTCCCCGGCGACTTCCACCTCGTCCACCTCGGGTCGAAGGCCCAGGGCGGGGCGGGGCTGGTGATGACCGAGATGGTCTGCGTCTCCCCGAAAGGCCGCATCACCCCGGGCTGCACCGGGCTGTGGAACGACGAGCAGACCGCTTCATGGCGGCGGATCGTCGACTTCGTCCACGCGAACTCGAGCGCGAAGATCGGCTGCCAGATCGGCCACTCGGGCCGCAAGGGGTCCACGAAGCTCATGTGGGAGGGGATCGACGACCCGCTGGCCGAGGGTGGCTGGGACGTCATCGGCCCGTCGGCGGTGGCCTACGGCGATGGAGGGAACGTGCCGCGCGAGATGACCCGTGACGACATGGACTGGGTCAAGGGCGAGTTCGTTGCGGCGGCACAGCGTGCCGCGGAGGCGGGCTTCGACGTCCTGGAACTGCACTGCGCCCATGGCTATCTGCTGTCGAGCTTCCTGTCACCGATCGCGAACCACCGCAGCGACGAGTACGGCGGCTCGGCCGAGAACCGGTTGCGCTATCCGCTGGAGGTGTTCGATGCGGTGCGCGCGGCCTGGCCGGCCGACAAGCCCCTGACCGTACGCATCTCTGCGACGGACTGGATTCCCGACGGCAACACCGTCGAGGACGCGGTGATGATGGCGAAGGCGTTCGTGGAGCACGGTGCCGCCGGCATCGACGTGTCGTCGGGCCAGGTCGCGAAGATCGAGCAGCCGGCGTACGGGCGGTCGTACCAGACGCCGTTCGCCGACCGGATCCGCAACGAGGTGGCGGCTCCCGCGGGCGCCGCGGTCATCGCGGTGGGCGCGATCTCGTCGTATGACGACGTGAACTCGATCCTGCTCGCAGGCCGCGCCGACCTCTGCGCGCTGGGGCGTACGCACCTCTATGACCCGCAGTGGACGCTCCATGCCGCCGCGGAGCAGGACTATCAGGGCCCGGGCGCGGAATGGCCGGACCAATACCGTGCCGGCCGCCGCAAGCCCCCGACGTCGCGCACCGACGCGGTCCGCCCGCGTCTGGCGCTGATCCAGGAGAAGGAGACCGACGAGCTCCCGACCCACATGCGCTGGATCGGCGGCCGCACGGTCGACGCCGCCTCGGGCGAGGCGTACGCACCCCCGGCCCACGTGTAGGACCCCGGGGCTCCGGCCCGGACGCACCCCCACCCGGGGCTCCGCCCCGGACGCACCCCCCACCCCGGGGCTCCGCCCGGGCGCAACTTGTGCACACCGCTGCACGAGTTGGGTTGGCGCCCCGGCGTGTCGTCCCAACCCGCGCACACGCGACGACCTGCGTACGCAACAGGGGCCGCCCCGGCAATGGGGCGGCCCCTGGGTTGGGGTCTCAGACCTGTACGCGTTCCTCGTCCACCAGGTCATCGTCGGTGGGGAGGACGACCTCTGGAGGCTTGGACGGGATCATCAGCACGGCCACCGAGGCGATCGCGCCGATGATCGCGAAGATGATGAAGTTCCACTGGAAACCGAGCTTGGCGCCGGCGATCCAACCGCCGATGATCGGGCCTGAGATGGCGCCGATGCGCGCGAAGGACAGTGCCCAGCCGGTGGCGGCGGCTCGTGCGTACTTCGGGTAGTACTCGGCGACCCATCCGGTCAGCACCAGTGACGTCGAGATCGATCCGACGCCGGCAAGCGCGACGAAGCAATAGTTCACGAACAGCGAGTTCTTGAACATCAGCAGGAGAATGCCGACGGCACCGATGAAATAGAAGGCGACGAGCACGGGCTTCTTGCCCCACCGGTCGGCCATGTAGCCGAGCACCAGGCCGCCGATGGCCGAGGCGAGCGAGAACACCATGAGGAACATCAGCGACGAGCCGAGCGCATAGCCGGCCTTCTTCATGATCGACGGCAGCCACGTGTTCAGCCCATAGACGAGCAGCAGGCCGCAGAACAAGGAGATCCAGAAGCCCACGGTGCCGAGCGCGAGGCGCGGGGAGAAGATCGTGGCGAGCACGCCCTTGGCGTTGTTGCTCGGGGCCGCGGTGTTGGCCTCGCGTGCTGTCGACCAGTCGGACTCCCGGAAGGGCGTGATGCCCATTTTGGCCGCCCAATGCTTGGCCTCCTCGGTCTTTCCCTTGTGGACCAGGTATTCCAGAGATTCCGGCACCATCACGGCGAGGATCGGCAGGAGCACGATGGGGATGGCGCCGAAGCCCACGACCCAGCGCCAGCCCAGATCTTTGAGCGAGAAGTACGCGGCCAGGGCCGCGACGACGATGCCGAGCGAATAGCCTGAATACATGATCGCGTAGTTCATGGATCGCTTGGCCGGCGCGGAATATTCGATGGTGAGCGCCGCGGCGACCGGGATGATGCCGCCCATGCCGAGCCCGCCGAGCAGCCGGAACAGGCCGAAGATCTCCGGGGTGGGGGCGAGGGCGGCGCCCAGTTGGGTCAGCGTGAAGATGACCAGCGACAGCAGCAGCATCTTCTTGCGCCCGATGATGTCGGACAACGTGCCGATGGTCATGGCGCCGATCATCATGCCGATCAGGGCATAGGAGCCGAGGCCTCCGAGCTGCAGCGGCGAAAGGTTCCACTGCCGATATTCGGCGAGCGCCGGCAACACCGCGCCGAGAACGCCGACGTCATAACCCTCGGCGAGGATGGCCAGCCAGCAGCAGAAGAGGACCAGGGCGGTGGTGCGCGGGGGGACGTGCCATTCGGTCGACTCCGTCGTCGACGCCGCGGGTGCGGACATGAGGTGTTCCTTTCGGGTGACGAGCGTCACAGCACCGCAACCGTATTTCGCAACAATGACGGGCGTCAATAGATCGCTATGTGTGGATCGCTTGGCCCAGTCAATCCGTGGTGCGCCCCACGGCGCCCAACTTGCGCACGCCGCTGCACGAGTTGGGTTTCTGGCCCGGCGTGTCGACGCCACCCATGCACACGGAGCGCCAATACCTCCTGGAGTCCCTGTGACGTTATCCACAACCTGCGCACACACCACAAGCTTCATCCACAGATGGACCCGCGCGGTGAACCGTTCCGGTCATCCGCCGCCATGGTGCGGACATGACCGATCCCTTCCTTCGCCGAACCGCCATCGAGTCCGGCATCACCCAGGACCAACTGCGTTCGTCCCCTTTCCGTCGCCTGCTCCACGGTGTCTACATCGCCAGCAGCGAGCCCGAATCGCTCGAGACCTGGGTCCGCGGCGCGCGCCTCGTCCTCCCGGAAGACGCGCGCGTCACCGGCATGACCGCCCTGCGGCTCGCCGGCGCGAGATTCGGGCGCGACTTCCCGCTCCACTTCGTCACCTGTGCGCGCCCACCCATTCGCCGCGACGGCCTCCTCGTCCAGCGCGTACGCACGCTCTCGTCACCCGGTGGCATCGCCGGGATCGCGGAGGCGTACGCAGTGGCGTGCGACCGGCTGAGCCTGCTCGAGGCCGTCCAGCTGGGGGAGCACCTCGTCCAGCTCAAGCTCACCACCTTCGAACAGATCCATACCGTGGCGACGAAGGCCGTACGCGAACACCTGCGGCGCGGGCCCGAAAGCGTACGCGAGACTCGGCTCCGCCTGACGTTGACACTGGCCGGCCTTCCCGAGCCTGACATCCAGGTGGAGGTGTTCGACGAGAAGGGGCGTCTCGTGGCGCGACTCGACCACGCGTACGCCGACCTCAAACTCGCCGTGGAATATGACGGGCGCCATCACGCCGAGGACTCGGAGCAGTGGAACCGCGACATCCGGCGTCGCGAAGACCTGGAGCGCCTCGGTTGGCGCATCATCGTCGTCACGTCAGAGAGGCTGGCCCGGCCCATCACCCTCGTCCGCGAAGTGCATCAGGCGCTGAAGGACCTGGGGCGCCGGTGCGAGGACCCCTGCTTCGACCTGCGGTGGCGCGCCGAGTTCGGCGTACCGGCCTCGTGACGGATGTGTCGTGTGCACGAGTTGCGTCGACACGCCGTGTCACGAACCCAACTTGAGCACCCGTGTGCACGAGTTGCGTCGAGGGGGACCCGAGGCACGAGTTGCGCCGAGGGGGACCCGAGGCACGAGTTGCGTCGAGGGGGACCCGAGGCCAGGGCGACGTCGAGGGGTCAACCCCCTACCCCTGTGCCAGCTCCAACACCTCAGCCCCAGGCAGTCCCGCCAGCTCCGCCCCGCGCACAGCGATCTTCGAACGCCTCACCCCGCCGCCGATCACGACCCAGCCCGCCGCCGCCACCTTCGCGTCCACCAGCACCGGCCAGTCCTCCGGGAGGCCCACCGGCGTGATGCCGCCGTGTTCCATGCCGGTCAGCCCCACAGCCGTGTCCATCGGCGCGAAGCTGATCTTCCGCACGTCGAGGTGCTTCTTCACCGTCTTGTTCACATCAGCCCGGTCGGTCGCCAACACCATGACCGCGGCCAGCCGGGACACGTCCCCGCGGCGGCCCTCCACCACGACGCAGTTCGCCGACTCCTCGGGCTCCACCTCATAGGCAGAACAGAACGCCGCCGTGTCGGCCAGCGACGCGTCGATCTCACAGACATACGCGTTCAACCCGTCACACGCAGCGGCCACGGGCGCAGCCACCAGATCCAGCCGCTCCCCGAGCGGCTTCCAGTCCAGGTTTCCCGGCAGTTGATCCATGCGGAAACCCTAACGAAGACCGGCTAGGGTCCATGGGTGTCCAGAGTCCGAGCCCTCCTTGCCGACACCCGACCCCTGGCCAACGCCCACTTCTCGCGGCTGTTCTATGCCAACATCATCACCGTCATCGGCGCCCAGCTCACCGTCGTCGCCGTGCCGGCCCAGATCTATGAGATCACGCGATCGAGCGCCTACGTGGGCCTGACCGGACTGTTCGGCCTCGTCCCCCTCGTCGTGTTCGGCCTCTGGGGCGGCGCCCTCGCCGACGCCTTCGACCGCCGCCGCCTGCTGATGGTCACCACCGTCGGCCTCGTCGTCACCAGCGCCCTGTTCGCCGTGAACTCCCTGCTCGGCGGCACGAACGTGTGGGTCATCCTCGGCCTGTTCGCCCTGCAGCAGGCGTTCTTCGGCATGAACCAGCCCGCCCGCTCCGCCCTCCTGCCCAGCATCCTCCCGATGCACCTGCTCCCCGCCGCCAACGCCCTGTCCACCACGGTGATGATGGCAGGCGGCATCGCCGGCCCGATGGTCGGTGGCGCGCTCATCCCCGTCCTGGGCTATGGGCCGCTCTATCTCGTCGACTCCGTCTTCCTCCTCGCCACGCTGTGGGCCGTCATCAAGCTGCCGCCGCTCAAGCCCCACGGCGAGCTCGCCAAGCCGGGTCTGCGCTCGGTGATCGACGGAATCGCCTACCTCGGTGGACATCCCGTGCTCATGATGAGCTTCGTGGTCGACCTCATCGCCATGGTGTTCGGCATGCCCCGCGCCCTCTTCCCCGAGATCGCCCACGAGGTCTTCGGCGGTCCCGTCGGCGGCGGCCTCGCCTTCGCGCTCCTGTTCGCCGCCATCCCCGCCGGTGCGGTCGCCGGCGGCATCCTGTCCGGCTGGGTCTCGCGCGTCGAGCGCCAGGGCGCCGCGGTCACGGTCTCGATCATCGTCTGGGGCCTCGCCATGCTCGGCTTCGGCCTCGCGTGCTGGCCGGCGTATGGCCGCCCGTGGCCCTGGCTCGCCCTCGCCCTGTTCTTCCTGGCCGTCGGCGGTGCCGCCGACACCGCCTCGGCCGCGTTCCGCACCACGATGCTCCAGACCGCCGCCACCGATGCCGTACGCGGCCGCCTGCAGGGCGTCTTCATCGTCGTCGTCGCGGGCGGGCCGCGCATCGCCGACGTGGCCCACGGCGCCGCGGCCGACGCCTTCGGCCCGGTGGCGACCAGCGCCGCCGGCGGCGCACTCGTCGTGGTCGGCACCGTCATCGCCGTCGCCCTCGTGCCCGTCTTCTGGCGCTATCGCAGCCTCCACTGACCACCGACACGCCCGTGGCAGAATCCCGCCCATGACCGCTGCGCAGCCGTCCCTCGCCGGAGGCGACGAGCACTATCTCCCGTCCCGCTCCGTCGTCGGCTGGGAAGGGTTCTATGACCAGTGGGTACGCAACAGCCAGCACGCACGCACGCGTCACGAGCCGCGCACCCTGGCGTACGGGCACGATCCCAGCGAGGTCATCGACCTGTTCGAGCCGCGCAATTCCCGCGGCACCGTGGTGTTCATCCACGGCGGCTATTGGTCCGAGCTCGGCCGCCGCGACTTCTCCTATGTCGCGCCCGAGCTGCTGAAGGATCGCTGGCGGGTGGCGGTCATCGACTATGCCCTCGCCCCGGCGGTCACGCTGACCCACATCGTCGACCAGGTACGCCTGGCCACGGCCACCCTCGCCCGCAGCTATGACCAGCCGCTCGTGATCACCGGTCACTCCGCCGGCGGCCACCTCGCCGCGATGATGCACGCCACCGACTGGTCGCCCCTGGGCGTGCAGCCCCAGATCCTTGCCGGCGTGGGGATGTCGGGTCTCTATGAACTCGCGCCCCTGCTCGAGACCTCGGTGCAGAACGACGTACGCCTGACTGGGCCCGAGGTCGCCACGCTCAGCCCCGCACGACTGACCCCGACCACCCGGGCCCCGTTCCTCGTCGCCGTCGGCGAGCTCGAACCGGCGGCGTTCCAGGCGCAGTCGGCGGCCCTGACGCAGGCGTGGCCCGGTGTCGCCACCGAACCCCGCCCGCTTCCGGGCCACAACCACTTCACGATCTGCGACGAACTCGCGCGGCTGGTGCACGAGGTCACCGCAGAAGTCTGAACGCCCCGTCGTCACCGAGCGAACAGGATCAGCGCACCGTCACCGCTCGCGACTCGTTCCCCAGCCGGTCGACGGTGGTCACGACATAGGTCACCGGCCCGCGCCCCTTGCCCACCGGGTCGGTCCACGTCGTCGTCGGCGGCAGCGTGGCCACCAGGTGGCGCGCATCCGCCACGTCGCAGGGGTCGATCTTGTTGGTGGGAACGCGATACACGGCAATGCTCGCGACGTCGTCGGCCACGCCAGTCCACGTCAGCACCCGGTTGTCACGCCGCAGGCGCGTCACCGGCGCGGGGGCCGTGGAGTCCAGCCAGGGGTAGCGGGGAATGAGCGCCGGCTTCGAATACCATTCGTCGCGCACGAGCGTCAGGGCCCCCAAAACGTTGTCACGCACGGATTTCGCCGAGAAATGGATGTGGCCCTGCACCTCGGGGAACGCCGCGTCATAGGCGAGGTGGGACGACAGTTCGCCCGGCTTCGCCCAGTTCGGGTCGGCGTTTGCGTTCACCTTGTACGCGGCCTCGCCCACATAGAGGTTGCAGTTCGTCCCGCGCACCTGCTCGGTCCACCACGAGACGACCTTCTCGTAGTCGGCCGCCGCGAATCCCCGCGACCAATAGACCTGCGGCGTCACGTAGTCGACGATGCCCTGTTTCACCCACAGGCGGGTGTCCGCGTACAGGTCGTCGAACGTCTGCACGCCCGCCCTCGTGTCGGATCCGGACGGGTCGGTGGCGCGGTTGCGCCAGATCGCGAACGGCGAGACGCCGAACTGCACCCACGGCTTGATCGCCTTGATGGCGGCGCGCATCTCGGTCATGAAGGTCGTCACGTTGTGTCGGCGCCAGTCGGGGAGCGACTTCCCACCGCCGAACCGCGCGTACGCCGCCGCGTCGTCGAACACCTTGCCCGCAACGGGATAGGGATAGAAGTAGTCGTCGAAGTGGACGCCGTCGAGGTCATAGCGGCGGACCGCGTCCATGATCGCGTCGACGACGTGGGCGCGCACCTCGGGCAGCCCCGGGTTGTAGTAGAGCTTGCCCCCATAGGGAAGCACCCAGTCGGGGTGGAGCCTGGCCGGGTGATTCGCTGCCAGCACAGGGGTTTCCGACATCGCGACGCGGTAGGGGTTGAACCACCCGTGCACCTGGATGTTGCGGCGCCGGCCCTCCGCGATCGCGTACGCCAAGGGGTCATAGCCGGGGTCCTTGCCCTGCGTGCCGGTGAGATACGCCGACCAGGGCTCCTTCGCGCCGGGCCAGAAGGCGTCGGCGGTCGGGCGGATCTGGATCAGGATCGCATTGTGGTTGTGGCGTTGGGCGAGATCGAACCAGCCGGCGAGCTCGGCCTTCTGGGCGTCGGCCGACAGCCCGGCTTTCGACGGCCAGTCGATGTTGACGACCGACGACAGCCACATCGCGCGGAAGTCGTGCTTCTGGACGTGCGGGTCGACGGGGCAGGAGCCCGGCGCCGGAAGGTCGAACGAGCCGGGGCCCGCGGCGTGCGCAGGCACCGACCACGACACGAGCGAGGCGGCGCCGACGCCGAGGACGCCCTGGAGTGCGGTGCGGCGAGTGAGGTTCATCATTGATCTCCTTCGAGTGGCTTCGACTCGCTTCGCTCGCTCAGCCAGCGTGGTGGAGCTCGCTCACCAGCGTCGTGGAACTCGCTCACCAGCGTGGTGGAGCTCGCTCAGCCAGTGTCGCGTGCGAAACGGCTTTGAAGGATTCTTGCCTGCCGGCGAACAGATGGCAACGGAAAGATGCAGAATGTTCGGCTGGCGTTCATCCGGCAGCAAGCCCCGCCACACCCCCGAGCGATTGGATCTCCACCATGATCCCCGCACCAGCACGACCCCGCGCGGCACGGCGCCTCATCGCCTCCGCGCTGCTCGCCAGCCCCGTCCTGTGGTGGTCCACAGGCCTCGCCCATGCGGCCCCCGACACCACTGAACCCCTCGAGAACCATCCGGCCGCCAGCTCGCGGATGCGCGACTCGGGCGTCCCCGCGAGCCCCAACGCCGCCCCCGGTCGCATCATGCTGGCCGACACCACCCGTCCGGTCGCCAGCGGCATCGACCTGCGCTCGTTCGAGTGGGTCGACTCCCAGGGCTTCATGCGGGGCGACCTGATGACGGTCGACCTGGCCGGCGGCCAGATCACCCCCGACTATCTGTTCCCCGGCCAGATCGCCAAGGCCGAGCCGCTGAGCGCCATGGCCACCCGGGCCAGGGCGGTCGCGGCGGTCAACGGTGACTATTTCGACATCAACAACTCCAACGCCCCGCTCGGCGCGGTCAAGCAGAACGGTCGTGACCTGAAGGGCGGCAACCCGGGCTTCACGCCGAACGCCGTGGGCGTCTCCATGGGCAACCTCGGCCGCCTGACGAGCATGTTCCTCGAGGGCACGATCACCACCCCGACCGGCACCATCCCGCTCGGCGGCCTGAACCAGAACGCGATCCCCGCCGACGGTGTCGGTGCCTACACCGAGCTGTGGGGCGCGTACACCCGCACCGCCGCGACCCAGGGCGCGACGAAGGTCGTCGAGGTCGTCGCGAAGGACGGCCTCGTCACCGCGGTGAACGCCGCGGCCGGCGAGGGCCAGCTCGCGGCCGGCGAGGTCGCGTACGTCGGCCGCAACGCCGGCGCCGACAGGCTCGCCGCCGTCAGGGTCGGCGACCGCATCACCATGGACTATCGCCTGAAGGCCGACGGTGACCCGCTGCGCATGGCGCTGTCGACCATCATGGTCGTGCTGAAGGACGGCAATGTCCTTCCCCAGGGCGACAAGGCGCTCCACCCCCGCACCGCGATCGGCTTCGACGCCACCGGCTCGAAGATGTTCCTGCTGACCGTCGACGGGCGCATGGCGAAGTCGCGCGGCATGACCTACGAGGAGATCGGCGGCTTCCTCAAGGAGGTCGGCGCGGTCAACGGCGCCAACCTGGACGGCGGCGGTTCGTCCACGATGCTCGCGCGCGAGGCCGGCGAGGACGACCTCGACATCGAGAACCAACCGTCGGACGGCAGCGAGCGCCATGTGCCCAACGGCATCGGCCTGTTCGCCAAACCTGGTTCGGGTTCGGCCCACGGCCTTCGGTTCATCACCGAGTCCGATGAGGAGAATCCCGAGCTGTGGAAGGTGTTCCCGGGGCTCACGCGCGAGCTCGAGGCGCTCGGGTTCGACGAGACGTACGCCCCGGTCGGCGTGAAGCCTGCGTACGCGATGGCCGCGGCCGACGGCACGATCGACGCCGCCGGAACCGTCCGCCCGAGCCACCCCGGTGAGGTGGCCGTCGACGCGAACGTCGCGACCGTCAGGGCCACGCGTACGCTCACCGTGCTCGGCGACCTGCGCCGCATCCGTTCCACCGTGGACAAAGTGACGATCGTCGACCCGGCCGAGGCCCAGCGCTTCCAGATCATGGGCGCGGACGCCAACGGTTTCGAGGCGCTCATCGAGCCCGGCGACGTCACACTGGACTACGATCCGGCACTCGTCACCATCACGCCCGGCAAGCAGGGCGACTTCTCGGTGAAGGCGAAGGAGGGCGCCAAGGGGTCGGTCGTCGTCAGGGCCACCGTCAAGGGTGTCACCACCCACGTCCCCGTCGCCGTCGGCTCGGTGTCGACGGTTCTCGCGAACTTCGACGACGTGGCGAGCTGGCGCTTCACCAACGCCCGCGCCGCCGGGGCAGTGGCCCCGACCACCGGCCACGACGGCGGGCCGGCCATCAAGATGGACTTCGACTTCACGCTGTCGACCGCGACCCGCGTCGGCTATGCGCGGCCGCCGAAGCCGATCACCATCACCCAGGGCCAGCCGCTGGCACTCGGCATGTGGGTGAAGGGCGACGCCCAGAACGAGTGGACGTCGTTCGGCATCACCGACGGTGCAGGCAAGGCCATGTCGCTCTACGGCCCCTACGTCGACTGGACGGGCTGGCGCTATGTCGAGGTCCCGGTTCCCCAGACCCTGCAGGGCCCGATCACGCTCCAGTTCCTGGCGGCCATCGAGACGAAGGCGGCCCGCTCCTACAGGGGCACGATCAGCTTCGATGACGTCACCGTGAAGACCGCGCCGGAGGTGAAGGTCCCCGCCAGTCCCCGCGTGGAGGACCCGGTCGTACGCCAGCACACCGCGCTCGGCGCCGGCGGCAAGCAGTGGCGCTTCGCCGTGATGTCGGACGCCCAGTTCACCGCGAAGGACCAGTCGCTGGTCCCGGCCGCGCGCCGCACCATGCAGGAGATCGTGGCCAACAGGCCCGATTTCGTCGTGATCAACGGAGACCTGGTCGACACGGGCTATCCCGACGACTTCGCGCTGGCCAAGAAGGTCATCGACGAGGAACTCACGGCCAAGGGGGTGACGTGGCACTACGTGCCCGGCAACCACGAGATCTACGGTCCCGGCAACGTGTCCAACTTCAAGGGCGTCTTCGGCGAGACCCACAAGACGTTCGACCACAACGGCACGCGCTTCGTGCTGCTCGACTCGTCGACCTCGATCCTGCGTACGGGTGGCTTCGACCAGATCCAGATGGTCAAGGACGCCTTGGAGGGTGCGAAGGCCGACCCCGCGATCAACGGCGTGGCCCTCGCCTGGCACCACCCGCCGCGCGACCCGTCGCCGCTGAAGAACTCCCAGATGGGTGACCGTGTCGAGGCCGAGATGGTCGAGCGGTGGCTGTCCGATTTCCGTGCCCAGACAGGAAAGGGTGCCCTGTTCATCGGCTCGCACGTCGGCTCGTTCTCGGCCAACACCGTCAACGCCGTGCCCTATGTGATCAACGGCAACTCCGGCAAGAACCCGTCGACCGTGCCCGCCGACGGCGGCTTCTCGGGCTGGTCGCTCGTCGGCATCGACCCCGACGCGCCCCGGGTCAAGGCACCCGACCTGTTCCGCCAGGACCCGTCGTCGCCCGCCCACCGCGCGTGGGTCGGCGTCGAGATGCGTGCCCACGTCGACGAGCTGAAAGCCTTTGCCGAGAAGGCAGAACTGACGCGGGGCGACACGACCAAGGTCGACGTCGACGTGACCCAGTGGGGCCGCACGTTCCCGCTTGACCATCCGGTGTCGGCGGCCTGGAGCGGAACCGGGGTCTTCCTCGGCGACGCGGCGAGGGCGCCCAAGGACGCGGTCATCGCGTTCGATCCCGAGGCGAAGGTCGCCACCGGCCTGCGCGGTGGCACGGCTGAGCTGGTCGTGAAGGTCAACGACAAGGAGCAGCGCATCGCCTTCACCGTCAAGGAAGGACCCCTCGGAGCGCCGACGTCCGACCGGTTCTGCGGGCTGCGCGACTCGGGCTGCGGCCAGCACTTCGAGAAGGGGTCGATCTATGACTCGGCTTCCACCGATCCGCACATCGTGCGCGGTGCGATCAAGGACCACTGGGCCAGCCTCGGCTGGGAGAACGGCCAGCTGGGTTATCCGGTGAACGACGAGTTCTGCGGGCTTCGCGACGGCGGCTGCTGGCAGCAGTTCCAGGGCGGCGCCATCTATGCGTCGACGGCCGCCACGTTCGCGAACTGGGGCGCCATCCGCGAGGAGTACGCCCGTCAGGGCTTCGAGAACGGCCGGCTGGGCTATCCCACGTCGGGCGAGTTCTGCGGCCTGCGCGACGGTGGCTGCGCCCAGCGATTCGAGCACGGGCTGATCTATTGGGCGCCCGCCACCGGGGCCCACACGGTGCTCGGGGCGATCGGGACCGCGTACGCGTCGGTGGGCTGGGAACGCAGCCAGCTGGGCTATGCGACCTCGAACGAGTTCTGTGGGCTCACCGACGGCGGATGCGTCCAGAGGTTCCAGGGCGGGCTCGCGTACTCCTCGCCGGCGGGCGGTGCCCACGTGGTCTGGGGCGCGATCAACCAGCGGTACGCGGAGCTGGGCTGGGAGAAGAGCCCGATCGGCTATCCGACGTCCGGCGAGATCTGCGGGCTGAAGGACGGCGGCTGCGTGCAGTTCTTCGAGCGCGGAACGCTGTATTGGTCGCCGCAGACCGGTGCGTGGCCCGTGTTCGGGGCGATCCGCGATCACTATGGCCGTCTGGGTTGGGAGAACGGGCGACTGGGCTATCCGGTGCGAGGTGAGCAGTGCGGTCCCGTGGGCTCGGCGTGGGAGTGCACGCAGCGCTTCCAGGGCGGCCAGATCGTGTGGAACAGCGAGCGGGGCTTCCGGGGCTGACGCTTCGACTCGCTGCGCTCGCTCAGCCAACGTTCTCCGAGCGAGCGCGCGTCCAACGTTCTCCGAGCGCGCGCGCGTCCAACGTTCTCCGAGCGCGCGCGCGTCCAACGTTCTCCGAGCGAGCACGCGTCCAACGTTCTCCGAGCGAGCGCCAGCGAGACGAGGAGCAGGAACGGAGCTCCTCGTCTCGGCCGCAAGCGGCCTCGCTCGGAGAACGTCCTAGACCGATCGTCGCCCCTTCGTGACATCTGTCAGCTTGGACTTGCCCTGACCGCGACTAATCTCGACACATGAGAGTTTTCTCACGGTTGTTGGCCGTCCTCGCCCTGGTCCTTCCCCTGACGCTGTTCGCCGTGCCCGCCCACGCGGACGACGACGACGCGCCCCGGTCGTGGAAGGTCGCTGACTACACGGCGACCGCGACGCCCGACCGTGATGGCAACGTGAAGGTCGTGCTCGACCTCGCGTTCGACTTCGCCAACGATGAGGGTCACGGCCCGCTCGTGGCCCTCACCCGCCGCATGCGGGTCGACGGCGACCCCGACCACTGGCGTGACATCCCCGTCGAGATCAACTCGGTCGAGAGCCCCACGGGCGCCAACACCAACGTCGCGCGCGGGACCAAGGACGACGTGCTGATCGCGAAGATCGGGAAGAAGGGCACGACGTTCACCGGGGTCCAGCGCTATCGCATCACCTACACGATGCATGGCGTGACCCAGCCCAACAACGCCACCAGCAAGCTCGACGAGATGGACTGGATGGCGGTCGGCAACGCCTGGCAGGTCCCGGTCGAGAAGGCGACCGTCGTGATCGACGGTCCTGCCGCGCCCACGAAGACCGCGTGCTACACCGGCAAGAAGTTCGACCAGCCGTGCGACCACCGGGTCGAGGGCAACAAAGCCACCTACAGCGCGTCGAACCTCAGCAAGGAGGTCGGCGTCCAGACCGTCGCGGGCTATCCGGTCGGCACGTTCACCGCCGCGGCGAACCCCACGTTCTCGAAGCGCCTCCATGCGGGCAACATGTTCCCGCTCACCCCGCTGTCGGGCGGCCTGACTGCGCTGGTGACCGCCGTGGGCCTGGCGCTCGTCGTCCACCGCGTACGCCGCAACGGTCGCGACGAGGTGTACGCGGGCCTGACCCCGGGCCTGACTCCCGTCGGTGCGGCCGAGGGGGAGACCCAGCGCGCGAGCGGGCGTACGAAGTTCGCCGTGCAGTTCACGCCGCCCCGCGACGCGCGGGCGGGCGAGTTGGGCACCCTGATCGACGAGCGCGCCGACGACCGCGACGTGACGGCGACGATCATCGACCTCGCGATCCGTGGTCACATGCGCATCGAGCAGACCGGCAAGAAGGACTTCACCCTGGTGAAGCTGCTGTGCCCCGAGCAGGTCGAACCCTATGAGCGCAAGATCCTCGACACGCTGTTCACCCACCACGAGACCGTGACGACCGAACAGCTGAAGGAGAAGGAGTTCGCGTCGCTGATGACTGACACGAAGGCGGCGCTCTATGAGCGCGTCCACCGTCACCACCACTGGTTCTCCGGCAACCCCGACAAGGTCCGCAACATCTGGATCGCCACCGGCATCGGCCTCGCCATCGGAGGGGCGGCGTTCGGCTTCGCGCTCGGGGCTGTGCTCGGGTTGGGCCTGATCGGCGTGGCTCTGGTGATCGTGGGTCTGGCGCTGGCGGCGATGGCGTCGAAGATGCCGGCGCGCACGGCGGAGGGCTCGGCGGTGCTGGCCCAGACGAAGGGCTTCGAGCAATACCTGTCGACGGCCGAGGCCGACCAGATCAAGTTCGAGGAAGGCGTGGACATCTTCTCGCGCTACCTGCCGTACGCGATCGTGTTCGGGGTCGCCGACCGCTGGGCGAAGGTGTTCCAGGACCTGGCCGCGGCGGGTCGCTATCAGCCCGACAACGACTGGTACGTCTCGCCGTACGCCACCACCGGCTTCTTCTACGGCGCGGGCTTCGGGTCGGCGATGGACGGGCTGTCGGAGGCGATGACGTCGTCGATCAGCGAGGCCGTGAGCTCGGCCTCGGCCAGCAACAGCTCGTCGTCGGGCTTCTCCGGCGGCGGCGGCTTCGGCGGAGGCGGCGGCGGGGGCTGGTGAGGTTCGCCCCCCCTCGAGCCCAACTTGTGCACACTCGTCCACGAGTTGGGTCGACACGCCGGGGCCACGACGCAACATGTGCACACGCGACGTGGCTGGGGGCAGGGGCCGCGCGTTCCTGCGTACGCACTCCCGCCCGTTCCTGCGTACGCACTCCCGCGCGTTCCTGCGTACGGACTCCCGCGCGTTCCTGCGTACCGACTTCCACAGGAGACTCGCCGGGCACCGCTGCTCCGAGGGGGCTCAGGCGGTGGGCGCGTGTGCACGAATTGGGTCGACACGCCGGGCCGCGTACCCAACTCGTGGTCGAGTGTGCGCAAGTTGCGTGGGGGAGGGACGGCGCGTGTGCGCAAGTTGCGTGGGGGAGGGACGTACGCGGGGAGGGGGGTATGCGAGGTCCAGGCGCGCGCAGGGGAGCCGTACGCACCGCTCGTCTGGTTCCATGGCCTGATGGCTGACCTCGCATCCCCCAAGCGCGCCGACCTCGTCATGGAGGGCGGCGGCGTGAAGGGCATGGCCTTCGTCGGGGCGATCGACGTCCTCGCCGAGCGCGGCTATACCTTCCCGCGCGTCGCCGGGACGTCCGCCGGCGCGATCTGCGCGGCCCTCGTCGCCGCCCTCCAGCACGCCGGGGAGCCCCTCGAGCGCCTCGCCGACATCGCCGCCACGCTCGACCTGCGCCGCTTCCGCGACCGTGACTTCCCGGGCTCGGTGATGGGCCCGTTCGCCTCGCTCGCCGACGCCGCGTCGCTCGTGTTCGAGGGCGGCATGTTCGAGGGCGCCCACGTCGAGGACTGGCTCGGCGGCGTGCTGGCCGACCTCGGCGTACGCACCTTCGGCGACCTGCGCCGCGACGACCCGGGGTCGGCGCTGCCACCCGAGCGCGAGTACGGCCTCGTCGTCACCGTCACCGACCTCACGTCGCGGCGAATGGCTCTGTTCCCCTGGGACTACGGCTATTACGGGCTCGATCCCGACGAGCAGTCGGTGGCTGCGGCGGTGCGCGCGTCGGCCGCGATCCCCTTCTTCTTCGAGCCTTCGGGGCTGCGTACGCCCACCGGCGAGGTGACCCTCGTCGACGGCGGGGTGCTGTCGAACTATCCGATCACGATCTTCGACCAGCCCGACCCGGCCGATGCGCGGTGGCCGACCATCGGCGTCCGGCTGTCGGCGCGGGAACACGCGCGCGCCGTCCACAAGCCCGTACGCGGGCCCCTGGGCATCGGAATGGCGTTGATCGACACGATGATGCACGGCATCGATGCGCGCCACATCGACGAGCCGGCGACCGTCGCGCGGACGATCTTCGTCGACACCGGCGACGTGTCGGGCACCGATTTCGCCATGGCGCGGGAGAAGCAGGCGAAGTTGGTCGCGTGGGGTAGGCAGGCAACGGAGAAGTTCTTGAGCGAGAAATCCGTCTGACAAGGAGAATCCCATGCTGGCAAAGATTCGTCCGTGGTTGTGGGTCCCCACCGCAGCGCTCGGTCTGGCGGTCTTCGTGTTCGCGGTGGTCGCGCTGGTCCAGGGGGTGTCCGGCTGGGCGCTGGTCCGCGAGATCGGCCACCTGGGCGCGGGGTCCGCGATCATGCTGATGGCGGCGGCCGAGCCCCTGCGGCAGCGGCAGGAGCGCCGCGCGATCGTTCCGCCTGCCGAGCCCCGGCGGGCCGAGCTGTCCGACGCCACGTTCTCCGAGCGAGCGCAGCGAGACGAGGAGCCCGGCCCCCCGTTCTCCGAGCGAGCGCAGCGAGACGAGGAGCCAGGCGGAGCCGCCCCCGACGACCCCAAACCCCTCACGTAACGTGGGTCCCATGACCGAGGTCGCACAGCTCACCGAATTCTTCGACGACTGGACCCCGCGGTACGCAGCCGCGCTCGCCGATGCCGTGCGCGCCGAGAAGGCGTCGATCGGCTCCCAGAAGGTCTATGTCGCGGCGATCACCGTCGCCGACGGCAACCAGGTCCCGGCGCTCAACCTGTGCACGGTCGAACACTTCGCCGAGCTGACGGCCGACATCGACGAGGCCGACGAGGACGAGACGCGCGAATACTACCGCTGGTGGCCCGACGAGTGGGGTTGGGAGGCCGACCTCGCCGCCGGCACGACCCAGCTCGCCAATGAGCTCTATGCCTTCGTCTCCGCCCACGGCATCGACCCGGACGAGGGCGCCGACGCCGCCGCCACGTGGTCGAAGGAGTGGCTCGACGCCAGCACCGACGCGCTGTGCACGGCGCTGGGCTCGGCCGAGGTGCGCGAGGCCTTCAAGGAGTTGGGCGCCGACCCCGTCCTCTATGTCACCGAGACCGACGGCGGCGCCGACCGTGCGCTGGAGACGTTCGAGCGGCTGAACGTCGGCCGCGATGACAAGGCCGTACGCGACGCCCGGGCGTTCTGGGAGGACGAGGCGAAGAACGGCTGAGGCTTCGACTCGCTTCGCTCGCTCAGCCAACGTGTGAGCGAGCGCCCGTCCCCCACGTTGGCTGTGAGCGAGCGCCAGCGAGTCGAAGCCTCAGCCCTCCACGGTCGTCATCGCGCGCGCTTCTTGGTGAGGTTCCCGGCGCGGAGTCGGCCGATGTCGCTTTTCAGGGGGTCGACGTTCGGCGACCTGCTGAGCGGTCAGCCCGAGCACCATGCGCCAACCCCGGACATGCTCTGCCGCGGATGACTCGACCCTGCCATCGTGGCAGCTGGTCCGGTGAAGCCTCAGACCCGAGGACGCTTGACCTGGCCCTTGGGGGAAGGCGTCAAGTGGTTGCAGGTGGTCACAACGCCACCGGCAATACGGAAAGAGGACGTGATCTGAAATGGCACTCAACATCGCAGCCGAAGAGCGGCAGACGGTTCATTACATCGGCGTTCCCCTCAGCGCCCGATTCTCGGAGTTCGGCGCGCCTGGCGGGCCGAACGAAGCGATCCCGCGGATCTATCAGTGGCTGGGCGAGCACCAGGTTGCGGCGCTTGGCGGGCCTCTCTACGTCTACCGTCACATCGGAAGCAGTGATGACACGGTTGATCTCACCGTCGCGGTGCCGATCGCTGGACCGGTCAAGCCGACAGACGGTCTCGTTCTCGGTGCTCTCCCGGCAGGAACCTACGTCGTCGGCCGTCATGTCGGCGCGCCCGATGCCATTCCGGCGGCACACAGCGAGGTCAAGAAATGGGCCGAGGCCAACGGGCATCACCTCGACGTCCTCGAAGACGACAACGGTGGACTGTGGACCGGCCATGCCGAGCACTTCCTCACCGATCCCGCAGAGGAGCCGGACCCCTCCAAGTGGGTCACCGATCTGCTGTTCAAGACCGTCTGAGCGTGCAGAGCCCTCGATAGACTGGAGTACTGAGGAGGGGCATGGCCGATCTGATGACGATTGGAGAGTTCGCGGCCGCAACATGGCTGTCGCCGAAGGCGCTCCGGCTCTACGACCGGAACGGCCTTCTCTCGCCCGATGCGGTCGATCCGTTCAACGGCTATCGGAAGTACAGCCACTCTCAGATCGAAGTCGCTCGTCTCGTCACCATGCTCCGGCGCATCGACATGCCTCTTGACCAGATCAGGGAGCTGTTGGGACTACCTGAAGACGAAAGATCAGCCTTCGTGACGCGTTATCGGGAAGCCGAAGCGGAGCGGCACGCGCGTCGCCAATCCCTGGCTCGCTTCATCGAGCACGCGGTCGCAGAGGGCTCGTTAGACGGAGACGGCCAGCCTGGATCCTCCCGGTTTGAGGTATCGCTGCGAACCGTTCCAGACTGCGCGGTTCTGACGTCGACCCGGCACACGTCCGCCCGCGAGCTGCCGGACGTCATTCGCTCCAGCGCAGCGAAACTTCTGCAGCTCGCGGACGGACGCGGCGGGGCAGGCGGCGGGCCCGTCGTGATCTACCACGGCCAAGTCGGCTGGGAGTCCGACGGGCCCATCGAGGTCTGCGTGCCGCTGCTCGATGCGACGCGCGCCCACCGAGTGGAACCCGAGCATTTGCAGCTGTTCACGCGCGTCCTGTCCGAGGATGTGCAGTTCCCCAGGATTCTCGCGGCGTTCGAAGCGGTCCAGATGCGTGCCCGTCAACTCGGTTTCGCTCATACGGGACCGCCGCGAGAAATCTACACGCCAGATAGCCAAGACTCGGTGCCGCGATGCGAAGTCGCATTGCCGGTCACCACAAATGAAGGACAGTTGAGCATATGAAAATCGTCCTTCCCACGGACTGCGGCAATGCGCCGAGAACCTCCATTGTCGGAGAGTTCGTCACCAACTGGGCTAAGAGCGACGTCGAGGCCATGACTGCATGGTTGACCGCCGATGTCACCTGGACAGTCGTCGGGCGAGAGACCGCCAGTGACGTTGAGCCAGCCGACTTCGGGTGCCCGGGCAGCATGCCCAACTACCTCGAAGTCAATACGATCATCACGCACGGACGACTCGCTTCCTGTGATGGCTTCGTGGATTCTGACTCAGGTCGGATGCACTTCAGCCACGTGTTCAAGTTCGCGAGCACGTCGAAGGCTGCCAAGATTAGGGAGGCCCGAACCTACCTCACCGATCTTTCCTACTGAGGTCCTGCGTCTACTTCCGCCAGCGGGGCCAAGTCGGCATCCCTCGGCCCTTCCACGTCTCCACGAGGCCGACCACCCAGCGGGCCGAGGCGAAGCGAGCAGCATCGCGGCAGCGGCGCTCCAGAGCTGGCGCGCCTCGACCTTCGCCGTGGCGGCGATGATCCGCTCGGCCCGCTCATTCGCGGCGTCGAGTTTCGCGGTAATGGTGGCCGAGGCCTCCCCGGCGACCTGCTCGACGGCCTTCTGCACACGCTCCTCGGTGCGCTTCTCGATCCGCTGCACGGCACCGCCGACCCGGCTCACGAGAGCCCGGTTCTCGTCGGCCTGCGCCTTGAGCGCTCACATGCCGCGGTCGTAGCCGCGTGATTCCTCTGCGCTTCGACGACCAAGCTCACCGGGGGTGGTGATCTGTCGGTCGATCCGATATCCGGCCATGAAGCCCTCCTGGCTACGCCTACAAGCGCAGTCCCATCGACGCGCTATGGCGAGGATGCACGCCATAACGCGTCGATGGCAGACCTCACCCCTGCGGCACCCTCAGGTCCACCGGCGTCAGCGCAGCCTGCGCGCTGACCGAGCCCTCCGGACCCGTCGCGGACCCCGCGTACGTGGCGCGCAGGTCGCGCGGTCCGGCCACGCCCGCGGGGACCTGGACGGGCACCGTGACCTGGCGTACGCGGCCCGGCGGGATCGCCGGCACCCGCACGGTCGAGTCGGGCCAACCCTCCGGCCCGGCGACCGTCAGCGTGCCGGGCGGCAGCGCGCGGCGCTCGTGGTTGGTGATGGTGATCGCCACCGGCGTGGTCGTCCCTGCCGGCAGCGACGGGGTCGCGGCGACCGACATGGGCGCGCACTGGTGGCCCATCGCGGTGACGTCCAGCGTGGCGTAGCTGATCTTCGCGTACCCGTCGCGCTCATAGAGCAGGCCCATGCGGCCGCCGCCGAGCGGGGTGGCGGTGACGTACGCGGAGGCGTCCGGGTCGATGACCACGCGACCGGGCCACGTCTTCCCGGAGTCGCAGGACAGCTTGGCGGTGACGTTGCGGCGGATGCCGGGGTCCTCGTCGTTGGTGAGCAGCACCAGCTGGGCGCGCGGGTCGTTCGGCGCGGCGTCGGGATAGACACGGGTGACGGCGCCGTTCGAGCCGGGGTCGACCTGCTGGGTCTCGGTGGTGAGCGGGCCGTACGTGACGCCGCCGTCGGTGCTGATGGCCTGGCGGCGGGCTCCGGCGGCGCGGATGTTGAGGAGCACGCGACCGTCGGCGAGCTCGACCGTCTTGTTCTCATCCATGCCGGGTCCGACGAGGCTCCCGCGCTGCCACGTCTGCCCGTGGTCGTCGGACGTGGAGACGTCGACGTGGAGGATGTTGGGGTCGTTCGGGTCGTTGCCGGTGCGGGACGACGCATAGCCGGCGTTCACCGACGACGCATAGAACACGATGATGCGGCCGGTGGTGCGGTCGACGACGACGCTGGGGTCGCCATAGCCGCGTACGCCGTCGGTGGCCCGGATGGTCTGCAGCGGCTGCCAGGTCCGGCCGCCGTCGGTCGAGCGGCGCATGACGAGCGTGATGGGGCTCGGGACGTCGTTCATCGCGGGGCGGGCGTCGAAGAACGCCAGGAGGTCGCCGTTGGGGGCGGTGGTGAGGGCCGGGATGCGATAGCGCTCGGTCGGGCCGGTGTTCCACAGGGCGAGGTCGACGGGCGCGGTGAGGCCGGGGTGGAGGGGTGGGTCCTGTGGGGCGGCCATGGCTGGGGTGGCGGTGGCGACGAGGCCGAGGGAGAGCGCGACGGCGACGGCGGCGCGGCGGGCGGTGGAGGGCTGACGGGGGATCAAGATCAACTCCGATCTGTGATGGGTCAGACGTCAGATGTCGGACATCGAGATGCAAACACAGGGGAGGAGAGGGAACAAGGGGTACGCATGGGTAGCCCGCGCACGTTCTCCGAGCGAGCACGGCCCCACGTTCTCCGAGCGAGCGCCAGCGAGTCGAGGAGGCTGCACCCCCAACGTTCTCCGAGCGAGCGCCAGCGAGTCGAGGAGGCTGCACCCCCAACGTTCTCCGAGCGAGCGCCAGCGAGTCGAGGAGGCTGCCCCCCACGCTGCCTGAGCGAGCGCTAGCGAGACGAGGAGGCTGCCCCCACGCTGGCTGAGCGAGCGCCAGCGAGTCGAAGCCACTACCGTGGCCCACGGCGCCTCCACCTGTCGGCGTCGCCGAAGGAGCACCTGTGACCACCACCCGCGCTGTCATCCTCGCCCGGGGTCTCGGCACCCGCATGCGCAAGGAGGGCGACGCCGCGCTCACCGCCGAGCAGCAGGCGGCGGCCGATGCCGGCGTGAAGGCGATGATGCCGATCGGGCGTCCCTTCCTCGACCACTCCTTGTCGGCGCTCGCCGACGCCGGCATCACCGAGGCCTGCCTCGTGATCGGGCCGGAACACCAGGGCATACGCGACTACTACGCCGACCTGCCGACCTCCCGCATCAGCGTGACCTGGGCCATCCAGGAGAAGCCCCTCGGCACCGCGGACGCGGTAGCTGCGGCGGAGCTGTTCGCCGGCGACGAGAGCTTCGTCGTTCTCAACGGGGACAACTATTACGGGCCTGAGGCGCTGCGGGCGGCGGTCACCACCGAGGCACCCGCCGTCGTCGGTTTCAGCCGGTCCGGGCTCGTGGAGCACGGCAACATCCCGGCCGAGCGCATCGCCGCTTTCGCCCTGCTGGACGTCGATCCCGCCGGTGCGCTCGTGGACATCGTCGAGAAGCCGTCACCCGACCTGGTGGAGGCGCACGGCCCGGATCCCCTTGTCTCCATGAACTGCCTCGCGTTCACCCCGCGGGTCTTCGAGGCGTGCCGGAACATCGCGCCGTCGGCGCGCGGTGAGTTGGAGATCGTCGACGCGATCCGCTGGCTGGTCGCGGCGGGGGAGCGCGTGGGTGTCCCGCGCGTGGACGAGGGCGTGCTCGACCTGTCGTCGCGCGGCGACGTCGAGTCGGTGACGCAGGCCCTGCGTGGGCGCGAGGTCACCCTGTGACGCCGTGGCGGGTGCCGGGCCGGCTGGAGGTGTTGGGCAAGCACACGGACTATTGCGGCGGCAACGTGCTGGTGTGCGCGATCGACCGCGGCATCACGCTGACGGTCGAACCGGCGGTACGCGGGATCGAGGCGCGCTCGGACTTCGCGAAGGAGCCGGTGACGCTCCGTTCTCCGAGCGAGCGAAGCGAGTCGAGGAGGGTGGAGCGCGCCCCCTTACGTTCTCCGAGCGAGCGAAGCGAGACGAGTAGCCCGAGCGAGTACTTCGACTCGGCCGCAGGCGGCCTCCCTCAGCAGAGGCTGCGTGAGCCGAGCAGCGACCTCCCTCCCGGCCACTGGGGCCGCTACCTCCAGGTCGTCGTCGACCGCCTCACCGCCAACTTCGGCCCGCTCCAGCCCTGCCGCATCAGCGTCACCTCCGACCTCCCTCCCGCCAGCGGCATGAGCTCGTCCTCGGCCCTCGTCGTCGCCGCGACGCTCGCCCTCGCCGACCTCAACGGTTTCTCCGATTCCCCACTGTGGAAGAAGGAGATGCCGACGCCCATCGAACTGGCGGCCTATCTCGCGACCGTCGAGAACGGCAAGTCCTGGAAGTCCTTGGAGGGCGACCTCGGCGTCGGCACGCTCGGCGGTTCCGAGGACCACACCGCGATGGTCTGCGGTGAGCCCGGCATGCTGACGCAGTTCTCCTTCGACCCGCTGCAGAAGGTGCGCTCGGTGGCGCTGCCGGACGACCTCACGTTCGTGGTGGCCGTCAGCGGCGTCCTGGCCGAGAAGACCGGCACCGCGCAGATCCTCTACAACCGTGCTTCGCTGGCGGCGACGGCGATCCTCAACACGTGGAACCAGGCGACCGGCCGCAACGACGCCTCGCTCGCGGCGGCCCTGCGCGAGGACCCGGGAGCGGAGCGGCTCACGGAGCTGGTGAAGCCCGAGCCTGAACTTGGGCGCCGGCTGCACCAGTTCGTCCGCGAGTCCACGGTCATCGTGCCGGAGGCGGTGAAGGCGCTGGAGGCGCGAGACCTTGAGGCGTTCGGCGCGCTGGTGGACGAGTCGCAACGGCTGTCGGAGACGCATCTGGGGAACCAGGTCCCGGAGACGGTCGCGCTGGCGCGGCAGGCGCGAGAACTGGGGGCGTACGCAGCATCTGCCTTTGGGGCGGGGTTTGGGGGTAGCGTCTGGGCACTCGTGGATGCGTCGCGAGCGAACTCGTTTGGCGAGACCTGGTCCTCTGTGGACGGTCCGGAATATCCGGGTGGGACACTGCGCATTTTTCCTGCACCCGGGGCGAGGTAGCCAGCGGGGGTCCGGCAGTGTGGATGGTCGCTCTCGGATGATGATGCTAGGAAGTTGAGGCGACAACTCGCGCCCGATATGCACCGCAGCGAGTGCAACATCCATTATCGTGCACGCATGCTGCCCGAAGCGAGCGATCCTGTCGCCCCCCTTCTGCGATGGGCTGGAGGCAAGAGATGGCTAGCAAGAGCGGTGAGTGATTGCCTAAGAACACTGCAGCCGTCAGCATACTCTGAACCCTTCTTGGGTGGCGGTAGCATCTTCTTTGCCGCGCCTGACGTCCCATCGATGGAACTATCGGACGCAAATGCGGAGCTCATGGAATTCTATATGACGGTGCGAGACTACCCTGACCAGGTGCATGAGATTGCCAGTTCCTACCGAAACGAAAAAAACGCCTACTATGAAATAAGGGGGCGAGTTGCCGATGGAGCAGTTGTGCGCGCCGCGAGATTTTTATATCTTAACCACACTTCATTCAACGGGATATATCGTGTCAATCTGCGAGGCGAGTACAACGTCCCCTATGGATTCCGAAAGTTTAGCTCGATACCAACCTTGGAGCACTTAACCAGAGCAGCTATCAGCCTCAACCGGGCGGAACTGAGGGCGGGCGATTTCGCAAATTTAACCCGACGGGCGCGTTCAGGAGGCTTTATTTTCCTCGACCCCCCCTACACCGTAGCCCACAACTCCAACGGATTTGTCAAGTACAATCAGCATCTATTTTCCTTTGAAGATCAGCGTCGACTGGCTCGGATCATCAGATCCCTGGATAGGCGCGGCGTCAGTTACGTCCTCACGAACGCTGCGCACGAATCCGTGCGCAATCTCTATCCGAAGGCGCAACGCATTGCTGTCGTGACGCGCAGGAACTCGATTGGCGGTAAGGGCGCTCACCGGGGTAGGGCCGAAGAGCTTCTGGTCACTAACATCGAAGGGGGATGGCTCGATGCCGTCAGGGTTGGATGAATCGAAACTGCTATCCGAGCTAAGCAATATCAAGCGAGAAGCGACGAGGCGAGGCAATCCGTTCACCACGGTGTCTGTCGACCCGAAGCTTCAGAGTGACTACGAGGACCAGGGATGGACCTTCGACCGCAAGATGAAGCGCTCCGTTCGCCTTAAGAGGCCCAAGTCGACGGATGTCATGCTGGAGGACAGAGTTTGGCGCCTACTCGCCGGATTAGGATTTCAGCGGATGAACCGGGGGCGTGACTTCTATCTTCCATATGGCAACGGCGCCAGCGATCGAAAACAGATCGATGTCTTTGCTATGGACGAGGAAACCATCCTGGTAGTCGAATGCAAGTCGGCTCAAAAGCAGCAGTCGACTGCACTAAAGCAAGAGATTGAATCGTGGATCGGGATTCGCCCTGGATTGATGGCAACCCTGCGAAAAGAGTTCCCCAAGCACAAGATAAAGATCGTCGTCGCGACAGTGAACTTGATTCTTCGGGATACGGCGAGCGACCGGTTGAGGAACGCTGCAATATTCCACCTTGACGAGCGATTGCTAGAGTACTTTGAGGGTCTTCTTCAGCACCTGGGAGAGGCTGCTCGATACCAACTCCTCGGAACAATTTTTGCGGGTGAAAAGATCGAGAATCTTGAGTCCCGAATCCCGGCCATCCGCGGAAAGATGGGGGGGCATACTTACTACTCATTCATGGTGGAGCCGCAACGCCTCCTAAAGTTGACTTATGTGCTCCACAATACATTGACGCTCGGGGAGGATCTCGGTACATATCAGAGGCTGGTTCGGCGTACCCGTCTTGGCCAAATCAAAAAGTTCGTTGATACAGGCGGATACTTCCCGAACTCAATCATTATCAATATTGACCCCGGCAGAAAGGATCTGCAATTCGATAATGCTGCAGTCTCGGTAAAGTCGCCACAGGTTGGAGTCCTTCATCTTCCTCCGGTCTACCGCACGGCCTACGTGATTGATGGCCAGCACCGGCTTTACGGCTACTCGGGATCGAGCCGAGCGGATTCAGAGCTGGTTCCCGTAGTTGCATTTGTGGGACTGGATCCCGCAGATCAAGTTCAGATGTTCATGGACATTAACGAGAACCAAAAGGCGGTATCGAAAACGTTACGCAATATCTTGGATTCTGACCTTCTATGGGGCTCGAGCAACCTGGCCAAGCGGGCGAAAAGCGTAAGACTCAAGATTGCACAACGGTTGGCTGACTCGCAGAATTCTGTGTTATCTGGCCGGGTTCTGTTGGGTGAGGAGGCGCGGACGGACGATCGCTGCATATCAATAGAGGCGATCCAGTCGGGGCTTTCCAGAGGATCGCTTCTGGGGACTTATACTGCCACCAAAATGACTTCTGCCGGGTCGCTTGACCAAGGCGATGGTTCCGAGACCGTGAAGCACGTGTTCAGGTTCTTGGAGCAATATTTCGCCTTCCTTGCGGAGCATTGTGAAGACCAATATCAGTTGGCATCGCGTCAGGGTGGATTTTTGTTCATGAACAATGGCGTCGAAGCCTTGATTCGACTTGCTAGTGACTTTGTCGAGCATGTGTCGCGAGCCACCGACGTTCGTACAGTCCCCGTGGCGGCGTTGATGAACGAGATCGAGCCCCTTCTGCTGGCGTTGGTGGATTGTGTGAATGGATTGTCCGCGGACTTGGTGCAGGAACTCCGCACCGCATACGGCGCTGGCGGAAAGACGCGATTTCTCAGAATCTTGCAGCACGGGGTAAGTGAGCGATTTCCTGATTTCTTGCCAGCGGGAATGGCTGAGTACTTCGAGGAGCAGGACGACTCCCTAAGTACTCAGGCCTACGTCTTGCTGTCAAAGTTGGAAGGTCATCTGAAGATCGACTTCCGCAAGCGGTTGGATGAGGCCTATGGAGACTTCAAGAAGGGGCTTCCGCAACAGGTCTTCTTGGATGCTTCCGGACGTGTGGCGCAGAAGGAGTTCGCAGGCGAGACCGTTGATTTCTGGGACTGCCTCTATCTGATCGATTATCAAAAAATTGCACGCAAGAGTGCTCAACAATGGAAGTTGTTTGAAAGTGATTACACGCTCCCCGGGGAAGAAAAGCTAAAGTGGGAGTCGAGGTCCTCGTGGATTGACAAGGTCAATAGCATACGAAACAAGACCATGCACAACCAGGATGTCACTCTTGAGGAACATGACTACCTCGTGCAGGTGGTCGCGCATATTGTCAAGTAGTCGACGTCATGCATTTGCGCGCATGTGATTGAAGGCAGCGGCGGGCATTTCACGTCGGAGTCGATAAGTAATCGCGATCGGTCGCTCGCCCTCATGCTCGACGTACTCGGCTTCGCCCAGAAGCACGTACGGTGATCCCTTACCGAACGCGTTGTTCTTACGCTCCCGCGTGAACAACAGCACGTGAGACCCATTGGTCCGCTGGTTGACGTATCGCTGACCCGTCGGAGAATGCAGCGACGTGTTCGACTGCGACTCCCAGTGGAACAGGCTCGGGGAGAGCGGATAGTCCTGATACATCGTCGTGGGCGTGAACTCGTCCTCGGCCTTGTTGAGCGTGATGAAGAACGCGTCGGTCTGCCACTCGCTGGCGTACAGGACGCCCTGCATCATGCTGGCTGGCAGGCGGTTCCAGTTGAAGTAGTTCAACGCCGCGCCAATCTCTTCACGCGTGTAATGCGCGTGCGACTGCATCGGCACCATGCCCAACGTCCCCTGCAGACGTCTGGGGTGAAGGTGCGATCGATCAACCGCGAGGGAGATGACGTCAGACAGCTCTCGACGGAAGGCGCGTTCGACGCGGAGGGACTCGAGGCCTTCCGCGTAGTCGCCGAAGTTCCCCTTGTTCGGCCACAGATTGAAGAAGAACATGCGTGCCAGGACCTGTTCTGCCTCGTTGAGATCGTCATAGGCAGGGGCATCGTCGGCCAATAGGTCTAGGTAGAGAGCCGCCCGCCTCACGTCGTCAACGTGAGCGAAGCTCGCGACCCGCTTGAGGAGTTGGTCTTCGACCGGACTCGGGGAAGGCACCGTGAACCCAGCTTGGCGCTGAGCCTTGGTCCAGGATCGGCCCGACTTGAGGAGATCTGACAGCTCGAGGCCGGCCCGCGAAAGGAACTCGGCCAGGGGAACCTGGCCCATAGCGCGCAGCTCAGAGACGATCTCGGCGAAGCGCGAATAGACCTGAGACTTCAGGTTGGAGAGGACAGCTTCCTGGGTCTGGCGGTCGAGCACGATCTGGCACCCAGAGGGCAGGTAGGGGAATCCTTCCTTCACGTGGCGCTCAAGGTTGCCTCGATTCGCTCCAGTCATTGCCGTGAGGCGCTGGTCGAAACGAAACTCCTTGCGCTGATGTCCCACGAAATCGAGTGCCGTGAGTACTGCCTTGTCGTCGGTGCGCCGGAGCCCTCGCCCCAGCTGCTGAAGGAAGATGGTGGCGCTCTCCGTAGGACGTAAGAACAGGACGGTGTCGACCTCAGGGATGTCGATGCCTTCGTTGAAGAGGTCTGCGGTGAAGAGGATGTTGACTTCGCGGTTCTGCAGTTTGCGAATGGCCGCCGCCCGCTCATCAGCAGGAGTAGACCCATTCACGTCGAGCGCCGGGATGCCGTGAGCGTTGAAGACCTCGGCCATGTAGCTCGCGTGCTTCACCCCGGCGCAGAAGCCCAATGCACGCATCGAGCGCACGTCGGTGACCTTCTCGTTCACCTCCTTGAGGATCACCCGCGTACGGGCATCGTTGCCTGTGTAGAGGTTGTCGAGGTCGCCGCTGGCGTACCGCCCCTGCGCCCAGGACAAATCAGTGAGGTCCGTGCCATCGCTGATGCCGAAGTAGTGGAACGGACACAACAGCTCAGCACTCAGCGCGTCCCACAGCCGAAGTTCCGCAGCGGTGCGTCCATCGAAGTAGTCGCGGACGTCGAAGCCGTCGCCGCGCTCAGGGGTGGCGGTGAGTCCCAGGAACTCGCGTGGGTGCAGAAGATCGAGCAACTGGCGATAGCTCGACGCCTTCGCGTGATGGAACTCATCGACGACCACGATGTCGAATGAATCGGCGCTGAGCCGCTCCAGGTCTCGGGCGTTCAGCGTTTGAATGGATGCGAACAGGTGACGCCACTGACTGGGCGTTGAACCTCCGACGTAGAGCGACCCGAACTGGGGTTCGCCGAGCACCAGTCGGTAGGACCGCAGCGCCTGCTCGAGGATCTCCTTGCGGTGGGCAACAAACAGTAGGGATGGGCGGTCGGAACCGTGGCACAGCCGCGCGTAGTCGAAGGCGGCGATCATCGTCTTGCCGGTGCCGGTTGCCGCGACAACAAGATTCCGGTGGCGATCGTGAACGTCGCGCTCGGTTTCCAAAGACTCGAGAATCTCTTGCTGGAAAGGCAGTGGCTTCGGTGCCAGTCCCGACAGCTGCATCGGCGCGCCGGGGAGGTGGCGGGAGGCACCCGCCATCGCCAGCGCCTCGTCCAGGCGTTCGGCATCAGTGTCGGGGTTGTAGGTCTCGAAAGAGGCGTCGTTCCAATAGGAGTCGAACGTCGCGCGGAACTTTGTGATCAGATGGGGCGTGGCGACCGCGCTCAGGCGCACGTTCCACTCAAGACCGTCCAGAAGCGCCGCCTTGGAGAGATTGGACGAGCCCACGTACGCCGTATCGAACCCCGTCCGGCGCTTGAACAGCCAAGCCTTGGCGTGCAGACGCGTACGCAACGCCTCGTATTGCACCTTCACTTCGGCACCGTAGTCACGGACGAGGGCGTCGACCGCTCGCCGGTCGGTCGCCCCCATGTAGGTGGTGGTGATGACGCGGAACGGCACGTCGAGGCGCTTGATGAGTTCGAGTTCGTCCTTCATCGTGCGCAGACCAGTCCACTTGATGAAGGCGCAGAGAAGGTCGATTTCGTTGGCGCTCTGAAGTTCGGCTCGGATCTCGGACCCCACGGAGGGTTCGCCGGAGGCGTTGGTCAGGAGGGCGGCGTCGGCGAGTGGAGTCTGCGGCGCCTCGGCATAGAAGATGTCGGCGCCCGGTCGGGGCGGTGCGGTGACCGCGACAAGCCGATCGCTCGAGGTCAACTGATCGGCGTCGGCTTGGAGCTGGACCAGGAGTCCGTTGAGGATGTCGCGACGGCGTTCGCTCGACGTCTCGTCCTGGAGCACGCGCGCAACCACGTCGCGCAGGTGGCGCGCCATGACGACCGGCTCGTCGACAGGATCGATGGGGGATTGACGAACGACGAACGAGCTCGCCGCGAGGCGGCGCGCCAGTTCGCGCGTCACGACGCTGTCATACAGACCTTCGAGCAGTTCGTCTTCCGGCATGCCGTCCCCTTGTCTCGACCCTGCCAGGACTCTAGCTAGACCGACTGACAAAGTGTCAGGAGACACCAAGGTTCCTGACGGAGGAGACAGCAATGCCCGCTCGCTATCTCGTTTCGCACCCCTGCGAGGACGCCTGCAGCGAGATCACCACCGATCGCCTCGTCGACGGCGCGCCCGTCTATCGGTGCCCCGGCTGCGACTCCGAGTGGATCGAGCTCGACGAGCTAACCCCCGAGACACCCGCCGCGCCCGGGGACCACGGCTGACCGAGCCCCCGCGTACCCTCGTCCCGTGACTCAGCCCGCCTCGAACCGGAAGGATTCCGGCAGCATCCGCGGAACCCGCATCGTCGGCTGGTTCCTCGTCGCTCTCGGCGTCTTCGTCATCCTCAGCAAGATCTTCGGGTGGGGGCCGCGGTCCGATGCGCCGCTGTGGGGAGAGGGCGCCGTGCACTCCCTCCTGTCCCTGCTGGGTGGGCTGGCGACCGTCGTCGCGCCGATCGGGCTCGGGATCCTGTGCCTTGTGTCGGCCCGGATCATGCGCTGGGGCCGGCCGATGGACCCGCCGGAGTGACCGCGGGGTTGCGTACGCTTCGAGTGTGACCCCTGCATCGCCAGAGGACGACGAGACGTACGAGAACCACGCGCGGCATGGGAGATCCTTCTCCTTTCGCTGGCAGCGCACAGAGCCGCGAGCTCGGCGGTGGCCGACCCATGCGGGCACGGGCAATCTGGCGTCCACGCCCCCGCTCGGACCGACCATCGACTGGCCACTCCTGGTGGGGGGCCTGATCATGATCGGGATCGGCGCCGTCCTGGCCATCCTCGGGCTACGGCCGGGCCCGGGCGGCGACCTCACGCTCGTGCTGTGGGGCGCATTCGTCGCCGCCGGCGGCGCGTGGCTCGGCCTGCCGCAGGTGGTCCACCACTTGGTGTGGCGGCTGACCCACCTGCAGCCCAAGGGGGAGCGCACGCAGCGGCGCGCTGGCGCGGAGCGGCGAGCGTACGCTTCGCCTGTGGCTGACTCCCCGCGCCCGGCGGACCGACCCTCCGCCGACGAACCGTGGAGGATCTATCCCCACGCCGAGTTCGATGACGAGGCGCCGGAAGGCACGTGGGACGCAGGGAATGGAGCGTCTCATGGGAGGCGACGCAGCGGCAGGCCAGGCGATGGGAGCGCATGAGGCGCTGAGCTGACGGGTGCGCCGTGCGGCAGTGGCCCGCATACCCGGCCGAGGGGACCCGAGGTGAAATGGGGGTCTGGGCGCTGTGACAGGTGGGAGTCGAGTGGACGGGCCGCCGCGTACGCTCCGTCCGTGACGCAATGGCCGAAACCGCCGGGGGCCGACGATGACCCCGACAACGTGCTGCCGGTCCCGCTGGTGCCGGACCCGGAGCCGCCGGAAGTGTGGAAGCCGTACGCGGGGCATCGCGCGGGCGACATCACGCCGCTGCTCCCGCCGAAGCCGCGAACATCCTGGGGTGGCGTGCTCGTCCCGGCCGTGCTCGGCGCCGTGTTCCTCGTCCACGCCGTGTCAGGCATAGGAGTGCTGACGCGGCAACAGATCCTGGGTTCGATCGCGGGGGCACTGGTGCTTGCCGGTTGGGCGGCCTTCCAGGCGCGGCCGTATGTGAAGTGGCAGAAGGAACGCAGGCGGGTCGAGCGGGGGAGTGACCGTCCGTGACCGAATGAGTCGATCTATGGGCCGACGCGGTCGTTCATCCTGAGCTTCGCGCAGGGGCTGCGGGAAGAGATGAAGGACTTCGGGGTGACTGTGACGGCGCTGCTGCCGGGCGCGACGGCGACCGACTTCCATCAGTCGGCCGGCATGGATAACACGATCTTCGGTTCGAATGACTGGAAGAACGATCCGGCGTTGGTCGCACGGATGGGCGTGGACGCGTTGTTCGCGGGCAAGGACCATGTGGTGGGCGGGGACCGGGCGACGCAGCGGGCCGCGCTGATGAACCGGGTGCTACCGGACGCGGTGAAGGCGCGGCGGTTCGCGAAGGACAGCCGGCCGAGGGAGTGAGGGGGCTTCGACTCGCTTCGCTCGCTCAGCCAACGTGGGGGCGGGCTCGCTCAGCCGACGTGGGGGGCTTCGACTCGCTTCGCTCGCTCAGTCGACGTGGGGGCGGGCTCGCTCAGTCGACGTGGGGGGCTTCGACTCGCTTCGCTCGCTCAGCCAACGTGGGCGCTCCTCCTCGTCTCGCTTCGCTCGCTCGGAGATCGTAGGGGCGGGCTCGCTCGGAGAGCGTTACTCCACCACGGCCTTCCACGCCTCCCGCCGCTCCCTGCGGGGGTCCTGTTCCACGCGTACGTCGGTGTCCAGGATCAGCGTCTGGCGTGACGTCGTGTCGTACGCGGGCCAGCCGTCCCCCGGGCGGCCGTGGCGGGCGAAGTGGGTCCAGTCGTCCTGCATGCGGGCGCTGAGGTCCGACCACGGCGCCGTCCCGCCCAGCGCGCCCATGAATCGGCCCAGGTCGCCCGACATCTGGCCGAACAGTGGCAGCAGTTCGCTGGCATGGGTCGCGTCCATGCCGACGAGCTTGCTCAGGCGGGGCGCGAAGTCGTAGCGGTACGCAAACACGGGCGCGTGGGCGGAGTGGGCCTCCATGACCTCGACCGAGGGATACCAGAAGGCGCCGTCGCCGGCGAGGTCGGCGAGGGCCGAGCGCTTCGGATAGCCCGGATAGAGACGCCGCAACACGTGGCTCGGCGGCAGCTCGTCGCCGTCGGCGTCCTCGAAGTCGCCCTTCGGGTCGATGAACGAGTGGGCCTTGGTCACCATCTGGCGCCACGACGGCTTCAGCGTCGGGTTCGACGGCGCGAAGTGGGAGAACAGCGTGCCCTCGCGGTCGCACGTGCCGATGATCAGCGGCACCGGATTCGCTTCCCCTGCAGCGATCGCGGTGACCGGCGTACGCGGCAGCAGGTCGCCGTCAACCGCAGGAACCACCGGGATCGCGGCCGGCTCGTCCTTCAACCCCAGCAGGGAAAGCCGGGACAGGGCGACGCAGAACTCCATCCAGTCAGCGTTCTCGAGCGCATCGCGCACCTGGTCGTGGTTGTCGGGGTCGTCGACGAGATGGGCGAGGAACTCCTTCGTCCAGCGGTGGGCGGCCTCCATCATCGGGATCACGCGGGGGGCCGAGCTCTGGGAAATCGCGCGGTGGAAGAGATTGCGGGCGCTCGGGACGGCGAGGAGGGTCGTGATCGAGATCGCGCCGGCCGACTCGCCGAAGACCGTCACGTTGTCGGGATCGCCACCGAATGCGGCGATGTTGTCGCGCACCCACGCGAGCGCCGCGATCTGGTCGCGGAGCCCGAGGTTCGACTCGATCGGGCGGTCCGGAGTCGCGTACGCGTCGAAGTGCATCCAGCCGAGGGCGCCGAGGCGATAGTTGAAGCTGACATAGACGACGTCGCCGCGGCGGACGAGGTCGGAGCCGTCATACATGGGCTCGGAGGCGGCGCCGTTGACGTACGCGCCGCCGTGGATGAAGACCATCACGGGGGATCGGTCGGACGTGGGTTCGGCGGGGGCGGTGACGTTGAGCGTCAGGCTGTCCTCGGAGCGGGGGAGGCGGCGGTCGAGGGTGCCGAGGCCGAGCTCGCGGGGCTGGGCCGACATCGGGCCGAACTCGGTGCAGGGGCGGACGTCGGGCCAGGGCTCGACGGGCTGCGGGGCGCGGAAGCGGAACGGGCCGACGGGCGGGGCCGCGTACGGGATTCCGCGCCAGTGGACCAGGTCGCCCTCGACGACGCCGCGGACCGTGCCGGAGTGGGTGTCGATCTCGATGCGACGCATGGTGCGATTGTCTCGGATTGTGAACATCTATGGACCCATAGGTCGTGTTTATGTCTATAGTCATCTGCATGACCGCCGCACCTCGCCGCACCGCCCACATCGACGCAGCCCACGCTGTCCTCATGTGCATGCCCGGGCGCGCGATGTGCGGGTGCTGTCGCGGCTGAGACCGACACACATTGCCCCCACGGGGTGCACATCGCGCGCGGCTCGAACCGCGGAGTGGCTTCGACTCGCTCCGCCCGCTCAGCCAGCGTCACCAGCGACTTGACTCGCTCAGCCAACGACACCACACGGAGACTTCATCATGGCCAACCTGCCCATCCTTGACCTGCGCCTGGCCGCCGACCCGGCGACCGCGCCCCAGTTCCGCGCCGACCTGCTCGCCGCCGCCCACGAGGTCGGCTTCTTCTATCTCGTCGGGCACGGCCTCGACGCCGTCCGCCAGACCGAACTCATCAACGCCGCCCGCCTCTTCTTCGCCCTTCCCGAGCAGGAGAAGCGGGCGATCGAGAATGTCAACAGCCCCCACTTCCGCGGCTGGACGCGCGTGGGAGGGGAGCGTACGCAGGGCCGCACCGACTGGCGCGAACAGATCGACATCACGGTGGAGCGGGAGCCGGTCGCGGTCGGTGCAGGTGTTCCCGACTGGGCCGTGCTCGAGGGGCCCAACCTGTGGCCGGAATCGCTGCCGGGGTTCAGGAATGTCGTCGAGAACTGGAGCGCCCACGTCGCGGGCGTCGGGCGCCAGTTGCTTCAGGAGTGGGCCGAGGCGTTGGGCCAGGACCGCGGGGTGTTCGACGCGGCGTACGAGCGACACATGAGCCTGACCAAGATCGTGCGCTATCCGGGGCGGGTCGAGGGCGGCACCGAGCAGGGCGTCGGGGCCCACAAGGACTCCGGCATGTTGACCCTGCTGTTCGTCGAGCCCGGCAAGGGTGGACTGCAGGTCGAGGGGCCCGACGGCTGGGTCGACGCGACGCCGGTCGAGGGGGCGTTCATCGTGAACATCGGCGAGCTGCTCGAGGTCGCCACCGACGGCTATCTGGTGGCAACGAACCACCGCGTCGTCGCGCCGCCGGCGGGCGACGAGCGCATCTCGGTGCCGTTCTTCTACAACCCCGGCCTGGACGCGCGCATCCCGAAGCTCACGCTCCCGCCCGAGCTGGCCGCGCGTACGCGGGGCGTCACCCAGGACGCGAGCAACGTCATCTTCGACACCTACGGGGCGAACGCGCTGAAGTCGCGGCTGCGGGCCCACCCGGACGTGGCGGCGCGGCACCACCAGCGGTTGCTGGTCAGCGCCTGAGAGGTCGCTTTGCTGGGCACTCGGTGTGCAAAGTGCACAGATGTGCGCTGAGCGTCGGCGTGTCGCGCTGCACGCCCCCGTTATGCGCACTCCTGCGCGCTTTCCACGAACTGCACTGCCCCTGCGCGCCCACAACCGCACACGTGTGCACTTTTCGCAAACCTCCCACCCAGAATCCAAGGAGAACTCCCCATGAATCGTCGTCTCTTCCTTCAGGCCTCCGGAGGCCTCGCCCTGCTCGCCGGCGTCGGCACGACCGCCTGCTCCGCCGGCTCCGCCGGCGCCCTCCGCGTCGCCGCCTCGTCGGTGCCGCACGCCGAGATCCTCAACCACCTCAAGGAATCCGGGGCGCTCAAGGACGTCCAGCTCAAGATCACCGAGGTCACCGGCGACCTCGACCCCAACCAGCTGCTCGTCGCCGGCGACGTGGACGCGAACTTCTTCCAGCACGTGCCGTACGCGGACGACTGGTCGAAGCAGCACAACACCACCGACCTCGCGAACATCGCCGAGGTCCACGTCGAGCCGCTCGGCCTCTATTCGCGCAAGGTCACCGCGCTCGACGCGCTCGCCCCCGGCGCGACGATCGCGCTGTCGAACAACGTCACCAACTTCGCCCGCGGGCTGTTCCTGCTGGCCGACGCGGGGCTGCTCACGCTCGACGCCCAGCGCGGCGCCAGCGCCATCGGCGTGACCCAGAAGAACATCACGGGCAACCCCAAGAACCTCAAGTTCGTGGAGGTCGACCCGGCGCAGATCCCGCGTACGCTGGATGATCCGGCGATCGCCCTCGGCGTGGTCAACGGCAACTATGCGCTGGAGGCCGGGCTCAAGCCCGCCACGGACGCGCTGAAACTCGAGCCGGCGCAGGGAAACCCGTACGCGAACGTGCTGACCGTGTTGAAGAAGAACGCCCAGGACGCCCGCGTGACCGCTTTGGCCGCCGCGCTCACCTCGCCGGCGATCGGTGCGTGGATCGGCCAGCGCTACAGCGGCTCGGTCCTGCCTGTCCACAAGGGGAACCAGTGATCCGCGTCGACCACGTGACCAAGACGTTCCCCGGCGGCGTACGCGCCCTCGACGACGTCAGCCTCGACATCGCCGAGGGCGAGGTGTTCGGCATCATCGGCCGCTCCGGCGCCGGCAAGTCGACCCTGCTGCGTTGTCTGAACCTGCTCGACCGGCCCACGTCGGGGCGAATCCTGCTCGACGGACAGGACCTGTCGGCGCTCAGCGACGCCCAGCTGCGGCCGCTGCGCCGGCGCATCGGCGTGGTGTTCCAACAGTTCAACCTGCTCGACTCGCGTTCGGTGCGCGGGAACATCGGCTTCCCGCTCGAGGTCGCCGGCATTTCCAAGCCCGATAGGGAACGCCGCATCGACGAACTCGTCGACCTCGTCGACCTGACCGACCGCCAGTACGCGCACCCGGCCCAGCTGTCGGGCGGTCAGAAGCAGCGGGCCGGCATCGCGAGGGCCCTCGCCGGCAACCCACGCCTCCTGCTGTGTGACGAGCCGACCAGCGCGCTCGACCCGGAGACGACCGGCCAGATCCTCGATCTCATCGCCGAGCTCAATCGTGCGCTCGGCGTGACGGTCGCGATCATCACCCACGAGCTCGACGTCGTCCGTCGGATCTGCAGCTCGGCAGCGCTGTTGGAGGACGGGCGCGTACGCGACTCCGGTCGGCTGGTCGACCTCATCGCCGACCCGCAATCCCCTTTGGGGGAGGCGATCCTGCCGACCGCGGCGTCGGCGACGGGTCACGCGACCCAGGCCTTGTTGACGTTCCACGGGGGAGCGGGGGCGACGCCGCTGCTGTCGAAGCTCACCCGCGCGCTCGACGTCGACGTGTCGCTGCTGGCGGGCGGCGTCGAGCACGTTGCCGGCCGCGACGTGGGGCGCATCCGGGTCGGGTTCTCCGGGGCCGGGGCGTCCGCGGTGCAGGAGATCGAGGACTTCCTCACGCGTGAGGGGGTCGGTGTGGTGCTGGACGGCCGCCGGCGAGACGAGGAGCTGATCGCATGAAAACCCCTGTCTCACAAGCGGTTCCGGAGGTTTGGGCGGCGCTGCAGGAGACCCTGCTGATGGTCGTCGGCGCGTCGTTGCTGACAGTGGCCATCGGGACTGTGGTCGGCGTACTGCTCGTCATCACCGGCGACACCGGATTCTGGGCCAACCGGCCCGTGAACCGTGCGCTCGGGTCGGTGATCAACGTGGGGCGGTCGCTGCCGTTCATCATCCTGCTGATCGTGCTGATCCCGCTGACGCGGCTGCTGGCGGGCACGTCGATCGGCCCGGTGGCGGCGATCGTGCCGCTGACGGTCGGCAGCGTGCCGTTCTTCGCGCGCGTGGTCGAGTCGTCGCTGCACGAAGTGGGCCGCGGGAAGATCGAGGCGGCCCAGGCGATGGGCGCGACGAACCGGGAGATCGTGACGAAGGTCTTGCTGCCGGAGGCGGCGCCGGGGCTGGTGGCGGGAGTGACGCTCACGGTGGTGATGCTGATCGGCTTCTCGGCGATGGCCGGGACGATCGGCGGGGGAGGGCTGGGCGACTTCGCGATCCGCTATGGCTATCAGCGATTCAATACGCCGGTGCTGCTGGTCGCGGTGGCCGTGCTGATCGTGCTGGTGCAGGGCATCCAGAGCATCGGCGACCTGGTGGTGAGGAGGCTGGGACGGCAGCGGGGGTGAGGTGCGGACCCCGCGTACATGGCCCCGCGAAACCTGCGTACCCGGCTCCGCAGGAACCCAACTTATGCACCCGCGTGCGGAGGTTGCGGTTTTGGCCCGGCGTGTCGACCCAACTCGTCGGGCGGTGTGCACAAGTTGCGTCGAGGGCCGGGCCCGAGCGTGGGGGCGAGGGCGCAGCGCGGCAGCGAGCCGAGCATGGGTTTCCCTGGTCAGGTTTCGGAACATCCGTTGAGATGTCACGAAGTGGCCACTCGATGACACGAAACGGCGATCTGGGGCTGATCTCAGCGTCGAGTGGACGATTCGTGACACCAGGCCGGGGACGGCGGCCGAGCGTCGAGTGCTCCTCGTCTCGCTGGCGCTCGCTCGGAGAACGTGGGGCGGCGCTCTGGCGGCGTGGCTTCGACTCCTTCGTCGCTCAGCCAGCGGTCCCAAGAAATCCCTTGCCCCCGCATTGCCCCCGACCTACCGTGGACGCACACGAGGAAGGAGGTGGTCCGACAGATGATTGACGTACGGACATGTGAGGTGGCTCCCCGCTGACGCGGTGCGCTCCGAACGGACCGCTCGGCGAATCCACCCGAGCCACCGGACCTGCGGGCATGTCGGCCCTTGTCCACGCCGACCGCGTCACCCGACGCGACCCGCAGGTCTTTGCATGCCCGGTTATCCCCGCCCCATTACACTGGGCCCGTTGTGGCATCCGCCGCGGCGGATGAGGAGGTCGCCATGGAAACCGTCGAGAATTCCCTCACCGACGTGATCGCTCGGCTCACCCAGGGCGACCCCGAGCCCGAGGTCGTCATCCAGCGCGTGCTCGACCTCGCCGTCGACACCATCGCCCCCGTCGACGGGGCCAGCATCACGATCCTCGACACCGAGGGCAAGCCCTTCACCACGTCCACCAGCGCCCAGTGGGTCGTCGACGTCGACAAGATCCAGTACGCGGTGCTCCAGGGCCCCTGCCTCGAGGTCGCCTCGACGTCCGCCCCCGTCTCCGGCAGCGCCGACGTCGCCACCACCGAGGCGTGGCCGGTGTTTGGCCCGAAAGCGAGGGAGGCCGGCGTACGCGCCATCATGGCCGCCGGGCTCTCGAGCCACCCCGACCCCGACGACTCCGCCCAACCGCCCGGTGCCCTCAACCTCTATGCCCGCGGCGAGGAACCCTTCAGCCCCGATGATCGCGACCGCGCCGTGCTGCTCGCCTCGATGGCCGGCCTCGCCATCACCCTCGCCGAACAGCGCGCCAACACCAAGCGCCTGCGCGAGGCCCTGTCGAGCCGCGACGTCATCGGCCAGGCCAAGGGCATTCTCATGGAACGCCACGGCATCACGCCCGACGAGGCGTTCTCCACCCTGCGCCGCGCGTCGAACCAGCTCAACGTGAAGCTGCGCGACATCGCGGTGCGCGTGACGGTGCCCGAGAAGCCCCGCGTCGCTCCGCGCGACCAGAAGACGCGGCTGCCCCGCCTGTGAGGGGCTGCGTACGCCCGCCCGCGTACGCCTGTGGTTGACTTTTCTCGCAAGTCCCCGGTCAAAGCGGCGCCGGCGGAGGTGAACCCTGCCCGAAAGTCCGCATGACGCACGACGCATCACCCGCACGCGACACGCCCGACGACGACCCCCCCGCCGCGTTCCCCGTGGACGCCATCGTGGCCTCACTTCCGCTCGCTGACGCGATCGCACGGCGCTATCACCGCCGCGGCATCGACCCCGACGACCTCACCCAGGTCGCCCGGCTCGGCCTCGTGAAGGCCGTCCTGCGCTTCCGTCCCGATGCCGGCGAGTCGTTCGAGGCGTACGCCGTCCCGACCATCACCGGGGAACTCAGGCGCCACTTCCGCGATCACCTGACGCTGGTGCGACCGCCGCGGGCGGTGCAGGAACTGCGGGCCGAGACCGTACGCGTCCGCGAGGTGCTCACCCAGCGGCTGGGGCGCCCCGCCACCGACGGTGACGTGGCCGCGGAGCTCGGCGTACCGGTGTCACGGGTGCGGGAGGCCGCGGTCGCGCGGTCCGAGGAGTACGCGGAGCTGGCCGACCTGCCCGACCTCGACGACCACTACGGCGCGGTGCTCGACCGCCGCGCGGTGACGGACGCCGTCGCCCAGCTGGACCTGCTCGAGCGCGAACTGCTGCAGCTGCGCTTTGTCGCCGAGCTGTCCCAGTCGGAGATCGCGCAGCGCACCGGGGTCAGTCAGATGCAGGTCTCGCGTCAGCTGGCGCGGACTCTGCGTCGCCTCCGGTCGCTCGTCGATGACGGGGAAGGTGAGGGCCGACCCCGATCCCGACGACCGTCAGCAGCGCCTTGAGCGTCGCCGGCGGGTCGACGAGCGGCACATCGGGCGCGACCAAGACGCGGAAGGCGTCGGGGCGCTCGTTCAACAGCATGCTCTCGACGAGCGCGTCGGGCCGGAACACCGCGGTCAGCGGCTGGAGGAGCTTGAGGCGGGCGAGGCCGCGGACGTGCTCGACCAGCGCCTCGGCCGATCCGTCGCCGCCGAGGTGGGAGGCGAGAACGAGGTCGACGAGGTGGGGCGTACGGCCCTGGATCGCATAGCGCAGGGCCTCGGCGTCGTCGGCGGTCTGGGTGATCACGAGCTGGCGTGGCAGCTCGGCCTTCGTGAACGCCTCGTCGGCGTCGACCTCGAGCCGCAGCACCCCGTCGGGCCGGGCCAGGGCCGCGAGCCGCAGCACGGTCGCCGCGTCGTGGTCCTGGAACAGCCCCATGAACCACTCGCTGTGGGCCACGGGCGGCGTGGGCCGATCTTCGGAGAACACGCGCAGCCAGCCCTCCGCCTCCAGCGTCAACAGCCCGCCGACGGGGTCGGACACGATCAGCGCGGGGTCGTCGGGATGGAGCCCGAAATAGGCGCTGCGCGCCAGGTCGAGCGACTCGTCGAGCAGGTCGAGCGCCCCGTCGGCGCTGTGGCCCAGCGCGTCGAGCCGGTCGGCGACCACGCGGCCGGTCGCCTCGAAACCCAACAACCCGTCGGGGGACGGCGCCGCCGCCATCTCGCGCGTGAACACCGCGAGCACCACTTCATCCACCTCGTGGTCGAACTCGCACACCACGAAGTCATTCACCAACAGGCGGCCGTCGAGCTCCACGTGCTTCTCCTTCGAGTCTCCGGGTCAATACCCCGCGGAGACCTGCCCCAAACATCTCACCTCTTGGGGACGTTGACCAGAGCCCGCAACGACTCGAAGATCGCCGGCGTGGCGGCCAGGGTCAGGTCGTGGCCCGCGCGGTCGCCGCGGCCCCCCACCAGGGCGCCGGCCTCGTGCGCGATGAGGGCTCCCGCCGCGTGGTCCCAGGGATGGAGGCCGGCCTCCCAATAGCCGTCCAGGCGGCCGCAGGCGACCGCGGTCAGGTCGAGGCTCGCGGCGCCGATGCGCCGGATGTCGCGCACCTCTCCGATCATGGACGCCACGACCGCGGCCTGGGCGAGGCGGGTCTCGGCCGCGTACGCGAAGCCGGTCGCGACGAGGCTCTGGGCGAGGTCGGTGGCGCCGGAGCAGTGGATCGGTCGCCCGTTCAGCGTGGCACCGCCGCCGGCCGAGGCCGCGTACAGCTCGTCCAGCGCGGGCGCCGCCACCGCGCCCGCGAGCGCGGTCCACGTGGCGGGGTCGGGATCGCCCTCCACCACGCCGACGCTGACGCCCCACTGCGGCAGGTCGTAGAGATAGTTCACCGTGCCGTCGATGGGGTCCACCACCCAGGTCAGGCCGGAGGTGCCGGCGACCCCGTCGCCCTCCTCGCCGAGGATGGCGTCGTCGGGCCGCGCGTCCATGATCAGCCCGATGATCAACTCCTCGGTGGCCCGGTCGGCGGCGGTCACGACGTCGGTGGGGGTCGACTTCCGGTCGGCCACGCGTACGCCGGCGCGGCGCTCGGCGAGGGCGTACGCGCCCGCCTCCCGCGCGATCGAGGCGGCCAGGTCGCGGAGTTCGGTGGTCACGGGCCGAGCGTACGCTTCCATGCCCGGGAGTCTGTGCGGCGGAGTGCCGCGTACCCGGTTCACGCGGCGTTCACGGGCCGCCGTTACGCTGCGGCGCATGTTCCAGAACCTGCGTGAATACATCGACCGGCTGCGGGCCGAGGGTTACACGGTGTCCGGCAGCAAGGGCGAGGACCCCGAGCTGATCGATCCGGGCGGCAAGGCGGTGGAGACGTGGGAGGAGGACTACCCCTACGACGAGCGCCTGGGCCAGGCCGAATACGACGAGGAGAAGCACAAGCTGCAGATCGAGCTGCTCAAACTCCAGTACTGGGCGCAGGACCATGACCAGCGCATGGTCATCCTCTTCGAGGGCCGCGACGCCGCCGGCAAGGGCGGCACGATCAAGCGGTTCACCGAACACCTCAACCCGCGGTACGCGCGCGTGGTCGCCCTCGCGAAGCCGTCCGACCGCGAGGCGGGGCAGTGGTATTTCCAGCGCTACGTCTCCCACCTGCCGACGTCGGGGGAGTTCGTGCTGTTCGACCGTTCCTGGTACAACCGCGCCGGGGTCGAGCGGGTGATGGGGTTCTGCTCGGACGAGGAATACGAGACGTTCATGCAGCAGGCGCCGCTCGTCGAGAAGATGCTGATCGAGTCCGGCATCCACCTGACGAAGTTCTGGTTCTCGGTGACCCAGCACGAGCAGCGGACGCGGTTCGCGATCCGCCAGATCGACCCGGTGCGCCAGTGGAAGCTGTCGCCGATGGACCTCGAGTCGCTGGATCGCTGGGAGGCATACACGGAGGCGAAGGAGCAGATGTTCCTGCGCACCGACACCGACCGCGCGCCGTGGATCACCATCAAGTCGAACGACAAGAAGCGGGCGCGCATCAACGCGATGCGGGCGTTCCTGAACCAGTTCGACTATGACGGGCGCGACGACTCCGTGGTGTTCGACCCCGACCCGCTGATCGTGCGGCGCGGCAAGGACGCGGTCGGCGACTGATCATGGTCGGAGCGGGGGTGGGCGTCAGGACGTCGGGAACCGGACGCCGGTCATCTCCTCGGCGGCCGCCCAGAGCTGGGCGGCCTTCGCCGAGTCGTTGGCCTGCTTCGGCATCGGGACGATGCCGGGCCGGCCGAGCAGTTGGAACCGCTTCGTCGGTCCGACGCAGGCGCCGCCCGGCACCTCCAGGCGTGTGGCCGCGACGACGACCGGCAGGGCACCGTCCTCGGGCTGGGTCATGGCGGGCATCACCCTCGCGTATTTCCCGAAACCCCCGCCGCCCAGGTTGGTCGCCGACCACCCCGGGTGGGCGATCACGCTGGTGAGGCCCCAGCCGTAGGCGTCCGAACGTCGCTGGAGCTCGCGGCCGAACGCGGTGAGCGCGAGCTTGGAGTAGGCGTACGCCCCCATGGGGGAGAAGCGGGCCTGTTGGGCGGGATCAAGGCGCCCCCGCCAGGCGGCGAGGCTGCCGACCGAGACCACGCGCGGGGCGTAGGAGCGCTGGAGCGCCGGCAGGAGCAGGCCGGTGAGGGCGAACGGGCCGAGGAAGTTCGTGCCGAACATCAGCTCGAAGCCGTCGGCGGTGGTCTGGCGATGTTTGTCACCCATGACGCCGGCGTTGTTGACGAGGAGGTCGAGCGGGCGGCCCTGGTCGACGATGCGCTCGGCGCAGGCGCGGACCGAGCGGAGGTCGGCGAGATCGAGCTCTTCGACGCGGAAGGCCGCGTCGGGATTGCGCGACCTCATGTGATTGGCGACGCGGCGGCCTCGCGTCTCGTCACGCACGGCGAGGACGGTCTCGGCTCCGGCGGCGCCGAGCAACTCGGCCGTGACCAGCCCGATGCCGCTGGTCGCGCCGGTGACGAGGGCGACGCGGCCGGTCAGGTCAGGCAGGGCTGACGGGATTGCTGTGTGCACAGGGACTCCTAGGGATGGCAGGAGTCTACGCCCGGGAACGGGTGATGAATTGTTGCGATCTGGCCACGTTCAGGGGGATTTCGGGGTGAAGGCTGTCACGAGATGGCCACTCGATCGCCGTCAGCGGCCGGGGAACGACGATCTCAGCGTCGAGTGGACGATTGGTGACACTTCCGCCGGTGCGCCAGGGCCAGCAGGATCTGTTCGATGACCCAGGCAGGCTCGTTGTCGATCATGGTCGGGGTCAGGTGGAGGATGACCCAGCCCGCACCGCACAGGTGGGTGTGGCGTCGACGATCCTTCTCGAAGTCGGACGAACTGCTGTGATAGGTCCAGCCGTCGACCTCGATCGCCAGCTTGAGATCGGGGAAGGCCACGTCGAGGACGTAGCGCTTCCGTTGCACCCAGACCGACAGGTTGCCCCGCCACCCGGTGATTCCTGCCCTGTTCAGCAGCGCGTGGAAGTCGCGCTCGCTGGCCGACCAGGGGTGACGGAGCGACCCCTTGACCAGCTCGGCTCGGATCGCGTTGCCGCGCGAGCCCGCCAGGGCGGCGAGGGCCGTCCTCAGTCCGGCCGCGCTGAACTCGTTGTTCCGCAACCCGTCGTCGATGATCCGTGACCCTTCGGTCGTGGCGATCTGGAGCGCTGCGGTGGCGCGATCGACATGGGGCAGAGGCCAGAGATGGACGTTGTGGAAGGCGATGGTGCCACGGGTGGCCTTCAACCAGGGACGTTCGATGTGCCAGCGCTTGGGGGAGGTGAAGGTGATCACGGGTGGCCAGTCGTGTTCGAGCAGGTGGTGGGCCGCTGCGGATCGACCGGTCAGCACGGCTTCTGGGTCGTGGGCGCAGATGGCGGCGGCCCTGATGTGGGGGAAGCACTCGTGACCTGATCGGCAATAGATGCCGGGGATCACCCGAGCCAGCACACCGTGCGCCGCCAACCGGGTGACCCGGCGATGGATGGCGGAGCCGGAGCGGACCTTGATGACGCCGTTGGCCTGGAGCAGTTCGTCGAGATTCATGCCCGCACCATGACGGCGGGTCCTCGAAACGTGTCAGGTCAGAAGGGATCTGTGGACAACTCTCACGCAGGGGCCGAGTTGTCCCCAATTCCCCCTCGGGGGGCCAACCTGACCCTGGGATGTGTCACGAAATGGCCACTCGAGGACTCGAAACGGCGATCTGGGGCGTTTTCCAGTGTCGAGTGGACGATTCGTGACACCCGGCCAGAGGCCGGGCAGGGGTGGTCAGAGGTCGGTGTCCACCAGCGGGGGGACGACGGCGCAGAGCACGATGAGCAGGATGCCGATGGTCACGGCGAGGGCGGTGAGCAGGTTGATGGTCATGGAATCAATGATGCGTGGGATCGCCGGATTTCCCACTCGGAGCAGGGGATAGCGCTGATCGGACCCGGGGACGACCACGGGCCAGCGGACCCCGGTCGATCCCGGACCCGGGGCGCCCGCCGCGGTCAGGGAGGTCCCCGCGTGGGGGCAGCGATTCCCGTGTGGCCACAATGGCGCCATGTCCTGGAAGCGAGCCCTGCCCCTCATCCCGCTGGCGGCGGCGGCCGGCGTCACCGCCTATGACCTGAAGCAGAAGCGCCACGCACTGCTGCGCAACTTCCCCGTGGTCGGCCACGCGCGCTATGCCCTGGAGACGATCGGGCCGGAGCTGCGGCAATACATCGTGACCGGCAACGACGAGGAGCGGCCGTTCAGCCGCGACCAGCGGCGCTGGGTGTATGCATCCTCCAAGGGCGAGAACAACTATTTCGGCTTCGGCACCGACAACAACATGGAGTCGGGCGAGGGCTATCCGATCATCAAGCACCGCACGTTCTCCGAAGTCGTGCCGCCGACGTCGGCCCACGTCGGCGAACAGGCGTGGCTGCCGTCGGCCAAGGTGCTCGGCGGGCCGCGCGGTCGGGCCAAGGCGTTCCGGCCCGACTCGGTCGTCAACGTGTCAGCCATGTCATTCGGATCGCTGTCGGGCAACGCGATCCAGGCCCTCAACCGCGGCGTCCAGCTCGCCGGGGCCATGCACAACACCGGGGAGGGCGGCATCTCGCCCCACCACCGCTCCGGCGGCGACCTCATCTGGCAGATCGGCACCGGCTATTTCGGCTGTCGCACGCCCGAGGGCGACTTCTCGCTCGAACGCCTGCTGTCCACCGTGGAATCGGCCCCCGTCCGGGCCATCGAGATCAAGCTTTCCCAGGGGGCCAAGCCTGGGCTCGGCGGCGTGCTGCCCGCCGCGAAGGTGTCGGCCGAGATCGCCGAGATCCGCGGAATCCCCGAGGGCAGGGACTGCGTGTCGCCGTCGCGTCACTCGGCCTTCCACTCGGTCGACTCGCTGCTGGACTTCGTCGAGCTGATCGCCGCCGAGACCGGCCTCCCGGTGGGCATCAAGTCGGCCGTCGGCGACCTCACCTTCTGGGAACAGTTGGCCGACGCCATGGCCGACGGCCCGCGCGGGGTCGACTTCATCACCGTCGACGGCGGCGAGGGTGGCACCGGGGCGGCCCCGCTGGTGTTCTCCGACTCGGTGGCTCTGCCGTGGCGGCTCGGCTTCGCGCGGGTAATGGCGACCTTTGCCACCCGGGGGCTGAACGAGCGGGTCACGTTCGTCGGGTCGGGCAAGCTGGGGCTGCCAGAGAACGCACTCGTCGCGTTCGCGCTGGGTGCCGACATGGTGAACGTGGCCCGCGAGGCCATGCTCTCGATCGGCTGCATCCAAGCCCAGAAGTGCCACACCGACCACTGCCCGACCGGCGTCGCGACCCAGAACCGCTGGCTCGAACGCGGCCTCGACCCGACGCTGAAGGCCAACCGGCTGGCGAACTACGTGCGTACGCTGCGTCGGGACCTGCTCAAGGTCAGCGAGGCCGTCGGCGTGCTCCACCCGGGCCTGCTGACCGCCGACGACATCGAGCTGTGCGACGGCAACCGCTTGGGGCGGCCGCTGCGGGAGGTCTATGGCTATGAACCGGGCTGGGGGCTGCCGTCCGCCGAGGATCGCGCGCTGATCTCGGAGCTGATGGCGGCGACGGCGCCGCAGGGGTCAGACGGGGCTGCCTGAACCGCGCCTCAGGCCTGACCCGGCACCTCGACCCGCTCCACCTTGCCGTCCTCGCCGAAGTGCACGAACAGCGGTCCCTCGGCGAAGCCGATGTCGAAGATGCGCCAGGTCCCGGGGTCGACCCAGCGGTGGGGCATGCGCCGGGCCTGGGCCCAGCCCTGCACCGCGCGTCGGTGATCATGGACGAATCCCTGTGCCTGCAACGATCCCAGCAGCAGGGTGCCGAACGCGTCGCGCGTCAGGAGCGGGGGAGTGAAACCGGCCGGGTCGACCACGAACACGTCGACGCCGCCCTCGCGGGGCGCCATGTGGCTCGCCGGCATCTCCGTGACGCGGCACGCCACGCCCGCCATCACCCACGCCGGCGCGTCCAAGTTCTCGCCCGCGAGTTCGGCGATGCCGTTGGTCTCGCCGAAGGTCTTGATGCGCTCGGCCAGGCGTACGAACATCGAATCGGCCAACTCGGGGTCGGCCCACGCCCAGCGGCCCACCCCATCGACCACCGAACCCACGAAGTGGGCGGTGGCGACGACCTCCTCGCGTTTGTGGAGCCGAGGAATCCACGTGATCTGGCGGCGAACCCGGTCGATCTTCTGCTCGTCGGACCCCCCGCCGGTCTGCGCGTCGATCCAGGCAGCGAAGGCGTTCTGGGTCTCGGCGTAGGCGATCATGGAGTCGTCGACGACGTCGGCGAAGGAGAGGCTCATGGGGGTGAGTCTAGGTGGGGGCGCTCCTCGTCTCGCTGGCGCTCGCTCGGAGAACGTCCCCTATTCCGCCGTCAGCCGCCGCCGCGCCACGAACTCCTGGCGCGTGTAGCGCGCGATCTGCCACGTGTCGAAGCCGTCGAACGCCGCGCCCACCCCGCCGCCGAGGACCGGGACGCGCTTGGTCATGGCGACGACCATGCGCTTGCCCGTGATGCGGGTGAGCAGCTCGCCGGCGATGCGGTCGCACAGCGTGCGGCCCAGCTCGGCGTCGAACACTGGCGCGGTCGCGACCACCAACGGGCGCGTCGGCAGGTCGAGCCCGTCCAGCGCCTTCTCGAGGTCTTCGCCGATGAGGCACATGGCGACGGCGATGCGTACGCGGTCGTCGGTGACGTCATAGCCCTTGAGGTGGGCGATGGCGGCGATCATGCGGGCCTGCAGCACCGCGGCGCCCGCGACGTTCGCCGGCAGCGACACCACGGTGGTCACCAGGCCGCCGATGTTGGTCACGAAGCCCTGGGCGCCGGCGAGGCTCACGTGCTGGGTGACGAGCGCGTCGATGGCCTCCTCGACGTCGCCGTGCCTCTGCAGCTGCTTGGCCGCGGCCACGCGCGCTCCCGGCAGCTTGCCGGCACCGTCGATCGCCACGTCGAGGATCTTGCGCAGCAGGTTCCCCGCGGCATTCGGCGCGAAGTTCGCCGCCGACGGCACCAGAGAGCTGATGCCTCGACCGAGATTGTTCGCCATGTCGCCTCCCTCTCCCCGACTGTTGGCATGCAGGACGCGGGGTCTGGGTCAAGAGTACGACGGCGGGGAAGCGCACCCCAGTCCGCGCGACCCGGACTCGACCCGGACGTACGCCCGGGCCGACCTACGCTGGGGCCTGTGACGACCTTCGGCGATCCCGCCCACTGGCCCGACGACGACCTCGTCGGCTGGTCGGACGAGATCCACCCCGACATGGTGGTGGAGGCGTACGCGAACGGGGTCTTCCCCATGCCGCTCGAGGACGCGATGGGGTGGTGGTCCCCCGTGCGCCGGGGCGTCCTCCCGCTCGACGGACTGAAGGTGCCGCGCTCCCTGCGCAAGTCCGCGAAGCGCTATCGCATCACCGTCGACACCGCGTTCGACCGCGTCATCGCCCGCTGCGGCGACCGCAGCCGCGACGGGTTCTGGATCGACGACACCATCCGCGAGCTGTACGCGGCCCTCCACCGCGCCGGCATCGTCCATTCCGTGGAGGCGTGGGACGCCGAGGACCGGCTGGTCGGCGGGCTCTACGGCGTCGCGCTGGGCGGCCTGTTCGCCGGCGAGTCGATGTTCCACGACCCCGAGCACGGCCGCGACGCGTCGAAGGGCGCGCTGATCGGCCTCGTGGCGATCCTGCGCGCCGCGGGCTCGGAGGATCAGCGGCTCCTCGACGTGCAGTGGCGCACCGACCACCTGGCGAGCCTCGGCGTCGTCGAGGTGCCGCGCCCCGCGTACCTCTGGCGCCTGGAACGGGCACTCGAACTTCCGGCGCCCGACTGGGGAGCCGTGCCAGACTGAGCCCATGCCGGAGATGCCCGAGGTCGAGTCGCTGCGTGCGTTCCTCGAAGAGCGGTGCGTCGGGCACGCGGTCGCCCGGGTCGACCTGGCCGCGTTCTCGGCGCTGAAGACGTTCGCCCTGCCCCTGTCGGCCCTCCACGGGCTGGAGGTCACGCGGGTCGAGCGCCGCGGCAAGTTCGTCTGCCTCGACTGCGATGGAACCTGGCTCGCGTTCCACCTCGCGCGCGCGGGCTGGCTGAAGTGGAAGGACGCGATGCCGGCGACGCCGGCGCGGCCCGGCAAGGGCCCGCTGGCACTGCGCGTCGTGCTCGACGACGAGTCGGGGTTCGAGCTGACCGAAGCGGGTACGCAGCGCAAGCTCGCCGTGTATGTCGTCGCCGACCTCGCCGAGGTGCCGGGCATCGCGACGCTCGGGCCGGAGCCGCTGGCCGACGACTTCACCGCCGAGGCGTTCGGCCGCATCCTCGACGACGCGGGCCGGGCCCAGGTCAAGGGCGTGCTGCGCGACCAGAAGATCATCGCCGGCATCGGCAATGCCTATTCCGACGAGATCCTGCACGCCGCGAGACTCAGTCCGTTCAAGGCCGCGTCGGGGCTGTCGGGTGAGGAACGCGAACGGCTGTACGCGGCCCTCCGCGACGAGTTGACCGGCGCGGTGGCGCGCTCGGCGGGGCTCGCCGCGGCGGCACTGAAGGGGGAGAAGAAGTCGGGGATGCGGGTGCACGGACGGACGGGGGAGGCGTGTCCCGTGTGCGGCGACACCGTGGCGGAGGTGTCGTTCGCCGACTCGTCGCTGCAGTATTGCCCGACGTGTCAGACGGGCGGGAAGAAGCTGGCGGACCGGCGGCTGTCGAAGCTGCTGAAGTAGCTCCTTGTCTCGCTTCGCTCGCTCGGAGAACGTGAGGACGAGGGGCGGTGGCTTCGACTCGCTGGCGCTCGCTCAGCCAACGTGGGACCGGGCGCTCGCTCGGGGAACGTGAGGGCGAGGGGCGGTGGCTTCGACTCGCTGGCGCTCGCTCAGCCAACGTGGGACCGGGCGCTCGCTCGGGGAACGCTCTCCGAGCGAGGCCGCCTGCGGCCGAGACGAGGAGCCGCCGCGTCAGATGTCTCCCGCGCGCTGCCCGTCGTTGTAGGTCCAGACGTCCTGGTCCTCCTCGAGCCACGTCTGGTGGCCCTCGGATCGGTCCTCGTCACGCCTCGAGCCATTGCGGGCCCCCGCCCCCGCGCCCGCGCCGCCCATCGGGCCGCCCGCGGGGCCGGCCATCGAGCCCACGTTGCCGGGGTTGACGATGCCCTTGCCGTGGGGACCCATGCGGAACGACGAACCCGACTGCCCCGAGAACGGACCGCTCGCGCCACCGGGGCGGGAACCGCCCAGGGTTCCGGTGCCGGACTTCGACGAAGCCCCCGGGGTCGGAGTGATGAGGCCGGGGCGACTGGCGCCCGGTGCGCCCGTCGCGCCGGGGCGACCGCCGAGACCCGCGCCAGCGGGACCGCCCAGCGCGCCCGGACCGCCGAAGCCGCCGCCGGGGCCGCCCAGACCGCCGGGGCCACCCAGACCGGAACCGCCCAGACCGGGGCCCTGCAGGGAGGGGCCGCCGAGGGCGGGCGTCGTGATCGGCCCACGACCCGGACCGGTGCCGGAATCCCAGCCCGCGGCGCTCGTCCCGGGCTCCTCGGTCGGGAGCTTGCTGGTGTCGTTCTCCCACCCCGGCACGGTGCCGGGGCCGTGGGTGCCGGGCCCGAAGGGGCCGCCGTTCTCGCCGGGGCCGGGGACGCCGGGCGTCGTGGGCCCACCGGGGGTGAGGCCGGGGCCCTCGGGAACGCCGGGCTGCGGCTCGACGCCGGGATGCGGCCCCGGCGGGTTGACCGGGCCGGGGTTGACGGGGCCGGGGTTGACGGGGCCGGGGTTGACCGAGCCCGGAGTCGTCTCGTTGCCGGGGTTCGTGCCGAACTCGGGGCCGCGCGGAGCCTGGAGCTCGGGCGAGGGCGTCGACGGGGACGTGAACGGCGCGGTCGACGGCGGCCGCTGTCCACCGTCCGGCGTGCCGCCCACGTCGTTCGCCGTGAACTTCACCGGCTCCAGGACCGGGGGCGCGTACGCCTCCATCGCCTTCTGGACCGACGCCGCGCTGGTGCGGACGTTCTCGCGCGGGACCTGGTTGAGGCTGAGGGCCTCCATGCGGCGATCGAACTGGTGGGTGTGGGGCGTGACGGCGGTGCTGGTGACCGTGAAGACCTCGGGCGGCGCGACGAGGGGGGTCGTCTGTGTGAGGAGTTCCCAGTCGGGCTTCGCGCGACGGGCGCGCTCGCCGTTGCCGCCGTCGAGCACCAAGTAGTCCGCGTTGCGCTCGCGCTCCTGCAGGCCGTCGTCATCGCCGGTGACGACCTCGTCGACCTTGCCGAAGAACGTCTGGTCCTGCTCCTCGCGGTCGACGCGCCACTGGGTGTCGTTGTCCCACGGGATGTCGTTGACCATCGCGGTGCCGGTCGACTGGCCGACCTTCGCGTTGATGGGGCTCAGGGCGTCGGCGAACTTGTCGGCGGTCGTGGCGAACGCGCCGAGGGTCTTGACCAGGTCGTGGTCGACCACGGTGCGGAACGTGTCGGCCCCCTGGCCGGTCCAGCCGTCCGCACCGGTCAGCGCGCGCAGCCGCGCCTCCACCAGTTCGTTGATGTCGCGCAGGCGTGCCGCGGTGTCGCGCCACAGGGTCTCCGCAGAATCGAGCGCCACCGTGTCGACCGAGGCGATGGTCGCGAAGAGCTCGCGCTGGGTCGCGCCATGGTAGTCGCGGCTGCTTCCGCCGCCGCCGTCATGTGCCGCCAACATGTCAGGCCTTCCTGCGCAGCGCGTCGGCGACGTCGCCGCCGATCGCGCGGTTGAGCTCTTCCAGGTCGGAATAGCGGCGCGCCAGCGCCAGGGTGCCTCCGGCCAGTTCCTCCACGCGCGTACGCAGCGCTTCCGCGTTGTCGACCGCGGCGCGCAGGGACTGCTCGTGGCGCTTCTGGGCCGCCTGCGAGGCGTAGTAGGCGCCGAACTCCAGGGGATCGGCCGCCTCGTGTCGGGCCTTGAGGGCTTCCTCGACCAGCTTCACCTCGCGGGCCATCTCGTCGAGGAAACGCGCGAAGTCGCGGATGTCACCGGGGTCGACGGTGACGCCGGAGGTCACTGCGGTGCGGGAGGTTCCGCCGCCTCCATCGGTCATCATGCGCACGATTGCTCCTGGGGCTCGTCGGTGCGGGGGGCCACACCTACTGACGTGTCTCCAACGATCCACGTTCCGGGGGTCGCGGGGGAAATCCCTGAGGCTGGAAGGTTCCACCTGTGCGTCCAAGGACCCCGCGTACGCGGAGGGCGTCCAAGGACCCCGCGTACGCGGGAGGGCGTCCAAGGACCCCGCGTACGCGGGAGGGCGTCCAAGGACCCCGCGCGTACGCGGTGACGCAGAACCGGGTGCGACCCGAAGGCCGCACCCGGTGTCACGCGTACAGGTGGATCAGCGAGTGATCAGGCCCACTGGCCGTGAATGCGACGCTCGTTGTCCGAGTAGTTCGAGGAGATCGTGCCGAGGGCGGTCGAGATGCCGTTGGCGATGCGCTCCATCTCTTCCATCGACTGGTCCCACTCGCGGAGGACGGCCTGGTAGGCCTCGTAGGACGGGCCCGTCCAGGTCTCGCCGAGGATCGACTTGATCTCCTGCTGCATGGTCTGCTTGGCGGTGGCCATCTCGCGCTTGGCGGTGTTGAGGTCATCCACACCCTGCTGGAGGTAGCTGTATTCAAAAGAAACTTGATCCGACATGATTTTCTCTCTTTCCGGTGGGTGGGTGAGCGGTCAGCGACCGATGAGCTTCTGGAGGTTGGCGGCCGTCTGGGACTGCTCGACCTCGTTCTTGTTGTAGTCGACGCCGGTCTGCACGAGCTTCTTGTGGAGCTCGTTCAGCGAGTTCTGCACATCGGAGAACTCCTTGTCGTAGGCCTGGAACGACTTGTAGAAGGCGCGCGCGGCGTCGCCCTGCCACTTCGTCATCAGGGCCTCGATCTCGGAGTAGAGCTTCTTCTGGATCTTACGCTCGATCGTGCCGTAGGCCTCTTCGACCTTGTCAGCGGCCTTGGCGAGGGTTTCCGGTGAATGCGATTCGGTTGCCATGATTCCTCCAGTTCGGCCGAGTGTGGGTCACACCCGGGGGTGAGTGGCGGGGGTTCCGCCCTGGTTGCGTCACCCGGCTTTCCGGATGCCATCTGAGAAAGACCTTAGGAGCGGGGAGGGTCGCCGTGGAGGGCGATCCGCGCACTTTTCGGCGATTGAGTACGCAGGTGAGTACGCCTACCTAGGAGGGCTGAGCAGCGGCCCGGAGGCGCGTACGCGCGGTGACTTAGACGAGTACGCGCGGTGACTCAGGACATCTCCGTGGCGGCCCGCACCGACAGGCTCTGGCCCGCGGGAAGGCCGTCGGGAATGAGCTTCAGGACGGCGGGGGAGACGGGCGTGGGGGCGATCTGGCCATAGCCGAGCGCGGCCTTGGCGTCGGCGTCGGCGATGCCGTAGCGCTGGCCCGCGACGACGAGGCTGCCCGGGTCGGCGGGGCCGATCGAGCCCTCCGAGCGCAGCAGCGCGCCGCGCAGCGACGGCATCACGATGGCGTCGGCCACGTCGGGATCGGCGACCTGCTGGGACACCGGGGGCGTGGCGGCGCCGAAGGCGATGCGGGGCTGTTGGCCGGCGCCCGCCCACGTGGCGCAGACGCTGGACCGCGCGGGGTCGGCGATGGGGGAGCGGGTCGGCAGCGCGAACGGCATGGAGGGGTGGCCCACCGACCGGAGCAGCGGATTGCGCGCATCGTTGGCATCGTTGGCCTTCACGGCGATCGACCGCTTGCCGGTGGACACCTCGAGGACGGCCGCCTCGAGCGGGGAGATCTCGCTGAGGCCGTCGGCGAGCAGGACATACCAGGAGCGGACGGCGCCCTCGACGTGCATGACCGTGCCGATCGTCGGGTCGAAGCCCTGGACCGGGTTCTTGGAGCGAGACCCGCGGCCCGAGATCTCGAGCGGCCTGAGCGCCGGCCCCTGCGGGAGCGCGCGCAACCAGGCGTCGCCCGGGCGTACGACCTGCTCGCCGAAGCCCAGGTGCAGCGCGAGGGCGTGGGTGGGCATCTCGTACGCGCGGCCCTCGGCCACCAGGTATTCCTTGCCGCCGACCCCATCGCCGCGTGCGACGAACGAGGTGGTGGAGCCGGGGACCTCGCCGGTGCCGACCTCGAGTGTGGTGAAGCGCTCGTCGCCGCGGGCGCCCACGGGCGGGGCGACGCTGCAGGTGCGCATCGGCCAGGCCGTCATGTCCTTGGCATCGGGGAGCTCGGCGGGGGCGGCCCTGATGCCGATCGGGCGCTCGCGCGGGAAGTCGCGGAGCGATGACGGCTTGACGGTCTTGACCTGGCCTCCGCCGGTCGCCAGCTTGGCCGAGGTGATGTTGTGCACCGGATAGAGCTTGTTCTCCAGGAACACCAGCACGCCGCCCGAGCCCGAGTCGATGATGACGGTCTTGTCGGCCTGCCAGTTCTTCGAGCTGCCCGGCTTGATGAGGCCGACGACGCCGAAGCCGGCGAGCACGAGGATGCCGATCATGATGCCCACGAACGTGCCGGTGGTGAGGCGGCGCAGCGGCGGCTCGGGATCGTCCGGGTTGCGGTCGACCAGCGCTGCCACGAGGCGTCCGGTGATGAACGTGTGGGCCTTCAGGAGGTCCTTGCGGCTGGCCATGCGCCTCCTTCCGGACTCCTGGGCGTGGTCGAGCGGTTCGCATTCTTCCCCGCCCGGGTGTCATCAGTCGACCCGGGTGGCCCCCTAGAGTGGTGCCGGATTCTGACGAGCCCCGTGGTGAGGGGGCCCGATTCTGACGACAGGGGACACCGTGGCGCGACCGACCGACCGGGGGGTGCGAGAGTTGCGCCGGCCGTGGCTGCTGCGCAACGCCCCCAGCTTGGTCGCGATCGAGATCGCGCTGCTCGTCGCCGTCGTGTTCCTGCTGGCCCGCAACACCCTCGGCATCATGGCCGGGGGCATCCTCATGATCGTGGTCCTGGTGCTGGTCGTGCCCGTCTTCGGCGGGCGCTCGCTGGTCGGCTGGGCGCGGCTCAGGTGGGCGTACGGGCGTCGGCAGGGCGACGGGGTCCGGGGCCGGCGGGTGCCGCCCGACCTCGTGCCCGTGGCGACGTGGGCGTCGGGACTCAAGGTGGTCGGCGCCCGGACCGCGCGCGGCGAGGAGATCGGCGTGGTCTCGGAGGGCGACGGGTGGGTCGCCGTGCTCGGCGTGCTGGCCGACGACGACCTCCTCGCCGACTCCGGGGCCGAGATCGACCTCGGGTCGCTCGAGGGACTGACCGTCTCCGATGACATCGTCTTCGCCGGCATCCAGGTGGTGACCTACACGGTCCCGGCGCCCGCCGTGCTGATGCTGGGCGAGGGATCGGCGGCTGCGGCGGCCTATCGCGAGACGGCCCCCGTCGTCCCGCCCGCCGTCCGACGGACCTGGATCTGCGTACGCCTGGAGCCGACGCGCTGCCTGTCCGCGGTGACGCGGCGCGGCGAGGGCATCCCCGGCATCCACGCGACGCTGCGGTTCGGCCTGCACCGGGTGCAGTCGGTGCTCAAGCGCGTCGGCGTGGACACCCAGATGTTGACCGCGGCGCAGGTGCAGGAGGTGCTGGGGCTGACGTCGGGTGCGGGCCTCGAGCCGGGTTCGGGCTCGCGCTCCGTCGAGCGGTGGGGCCGGTGGGAGTGCGACGGGCTGGTCCACGCCGGTCAGGTGGTGAAGCGCTGGGGGAACAACCCGTCGCAGACCTATCAGCGCCTCAACGACGCGCTGGCGTCGGCGCCGGTGCTGTTCGGCGTGACCGCATACACGCTGGAGCCCGGACGCGAGGCGTCGGGCGGCGTACGCGTGGTCGCGCCGACGGGGCAGGCGGCCGACGCCGCGGTGGCCCACCTCGCGCGCCAGGCGGGGCGGGCGGTGCCGCTGGCGCTGGCCGGGGGTACGCAGGTGCCGGCGATGCTGGCGACCGTGCCGCTCGGGCGAGGGGTCGCGCTGTGAGGTGGTCATGGTGAGCGGATGGGTGCTGCCGGACGCGCCGGCGCGCGAGGGCGTGATCAGGACCGGGCCGAGCGGGATGGTGCTGGGCGAGGGGCCGAAGGGCCCGGTGTCGATCCGGCTGTTCCGCGAACGCGGCACGCGGCTGGTGCTCGCGGTGCCGCAATATGTCGCGTGGCTGCTGTCGTTCCGCGCGCTGTCGATGGGCGCGCACGTGTCGGTGGTGACCGACCAGCCGCGGAACTGGAGCACGCTCGTGGAGCGGATCCACGCGCACGGGGGCACGGCCGACCTGGTCGGCGCGGGCCAGCCGCTGCCGGAGGCGGGGCGGCCCTACCGGCCATCGCTCATCGTCGACGACGCCGAGCGCTATGACGGGTCGCAGGCGACGGTCGGGCCGTGGCAGGCCGTGCTGGTCGTCGCCGACATGGAGGCCGACGACGCCGTGCAGAACCTGAGGGCCTGCGACCTCGGCCTGATCACGCCGGAGAACCCCGACACGATCGAGCACATGAGGCGGGCGTACTTCCTGAACCAGCGACAGGTGCGGGCCTGCGAGCTGATGGCGAACGACGAGGTCATGCTCGCGGTGCCGCGCCGCATCGTGAAGCTGGCGGTGCGACCGACGCCGCTCGAATACCAACTGCTGTTCGGAGGGTGACGGTGAGGGTGCGGGGCGGAGTGGGCGTACGGGGCGTATGGGTATTGGCGGTGGGGGTGCTGGCGGCGCTGGCGCTCGCGGGGTGTGCGAAGGAGGGGGCGCCGCCCGGCGTACCCACTGCGGCGCCGTCGACCGCCGAGGCCGGGCGTACGCCGAGCGCGTCCGGGCCGACCGGGCCGTCGTTCACGCCGGTGCCCACGGCGGCGCGGGTGTCGCGGATCGAGTATGCCTACTCCGGCGAGGGACCCGGCTATCGGGTGGTGCTGACCCCGACCGAGGGAACGTATGACGCGCCGCCGGCCGCGCCGGTGCGCAAGCCGATGCCGGCGGGGTTGTGGGAGGACGCGGTCGCGTCGCTGGGCCAACTGCCGCCGAAGGAGACGGCCACGTGTGCGCCGGGGGCGGGGTCGAGCTCGATCAGGGCGTACGCGGGGAACGACGTCGTGCGGGACGCGTCCGCGAGCTGCAACCCCGACGCGCGGGCGCGGATCGACGGGGTGGCGTCGCGCTGGACCGAGGCGCTGTCGCGCTGAGCCAGCCTACAGGGCGCGCTTGTGGACGATGTGGGCGGGGCGTACGGGGCGCGCCTGTGGACGATGTGCAGAGATCGGCGATGGCGAGGCAATTTTCGGGCTCCGGCGGCCGATCTCCGCAGATCGTCCAGCCGCGCGTACCCCAGATCCGCATTAGCGAGCCAAGGTGTGAGTCATCGTGGGGTACGCGGGGGCGGGCCGTCAGTGCGCGTGGTCGTGGTCGCCGTGGTCGTGGTCGTGGTGGTCGTCCATCGGCTTGTTCCAGCCGCCGACGAGCTCGACCAGCAGCTCGGCCTGGGCCGTGCGCTCGGTGAGCAGCTGGCCGGCCGGGTCGTTGGTGACCGCCTCCCGGAGCACCTTCTTGATCGCGCGCACCGCGCTCTCGGGTGACTCGAGGACGGCCTCGACGACGGCGTCGGTGACCGCGCCCAGCCGGTCGTTGGGGGCCACGATCGTCGCGAGCCCAGCGGCGACGGCCTCCTGGGCCTCGATCGCCCGGCCGGTCAGGCAGACCTCGAGCGCGCGGGAATAGCCGACGGTCCGCACCAGGGGGAGCGTCCCGCCGAGGTCGGGCACGAGGCCGAGGCTGGTCTCGCGCAGCGACAGCTTCGCGTCGGCGGCGACGACCCGCAGGTCCGCGGCGAGCGCGAGCTGGAACCCGGCGCCGATGGCGTTGCCCTGGACGGCCGCGACGACGATCGCGTCACACTCGCCCCAGGCCGTGAAGGCCTGCTGGAACGTCGCGATGAGGCGCGCGGTCTCGGCGGGGCCGCGGTTGGCGGCGATCGACAGCATCTTCGGCTCGCCCTTCGGCACCTCGGCGCCGAGCATCACGCGGTCGAGCCCGGCCGAGAAGTCGGGGCCCTCGGCGTCGATGACGACGACGCGGACGTCGGCGGGGAGGGTGCGGGCGACCTCGGCCATGGCCAGCCACATCGACGGCGTCTGCACGTTCCGCCTCTCGGGGCGGCACAGGGTGAGGCGCAGGACGGAATCGGTGCGGGTCAGGCGGAAGCCGGGGTGCTCGGTGGTCATGGGGGCGATTGTCCCATGACCCTTCGACTCGCTGCGCTCGCTCAGGGAACGTGGGAGGGGCGCTCGGTCAGGGACCCTTCGACTCGCTGCGCTCGCTCAGGGAGCGTGGGGCGTCAGCCGCCCAGCCCGTACGCCCACGAATACACGTCCAGCACCGCCAGCAGCAGTGGCACGATCGCCATGATCGCCAGCCACTCCAGGATGTCGCCCCAGCGTCCCCAGACCGGCGACATGACGCGGTTCCACTGCGAGGTCGCGTACTGGCCCAGCAGCCACACCGCGAGCACGACCACCGCGAGCCCCGCGAGCGCCTGGAAGATCGGGGTCTGGATCGTCGACAGCCACTTGGCGACCGCCATCAGCCCGACGAGCGTGCCGCCGACCAGCAGCCATGTGCGCTGCATGCGGCCCGTGAACGCCCGCGCCCGCAACAGGAGGGCCAGGGCGACCGCGGCCAGCAGCGCCACCGGGGCCCAGCCGTACGCGCCGAGGAACACCGGGATCGAGAGCAACACCGCCGACAGTCCCGTCGCGACGAGGAATCCCCCGAGGAAGCGGTCGGCCGAGATGGCGCGCTCGACGATGTCGGACTGCACCGGAGTCTTGTCGGCCATCAGGCCCTCGGCCGTGGACGGCAGGTTCGGCATCGCCACGCGCGCCATGCGGAACGCGATCCCGGGCAGCAGCGGCGTGACCGCCAGCACCAGCGCCAGCGCGATCGCGCTCGCGTGGAGGCCGCCGCCGGGCATCAGCACGACCGCCATCGCGGTCGCCACGACCACGAGGGCGGAGAGGGCGACCCCCAGCAGGTGGTAGGCGGTGACCTGCGTGCCGAGCGCCATGGCGCCCGCGGCGACGAGCACGAACGCCGCGGTGCAGAGCAGTTGGACCGGCACGTCGCCGGTCTCGGGGACGAAGGTGCCGACGAGCAGGTTGAAGGCGCCCACCCCCGCCAGCGCGGTCGACACCCACGCCAGCGTGCCGGCCACCGGCCGCTGGCCGAAGGCCCGCGCGAGCAGGATCGCGGTGAACCCGCAGGCGAGGCTCAGGAGCAGCACGCCCGCCGAGACCAGCCACCCCGGTGCGGCCAGCGCGGCCGCCCCCGGAATGGCGATCGCGACGACGGCGAGGAGGGCGAGGGCGTACCGCTGTCCGTCGACGGGGCGCCAGGCCGGCTGCGTGCCGGTCGCGGTGGCCACGGCGTCGACGACGTCGTCGAAGGCGGCGTCGGGCATGGCCGCCTGGCGCTGGCGCAGGTGGAGCGTCTCGCCGTCGCGCAGTCCGAGCTCGCCGACGTCCTGGTTGACGTCGAGGGGGTCCTCGCCGAACCGCTGCAGGACCCAGGCCTGCTGGGCGTCGTTGGTGGAGCCACCCTCATAGCCCGCGAAGCGGACGATGTTGGGGAGAAGGTCGACCAGGGGGGTGCCGCCGGGCAGCGCGAGGTCGATGCGCCGCGTCGGAGAGATCACCGTCACGCGCGCGAGGTCTTCGCCCGTCCCCTGGTCCACACCTGTGCTCACGAGCGGTGAGCCTAGTGCCTGGGGGTGCACCCCCGGCCCCGTCGCCCAGTGGCACGCCCGCGCACTAGTGTGACCGGCCGTGGGGACCATCACCTTCAACCGGCCCAAGCGGGCGTCCGGGCCGAGCATGCCCCGGGGCGACCTGCTGCTGGAGGCGCCCCCCGAGATCCCGCCCCCGGTCAAGAGCAACGGCTTCCGCAGCATCCTGATGATGCTGCCGATGTTGGCCGGCGCCGGCGCCATGGCCATGATGATGACGTCGTCGGCCGGCACCCGTGGCCCGCTCGGCGCGGTGATGGGCGGCATGTACGGCGTCTCGATGCTCGGCATGATGATGACGCAGGTCGGCCGCGGCAACGACGACCAGGCCCAGGAGCTCGACGCGGCCCGCCGCGACTATTTCCGCTATCTCGGCCAGATGCGCCGCCGTGTGCGCGACACCGCCGACGACCAGCGGCGCGCGATGCTGTGGATCCACCCCGACCCCAAGGACCTGTGGCCCATCGCCGGCAACCGGCGCATGTGGGAGCGTCGCAGCGACAACGACGACTTCGGGTCGATCCGCGTCGGGCTCGGCCTGCAGAACTTCGCCCAGCGCATCACGCCACCGGAGTCGAAGCCCGTCGAGGACCTCGAGCCGCTCACCGTCGGCGCGCTGCGACGGTTCATGAACACCCACCGCCGCGTGGCGTCGATGCCGATCTCGGTGGACGTGCCCGCGTACCGGCTGGTGCAGATCCTCGGCGACAACGATCCCGCGCGCAGGCTGGCGTACGCGATGGTCGCGCAGATGGCGGCGTGGCACGCGCCGAGCGAGTTCCGCATCATGTTCTGCGTCGCGCCCGACCGCGTCCACCTGTGGGACTGGGCCAAGTGGCTGCCGCACGCGCAGCACCCGGGCCGCACCGACGGCGTGGGCGCGACGCGCCTGTTCGCGACCAGCGCGGTCGAGCTGGCGCAGGTGGCCGAGGGCGCGGTGGGCTCGCTGGAGAACGACACCCTCCGGCACATCGTGGTCGTGACCGACGGCGTCGACGGTGTCAGCGCCGCCCCGTTCGCGGCGCCCGGCACGACGGCGACGACACTCGAGGTGTCGCGCCTGACCGAGGCCCCGCGGCGCCTCGAGCCGGGCACGGTCGCGATGGAGGTACGCCCGCAGGCCGACGACCCCGAGGCCCCCGGGAACCTCGTGGTCCACCTGCGGCGTGGTCCCCAGGTGCAGGCCTCGGAGATCGGCCCGGCCGATGCGCTGCCGATGGTGATGGCGGAGATGCTGGCCCGGGGGATGGCGGCGTACCGCATGCCCTCCGGCGCGGGACCGGTCGAGGTCGAGGAGGCCACGGAGGCGCCGGTGTTCGAGGCGCCGAAGGACTATCCGTCGATGGTCGGCGTCGGCGACCCGACCACCATGGACACCTCGCGCGCGTGGAAGCTGCGCCCGCTCCACCAGCGCCTGCGCGTGCCCGTCGGCAACGGCACCAACGGCCAGCCCGTCGAGCTCGACATCAAGGAGTCGGCGATGGCCGGCATGGGCCCCCATGGCCTGTGCATCGGCGCGACGGGCTCCGGCAAGTCGGAGTTCCTGCGTACGCTCGTGCTCGGCCTCGCGATGACCCACGGGCCCGACCAGCTGAACTATGTGCTCGTCGACTTCAAGGGCGGCGCGACGTTCGCGGGCCTCGAAGAGCTGCCGCACGTGTCGGCCGTTATCACCAACCTCGAGGGCGAGCTCACGCTGGTCGACCGCATGCAGGACGCCATCGGCGGCGAGCTCGACCGCCGCATGGAGGTCCTTTCGGCGACCAACGCCGAGCTGAAGACGCGCGACATCAAGAACCGAGAGGAATATGAGGCGGCGCGCCAGGACGGCGCCGACATCGCCCCGATGCCGTCGCTGTTCATCGTCGTCGACGAGTTCTCTGAGCTGCTGACCGCGCGGCCGGAGTTCATCGACCTGTTCATCCAGATCGGTCGCATCGGCCGCTCGATCGGCGTCCACCTGCTGCTGGCGTCACAGCGCCTCGAGGAGGGCAAGCTCCGCGGCCTCGACACGTTCCTGTCCTATCGCATCGCCCTGCGTACGTTCTCGCCGCAGGAGTCGCGCGTGGTCATCGGCGTGCCGGACGCGTACGAGCTGCCGAGCGCGCCGGGCAATGGCTACCTGAAATACGACACGACGAACATGGTGCAGTTCAAGGCCGCGTACGTGTCGGGGCCGTGGAAGGGCTCGACCGCGCCGGTGCAGCGCAGCAACGACGGCCTGGCCGACGCCTCCGACCTCGAGGACCACACCGAGGTCTGGGTGCCGCCGGTGCTGCCCTTCGTGCCGGGGTTCGTCGCGCCCGAACTGCCGCCCGCACCCGAGCCCAAGGCGGTCGAGGCGCCGGCCCAGGACAAGCCCGCCAAGCGCGCCGTCCCTGACGACGAGGACGACGAGACGCTGCTGAACATCGTCGTCGGCCGCCTGCGCGGGCAGGGGCAGTGGCCGGCCCACAAGGTCTGGCTGCCGCCGCTCGACGTCCCCCCGACCGTGGCGGAACTGCTCGCGTCGTCGCTGGGCGACCAGGGAGCGCTGGCCGAACTGCCCGGCCGCGGCCTCACGACCAGCGATCCGCGGGCCCACGGGCGGCTGCAGGCGCCGGTCGCGCTCGTGGACCGCCCGCGCCAGCAGCGCCGCGACCCGATGTGGCTCGACTTCGCGGGCTCGGCCGGTCACCTCGGCATCGCCGGCGGACCGCAGGCCGGCAAGTCGACCGCGCTGCGCGCGACCATCATGAGCCTCGCGCTGCTGAACACGCCGGCGGAGGTCGGCTTCTACATCCTCGACTTCGGCGGCGGCGCGATGTCGTCGCTGCGCGGGCTGCCCCACGTCGGCTCGGTCTGCGGCCGCCTCGACACCGACCGGGTGAAGCGGACGATCGCCGAGCTCACCTCGCTGCTGTCGGCCCGCGAGCGCCAGTTCGCCGAGCTCGGTGTCGAGTCGATGCAGGCCTACCGGCGTGGGCGGGCGAACGGGTCGATCCCCGCCGACCGCTTCGCGGCCGACGTGTTCCTCGTCGTCGACGGCTGGATGACGCTGCGCCAGGACTTCGACGACTTCGAGGACACCCTGACCCAGCTGGCCCAGCGCGGCCTGAGCTTCGGCATCCACCTCATGGCGGCGTCGGGCAAGTGGTCGGAGTTCCGCGCGGCCATCCGCGACCTGTTCCAGTCACGCATCGAGCTCAAGCTCGGCGACCCCTATGAGTCGGAGATCAACCGCAAGGTCGCCCAGCTCGTGCCGGCCGGCCGGCCTGGCCGCGGCCTGTCGAACGACGAGCTGCAGATGTTGGTCGCGCTCCCGCGGGTCGACGCCGACAACGATCCCGAGACGCTGTCGGACGGCGTGCGCGACACCGTCGCGCGCATCGCGGCGGCGTGGAAGGGTCCGAAGGCCGCGGCCGTACGCATGCTTCCCGACGACCTCGCGCCCGACCAGTTGCCCGGCGTCACCGAGGGCCGGGGGCGCGCGTTCCCCATCGGCGTCGACGAGCTCGAGCTGGCGCCGGTGTGGTTCGACCCCGAGGTCGAGAACCACTTCTACTTCTACGGCGCCCCGGAGTCGGGCAAGTCGACGCTGATCCGCACGTTCCTCGAGGGCATCGTCGCGAACTATTCGCCCGAGGACGCGAAGATCCTGCTCATCGACTACCGCCGGTCCCACCTCGGGCTGGTGCCCGACGAATACCTGGCGGCGTACTGCGCCTCGTCGCAGGCCGCTACCGAGATGGGCCAGGGGCTGGCCGAGGCCGTCGCCACGCGCCTGCCCGGCCCCGACGTCAGCCAGGAGGAGCTGCGCAACCGGTCGTGGTGGGACGGCGCGGAGGTGTTCGTCGTGATCGACGACTACGACCTCGTGGCCACCAGCATGGAGAACCCCCTGCGCGACTTCGCGCGGCTCGTGCAGCAGGCGAGCGACATCGGCCTGCACATCATCATCGGCCGCGGCATGGGCGGCGCCGGCCGCGCCGCGTTCTCCGACCAGATCCTCGCCCGCATGAAGGACGCCCAGTCGCCCGCGCTGGTCATGTCGGGACCCAAGGACGAGGGTGCGCTCGTCGGCGACGTGAAGCCGACGGCCCTGCCGCCGGGCCGCGGCACGCTGGTGACGCGGTCGGGCAAGGTGCTGGTGCAGACGGTGCACACGCCGGAGAAGGAGTTCTAACCCTTCGACTCGGCCGCGGGGCGGCCTCGCTCAGGGAACGTGGGGCGGGGCGGCCTCGCTCAGGGAACGTGGGGGCGGGGCGGCCTCGCTCAGGGAACGTGAGGGGGGGCGGCCTCGCTCAGGGAACGTGGTTCACGGGCGCCAGTTGCGGCGCTTCCCGAACGGGTACGCCGCGTACAGCGCCGCGGCCAGGCCCATGCCGAGGACCGCGACCAGACCCACGACGAGCGCGATGTCGTCGCCCGGGCCGCTCGTCAGCGGGCGGTCGTTCGGCATCGGGGCGCGACCCGCGGGGGGCTTCGGGGTGGCCCGCGGCGTACGCGCGCTCGCGGGCAGGGAGGTGAGGGCCGCGTACGGGTTCACGATGCCGTGGCCCAGCTGCCGGTCGGGCGACCCGGCCGTGGGCGGGTCGGCCGAGTCCTCGAGGCGGCGCTTCACCTCGGCGGGCGTGAGGTCGGGCTGGAGCTCGAGCATCAGCGCGACCACGCCGGTGACCTGCGGGGCGGCGAAGCTCGTGCCGGTGTCGGTCTGCCAGGCCGGTGCGCCGGCGGTGCCCGGGTTCGGGACGAGCAACTCGACGCCCGGGGCGCCGACGCTGACCCTGAGGCGCTCGTTGGACTGGGACTTCTCGTGGGGCTTGTCGTTGATGTCGCTCATGCCGACCGCGATGACGCCGGGGTAACCCGCCGGATAGGTCAGCCGCGACACGGCGCCGGAGTTGCCGGCCGCGGCGACGACGACGATGCCGGCGTCGATGGCGTCGGCGATCGCCCGCTCGTATTCGGGGGAGCCCGTGCCGGACGACGAGATGTTGATGACCTTGACCTTCAGCTCGATCGCGCGGCGGATCGCCCGGATCGTCGGCTCGAGCGGCTCCGGCCTGTTGGCCTTCTCCTCGTCGAGGCGCACGGCGGCCTGGAGCGTACGCATGCCGATCACGTCGGCGTCGGGCGCGACCCCCGCGAAGTTCGTGCCGCCGCCCTCCGGCGCGTGGCCGGCGATGAGGGCCGCGACCTTCGTGCCGTGGGTGCAGTCGGTGCGGCGCTCGTTGTTGTTGGTGCGGATCGCGTCATAGCCCGCGAAGTTGTAGCTCGCCCGCACGACCTGGCGCCCGTCGGCGCGCTGCAGCGCCGCCACGCCGGAGGTGTCGATGCCGGTGTCGAGGACCGCCACCGTGACCCCCTTGCCGGTCGCCAGCGGCCACGCCTTCTCGGCCTTCAGCCGGTCGGTCGCCCACGCCATGATGGGCGCCTGGCGCGGGTAGTCGATGCAGGTGGTGGCGTCGAACGGCTCGCCCTCGCCGTCCACCGCGTACGCGGGGTGGGCCCACGCCTGCGTGAGCGCGACGCCGACGGCGAGCGCTGCGAGGCGGCGTACGGGGGTGGGCACGGGGTCACGATAGCGGGGGGAGGGGTGATCTCCGCCGGGCGGATGACTGTGTCCACGGCGCGCGGAGGGCGCCGGATGGTTGGGGCGTGCGGGAACAATGGACGGGGTGGGTGCCGGGGACAGGGCGTCCCACCGGGAGAGCGGGAACGGCGGCGGAAGGGCGGGCGGGACTGTGCGCGTGGTGCTCGTGGCGGTCGGCAGCAGGGGTGATCTCGACCCGTTCCTGGCCCTCGCCGAACGGCTGGTCGCCGAGGGTCACGAGGCCGTGCTGGTCTCCCACCGCTCGCTGCTGTCCCGCGACGTGGGCGGGGTGGAGGTCGAACCCGTCGACAGCGACCCGGCCACGCTGTTGAGCGGGCCGGCCGCTCGGGCCCTGAGGCGGGGGGACCTGCGGGGCCTCAACCGCGCCCGCGACGTCTTCGCCGACTTCATCTCCTCGGTCGGCGCCCCGACCGCCGCGGTGCTGGACGGGGCCGATGTCGTCGTCGCCTCGACCTTCGCCATGGCGGCCGTGACCGCCGCGCGAAAGCGGGGCGTCCCGGTCGTCCGGGCGCACCTGTGGCCGGAGGGCGCCGGGCTCGACGGACCCATGCCCGTCCTGCCGTACGCGTGGTCGCTCCCGAGCCCGGTGCGCCGGACGGCCCGGTGGGCCCTGCGCCGCGCCGAGCCCCTGCTCGCGGGCTTCGACGGATGGTGGTCGGGGGGCAGGCTGCACATCGTCGCCCACCATCGCTCGGGGTTCACGACCCACGACCTGGGGTCGCTGCACGCGTACTCCCCGGCGCTGGCCGCGCCGGCGGCGTCGCCGGCCACGCCCGGGGACGCGGTGACGGGCTGGTGGGTCGCGCCCGACCCCGGTCGGCTGTCGGCCGACACCGCGGCGTTGCTGGATCGGCCGGGCCCACCGTGGGTGTTCGTGGGATTCGGGTCGATGCCGCAGCGCCACCCGGACCGGCTGCTCGATCTCGTCGAGCGCGTCTGCCGCCGGCTCGGGGTCCGCGCGGCGGTCCAGGTCCCCGGGGCCGCCCAGACCCCACCCGGCTCGCGGGTGCACCTGCTGGGACCCGAGCCCCACGCCGCGCTGATGCCACGGATGGCGGCCGTCGTCCATCACGGCGGGGCGGGCACGACGGGCGCTGTGGTCCGCGCCGGGGTCCCGTCCGTCGTCGTCCCCCATGTGGCCGACCAGTTCTTCTGGGCCCATCGGCTCCACGAGGTCGGGGTCGCCCCGCGCGGGCTGCCGCGTCCGCTGCTGACGGCCTCGCGCCTCGAGCGGCTGCTGCACGTGGCGCTCGACCCGCACGTCGCGGCACGGGCGCGCGCCCTCGGCGAGCGTGTCCGCGAGGAGGACGGGACGGGTGCGGCGGTGCGGCGGCTCGAGTCGCTGGTGGGGCGCGGTGTCTGACGCCCGTCCGCGTCGACTCGAGTCCGGCCTTCTCGTGCTGGGCGTGCTGGCCTTCGTCGCGGGATGCGTCGGGGCCCTGGCCGGTGCGACCCCGTCGTTCTCCTGGGACCACAGCATGCTCAGCGACCTCGGGTCGGGCGCGTGCGTCGAGCGTTCCGGGCATCGGCTCTGTTCCCCGCACGCGGCACGGTTCAACGCGGGACTGGTCGTCGCGGGGGTCTGCGTCCTGGTCGCCGGCGTCCGGCTGGCGCGGAGCTGGGGCCGCGTCCTGACGGTCGCGGTGGCGTCCCTGGCCATCGGCCTCGTCCTCCTGGCGCTGGTCCCGTCGGACGCGGACGCCGCGGTGCACATGGGGGGTGCGGTCCTCGCCCTGCCCGTTCCTGCGGCCGGTCTGCTGGTCGCGGGGGTTCGATCCGCCCGGGGCGGGCCCGCCGCGGCCGCCGGCGTGGGGCGGGCCCGCGCGGTGCTGGGGGCCGCGGCGCTCGTGCCGTGTCTGGACCACCTGGCGGGCGATGAGGCCGCCCCGGTCCCGCGCGGGGTGGCGGAGCTGGTCTCCGTGGCCGTCCTCCTCGGGTTCCTGCTGTGGGAGGCGGGGCGGCACTGGCGCGTCGGCCGGCCACCCGTGCGTGCCGGGATCAGGCCCCCAGATGGCGGAAGCCGGGCCACACCTGCGCCCATCCCCCGATCGGGCCGCGGCAGCGCAGCATCGGCGATCCGGCCACGCCGAAGGGATCGCTCCGGGTGACCTCGAGCGCGCCGGCCGCGGTGCACTCGGTGAACCGGGCCCGGTGCTCCACGGCCCGTGCCCCCACCAGCAGGACGGCGTCGGTCGCGGGCGGTCCCAGGTTCCACAGGGCGTTGTGGCCCGAGGCGACCAGGCGGGGATCGATGCCGTACGCCGGCCCGTAGTGGGACGCCGCGCCGGCCAGGGCGTACGCGTCGGTGACCACGGCGGTGTCCGCCGAGCCGCGGGCGGCCGCCAACTGCTGGACGTAGCCCCGCCAGCCCGCCTGGTCGCGCTGGACCGGATTGACCGCGGAGACCGCGCGGTAGACGGCGGAGGAGGTGGGCAGGAGCGGCAGGGAGAGCACCAGCGCGACCGCCGAGTTCGCGGCCACCACCACCCGTCGGTGGCGCCAGGCCCAGGCATCGGCCTCGCGGGCGGCGCCCCACCCGATCGCCAGGGCCGGGAGCACGGCCGCCACGGGGTAGTAGGGCTGGGCGGGGAACAGGAGCGTCCACCCCGTGATGAGGGCGACGGCGACGGCCAGGACGGGCGGGGTCCGGGCGCCCGTGGGGCGCCAGCCCAGCCCGCGCCACCAGACGCCGAGGAACGGGGGCCCGACGAACGCGACCAGCAGGGGCAGGACGAGCCACCGGTTGGTGCCGCCGTTGAGGGCGATGAGGTCGCCCGACACCTGCGACATCGGGAGCCCGTGGGCGAGCTGGGCCACCACCTGGGCCCCGCCCAGGACCACGAGCGACGCGAGCCCCAGCGCCGCCCACCGCGTACGCAGGAGGCGGCGGTCGGCGACCAGCAGGCCCGCCACCAGCGCGGCCGCCAGGAACAGCACCAGCAGTTTGTTCCAGCACCCCAGCCCCACCAGTACGCCGGCCCAGGCCAGGGCGACGGGTCGCCCCCGCAGGGCCGCGAGGACCAGGACGATCACGCCCTGCCACACCACGAGGTCGATGCTCGAGGTGAGGAAGACGTGGCCGACGATCAGCGGATAGACGGTGCCCGCGTGGGCCCACGCCGCGACGCGCTGGACGCCGACGCCGTGACCCAACAGCCGCGGGGCGTACGCCGCCAGGACCACGCCGGCCGCGGCCGCGATGATCGCGGGCAGGCGTTGCACCCACGCGGCGTCGCTCACCGCGGCGGCCAACCGGCTGAGCCAGACGGTCAGGGGTGGCTGGTCCTCGTACCACCACGCGACCGGCAGCATCCGGAAATAGAGCTCGTCGCCGTGGAGGTCGTAGCGGGTGGAGGTCGCGAGCAGCAGCACCGCCATCGCCACCGCGGGCAGCGCGGCGACCCGGAACAGGGGCGGCTGGGCGGCCGGGGCCGCCTGCGGCGTGCGGGTCCGAGACACCTGGCCGCGGTTCAGTCCCGAGCGATCGGACAGCTCATGCACCGAGGCCCACCGCGGCCCGAGCCGAGCTCCGAGCCCGAGATCGCGATGACCTCGATGCCGGCGGCCTCGAGGCGCGCGTTGGTCTCGGTGTTGCGCTCGTAGGCGACGGCGACCCGCGGCGAGATCGCCAGGGTGTTGTTGCCGTCGTCCCACTGCTCGCGCTCGGCGGTCACGGGGTCGAGGCCGGTGTCGATGAGCTCGATGGGGTGGCCGATGGCGTCGGCGGCGGCCTCGAGGAACGGGCTCTGGTCGCTGACCACCAGGTCGCTGCCGTCGAGCTTCACCGAGAGGGCCATCAGGCGGTCGGCGACGTTGGGATACATGACCATCTTGTCGGTGTCGACCATGGTGCAGATGGTGTCCAGGTGCATGGTCGCGCGCTCCTGGTCGATCGGCACCGCGAGGATCGTGTGGGCCAGGTCGAGGCCGAGCACGGTGCGGGCCAACTGTTCGACGCCCGCCGGGGTGGTGCGCTCGCCGACGCCGATGGCCAGCACGCCCGGCGCCAGAGCCAGGATGTCGCCGCCCTCGATGTGCTCTGCGCCCCAGCCGTGGAGCGGCGTACGCCCGGTCTCGGCCAGGTCGCGGAACCGCGGGTGGAACGTGTAGATCAGCTCGGTCAGCTGGGTCTCGCGTTCGCGCGCCGGCATGGCGAGCGAGGTGATGGTCGGGCGGTCGCCGATCCAGACCGACGAGTCGCGGGTGAACAGGAGGTTGGGCAGGGGCGCGATGAGGAAGTCCTCGTGGGCCTTCATCGAGGTCACGAGGGTGCGCGGGCCGGTGTGCTCGTCGTTGCGCAGCCCCGACATGAGGACCTCGGCGAGGTCTGCCGGGTGGAGCTCGGGCAGTCGCGCGCTCAGCTGGCGGCGCAGCGTCTCACCCATGTGGAGGTCGTCGCAGGTGAGGTCGATCGCATGGGCGCGCGCGGTCTCGTCGGCCAGCGTCTCGACCAGCAGGTCGGCCAGGAGCAGCACCTCGACGCCGCGCGAGCGCAGGGTGTCGGCGAACGCGTCGTGCTCGTCCTGGGCGCGGTCGACCCACGGGATGCCGTCGAACAGGAGGTCGTCGTTGTTACGCGGCGTGAGGCGCCGCAGTTCGTTGCCGGGACGGTGGAGCAGCACGGTACGCAGTGCTCCGACCTCGGTGTGGACACCGGGCGCGGGGGTCTCCCTGCCCGGACGGGGGGTTTCGGTCACCATGGGCCGCACACTAGCGAGTTGGCGGGGGGACCGCCCGTTCGCCGGTTCCGGGGTCGCGACGGGCCTTCGGGAACGGGGGTCTCGCGGAAAAGGCAGTAGCCTGTCTGCGACCAACCGTCCGCGCGCGCCCGCATGTCGACCTGCACGCGCCAGATCGAGGCAGTGATGTGACCACAGTGACCGAGCCCCGCCACGACGCGCCGGGATCCGACGGCGAAGACCTGATCGTGGCGCCGGCGGGCACTCCCTGGCACCGTTCGCCGAAGGTCGCGATCGGGCTCATGGTGGTCTTCACGGCACTGAGCGTCTTCATCGGCGCCCGCGGCCCCTCGGTCATGACGCTGACGCTCGGGCCGCGTGACGGATCACTGCTGCCGCCCTACTATCTGCCGGCCGGGCTCCCTCGCCCGAACGACTGGGTCATCGCGATCCTCGGGTGGGGCCTGGTGATCATCGGCGCCCTCGCCACCTGGGTGAGCTGGCGCGCGGTGGCCGCCGGGTGGCGGCCCGACAACCGCAAACTGTTCGGCCTCGGCGCGGCCATGAACATCCTGATCGCGCTCGTCCCGCCGATGACCTCGGCCGACGTCCTCATGTACGCCGCGTACGGGCGCCTGTCCGCCCTGGGCATCGACCCCTACACCGTGACCCCGGCCGAGGTGCTCCGCGGCCAGTGGGACCCCGTCCTTCGCTGGATGGAAGACCCCTGGCAGGACACGGTGAACGTGTACGGGCCCATGCTCACCCTCGTCATGTGGCTGGCCAACGTGCTCGGCCGCGAGAACGTCCACGACATCGTCATGTGGTTCCAGCTGGTGTTCACCGGGGCGCTGCTGGCGGCCGGCGCCGCCACCGCGTGGCTCGCGCGGCACGACTCCGCCCTGCAGACGCGCGCGATCCTGATGACCGTCGCCTGCCCGGTGATGATCTGGGGCGTCACGGCGGGCGCCCACAACGAGTCGCTCGGGCTCGCGTTCGCGATCGCCGGGTTCATGTTCCTACGGAGCAACCCGCTGGTCGCCGGACTGCTCATCGGCACCGGCATGACCTCCAAGGCCACGGTCGGCATCTACGGGCTGGCGATGGCCTGGGCCTATCGGCGGGAGCTCAAGAAGTTCATCCTGGCCGGCATCGGCGGCGCGATCCCCAACATCATCGCCTACGTGCTCATCTATCCGGACGCGCTGAAGACGGCCTCGAAGAACGCCAGCTATGTCGCGTCGACCTCGTGGGCCTTCCCGATCCGGCGGTTCCTCGAGCCCTTCCTCGACGGCGACATGATCCAGTCGATGATGAGCGCGTCGGCCTGGGGCATGACCCTGGTGCTCGGCTGGATGTTGTCGCGCGTCCTGCCGTGGCGGGCCGTGCCGGGGCTGGCCCCCGGCAAGAACCCCGAGCACGACCCGCTGACGATCGCGGTGAGGTCGTCGGTGGTGATCTCGGGCGCATGGCTGGCGACCTCGGCGTACACCCTGCCCTGGTATGACCTCATGTGCTTCATGCCCATGGCGCTGCTCGGCGCGACGCGGCTCGACCTGATCGAGCTGTTCCGCGTGACCGCCCTGAACCTCGGCTATGTCCTGGGCCGCATCATCCCGATGTCACCGAGCCTGGGGGCCGTGGCCTTCCGCGGCCGCGAGATCTTCTCGTCGACGGTGGCCATCGGCATCGTGGTTGCCATCGTGTTGTGGTGGCACGAGCACGGCATCAAGGTGGGGTCGCACCGGAAGGCCCCCCGCGCGGGCGACGAGACCGACGAGCCGGCGCGGGCGGTCAGCTAGCGGCGTCGCCCGTCTTCTTGCTCCACCAGGCGGCCGAGGCCCGGGCGACGACCTCCTTGGCAGTGAGGCCGAGTGCGCGGGCCGCGGCGGCGCAGTGATCGAACTCGGGCTGGGCGTTGACCGGCTCCCCGGCGATCAGGCCGACCTTCACGTCGATGGTGTGACCGTCGACGTCGACGCGGTCGGTGCGGCGGTCGAGCACGTGCTTGGTCACGGGGCGCTCGCGCACGCCGAGGGTGGTGGTGTGGCGGGCGATGACGGCGACGAGGCGCGCCGAGTCCTCGGGCGCACACAGCACCGCGAGCGTGTGGGCCGGCCGGCCCTTCTTCATCAGGATCGGGGTGAGCCAGGCGTCGTGGGCGCCGGCGGCGAGGAGTGCGTCGAGGGCCTCGGGCCACAGTCGCGGATCGAGGTCGTCGACGTTGGCCTCGAGGATGACGGCGGGCTCGACGGGGGTGGTCGGGGTGTGGGTGGTCTTCGTGGGTTCGCCGAGGACGACCCGGACGAGGTTCGCCACACCCTGCGGGTCCCGCGTACCGGCGCCGAGGCCGACGCGGTCGATGACCATCGGCGGCAGGGGCGCGTACGCGGTGGCCCAGGCCGCGAGCAGCGCCGCGCCCGTCGGCGTGGTCATCTCCATCGCGACGGGGCCGCCGGTGATCGGCATGCGGGCGGCGCGGGCGAGATGGGTGACGGCGGGGCCGGGGATGGGGATGCGGCCGTGCTCACCGAAGGCCTGCTCGCCGTGGCCGACGGTGACGGTGGAGGCGGTGACGGCGTCGGGTTCGAGCCCGAGGTCGACGAAGGCGGCGGCGCAGCCGACCACGTCGCCGATGGCGTCGAGCGCGCCGACCTCGTGGAAGTGGACGTCGTCGGGGTCGACACCGTGGACCGCTCCCTCGGCCCGGGCGAGGGCGGCGAAGGTGGCGTGGGCGTGGGCGCGTACGCGAGGGGCGAGGTCGGCGGCGTCGAGGAGGGCGCGGACCTCGCGGTAGGAGCGGTGGTGGCTCCTCGACTCGCTGGCGCTCGCTCGGAGATCGTGGGAGTGGGGAGCGCTCGCTCGGAGATCGTGGGAGTGGGGAGCGCTCGCTCGGAGATCGTGGGAGTGGGGAGCGCTCGCTCGGAGATCGTGGGAGTGGGGAGCGCTCGCTCGGAGATCGTGGGAGTGGGCGGGGGCGTCCGCCGCGGCGCCCGTTGACGTGTCCACCACCGTCGCCTTCGCGCAGTCGAGCTGGTGGCGCTGAGTGCGCTCGACGGTGACGTCGAGGCGGTCGTCGACGGCGCGTACGGCGCTGCGTACGGCCTCGAGCGAGGCGCCCGCGTCGAGCAGCGCGCCGAGCAGCATGTCGCCCGCAATGCCTGCGGAGCAGTCGATCCAGGCGATCATCGGACGCGCCCCCGCGCGATGCGTGCGGCGTGGACGCCCGCCGAGAAGCCGTTGTCGATGTTGACGACGACGACGCCGGGGGCGCACGAGTTGAGCATGCCGAGCAGCGCGGCGACGCCCTGGAAGCTCGCGCCGTAGCCGACCGACGTCGGCACCGCGACCAGCGGGACGCCGACCAGGCCGCCGACGACCGAGGGCAGCGCGCCCTCCATGCCGGCGACGACGATCAGCGCATCGGCGTCGGCGAACTCGGCCCGCGCGTCGAGGATGCGGTGGAGGCCGGCGACGCCGACGTCGTCGATGCGGCGCACGCCGGCGCCGAACGCGCGCGCGGTGACGGCGGCCTCGGCGGCGACGGGGGCGTCGGAGGTGCCGGCGGCGATGATCGCGACGGTGCCGGCGGGCTGGGGGAGGGGGCCGAGGGTGACGGTGCGGGCGGCGTCGTCGAGGTCGGCATCGGGGAGTTCGGCGCGGACGGCGGCGACGTGGTCGGGGGAGAGGCGGGTGGCCAGGACGGCGCGGTCGGGGTGGGCGGCGTGGAGCGTACGCAGCAGCGCGACGACCTGCTCGGGTGACTTCCCGGCGGCGTACACGACCTCAGGATCGCCGGTGCGGGCGAGGCGGTCGAGGTCGGGCCGGGCCCAGGAATCGCTCACCGGGAGGACTCTACCGGGGGGAATGCCCGCTCCTCGTCTCGCTGGCGCTCGCTCGGAGAACGTCACTTGCGTGGCTTCTACTCCTTCGTCGCTCAGCCAACGTGGGTGCTGCGCTCGCTCGGAGAACGTCACTTGCGTGGCTTCGACTCCTTCGTCGCTCAGCCAACGTGGGTGCTGGCGCTCGCTCGGAGAGCGTCACTTGCGTGGCTTCGACTCCTTCGTCGCTCAGCCAACGTGGGTGCTGGCGCTCGCTCGCCGCTAACGCTTCGGCAGCATCAACCGCAGTGCCCCCGGCATGACCTCCGCCACCAGCTTCTCGCAGCGCCCCTCCGTGTCGCCGTCCAGCTGGTAGGCGTCCGACCGGTCCGCCACGATCTCGACCCGCTTCGCCCGGATCAGGTCGATGCGGTCGTCGTCGGCCGCCCCGCGGCGGGTCAGCACCTTCGTCGTCAGCCGCGCCCAGTCCACCGGCGTACGCGGGGACGCGACCAGCAGGTCGAGCTCGCCGTCGTCGGCGCGCGCGCCCGGGATGATCTGGATGCCGCCCTGGAGGATGCCGACGTTGCCGACGAGCAGCACCGCGGCCTTGCGGCGGAAGGGTTCGCCGCCGTCGACGGTGATCGTGACGGGCAGCGGTGGGTGGTTGGCGTTCTGGGCGGCCGCGACGAAGTACGCCGCCGACCCCACGACCTTCTTCAGGTCGGAGTCGGTCTTCTCCATGATCGCCGCGTCGATGCCGATGCCGGCCATGACGGCGCAGGCCTCGCCCTCGTCCTCGTCGTCGACCGTGATCTTCACGAGGTCGGTCGGCGTGGCGACGCCGTCGAACGCGACGCGGAGCGCCGAAAGCTCGTCGAGCGGGATGCCGAGGTTCCGGGCCAGCAGGTTGCCGGTGCCGGCGGGGATGATCCCGAAGGGGATGCCCGTGTCGGCCAGCCCGTCGCAGACCACGCGGATCGTCCCGTCGCCGCCCGCCCCCAGCACGAGGTCGACCTGCTTGCGGACGGCGACCTCGGTCATCTGGTGGCCAGGGTCGTGGCGGGTCGTCTCGAGCCAGATCGGCCGGTCCCAGCCGCGCGACTCCAGCTCATATTCGACATGGCGCTGGAACGTCGCCCGGTCGAGCACCTTCGTCGGGTTGTAGACGATCGCACACCGCTTCAGCTTCGCGCCGGGCTCGGGCTCGGGCGGCGGGGTGCGGCGTACGACCTGTTCGATCGCCTGCAGCGGGTCCTGCGGGAGGACGCGTACGCGGCCCACGACCAGCGCCAGCGACGTCGCGGCCGCACCCCACAGCACGCCGCCGACGATGTCGGACAGCCAGTGGGCGTTCATGATCCAGCGGTCGGCCGCGACCAGGGCGACCGCGAGCAGGCCGACGCCGCGGGCCCACCACTGCGCGGTGCGCGACTGGCGCGTCACGGTCGTCGTGGCGGCGATCATGGTCGCCGCGATGGTCGCGGCGACCAGGTGGCCGGAGGGGTACGCGTACCCGACGTGGGTGATGACGTCGAGCGGGGTGGCGGGACGTTCGCGGCGCAGGAGGATCTTCAGCAGCAGATAGCCCGCCCACCCGAACGCGATGGCCAGCGTCAGGGCGATAGCGAGGTTGCGCATGCGGCGCTGGTTGGCCCAGACGGCGATGCCGCCGAGGATCAGGAACAGGACCCACGGGTGGAACGTCAGCGCGAACGCCGACGCGAGCTGGGCCAGCGCCGAATCGGGGGCCAGCCCGGCGTACGCGGTGGCGCGGTCGACCCCGTCGAACGTCCCGACCGCCACGAGGACGGTCCACAGCACCGCGGCCCCGAGGGAGGCTGCGGTGATGCCGATCGCGTAGGTGCTGGGTCGTCGGGCCACCGTCCGATCCTAGGGCCTGCCGACCGGCCCGCTCAGCCGCTTCGGCCGACCTTCAACCAGACCGCGGTGTCCACGGGGAGCGCGCCGTCGTCGAGGTCTCCCGAGGCGAGGATGACCTCGTCGCCGGGCGGCAGTTCCGTCGGGCCGGATCCCAGGTTCACCAGACACCGGAACGACTCAACGCGCGTGAACGCCAGCACGCCGTCGGTCGCGTCGTCGTCCCACGCGAACGGGCCGTCGCCCAGCGCCGGGTTGGCGCGACGCTCGGCGAGCGCGGCGCGATAGAGCGTCAGGTGGGAGTCGGGGTCGCCGTCCTGGTCCGCGACCGTACGCCCGGCCCAGCGCGCCGGCTGCGGCAGCCACGGCTGGCCAGCCCCCGGCCCGAACCCGAATGGCGGCGCCTCGCCCGACCACGGCAGCGGCACGCGGCAGCCGTCGCGGCCGGTCAGCGCGTGGTCGGTGCGGAACCACGTCGGGTCCTGCCGCGCGTCGTCGGGCAGGTCCTCGACCTCGTCGAGGCCGAGCTCGTCGCCCTGATAGACGTAAGCGGACCCCGGCAGTGCCAGCTCGAGCAGCGCGGCGGCGCGGGCCCGTCGGCGGCCGAGCTCGAGGTCGGTCTCGAGGTGGAGCATCGCCTCCCAGCCGCCCGGCCCGACCGACGCGTCGGACACGACGCCGTCGGCGTTGAACGTGCGGCCGGTCTTCGACTTCCCATAGCGGCTTGCCACCCGGGGCGCGTCGTGGTTCGACAGGACCCAGCTGCACGGGGCGCCGACCTCGACGTACGCCCGCACGTTGTGGTCGATCACCGAGCGCAGGGACGCGTACGCCCACTCGCAGTTGAGCTGGTCGAAGTTGAACGTGCTGTGGAGCCGGCCGGGCGCGACATATTTCGCGAGGCGCGGCGCCGGCGTCAGCCAGGCCTCCGAGACGAACATGCGCGGCGGGTCGTACGCGTCGGCGACCGCGCGCCAGCGGCGGTGGAGGTGCTCGACCTCGGGCCGGTCGCGCACCGGGCCGCCGATGATCTTCTGCAGCGTCGCGACGCCGGTGTTCGGGTCGATCGGGAGGTCCGGCATGGCCGCGTCCTTGACCATCGAGTCGGCGACGTCGATGCGGAAGCCGTCGACGCCCCTGTCGAACCAGAACCGCAGGATCGCGTCGAACTCGTCGGCGACGTCGGGGTTCTCCCAGTTCCAGTCGGGCTGCTCGGGGGCGAAGAGGTGGAGATACCAGGGGCCGGGCGTGCCGTCGGGCTCGGTGATGCGGGTCCAGGCGGGCCCGCCGAACATGGCCGCCCAGTTGTTCGGCGGCTCGAAGCCGTCGCCGCGGCCCTCGCGGAAGTGGAACAGCGCGCGCTCGGGGGCGTCCGGGCCGCCGGCGACCGCCGCGGCGAAGGCGGGGTGCTCGATGCTGGTGTGGTTCGGCACGAGGTCGAGCAGGATGCGCAGGCCGGCCGCGTGGGCCTTCGCGATCAGCTCGTCGGCGTCGGCCAGCGTGCCGAAGTCGGGGTGGATGCCGCGATAGTCCGACACGTCATAGCCACCGTCGGCCAGGGGCGAGGGATACCAGGGGCTGATCCACAGGGCGTCGACGCCCAGGCCTGCGAGGTGGGGGAGGCGGTCGATGATGCCGCGGACGTCGCCCGTGCCGTCGCCGTCGGCGTCGGCGAACGAGCGGGGATAGATCTGGTAGACGACGGCGCCGCGCCACCAGTCGTGGTCGGCGTTCGGCGGGGGAGCGGTCGCGGCATCGGGCGCGGGCGTCGTGGTCATGCGGGCCTCCTCGTCGGCATCACTCCACCCAACCGCGTGGAAGGTTTCGGCGACAGTCCCGTCCCGCATGGTGGAGATCTTGTCCCGCATGATGGAGATCACAGGGACACGCCGTTGGCTCTTTGTCTACATTGAGGCTCCGTCAATTTCCCGGACGAAGGAGTCCTCACATGATCCGTGGTTCACGATCCGCACGCCTCGCCTCGGGGCTCCTCGCGACAGGACTGGTCCTGTCGCTCGCCGCCTGCGGCGGCTCGAAGCCCGCCGGTCAGGCGTCGGTGCCCGCCGAGGACGAGAACGCCCGCGGCCCCATCACCTATGTGATCGGCAAGGACACCACCGGCAACATGCAGAAGGAGCTCGACGCCTGGAACGCGGCCCACCCCAACGAGAAGGCGACCCTGATCGAGCTGCCCGACTCGGCCGACCAGCAGCGCCTGCAGATGGTCAGGAGCTTCCAGACCAAGGGCTCCGACTACACCGTGCTCGGCGCCGACATCGTCTGGACGGCCGAGTTCGCCGCGAACGGCTGGGTGCAGGAACTCAGCGCCGGCGACTACGACCTCGACAAGTTCGTGCCGGGCGCCGTCGACTCGGCGAAATATCGCAACAAGCTCTACGGCGTCCCGCAGGTGACGAACGCCGCGTTCCTCTACTATCGCAAGGACCTCCTCGAGAAGGTGGGCGCCAAGCCGCCGACCACCGTCGAGGAGATGAAGGCGGCCTGCGCGAAGATCAGGGCGCTGCCCGAGGCCGCGTCGATGTCGTGCTTCGCGCCGCAGTTCAACAAGTACGAGGGCCTGACGGTCAACTTCTCCGAGGCGATCATGTCGGCCGGCGGCCAGGTCGTCGACGCGTCCGGCGCCCCCAAGGTCAACACCCCCGAGTCCCAGAAGGGCCTGGAGTGGATGGTCGAGGCCGTCAAGGACGGCACCATCCCCAAGGAGGCGCTGACCTGGAAGGAGGAGGAGTCGCGACGCGCCTTCCAGGAGGGGAAGGCGATCTTCCACCGCAACTGGCCCCACGTCTATTCGCAGGCGTCGAAGACCGACGGCTCGTCGCAGGTCGCCGGCAAGTTCGGCATCGCCCCCATCCCCGGCGTCGGCGGCCCCGGCGTCTCGAGCCTCGGCGGCTCGAACCTCATGGTGAACAGGTTCGGCAAGAACAAGGCCACGGCCCGCGACTTCATCAAATACATGACGTCGGAGGACGTGATGCGTACGCGGACCCTCGCCACCTCGCGCGCGGCGGCGCGTACGGCGACCTACACCGACCCGAAGGTGACCGAGAAGCTCGACTACATGCCGATCCTGCTCGACGCGCTGAAGGTTGCGAAGCCGCGCCCGCAGGTCGTGAAGTACGGCGACGTGACCGCCGCCGTGCAGGACTCGACGTACGCGGCCCTGCAGGGCCAGAAGCTGCCGGCCGAGGCGCTCGCCGACCTGCAGAAGCGGCTGGAGACGATCATCAAGTGACCGTCCGCGCGGGAAACCGCGTGGGGGCCACCTGTCGGCCCCGATAGGCTGGCGGGGTGATCGATCCCAAGCTGCTGCGCACTGATCCTGACCGTGTTCGCGCCTCGCTCGAGGCCCGCGGCGAGTCGTCGGCCGTCGTCGACGACCTGCTCGCCCTCGAGGAGGCGCGGCGCGCGTCCATCGCGCGGTTCGAGGAACTGCGCGCGGAACAGAAGGGCATGGGCAAGCAGGTCGCGAAGGCCCAGGGCGAACAGAAGCAGGAGCTGTTGGCCCGCACCAAGGAGCTGTCGGCGCAGGTGAAGGAGGCCGAGGCCGCGTCGAACGAGACCGATGCGCGCTTCACCGACCAGCTGCGCGCCCTGCCCAACCTGGTGTTCGACGAGGTGCCGCGCGGTGGCGAGGACGACTTCGTCGTGCTCGAGGAGATCGGGCAGCCGCGCGACTTCGCGGCCGAGGGCTTCACTCCGCGCGACCACCTCGAGCTCGGCGAGATGCTCGCCGCGATCGACATGGAACGCGGCGCGAAGGTGTCGGGCTCGCGGTTCTATTTCCTGACCGGCCAGGGCGCCCAGCTCGAGCTGGCGCTGCTCAACCACGCGATGGCGAAGGCCACCGAGTGGGGGTTCACGCCGATCATCCCGCCGGCGCTGGTGCGGCCGTCGTCGATGGACGGCACGGGCTATCTGGGCCAGGGGTCGGGCGACGACGTCTATCACCTGCCCGCCGACGACCTCTATCTCGTCGGCACGTCGGAGGTCGCGCTCGCGGCCTACCACGCCGGCGAGATCCTCGAGGGCGAGTCGCTTCCGCGGCAATACGTGGGCTATTCGCCGTGCTTCCGCCGCGAGGCCGGGTCGTACGGCAAGGACACCCGTGGCATCTTCCGCGTCCACTGGTTCGACAAGGTCGAGATGTTCGTCCACTGCGCGCCCGAGGACGCCGAGGCGATGCACCAGAAGCTGCTCGGGTTCGAGAAGGAGTTCATCGCCTCGCTCGAGATCCCGTTCCGCGTCATCGACGTGGCCTCGGGCGACCTCGGCCTGTCGGCGGCCCGCAAGTTCGACTGCGAGGCCTGGCTGCCGACGCAGGAGAAATATCGCGAGATCACGTCGACCTCGAACACGACCGACTTCCAGGCGCGTCGGCTCGCCATCCGCGGCCGCTTCGCCGACGGTGTACGCCCGGTCGCGACCCTCAACGGCACCCTGTGCGCCATGACGCGCATGATCATCATGATCCTCGAGAACCACCAGCAGGCCGACGGGTCCGTACGCATCCCCGCGGCGTTGCGGCCCTATCTCGGCGGGCGCGAGGCGCTGGTGCCGCAGGCGCGGTGAGTCGTCGTGTTCGCGGCGCGGCCGGTGGCCCCGTGACCGCTAGGTTGGCAGCGTGACGTTCCGCCCCCGCCTCGTGGCCCTCGACATCGACGGCACTGTCGTCGACCATGCGGGGGTCCTCCCCGAAGCCATCCACGCGGCGGTCCGCAGCGTGGTCGACGCCGGCGTACCGGTGGTGCTGTCGACCGGACGCGGCTGGCACGCGACGCGGCCCATCTTCGACGCGCTCGGCCTCCCGCCCGGGTTCGGCATCTCGTCGAACGGCGCCGTCGTGGTCACCTATGACCCGGCCTCGGGGCAGCCGGCCGAGGTCGTGCGGCAGGTGACGTTCGATCCCGCGCCGGTGATCGACCGCGTCGCCGCGGAGGCGCCCCACGCGCTCATCGCGACCGAGGTCGTGGGGGAGGGCTATCGGGTGTCGGGGGCGTTCCCTGACGGCGACCTGCACGGCGACGTGTGGCACGAGACGCTCGACGAGCTGCGGTCCGAGCCCGTCACGCGCGTGATCGTGCGCGACCCGGAGTCGAGCGACGAGGACTTCATCGCCCTGGCGGAGGGGCTCGGCCTCCATGGCGTCAGCTACTTCATCGGCTATTCCGCCTGGCTCGACATCGCGCCCGAGGGCGTCCACAAGGCGACCGGGCTGGCGTACGTGTGTGAGGAGCTGGGCGTGGCGCAGGCCGACGTGCTGGCGCTCGGCGACGGCCGCAACGACATCGAGATGTTGCGATGGGCCGGGCGCGGTGTGGCGCTCGGTGATGCGCCCGAGGAGGTCAGGGCCGCGGCCGATGCGGTGACCGGCCTGTTCGCCGAAGGTGGCACGCCGGCCGAGTTGGCGCGCTGGTTCGGTCCCGCACGCTGAATCCCTGCATCGGGCGTGTTGAGACTTCAACAGCCCGCTACTGGGGCGTACGTGGCTGTGGCGCGGGGCAGTAGGACGGGTGTCCGCCTACGGCACCGATGAGCTGAGTACGCGTACCTAGATTTGCGCATGTTAATACCTACGCCAAGTCGGGTAGCGATCCCTACCTCGATGGCTGTTCTCACTTCTTTGTGTTTGCGAACCTAGGGATGTCGGAAAAAACGCCGACATCGGGGGCGGTTCAGGGGAACCACTGAGGCCCATAAGGGCGTCGGAGCAGCCAGGAACCGAGATAGAAGATGGGGGAACGACATGTTCAGCACCGCTCGTGCCGACCGCACCGAGACCACCACCGTCGTCCGCGGCTGCGTGGAGAACGCCTCGCTGTTCCAGCACCCGCTGCTGGAGGAGCCGCCGACGGCCTCCGCGCCGGCTGACGACCGCCGCGAGCACATGATGCTCGCCCGCAAGGCCGAGAACCTCTGCCTCGAGTGCCCGCTGATGCAGCAGTGCCTCTACAACGCGGTCGTGAACTACGACGTCGCCGGGTTCGTGGCCGGCACCACGGCCCGCCAGCGCCAGGAGATGCGCAACCGTCTCCGCATCACGGTCCAGGCCGAAGACCTCGACACCCTCGCCGGTGTCACCGCGCGCCACCGCCAGGTCGACCACGACGAGGTCGTGCGCCTGCGCAACGCGAACCCCCACGAGAGCCTCGAGATGTTGGCCCACCGCCTGGGGTGCTCGCTCTCGACGGTCAAGCGCCACCTGCGCAAGCACCGCAACGAGTCCCACCAGCCGAAGCCGGTGAAGAAGTTCGTGCCGTCGATGGCGCAGGTCATGCAGGCCTACGGCGACGTGCTGCGCCAGCGGCCGGTGCGCCGCGCGGCCTGAGCGGGCCCCTCCTCCAACGGTCGCTGAGCGAGCGAAGCGAGTCGAAGCCCAGGAACCACTCAGAGATACATGCCGGAGCGGCCGCCCTCGCCGTCGGGACGCTGCTGCTGGTCCGGCCCCTGAGCCTGCGGGTGGCCGGGCGGCAGCGCCCGGTGCATCTGCTCGAGCTGGGCGCGCGCGGCCATCTGCTGAGCGACGAGCGCGGTCTGGATTCCCTGGAACAGCCCCTCGAGCCAGCCGACGAGCTGGGCCTGGGCGATGCGGAGCTCGGCGTCGGACGGGGTGGCGTCCTCGGCGAACGGCTGGGCGATCCGCTCCAGTTCGGCCGCCAGCTCGGGGTCGAGCCCGTCCTTCAGCTCCGCGACCGAGGCGGCGTACACCTCGCGCAGTCGCTTGCGGGACGCGTCGTCGAGCGGCGCCGACTTGATCTCCTCGAGCAGCGTGCGGGTCATGTGGCCGATGCGCATCACTTTCGCCGGCTCCTCGACCATCGATCCGACCGGGTTGCCGCCGCGATCCTCGACCGCCATCGATCGGGGGCCGACCACGTAGGTTCGGCCGTCCTCGGCCTGGCCCACGATCGTCGGCTGGGCCTGGTTGGCGTCCTGCTCCGGCTGGGTCTGGTTCTCCTCGGTCATGCGCGCCAGTCTAGGCGGGCGCCGCGGCCACCCGCGTACGCCGCCTCCGCCGGATGAGCACCGCGCCGACCAGGGCGACCAGCGCGCCGGTGGCGCCGCCGGCGACGAAGCCGCCCTGCCAGCCGTACGCGTCGATCGCGATGCCGATCGCGGGCGAGCCGACGGCCGAGCCGACCGTCATCATCGAGCCGTGCCAGCCGAACGCCTCGCCGCGGGCGCGCGGCGGGACGAGGACCGACAGCGCCTCGGTCGCCGCAGCGATCGACGGGGCGCAGAACACGCCCGCCACTACCAGCAGGAGGGCCATGGCGACGTCGGAGCGGGCGTACGCGACCGGGATGGTGAAGGCGCCCAGGCCGAACAGGATCACCCACGGCGGGATCGACCTCTGCATCGCGCCGAACGCGAAGCCGCCGATCGCCGAGCCGAGGCCCCACAGGGCGAGTACCCAGCCGATGGACGTGGGGTGGCCGAGCGCGCGGAGGCCGGCGACGACGCCGAGGTCGGTGGCGCCCAGCACGAGCGTGGTCGCGACCGCCATGACCATCAGCCAGGCGACGCCGGGGGTGACCCACTCGCGCAGCGCGGGGCGCGCCTGGCCGGAATCTTCGGCGTCGGCGTGGGTCATGCGGGGGTTCACGAGGAAGATCACGCCGGCGGCCGCGATCGAGCACATCTCGAAGGTGAGCAGCGCCCACGACGTGTCCCAGACCGTGGCGACCCACACGGCGAGGGCCGGGCCGGCCATGAACGAGATCTCGACGAGCACCGAGTCGAACGCGATGGCGGTCTTGCGCTGCTGGTCGGAGACCGCGCTGAGGAGGGCCTGGCGGATGATCGAGAACGTCGGCACGTTGAACAGTCCGGCGACGACGACGAGCGCCATCAGCACCCAGTAGGACGAGAACGGCGCGACGGCCCAGCAGATCGGCAGCACGACGAGCGACGGCGCGATGGTGCGCCGCAGGCCCAGGCGGTCGAGCATGCGTCCGCGCCAGGGTCCGGCGGCGGCGACCGCGACGGTGCCGGCGGTGGAGACGAGGCCGGCGGCCGCGTACGACGTCCCGAGCTTGTCGACGACGTGGACGGTGAGCAGCACCATGCCGCCGAACAGGGGGGCGCGGACCAGCAGGCCGAGCAGCAGGATCGACCGTGCGGCGGGCACGGCCCACACGTCGCGATAGATCGAGAGCCTCACTGGCCCAAGCCTAGTGAGCGGGACCGACAAGAACCATTCGTTATCGGGGCGTCGGCTGTCCCCCGGGGGCGACGGCCTCGAGCGTGGCCAGCGCGCCGGCGTACGGGTCGGACGGCCGGGGCCAGTGGGTCACGACGTCGGTGAACCCCGCCTCGCCGGCGCGGCCGACCTGGTCGCGGAAGAACTCCGCCGACGCGAGGCTGAACGTGGGGGCGGTGTCGAGGCTGAGCAGGCGGCGACCGGTTCCGCCGGCGTCGGCGTACTGCTCGGCGAGATCGCGGTTGTGGCGCCACCACGCGTCGAGGTCGTGGCCCCCCGCGCCCTGGGTGATCCACCCGTCGCCCACCTCGGCCGCCAGCCGCACGCCGCGCGGCCCGCTCGCGGCGACGAGCAGGGGTACGCGGGCCACGCCGGCGGCGGCCACGTTGCGATAGCCGCGCACGGTGTAGTGGTCGCCCTCGTGGTCGAGGGTCGGCTCGTCGAGGGCGCGCCGCAGCACGCGCACGAACTCGTGGAAGCGTCGCGTACGCCCCCGCACGTCGAGGTCGTCGCCGAGGAGTTCCGCGTCGGGGGACCCGCCCGAGCCGACCCCGCACAGCAGGCGGCCGCCCGACAGTTCCTGCAGGCTGACGAGGTCGCGCGCCCACGTGACGGGGTGGCGGAAGTTCGGCGAGGACACCCACGTGCCGAGCGGGAGCGTGGAGGTGGCGAGCGCGGCGCCCGCGAGGGTGACGGTCGTCGAGTGCCACGGCGCGTCGGGCAGGCCGCGCCACACCAGGTGGTCGTAGGTCCAGCCGTGGTCGAAGCCCAGCTCCTCGACGTGGGCGAACGCGCGGGCGGTCTCGCGGAGGGGATGTTCGGGGAGTACGCAGACCCCGACCTGCACGTCGCCCGTCACCCCCGGCCCCCGACCATGTCGGTGCGGGGAGCCGGCAACGGCATGAGCGGGCGGACGGGCTCGGGACCACACAGCGAGGTGAGGGCGGGCAGGGCGACGGTGATGGGGGTCTCCCAGTGTTCGGGCGCCCGCAGGGTGACGCGCGTGGACGAGGTCGCCCCGGGGCGGACCGAAATGGGGTGGGGCACGCCGCCGGTGATCGGGCGCCTCGGCACGAGCTGGGCGAGCGGGTCGTCGACGGGCAGGGCAGCCGCCAACAGCCACCACGACCCGGGCGGGACGTCGGTGAGGACCAGCGTCGGGCCGCCGGGCTCGAGGAGGGAGCCCGCCACCGGGAGGCCGCGGGCGGCGCGGGCGGGGAACAGGCCCGCGTACACGCAGTGGTTGGTCGCGTGGCTGGCCGACGGGGCCCAGTCGACGACCGCCTCGACGCGGCCGCCGCGCAGGTCGACGCCGGGCAGGTGGCCGGTGCGGGGCGGCGCGTCGGCAAGCCGATCAGGGAGCGACCGGAACGCCGACGGGGTCACGCCGACCTCGTCGGTGAAGCGTCGCGTGAAGGTGCCGAGGGAGGAGAATCCCACCTCCATGCAGATGTCGACGACCTTCGCGTCGCACTCGACGAGCATCCGGCGTGCGGTCAGGAAGCGCCGCGCGGCCAGGTAGGCCATGGGCGCCACCCCGACGGTCGCGCTGAACGCGCGCGCGAGATGGAAGCGGCTGTAGCCGACCTCGTCGGCCACGTCGGCGAGCGTCGTCGGCTCGGCCACGCGGGTCTCGAGGAAGCGCAGGGCCGCAAGCACCTCGGGTCTGATCTCGGTCATGGTCGCGCGGGGGTGGGCGTCGCGCTCAGAACCGCAGCACGAGCTTGCCCCGGTGGTCGCCGGAGTCGAAGTAGGTGTGGGCCGCGGCCACGTCGGCGGCGTCGAACACCTTCGTGGGGGCCGTCCGGATCGTGCCGTCGGCGATCTTCGGCCAGACCCGTTCGGCGACGGCGGCGCAGATCGCGGCCTTCTGGTCGGCGGGGCGGGAGCGGAGGCTGGTCGAGATGACCGAGCCACGCTTCTGGAGCAGCACGTTCAGGTCGAGCTCGGCCTTGCGGCCGCCCATCAGGCCGATGATGAGCAGTCGGCCGTCCTCGGCGAGCGCCTGGACGTTCGGCATCAGATATTTCGCGCCCATGTTGTCGAGGATCACGTCGGCTCCGCCGAGATCGGCGATCGCCGCCTGCCAGTCGTCGTGGTAGTCGATCGCGTGGTCGGCGCCCAACTCGCGGCAGAAGTCGAGCTTCTCGGCCGACCCCGCCGTCGTGGCCACCGTGGCGCCGATCGACTTCGCGTACGGGATCGCGAACGAGCCGATGCCCCCCGCGCCGCCGTGGACGAGGAAGAGGTCGCCCTCGCCGAGCCTGGCGAGGCCGAGGTTCGAGACCACGGTGGCGGCCACCTCGAGCACGCCGGCGGCGGTGACGAGGTCGACGCCGGGCGGCGGGGGGAGGACCTGCCGGGCGTCGACGGCGACCAGCTCCGCGTACCCACCGCCCGCCAGCAGCGCCACGCACTCGTCCCCCTCGGACCAGCCGTCGCAGCCGTTGGCGTCGGCCATGGTGCCGGACACCTCCAGGCCGAGGATGTCGGACTCGCCGGGCGGCGGGGGATAGAAGCCATTGCGCTGCATCACGTCGGCGCGATTGACGCCCGCGGCGGCCACGCGGATGAGCACCTGGCCCGCAGCGGGGCGGGGGGCGTCGGCCTGACCGAGGGCGAGGACCTCCGGCCCACCGTCGCCGGAGCGTTCGACTGCGCGCATCTGTTCCATGCCTGCAGCCTAGATCGACCGACTGACACGGACGGGAGTGGGCCGGGCAGGTGGGCTAGGATGGGCTGCCGCCCGGTCCGCAGGACGGGCACGGCGAGATCGCATAGTGGACTAGTGCAGCCGCCTTGAAAGCGGCCGAGCGGGCGACCGTTCCGTGGGTTCGAATCCCACTCTCGCCGCCGACGACCGAAAGGCCCCCGATGACCGAGAGCTCCACGACCGCCGGGGCCATCACCGCCCCCGACGTCACCGTCCACCTGCTGCGTCCCGCGCCGCCGGTCCGGGCGTTCCTGATCGCCGCCGTGCTCAGCGTGCTGGGCGCCGTGGTCCTCGTCGCCTCGAGCCGCAACGGCTGGCCCCTCGTGGTGCTGGTCCTGGGCGGCGTCCTCGCCGCCGCGGGGGTCGCCCTGCTCGCGGTCGCGGTGGCCACCATGGTGCGCATGCGGGTGCGGGCCGAACTGACCCCCACCGGCTATTCCTTCCGCACGCCGGCCGGCGTACGCCAAGGCACGTGGGCCGAGACCGTGAAGGTCACCGCGTCCGACACGGGCCACCGGCTGAGCTTCGTCCACCGTGACGAGTCGGTCGACCACGTCATGACGCCGCTGGGCCACGACGACCCCGAGATGGGTGAGCTCGTCGCCGACCTCACGCGGCGGCTCGAGGCCAGTCGCCGGGGCTGAGGCTCACATCTCCCAGGGCGGGCGCGGCGGCTGCGCGGCCGCGATCTCCGGCTTGAACTCGCACGAGAAGGACAGGTCCTCGGGCGGGGGGCCGGCGGGAGGGGGAGTGGGAGCGGGGGGCGCGGTGCCGGCAGGGGCGCTGGGCGCCGGCGGCTGGCTCGTCGCCCCCCGGGTGGGGGCCGTCGTCGGAGCCTGCGAGGTCGGCGCCTGGGTCGGCTGCTGCGGGCCTTCCTTGCTCGGCTGCTGGGGCTGCGGCGCCTGGCTCGGGGCGGCCGGCGCCTTCGGCGCCACGGCCGCCAGCGAGCGGGCGCGGACGAGGTTCCAGTCGACGTTGCCGGAGAAGAAGCCGTCGACGCCGTGCTTGAACACCAGCGACTTGGACTTCCCGTTCTTCACCCGCATCGACAGGTCCACCATCGCCGGCAGGATCTCCGACGGCATGTCGGTCTTCACCAGGTCACGCGACGAGCGCGCGATCTCCTCGTAGTGGGTGAGCATCTGGGCGGGGTTCGCCTGCTTGATCACGGCGTCGATGACGCAGCGCTGGCGGTCCATGCGCTGGAAGTCGTCCGCGCCATAGCGGCCACGGGCGAACCACATCGCCTGCGAGCCGTTGAGCTTCTGGTTCGGGCCGGGGCGCAGGGCGCCGGCGGGCTTGATGCCGAGCGAGGTGTCGCCGCCGATCGCGACCCAGGTGTTGATGTTGACCGTCACACCTCCCAGCGCGTCGAGCAGCTTGTGGAACCCCTGCAGCTCCAGCAGCACGTAGTAGTCGAGCTTCAGCCCCGTCGCCTCGCCGACCGCGAGCTTCAGCGCGTCGGCACCCAGGTTGTCGGTCGGTCCCAGCACGTCGGCCGGCACGTTCTCGGGGACGCTCTCATAGACCTCGTTGAGGAGGTTCTGCTCGCTGTCGTTGAAACCGTCGGGATAGTACTGGTGCAGCGGCGAGTCGGCCGGGAACGGAACCCGGGTCGCGTTGCGGGGCAGCGAGATCAGCACGGTGTCGCCGGTCTTCGTGTCGATGCTCGCCACGATGACCGTGTCCGTACGCGTGCCCGTGCGGTCCTTGTCGTAGTCGCCGCCCAGCAGCAGGATGTTGACCCGCGCCTTGTTCTTCCAGGGGTCCCGACCGTCCATCTTCGGGGCGGTGCCCGAACGGATGTCGCTGCCGCGCCTGAAGATCGACGACAGCAGGGAGGCCTGGTCGAAGGAATAGCGCGCCGCGACCGCGAGGGGGGCGGTGATCGAGAAACACAGCAGCCCGACCAGGGCCGCCCCGATGCCGCGCTGGGCCTGGGTGATCCGCTCGGGCCGCAGCCGGAGATGGCTCACCACCACGAGCGCGGCCCAGGCCAGCGCGACCAGGGGCAGCACCACGACCAGGGCCCAGAGGAAGTCGGCGTTGACGCCGAGCTTCAGCAGCGAGTTGCGGTCCACCAGGGCCCACCCGACGAGCAGCAGCACGAGTCCGGCGAAGACCCCGAGCGGCACGGCGCCGAGCCGTCGCAGTCCGGCGCGGATCAACCCGAGGCCCGGCAGGTAGGTCCCGAGCGCGGTCCAGCCGGCAGCCTCACGGAACGTGCGCTGACGCCCGACCCGGCCGGCCACCCGGCGGGGTCGTGTTGGCTGTTGGCTCATGGGGCTCCTCTTCAGTGCTGCGCAGATCCTACCCCCGGGGTGGTCGCGCGACCGACTGCTGCGCGACCGGCGGAGCCCCGCGTACGCGGGTTGCGCGGTGGCGAGGGTCCGCCCGAATGGCTAGACTCTGCTCTCGGGCTTCGGCCCCGGGGAGGCGTCGCCTAGTCCGGTCTATGGCGCCCGCCTGCTAAGTGGGTTTGGGTTTATCGCCCATCGCGGGTTCAAATCCCGCCGCCTCCGCGGACATCGCCGGTCCAGCTCGTCTGGGCCGGCGATCGTCGTTCCCGCACCCCGTCGGGAACTTCCCCACCTCACAGGGAGATCGAAACCATGACCAACCCACCCATGCGCGCCCGCCTCTGGGCGGAGTTCCTCGGCACCTTCTGGCTGGTGTTCGGCGGCTGCGGTTCCGCCGTCCTCGCCGCCAAGGTGCTGACCGATGACGCCAACAAGACCCAACTCGGCATCGGCTTCGTCGGTGTCGCCCTCGCCTTCGGCCTGTCGGTGCTGACCGCGGCGTACGCCGTCGGCCACATCTCCGGCGGCCACTTCAACCCGGCGGTGACCCTCGGCCTGTTCGCGGCAAAGCGGGTCGAGGCGAAGGCCGTGCTGCCCTACATCGTGACCCAGCTCGTCGCCGGCGTCGCCGCCGGTGCGGTGCTCTATCTCGTGGCGTCGGGCAAGGACGGCTTCGCGATCGACGGGTCGGCCGGATCGTTCGCGACCAACGGCTACGGCACGCTGTCGCCCGGCGGTTACAGCCTCTTGGCATGCCTGGTGCTCGAGGTCGTGCTGACGGCGATCTTCCTCTACGTCATCCTCGGCTCGACCGATGACCGCGCGTGGCAGGGTTTCGCGCCGATCGCCATCGGCCTGGCGCTGACGCTGATCCACCTGGTGTCCATCCCGGTCACCAACACGTCGGTCAACCCGGCCCGCTCGCTGGGCGTCGCGGTGTTCAACCCGGCGGCGCTCGGCCAGGTCTGGCTGTTCTTCGTCGCTCCGATCGTCGGTGCTGTCCTCGCGGGGGCGTCGTACGCATGGCTCCACGCGGCTGACCCCGCCCCGGAGGGCGAGGACGAGGTGGCACTGCAGAACGCGAACGCCTGAGTTTCGCCACGCAGAAGGGGCCCGGTCGCCACGACCGGGCCCCTTTTCGTGCGCTGACCGGGTGGGTGGCGACCTGGTGCCGCGTACTCCCGCAGGCTCGGCCACGAAGGTGATGGGGCGTTCCGCGACGCTCGGCGCGAGAACGCCAACGCCGCCGACGGCCTGTTGTCCCTGCGCTATGGCTGGGTCGATTCGGTCGGCCGCGCCTGCGCGACGTCCCGACAGGTCGCGAAGGTGCTGCGTACGCGGGGCTGGGAGGGCGTACGCCTGCTCTGTCCGCGTTGCTGACCGGGCGGGTGGCGACCTGGTGCGGCGTACTCCCGGCATCTGCTCGCCATCCGCGCGGTCAGGACAGCAGAAGGGGCCCTGATCCGACGATCGGGGCCCCTTCGCGCGTCACATCAGGCCTGCAGGCCCTTCTTCAGCGTCTCGAGCTCATCGGCGAGCGAGGTCGGGAGCTTGTCGCCGAACTTCGCGAACCACTCCTCGATGAGCGGCACCTCCTGCCTCCACTCCTCCTTGTCGACCTTCGTCGCGGCCTCGTAGTCGGCCTCGGAGATCGACAGGCCGTCGAGGTCGAGCCCGCCCTCGGTCGGCACCAGGCCGGCGACGGTCTCGACGGCGTCGACCTTGCCCTCGAGGCGATCGCAGATCCATTTGAGTACGCGGCTGTTGTCGCCGAAGCCCGGCCACAGGAAGTCGCCCTCGTCGGACTTGCGGAACCAGTTCACGTAGAAGACGCCGGGCATCTTGTCGCCGCCCTTCTCGCCGACGTTGACCCAGTGCTGCAGGTAGTCACCGGCGTTGTAGCCGATGAAGGGCAGCATGGCCATCGGGTCGCGGCGTACGACGCCGACAGCACCCGTCGCGGCGGCGGTGGTCTCCGAGGAGACCGTCGCGCCCATGAACGTGCCGTGCTTCCAGTCGCGGGCCTGGGCAACCAGCGGGACCGTGGTCGCGCGACGCCCGCCGAACAGGATCGCGTCGACGGGGACGCCCTTGGGGTTGTTGAAGTCCTCCGACAGGATCGGGCACTGGTCGATCGGCGTGGTGAAACGCGAGTTCGGGTGGGCGGCCTTGGTGCCGTCCTCCGGCGTCCACGAGTTGCCGTGCCAGTCGGTGAGGTGCTTGGGCTTGACCTCGGTCATGCCCTCCCACCACACGTCGCCATGATCGGTCAGGGCGACGTTGGTGAAGATCGAGTTGCCCTTCTCGATGGTGCGCATCGCGTTGGGGTTGGTGCCGTAGCCCGTGCCGGGCGCGACGCCGAAGAAGCCGTTCTCCGGGTTCACCGCGTACAGGCGGCCGTCCTCGCCGAACCGCATCCACGAGATGTCGTCGCCGAGGGTCTCGACCTTCCAGCCGGGAATGGTCGGCTCCAGCATCGCGAGGTTCGTCTTGCCGCACGCCGAGGGGAACGCGGCGCAGATGACGAAGCTGCGGCCCTCGGGATTCGTGAGCTTGAGGATCAGCATGTGTTCGGCGAGCCAGCCCTCGTCGTGGGCCATGGCCGAGGCGATGCGCAGCGCGTAGCACTTCTTGCCGAGCAGCGCGTTGCCGCCGTAGCCGGAGCCGAAGGACCAGACCTCGCGCGTCTCGGGGAAGTGGGAGATGTACTTGGTGTCGTTGCAGGGCCACGGGACGTCCTGCTCGCCCTCGGCCAGCGGGGCGCCGACCGAGTGGAGGCACTTCACGAAGGGCTTGTCGTCACCCATCGCCGCGAGGGCGTCGGCACCCATGCGCGTCATGATCTTCATGTTGAGGACGACATATTCCGAGTCGGAGATCTCGACGCCGAACTTCGGGTCGTCGGCGTCCAGGGGTCCCATGCAGAAGGGCATGACATACATCGTCCGGCCGCGCATGCAGCCGTCGAACAGCTCGGTCATCGTCGACTTCATCTCGGCGGGGTCGCGCCAGTTGTTGGTGGGGCCAGCGCCTTCCTCGGTCTCGGTGCAGATGAAGGTCTGGTCCTCGACGCGCGCGACGTCGGACGGGGAGCTCTTGGTGTAGAAGGAGTTCGGCTTGGCGCGCTCGTCGAGGCGGACGAGGGTGCCGGCCGCCACCATCTGGTCGGTCAGCTCCTTCCACTCGGCCTCGGAGCCGTCGCTCCAGCGGACGGCCTCGGGCTTGGTCAGGGACGCGACCTCCTCCACCCAGGCCAACAGCTCCTTGTGGGTGGTGGGCGCGTTCGATGCAACGGTGGCAGTCACGACGGTGTACTCCTGCGGGTAGACCAGTGGATGAGTGGTCTGAATGTAGCCCACTGGGGGCAGTGGTATTAACCCAAACGGGATACTCAGCGAGTGATCCTCCTCACGGAACTGACCCGGGGTCACGTCCGGTCCCAGCTCGGCGGGGAAGTGATTTGGCGAGACGGGGGAGGGTGGTCTAGAGTTATCTCTCGGTCAACCCGCGGGTTCGACCAGGCGCTCGTAGCTTAACGGATAGAGCATCTGACTACGGATCAGAAGGTTGGGGGTTCGAATCCCTCCGAGCGCGCAGATCGCACCACACCAGCAGGCCCCGGTTCACGCCGGGGCCTGCTGGCGTTCCGCGCTCAGAACACAGGCGGCGTACGCGGCGTCGCCACCGCCCGGCGCGCAGTGCCATGCTGGCTCCATGCGAGCCGTCGTCTATGACGCGCCCAGGGCGATGCCCGAGGTGCGCGAGGTGCCCGAACCCCGCTGCCCCGACCACGGAGTGGTCGTCGAGGTGGCCGCCACCGGCCTGTGCCGGTCCGACTGGCACGCCTGGCAGGGCCGCGAGGACGTGCCGCTGCCGCACATCCCGGGCCACGAGTTCGCCGGGGTTGTCGTCGAGGTCGGCCCGGCCGTCACCGGTCACCGACCCGGCCAACGCGTCACCGCGCCGTTCGTGTGCGGCTGCGGCGGCTGCTCCTACTGCCGTGGGGGAGACCCGCAGGTCTGCCCCGATCAGACCCAACCCGGGTTCACCGGCCCGGGCTCGTTCGCCGAGCGGGTGGTCGTCCACCACGCCGACGCCAATCTCGTCCCCCTCCCCGACACCATCGACTTCGCCACCGCCGCGTCGCTCGGCTGCCGGTTCGCCACGGCGTACCGCGGTCTGGTGGGCCACCACCCCGTCGGCGCGGGCGACTGGGTCGCCGTCTTCGGCGCCGGCGGCGTCGGACTCTCGGCCGTGCTGATCGGCCGGGCGTTGGGCGCCCGGGCGATCGCGGTCGACGTCGCCGACGAGGCGCTGGACCGCGCCGCCGAGTTCGGCGCGATCCCCCTGCGCTGGGGCGACGACACCGTGGCCGAGATCCGCGAGCTGTCCGGCGGCGGCGTCCACCTCGGCATGGATGCCCTCGGCCGCCCCGAGCTCGCCGCCGCGTCCATCCGCAGCCTGCGCCGCCGCGGCACGCATGTGCAGGCCGGGCTGCTGCTGGCCGGGGACGCGTCGCCCGCGCTGCCGATGGACATCGTCATCGCCCACGAGTTGTCCATCCACGGCACGCACGGCCTCGCGGCCAAGGACTATCCGGCGATGCTCGCGCTCGTGGAGGAGCGGGCGATCCCCCTGGACCGCCTGGTCGGGCGGCGGATCAGGCTCGACGAGGCGCCCGCGGCCCTCGCCGCGCTGGGGGAGCAGCGGCAGGGCGGGGTGACGGTGATCGAACCGGGCTAGCCCCGACTCACTTCACGTCCGCGGGAACTGCCGCCCACGTGTTGCAGCCCTGGTAGGCCGTCGCCGAACCCGTCGAGGCCTTCGTCCAGCGTGCCTGCGCCGCGCCCGTGCCGTGCGTACGCTGCCACTCCGGCGGAATGCTGTCGTCCATCGAGTCGAGGAACTGGTTCCACTGGGCCTTCGGGATCTTCAGCGGGCTCCACGCACCGGCCAGCATGGCGCCCGACATGCAGGTGGCCTGCAGCTCGATGCGGCGCTCGAGGAGGAGGTTGGCCTCCTCGTCCCCGTCGCGCTGCTCGTAGGGGCTGACGATGCCGGCCTCGCGCTGCAGGTGATGGGAGAACTCGTGGGTCATCACGAGCTGGTGCTCCAGCGCGGAATATTTCGCGGTGTCCTTGCGGTAATAGATGGTGTTGTCGCTGGCGCAATAGAGGCCGGCCCAGCTGTCCATCTCCTCGTCCTGCCGGCACGTGCTGCGCCCGAGGTCGTCCTCCGACCGGAGTGCGGGGCGCCGCACCTCGATGCCCCTGGCCTTCAGCGGTTCGCCGTGGATCGTCATGAGGCACGTCAGCATGCCGTCCAGATAGCCGTGCAGCTCGGTGCTCTTCAGCGTCCCGGTCTTCGCCCTGAACCCGTCGCAGGTCGTCTTCGGCGGCATCGTGACGGCGTACAGGGGGTTGGTCTTGCCGAGGTCGTCCACCTCGGGTCGCGCGGCCTGCGGGGCCTGCGGGCCGGTGGGCGTGGGGGAGGGGGTCGGCGTCGGGGAGGCGGACGCGCCCGGTGCGGGGGTGGCGGGATCGGGGTCGAGGCCGAGCGCCGGCTGCTGGATGAGCGCCTGCGTCGCCACGGCCGCGGCGACGACGGTCGGCACGAGGAACCCAAGAACCGTGGCCCCGGCCCCGCCCCGTTTCGGCGCCGGACGCGGCCGGGCGTACGGGTCGGTCTCATAGGGGCGATAGGGGTCGTACGCGGGACCCTGCTGGAAGGCCGTCACAGGCGGGTACGCGACCGGAGGGGGCGCGGCATGGCCGCGCACGGGCTCCCGCGGCTCGTAGAGGCCGCGGGGTCGTTCGGAGAGGCCGCCGGGCGGCGTACGGGGGTGGTCGAACGGTGCGTGCGGATCGCTCATGGCTTCTCCTTCAACGCCAGTATTGTGCGCCTCCAGAGGTCCCGCCAAGGCGATCCCACGATTTCTCCACCCGAGGTCGAGACTCGGCCCGAGGGTGGCGCGAAGAGTGTCGGAGCGGCGCGGCAGGATGGTCCCATGAAACACGTACGCGTCGGCGCGAGCGGTCTCGAGGTCTCGGCCATCACCCTGGGCTGCATGAGCTTCGGGGTCTCCGAGCGGGGTGCCCACCCCTGGTCCATGCCGGAGGACGACGCGCGCCCCTTCTTCGAACGGGCGCTCGAGCTCGGCATCACCACCTTCGACACCGCCGACATCTATTCCGACGGCACGAGTGAGGAGTTCGTGGGCCGCGCCCTCGCCGACCTGGCCTCGCGCGACGACGTGGTCATCTGCACCAAGGTGAACGGCCGCATGTGGGCGGGCCCCAACGGTGCCGGGCTCTCGCGCCGCCACATCATGACGGCGATCGACGACTCGCTGCGACGCCTGCAGACCGACCACGTCGACCTCTATCAGATCCATCGCTTCGACCCCCACACGCCGATCGAGGAGACCATGGAGGCGCTCCATGACGTCGTGAAGGCCGGCAAGGCGCGCTACATCGGCGCCTCGTCGATGTGGACGTGGCAGTTCGCCCAGATGCAACACGCGGCCGACCTCGGCGGGTGGACCCGGTTCGTGTCGATGCAGGACCAATACTCGCTCCTGTCGCGCGAGGAGGAGCGCGAGATGCACCCCTACTGCCTCGCCACGGGCGTCGGCGTGCTCCCGTGGTCCCCGCTGGCCCGCGGCCGGCTCACCCGCGACTGGCACGAGACCACCGAGCGCCAGCACACCGACGCGTTCGGCCAGGGCCTGTTCACCCAGCGCGAGGACAGTGACCGGGCGATCGTGGAGGCGGTGCGCGACATCGCCGAGGAGCGTGGGGTGTCCCGGGCGCAGGTCGCGCTCGCGTGGGTACGCCAGGCCGAGGCGGTCACGTCGCCCATCGTGGGCGTGACGAAGATGCACCACCTGACCGACGCGGTCGACTCGCTGGCCCTCACCCTCACCGAGGCCGAGCTGTCGCGGCTCGAGGACCCCTACGTGGCCCGCGACCCCGAGGGGTTCTGATGGCGGTCAGCCGCGCGCGTGCGCCGGTTGGCGGGACAGGGCAGACTGGGGCCTCGTGCTGCCCCTCGAACTGACCCACCCGCAGTGGGACCCCGTCGCCCTGCGGCTGGGCCCCATCCAGATCCACTGGTATGCGCTGATGTATCTCGTGGGGTTCGCCCTCGGCTACTACCTGCTCGTTCGACGCCTGCGCCACCAGCCGTACGCCCGCATCACAGAGCCGGCCCGGTGGACCCGCCAGAACGTCGAGGACATCCTCCTGGCGGCCATCGTGGGCGTGATCGTCGGTGGCCGCGTGGGCTACTGCCTGTTCTACAAGCCCGGCTACTACGCCACCCACCCGCTGGAGATCCTGTTCGTCTGGCAGGGCGGCATGAGCTTCCACGGCGGCGCGATCGGCGTGGCCGTCGCCCTGCTGGTGTACGCCTGGCGCGCGAGGCGGCCGTTCCTCGAGGTCACCGACCTGCTCGTGCCGGCCGTCCCGACGGGGCTGGCCGCTGGCCGCATCGGCAACTTCATCAATGGCGAGCTGTGGGGGCGGCCGGCGCCGGCGTCGCTGCCGTGGGCCATGGTCTTCCCGCAGGCCGGCAACGAGCCGCGCCACCCCTCGCAGCTGTATCAGTTCCTGATGGAGGGCCTGCTCCTCGCGGGCCTGCTGTGGTGGTACGCCCGGCGCGAGCGTGCCCGCGGCCAGGTCAGCGGGGCCTTCGTCTTCGGCTATGGCGTGTTCCGGTTCATCGCCGAGTGGTTCCGCGAACCCGACGCCCACCTGGGCGTGCTGGGTCTGGGGCTCTCGATGGGCCAGTGGCTCTGCGTACCCATGATCATCGGTGGCGCCCTGCTGTGGTGGCTCGCGAAGCGGGCGGACAGGCACGCGCCGACGCCGGTGTCGGGCGACGACGCCATCGAGGCGGCGCTGGCCGACGACGACCCACTGGAGGCGAGGGACGAGCCGGAGCCTGTGCCGGCGGACAAGTCCGACGAGACGAAGGACGCCCCCGAGCCCGAGCCCGTGGACCCGTTGCCCGAGCCCGTGGACTCGTTGCCTGAGCGAGCGCCCGTGGACTCGTTGCCTGAGCGAGCGGAGCGAGTCGAAGGCCCCGACCCCGACCCCGACCCCGTTGTCCCCGACGCCCCGAAGCCCCGCGGCTCCACCGCCGCCGACGCCTGACCGATCCCCCTGCCCCCTGATCGCCTTCTGACACCATGGGAACCATGCATCCTGACCTTCTCGCCGGCCGCTACGAGCTGACCGAACGCCTCGCCGGGGGCGGCATGGGTCAGGTCTGGAAGGCCCGCGACCGCACGCTGGAGCGCATCGTCGCGATCAAGACGGTCGACCTGTCCAGCCCCGACGCGACCCTCAGCGAGCGGTTCCGCCGCGAGGCCGTCGCCACCGCGGGGCTGAATCACCCCAACATCGTCCACGTCTACGACGCCGGCACCGACGGGTCGATGGCCTTCCTCGTGATGGAACTGCTGTCTGGTCCGAGCCTCCACCAGTTGATCCGCGAGCAGGGGCCGCTCTCGATCGACGAGGGCCTCCGCCTTGCCCGCGAGATCACGCGCGGCCTGATGGCCGCCCACGCCATCGGTGTCGTCCACCGCGACATCAAGCCGGGCAACGTGATGTATGACCAGGACCGCATCAAGCTGGTCGACTTCGGCATCGCCCAGCTCTCGGAGCGCATGGGGGCCACCCTCACGGCCCCGGCGACCGCGCTGGGGACGGCCGCGTACATGTCTCCGGAGCAGGCCACCGGCACCGGCGCGACGCAGGCGTCGGACTGGTATGCCCTGGGCTGCCTCCTCACCACGGTGTTCACCGGCGAGCCGCCGTTCCGCGGCGACGCCGTCCACGTCGCGACCCAGCAGGTCGACGCCACGCCGCCACGGCTGAGCGAGCGCCGCCCCGACGTGCCGCCGGCGCTCGACGACCTCGTCGACCGCCTGCTGGCGAAGGCTCCTGCCGACCGGCCGTCGGGCCAGCAGGTCCTCGACCAGGTACGCGCCCTCGAGGGCGACCCGAACGCCCCGACGATGCTGATGGCCGCTGCGCCGCCCGCGGCGACCCGGGCCGCGACCGCCGTCCTCCCCGTGACGCCGACCGAGCCCCCGCTTCCCGCGGCGGCCCCGCCCTCGCGGCTCGCCGAACTCGACGACGACGAGCGGCGTCGGTCCCCGTGGCCACTCGTGCTGGTCGGGCTGCTGGTGCTCGCGGCCCTCGGCGCGGCGGCCTACTGGGCCTTCGGTCGACAGGTGCCGCCCGCAGCCCCGCCGAGCGCGATCCCGTCGGCCCCGAGCCAGCCCTCGGTGCCGCCGACGAACCGCCCGCCGGCGACGACGAAGCCGACGCAGGTGCCGACGACCTCGAAGGCCCCCACGACGGCCAGGTCGAGCGCGCCGGCCACGACCGCGCCGCCGACGTCCGCCGCGCCGAGCCAGACGAGGTCGTCCTCCGCCCCGACCTCGACCCGCAGCCCCGGCACCGGTGACCCGCTGCAGCAGGCCATCGACATGGTGGCGAACGAGGATGCCCGCGCCGAGATCCAGGCGGTCGCGCTGAAGAACCGCACCAAGGACCAGGCCAAACAACTCGACAAGACGATGGACAAGCTCCTGAAGGCGGGCTCGCTCACCGAGAGCGAGGCCGAACGGATCCGCGAGGCCACCCAGCTCGAGGAATAATCGGGGGCGCCGCGCGGTTCCATCGGCTAGCTTCGATCACGCTGGCTCGACGACGAGCGCCATCCCACCCTCGAACAGAGCCACTGGAGCCTTCCATGCACGTGCCCGAAACCGCGGCGGCCTCGTCACAGACCGTCGATCCCACCACCCCCGTCAAGATCCGCTGGGACGTGATCGGCCTGCTGCTGGGCGCCGCGTTCGTCGTCATCCTCAACGAGACCACCATGGCCGTCGCGCTGCCGGCCCTCATGTCTGACCTCCATGTCGACGCCAAGATGGCCCAGTGGCTGACGACCGGCTTCATGTTGACCATGGCCGTCGTGATCCCGGTGTCCGGCTTCATCATGGATCGGCTCACCACCCGCCAGGTGTTCCTGACCGCCATGGGCCTGTTCTCGGTCGGCACGCTCATGGCCGGCTTCGCCCCGAGCTTCTGGCCCCTGCTGCTGGCCCGCGTCGTCCAGGCCTCCGGCACCGCGATCATGATGCCGCTGTTGATGACCACGATCCTCGTCCTCGTCCCGATCGACCGCCGCGGCCAGGTCATGGGCCTGGTCTCGGTGGCCATGTCGATGGCCCCGGCCATGGGCCCGACCCTGTCGGGCGCCATCCTCCAGTTCGCCTCGTGGCGCATGATCTTCCTCGTCGTCCTGCCGATCGCGCTCGTCATGTGGGGGCTCGGATTCGCCCGCATGACCAACGTTGGCGAGACGAAGCCGACCCCGGTCGACCCCGTGTCGATCGTCCTGTCCGCCCTCGGCTTCGGCGGCCTCGTGTACGCGCTCTCCCGCATCGGCGAGGGCGGCGGACACGGCGGCCCCGCCATCCTGATCGGCGCGTTCGCGGTCTCCGCGATCGCCCTGGCGCTGTTCGTGTGGCGCCAGGTCGTGCTGCAGCGCGACGACCGCCCCCTGCTCGACCTGCGGACCTTCCGCCACCGCAGCTTCACCCTCGGTATCGCCATCATGATGATCGCCTTCATGTCGCTGATGGGTGTCGTCCTTCTGTGGCCCATCTACCTCCAGCAGGTGCGCGGGCTGTCGACGATGGTGACCGGCCTGCTGCTGCTCCCCGGCGGGCTGTCCATGGGCCTCCTCGGCCCGCTGATCGGCCGCCTGTTCGACCGCTTCGGCGCCCGCCCGCTGGTGGTCCCCGCGACCATCGTGCTGGCGCTGTCGGTGGCCTCGTTCACCCGCGTCGGCCCGACCACGCCGATCTGGATCCTCCTCGCCCAGCACATCATCCTGTCGCTGGCCCTGTCGTTCATCTTCACGCCGGTGTTCACCTCGTCGCTGAACGCCCTGCCTCCCCACCAGTACGGCCACGGGTCGGCCCTGCTCGGCACGCTGCAGCAGGTCGCGGGTGCCGCCGGAGCCGCCATGCTCATCACGGTGATGGCCGAGGGCGCCAAGGGCGCGGCGACGCGCGGGCTGCCCGCCATGGCCGCCGAGCTGGAGGGCCTGCACCTGGCCTTCGGTCTCGGCGCGCTGATGGCCTCGGCGGCCATCGTGATCGCGCTGTTCCTGCGTACGCCGAAGCCGGTGGGCGCGGAGCCCGAGCGCGAACTCGTGGGCGCGGGCGTCTGACGCCAGCGGGCTAGGCCAGGTGGAGCGCCGGGTCGTCGGCGGAGAACGTACGCACCGGTCCCGGCCCGGTCTCGGCGGTCTCGAACCGCACCGTGACCCGGCCCAGCCCCTGGCCCCACACCCAGCCGCGGCCGTGCTGGTCGTGCTCGACGTCGACACCCGGCAGCCACGTGGTCGGACGGCGCCGCTCGCGGGTGTCGGCGACGACCTCCTCGACGTCGGCGCCGTCCGGGGCGCTCGCATCCGCGCCCTCCGGGTCGAGGCTGAACAGCTCCTCCTGGGCCACCGTCGTCAGCCCGGCCACGCCCACGCCGAGCAGGCGTACGCCCTCGCGCACGTCCACCGCCGCCAGGAGTTCGCGCGCGACCCGGGCGATCACCTCGGGGGAGTCGGTCGCGCCGTCCAGCGTCCGCGAGCGCGTGTGGGTCGTGAAGTCCGGGAGCCGCACCTTCAGGGTGATGGTGCGCGCGAACAGATCGCCCGCGCGGATGCGTGAGGCCACCTCGCGTGCGTCGCGTCCCACCAGCGCCTCCAGCTTCGCCCGGTCGCGCTCGTCGTGCTCGAACGTGTCCTCGACCGAGATCGACTTCGCCTCGCGCTCGGGCTGGACCGGACGGTCGTCCTGGGCGCGCGCCAGCGCGTGCAGGTTGGCCCCCGCGGCCTTCCCGAGCTCGCGGCTGAGCTCGGCGTGGCCCATGCGCTGCAGGTCGGCGATGGTGCGTACGCCGAGGCGCTGCAGCCGCTCCATCGTGACCGGCCCGACGCCCGGGATCGCCCGCACGGACATCGGGGCGATGAGCTCCACCTCGGTGCCGGGGGCGACGACGTGGCAGCCGTCGGGCTTGCCGAGCTCGGTGGCGAGCTTGGCCATGAACTTCGACGTGCCGATGCCGACGGAGGCCGTGAGACCGCCGGTCTCCTCGGTGAGGTCCTCCTTGATGCGCGCCACGAGCGCGCGCAGCCCGGCCTCGCTGAAGTCGACGGGTGCGTGCGCGGCCTCGAGGTCGACGAAGGCCTCGTCGAGGCTCAACGGCTCGACCAGCGGTGATACCGCGCGCAGGATGGCCATCACCTGAGAGCTGGCCTCGCGATAGGCGGGAAACCGGCCGGCGAGGAACGCGGCGTGGGGGCAGCGGCGGCGGGCCTCGTGGCTCGGCATGGCGCTGCGTACGCCGAACACCCGCGCCTCATAGGAGCACGTCGAGACCACGCCGCGCTGGCCGATCCCGCCGACGACGACGGGCTTGCCGCGCAGGCTGGGCTTGTCGCGCTGCTCGACCGACGCGAAGAACGCGTCGAGGTCGAGGTGGAGGATCGAGGGCCGGGACCGCACCGCACCATTGTGCCGTCCGGAACCCGCGAGCGCGGAATGCGGCGATCCCCGCCGCGGTGCGCGACGGGGATCGACGGGGGGTACGCCGGTTCAGTCCTCGGGAGCCGGCGGCGGGGGCGGCGGGCGATGACCCTCGGGGGCGTCGGGGTGCTCCGGGGACCGCGGCCCCTCAGGGCGCTCCGGTCCACGGGCCTCGGGCCCACAGTCCTCGTGGCCCCAGCCGCCTCGCCGGCCGCGACGGCCCCGGCGCTCGGAGCCCTCGTCGGTCTCGAAGCCCTCAGGGCGAGGTCCCCGGCGTCCGCCGCGGCGGCGCCCCGGGCCGAATCCGGGACCGAAGCCCGGACCGCCCGGGCCGAACCCGGGTCCGCCGGGTCCGAAGCCGGGCCCGCCCGGACCGAAGCCCGGGCCGGTCCCGCGCCGCTGCACACGCGCGATGCGGACCATGGCGGCGTGCGTGAGCCAGGCATTGGCCGACAGTCCGTCGGCGGCGGCGAGTTCGTCGATCTTGGCCTTGACCGACTGGGGCAGGCGCAGCGACACCCGCGCCAGCTCCTCATCGGCGTCGGCGTCGAAGGCGGCCGTGACGTCGTCATCCGACTCGTCGGTGGCGGCCTCGGTGACGGTGAACCGGGGGGTGAGGCCGTCCATGCGGACCTCCACCCCTCCGGGGATGACGTCGCCGATCTCGGCGGCCGCGTCGGCGACCGCTTCGATCAGCGCGAGGCGAAGGGCGGGCTCGAGCGCGGAGCCCAGCTTCTTCGCCACCTGTTGGCTGTTGTCGTCGGCGAGAGCGGTGGCGTTGGCCAGATGCTCATCGACGGCGGTGAGGTACTTGGAAAGGTCCATGGCGTCAACGTTACGCCGCGATGGCGTCACAAACAAGAGTGGTGGCGTCATTCATGACGTCGTTCTCATCCAGAGGCCATTCCCCTGTTCCCGGGAGCCCGCGTACGCTGTGGCCAGACCCATCCGAGGAGGCGTTCCATGTTCCCCACCGACAGGCCCGGCGGCCGCCCGCAGCCCCCCGCGCCGGAGCGCGAGCAGCACACGTCCGGCGACCTCAGCCATCCCGAGGACGCCCCCGAGCCCGGCCAGCCACCGACGGCCGACACGGCCGGCCCCCAGGTCGACGAGAGCCTCCCGGCCGACGCGGCCGAGGAGTCGCGCGAGAAGTGGTGGGAGTCCGAGGCCGACGCCGACGAGGCGTGACGGACACCGGCGGTATCGTGCAGCGGTGACCTTCAACCCCGAACTCTGGGAGCCCGTCGCCGGCTTCGACCTCACCGACATCACCTACCACCGCGCCAGGCACGTGCCGGCCGTCCGCATCGCGTTCGACCGCCCCGACGTCCGCAACGCCTTCCGCCCCCACACCGTCGACGAGCTCTATCGCGTGCTCGACCACGCCCGCATGAGCTCCGACATCGGCTGCGTGCTGCTCACCGGCAACGGGCCGTCACCCCGCGACGGCGGCTGGGCGTTCTGTTCCGGCGGTGACCAGCGCATCCGCGGTCGCTCGGGCTACCAGTACGCCGACGGCGACACCGCCGACACGGTGGACCCGGCGCGGGCCGGCCGGCTGCACATCCTCGAGGTGCAGCGCCTGATCCGGTTCATGCCGAAGGTCGTCATCGCCATGGTCAACGGCTGGGCCGCCGGCGGCGGACACTCGCTCCACGTCGTCTGTGACATGACGATCGCCTCGCGCGAGCACGCCCGGTTCAAGCAGACCGATGCCGACGTGGGCTCGTTCGACGGCGGGTTCGGGTCGGCGTACCTCGCCCGGCAGGTCGGCCAGAAGGTCGCCCGCGAGATCTTCTTCCTGGGCGAGACCTACGACGCCCAGCGGGCCTACGAGATGGGGACGGTCAACCGCGTGGCCGACCACGACGCCCTCGAAGACCTCGGCCTCGAGATGGCGGCGGCGATCTGCCAGAAGTCGCCGACGGCGCAGCGCATGCTCAAATACGCGTTCAACGCCATCGACGACGGGCTGGTCGGCCAGCAGGTGTTCGCCGGTGAGACGACGCGACTGGCCTACATGACCGACGAGGCGGTCGAAGGCCGCGACAGCTTCCTGGAGAAGCGCGACCCGGACTGGTCGGCGTTCCCCTATTACTACTGAGGGCGGAGGGCGTACGCCTCAGTGCGCCAGCCCATACAGGCGGTCGCCCGCGTCGCCGAGGCCCGGGACGATGTAGCCGACCTCGTTCAGCTTCTCGTCGATGGCCGCCACCACGAGCGTGCACGGCACCTCGAGGTCCTCGAGCAGCTGCTTGACCCGCGCGATGCCCTCGGGCGCCGCCAGCAGGCAGATACAGGTGATGTGGTCGGCGCCGCGGCCGACGAGGAACTTGATGGTGCCCGCGAGCGAGCCGCCGGTGGCCAACATCGGGTCGAGCACATAGCACTGGCGGCCCGACAGGTCGGCGGGGAGCCGCTCGGCGTACGTGAACGGCTCAAGGGTCTCCTCGTCGCGCACCATGCCGACGAAGCCGACCTCGGCGCTCGGGATGAGACGCGTCATGCCTTCGAGCATGCCGAGGCCCGCGCGCAGGATCGGCACGACCAGCGGCGGCGGCGAGGTGAGGTGGACACCCTTCGCCGAGGTGACCGGCGTCTCCACGGTGTGCTCGCGGACGCGGATCTCACGCGTCGCCTCATAGCCGAGCAGCGTCACGAGCTCCTCGGTCAGCCTCCGGAACGTGGCGGAGTCGGTCCGCCTGTCCCGCAGCAGCGTGAGCTTGTGCTCCACGAGCGGGTGGGACACGTCGATGACGTCCATGGGGGCCTCCTCGGGGTCGTTGCCTCGGGCCGCGAGCCTACCGCTCCAGGTTGGCGCTTGCGTGCTCGCTCTCCTGCGGGGTCGGGCGCCCGGTGCCGTGGGCCGTGTGGTCGTGGGGGACCTCTTCGCCCGCGGCCACGGGGCCCGGGGGCGTGCCGTCGCCGAACGGGCGGCCGCCCAGTTCCTCGCGACGGTGGGGGGTCAGCCAGTCGGCCAGGTCCGGTCCCGCGGGCACGATGCGCGTGGGGTTCACGTCGCCGTGGGTCACGTAGTAGTGCTGCTTGATCTGCACGAAGTCGGTCGTGTCGCCGAAGCCGGGGGTCTGATAGAGGTCCCGCGCGTACGCCCACAGCGCGTCGAACTCCGACAGCCGCGAGCGGTTGCACTTGAAGTGGCCGTGATAGACGGGGTCGAAGCGCGCGAGCGTCGTGAACAGCCGGATGTCGGCCTCCGTGATCGTCTCGCCCATGAGGAACCGACGCGTGGTCAGTCGCTCCTCCAGCGTGTCCAGCGCCGTGAACAGCCGGTCGTACGCCGCCTCGTACGCCTTCTGCGTGCTCGCGAAGCCGCAGCGGTAGACGCCGTTGTTGACCTCGGTGAAGACCAGCTGCATGACCTCCTCCATCTCGTCCCGCACCGCGTCGGGCCACAGGTCGGGGGCGCCGTCGCGGTGCAGCGCGGTCCACTCGAGCGAGAGGTCCTGCATGATCTGCGGGTGGTCGTTGGTCACCAGTTTCCCGCTGGCGACCTCGACGATCGCCGGGACCGTGATCCCGCGCGGATAGTCCGGGATGCGGGCGTCGTACGCGTCCTTCAGCCGCGGGATGCGCAGGACGGGGTCGAGGCCGTCCGGGTCGAGGTCGAACGTCCACGACCGCGCGTCGTGGGTCGGTCCGGGCATGCCGAGGGACAGCGCGGACTCGAGACCGAGCAGGCGGCGCGCGATGACGGTGCGGTTGGCCCAGGGGCACGCGCGGGCGGCGACCAGCCGATAGCGACCGGCCTCGACGGGCCACAGGTGGCGGCCCTCGGCGTCCTGGCCGGGCGAGGCGTCGGCCACCACGCGGTCGGCCACATAGTTCATGTCGCGCGTGAAGTCCCCGCGCTCGTCGACATACACGCCCTGCTTGCGCTCGCCCTGATCGGTCATGTTGACAAGTCAACCATGTGCGCCCCGCCCTGGGGTCGTGCCCCCGCCCGGAATCTGCGACGATGAGCGTCGAGACCGACCCTGGAGGCAGCGATGACCGACTTCACCAGTGACGACGACTACGAGTCGTTCGATCTGCGCGGCCGCACGCCCGTGGGCGGCGCGCCGGCGAGCGACGCGCGGGTGACGGCGAAGCCCGCCGATCCCGTGGACGTCGACGACGACGACCTCGAGGACGACTTCGACGACGATGATGACGACGACGACCTCGAGGACGCGACCGACGAGGACATCGACCTCGTCATCGCGATCCACCGCGAGGACGGCCAGCCCGTCGGCACGGCCCTGACGAAGGACCTCGCCAACGACCTCGACGAGCTCATCGCCCAGCTCCGCCGCCTGCCGGCCGACGCCGGCGCGCTCGGCATGGTCTCGCTGGCCGACGAGGTCTTCGTGCTCTGCCGCGTCCGGGGCGCCAACGTCCAGGCGCTGCTCTCCGACGCCGCGGCGGCCAACGACTGGCCCATCGCCCGCGACGTGGCCGACTTCCTCGGCGAGGACATCCCCGACCCGGACGACGACGACACCGGCGCGATGGGTGACCTCGGCATCCTCGTCGACGTGGGCGTGAGCGAGTTCGAGATGGAGTCGCTGTGCGACGACCTCGACTCCGACACCGACGAGCTGCTCGCCACGATCGCCGACCGCATGGCGGCCGGCACCGCCTTCCGTCGGGCGCTCGACGCGTTCGACGACTGACCCGGGCGCCCACGGACCCGAGCCAGCCGTGCGCCTCCACGACGCCATGGGCCTCGCCCTCGACGAGGCCCGCACCGCCGCCGACCATGGCGACGTGCCCATCGGCGCGGTCGTCCTCGACCCCCAGGGCCTGCCCGTGGCGTACGCCGGGAACGAGCGCGAGCTGACCGGTGACCCGACCGCGCACGCCGAGGTGCTGGCGCTGCGCCGGGCGGCCGAGGCCGCGGGGGAGTGGCGGCTCGAGGGCCACACGCTCGTGGTCACGCTCGAGCCCTGCACGATGTGCGCGGGTGCCCTGGTCCTGGCCCGGGTGGCGCGGGTGGTCTTCGGCGCCTACGACCCGAAGGGCGGCGCGATCGCCTCCCTGTTCGACGTGGTCAGGGACCCGCGGCTCAACCACCGCCCCGACGTCGTGGGCGGATTCCGGGCCGACGACTGCGGGGCCCTGCTGCGAGACTTCTTCGCGGGTCATCGGAACTGATCTGCGCCCGCTCGCCGAGCGGGCGTCAGCGAGACGAGGAGCTGGTACGCGGGCCGCGGCCGCGCCGAATGATGCGAGGATTGCCCCATGAGCATCCTGAGCAGCGTCGAGCGCGCCCCTCGTGACCCGATCCTCGGCCTCACCGAGGCCTTCAACGGCGATTCCCGTCCCGACAAGGTGAACCTCGGTGTCGGCGTCTACACCGACGAGTCCGGCAAGGTCCCGCTGCTCGAGGTCGTCAAGGTCGCCCAGGAACGGCTCGCCGAGGACCGCAAGCCGTACGGCTATCTCCCCATCGACGGGCTGAAGGCGTACGACGACGCCGTCGCCGACCTCGTGTTCGGCGACTCCGTCCCGCGCGATCGCGTCGCGGTCGTGCAGGCGCTGGGCGGCACCGGTGCGCTCAAGGTCGCCGCCGACTTCCTGAAGTCGGTCAACGGCAACGCGCAGGTCTACATCTCCGACCCCAGCTGGGAGAACCACCGCGCCCTGTTCGCCCGCGCGGGCTTCGACGTCGAGACCTATCCCTACTACGACGCCGCGGCGCGCGCCATCGACGTCGACGGCCTGCTCGCCACCCTGCGCGAACTCGACGAGCGCACGGTCGTCGTCCTGCACGCCTGCTGCCACAACCCCACCGGCTATGACCTGACGCCCGACCAGTGGGGCCAGGTCCTCGAGGTCGTCCAGGAGCGCAACCTCGTGCCGATCCTCGACATGGCCTACCAGGGCTTCGCGACGGGCATCGACGAGGACGGCGCCGTCGTACGCCGGTTCGCCGAGGCCGGCGTGACCACGTTCGTGACCAACTCGTTCTCGAAGACCTTCTCGCTCTACGGCGAGCGCATCGGTGCGCTGTCGGTCGTCTGCGCCGACGCCGACGAGGCCGCCCGCGTGATGTCGCAGCTCAAGATCATCGTGCGCACCACCTACTCCAACCCGCCCACCCACGGAGCCCAGATCGTCGCGGCCGTGCTGACCGACGCGGGCCTGCGTACGCAGTGGGAGGCCGAGCTGGCCGCCATGCGCGGCCGCATCAAGGCGATGCGCCAGGGCCTCCGTGACGGGTTGAGCGCCGCGCGGCCCGACATGGACGTGGACTACATCACGACCCAGAACGGCATGTTCTCCTATTCGGGCCTGACCGCCGAGCAGATGCAGGCGCTGCGCGCCGACCACGGCGTCTACGGCCTCGACTCGGGTCGCATCTGCGTCGCCGCGCTCAACGAGGGCAACCTCGCGCGCGTGGTCGCGGCGGTGGCCGCGGTCTGAGCGCGAGCCGCCACTTCACGTTCGCTGAGCGAGCGCAGCGAGTCGAAGCGTTGGCTGAGCGAGCGCAGCGAGTCGAAGCGTTGGCTGAGCGAGCGCAGCGAGTCGAAGCGCGGATTGGCGTCGCCGACCCGAACCCGGTAATGTCTTTCGACGGTGACGTGTCTGAGCGGCCGAAGGAGCTCGCCTCGAAAGCGAGTGTAGGGAAACCTACCGCGGGTTCAAATCCCGCCGTCACCGCCAGGCGGAGGGGCCGGATCCATCAGGGTCCGGCCCCTCGTCATTTCTCCCCGCGTCACGAGATCCTTCGCGTAACCCCTTGTGGGCCCGCCGTCTGTGGGTTAGTTTCCCCAACAAGCCAGTTCGGCGGAAATGGTTAACGTATCAACCACCCGCCGGGCTTCCCCCGGACGATGGAGTCTCGCCATGGACGTCTCGCTTTCCCTCAGCCGCCGCTCCCTGCTCGCGGGGCTCGGCGCCAGCGCGCTGGTCGGCACCGGCCTCACCTGCGCCCCCCGCGCGTACGCCGGGCCGCCCGTCACCAACCCGAACGCCATCAACGGCTGGGTCAACTCGACGCTCGACCACATGACGCGCGCCCAGAAGATCGGCCAGCTGTTCGTCCAGGAGGTCTTCGGTTCCGACCCGACGACGCCCGACAGGCGCAACCTCGCGAACTTCGGCGAGGCCGTCCCGGCGAAGATCGTCGAGAAGTTCCACCTCGGCGGCGTGATCTATTTCGCCTGGACCGACAGCTTCAAGAACCCCGAGCAGGTCGCCCGCCTGTCCAACGGGCTGCAGTCGGCGGCGCTGGCCTCCGGTGGACACAAGAAGGTACGCATCCCCCTCCAGATCGCCACGGACCAGGAGCAGGGCGTCGTGACCCGCTTCGGGCCCCCCGCCACGCAGTTCCCGGGCTCGATGGCGCTCGGCGCGGGCCGCAGCGCCGCCGACGCCCGCACGGCCGCCGCGATCACCGGCAAGGAGTTGCGCGCCGTCGGCATCAACGTCGACTTCGCGCCGGTGTCCGACGTCAATGTCAACGCCCTCAACCCGGTCATCGGCGTCCGCGCCTTCGGGTCCGATCCCGCGCTGGTCGCCGAGATGGTCGCGGCCCAGGTCGACGGCTACCAGAACGACGGGCGGGTCTCCTCGTCCACCAAGCACTTCCCGGGCCACGGCGACACGGCGACCGACTCCCACACGGGCCTGCCGGTGATCACCCACACCAAGGAGGAGTGGCTCCGCATCGACGCGCCCCCCTTCAAAGCCGCCATCGCCCGCGGCGTCGACATGGTGATGACCGCCCACCTCGTCATGACCGCGTTCGACCCGTCGGGCGACCCGGCGACCCTGAGCCGGCCCGTCATCACGGGTCTGCTCCGCGAGGAGCTCGGCTATGACGGCGTCGTCATCACCGACGGCCTGATGATGAAGGGCGTCCGCGAGAAGTACGGCGACGCCGAGGTGGCCGTGAAGGCGCTCGAGGCGGGCTGTGACCAGCTGCTGATGTGCCCCGACATCCAGCCGGCGATCGCGGCGATCAACGCGGCGCTCGACTCGGGCCGCCTCACCGAGGACGACCTGAACGCCAAGGTGCGCCGCATCCTGCGGATGAAGTATCGCCGCGGCATGGTCGCCGAGCCCCTTGCCGAGGTGGCCCAGATCCCTGCCGTGGTGGGGATCCCGGCTCACCAGGCCCAGGCCGCCGCGATCTCGGACCGCACCGTGACCATCGTCAAGAACGACGCGGGGGCCCTCCCGCTGAAGCCGGCGGGGAAGAAGATCCTCGTCACCGGCTACGGACTCACGACGACCCAGCTCGTCGCCGACCAGCTCACCGCCCGCGGGGCCACCGCGACCGCGAAACAGACCGGCACGGCTCCGAACGACGCGACGATCGCGGCCACGCTGACGGCCGCGCAGGCCGTCGACACGGTCATCGTCCTCACCAACAAGGCCTGGGACACCGCGATCACCGACAAGGCGGCCGGCCAGCAGAAACTCGTCAAGGCCCTGCTCGCCACGGGGAAGCAGGTCATCGTCGTGGCGGTCCGCGATCCGTACGACATCGCGTACTTCACCGCCGCGCCGACCTACGTCGCGACCTACTCCTACAGCCCCGTCACGCCGCCGTCGCTCGTCCGGGTCCTGACCGGCGAGTCGAAGCCTCTCGGCAAGCTGCCCGTCGACATCCCGGTCGCCGGCGACCCGAAGACCGTCCTCTATCCGTTCGGCCACGGCCTCACCTACTGAGCCCCACACCTCTGATCAGCGAAGGAACACCACCATGTCTCTCGATCGTCGTCACCTCCTCGCGGCCGCCGGACTCACCGCCGCCGCCGTCCCCCTCACCCAGGCGAGCAAAGCGTTCGGCGCCCCGCCGGAGGACAAGAAGCCGAAGAAGGACAAGAAGTCGAAGGTCACCACCGCCGCCCAGCTCCAGTCGGAGCAGGGGTGGGCCGTGCTGAAGGGCCAGAAGGTCGGCGTCGTCACCAACCCGACCGGCGTGCTGCACGACCTCACCTCGATCGTCGACGACATGCACGCCAAGGGCGTGAACATCGTCGGGGTCTTCGGGCCGGAGCACGGCTTCCGCGGCACGGCCCAGGCCGGCTCGTCGGAGGGGACCTCCACCGACCCCCGCACGGGCCTGACGGTCTATGACACCTACGGCGCGAACCGGGCCAAGGTGGCCGGCATGTTCGCCACCGCGGGCGTCGAGACCGTCGTGTTCGACATCCAGGACGTGGGCGCGCGCTTCTACACCTACATCTGGACGATGTACACGACGATGCTCGCCGCCATCGACGCCAACGCCCGCTTCGTCGTGCTCGATCGCCCCAACCCCGTCGGCGGCGAGGCCAACGGTCCGATGATGACCGACGGCAACACGTCCGGTGTCGGCGCCGAGAAGATCATCCAGCAGCACGGCATGTCGGTCGGCGAGCTCGCCCGCATGTTCAACGAGCGCTACCTGCCGCTCGACGCCGACGGCAGGCGCCTGCGCGAGCTGACGGTCGTCGAGATGAAGGGTTGGAAGCGCGACATGCTGTTCGAGGACACGGGCCTCCACTGGGTGATGCCGAGCCCGAACATGCCGACGCCCGACACCGCCCTGCTCTATCCCGGGACGTGTTGGTTCGAGGCGACGAACCTGTCGGAGGGCCGCGGCACCACGCGTCCGTTCGAGATCATCGGCGCCCCCTACGTCGACCACCGGTGGGCGGAGCGCCTCAACTCCCGCGACCTGCCGGGCGTGCTGTTCCGCGAGATGTATTTCAATCCGACCATGAGCAAGAACATGGGCAAGGTCTGCGGTGGTGTCCAGGTCCACATCACCGACAGCCACGCCGTCGACGCGATCCGCACGGCCACCGAGATGATCGTCGCGCTGAAGGCGCTCTATCCCGGCTTCGCCTGGCGCGTCGGCGACACGTACGCGGGTCGCTGGATGGACCTGCTGTCCGGCTCCGCCCGCTTCCGCACCCAGGTCGACTCGGGCGCCGACGCGGCGACCATCATCGGCTCCTGGCAGGCCGAACTGGCGCAGTGGAACGCCGACCGCGCCCCGTTCCTGATCTACCGATGAGGTTGACATGACCCACCGCTCCGCGCTCATCGCCGCCGCCTCCGCACTCGTCCTCGCGCTCGGGGCCGCATACGCCCCACCGGCCGCCGCGCGCGACTTCGACCGCCCCTATGCGGGCTACGCCTCGCCCAACACCCGCCTGAAGACCGGTACGCCGGCGTCGGTGGGCCTCGAGTCCGGCCCGATCGAGGCGGCGAAGGCGAAGATCCGTGCCTACCAGTCCGCGACGCCGAACCCGCTGTTCCCCGGCGCGGTCGGCATCATGGGGCACGACGGCACCATCGTGGAGACCGACGCCAGCGGGTACGCCCGCCTGTACGCCGACGCGACCACGAAGCTGCCCGAGGCCGAGCGCGTCCCTATGCGCGAGGACACGGTCTTCGACCTGGCCTCCGTGTCGAAGCTGTTCACCTCGCTGGCCGTGGTGCAGCTGATCGAGCAGGGCAAGGTCGAACTCGACGCCCCCGTGGCGCGCTATCTGCCGGAGTTCGGCGGCCAGGGCAAGGACGCGCTCACGGTCCGCCACCTGCTCACCCACACCTCGGCGCTGCCCGCGTGGCTGCCGCTGTGGTCGCGCTATCCCGACAAGCCGGCCCGCATCGCCGCGGTCATGAACGCGACGCCGACGAACCCGCCCGACACGATCTATCGCTATTCCGACCTCAACCTGATCACGCTGGGGGTGCTGGTCGAGCGGCTCACGGGCAAGACCCTCGACCGGGCGGTCGCCGACGGCATCACCCGACCGCTCGGCATGACCGACACGGGCTACAACCCGACCGACCGGCGGCGCACGGCGGCCACGGAGTTCCAGACGGCCCCCGCCCGCGGGATGGTCTGGGGCGAGGTCCACGACGAGAACGCGTGGTCGCTGGGCGGGGTCGCCGGCCACGCCGGGGTGTTCTCCACGGCCAAGGACCTCGCCATCCTCTGCCAGACGCTGATCAACGGTGGCGCGTACGACCACCGCCGCATCCTCGCGCCCGAGTCCGTCGACCTCCTGACCCACAACTTCAACACGAAGTTCCCCGGCAACGACCACGGGCTCGGCTTCGAGTTGAACCAGCGTTGGTATGCCGAGGGTCTGTCGCACCCCACCGAGGCGGGCCACACGGGCTACACCGGCACGTCGCTCGTGATCGACTTCGCCTCGCGGTCGTTCGCGGTGCTGTTGACCAACCGCGTGCACCCGTCGCGCAACTGGGGATCGATCAACCCCGCCCGCCGCGACTGGGCCCAGGGTCTCGCCCTCGCCATCCCCGTGCGCCCCGACAAGGGGCGCGACGCGTGGTTCACCGGCGCCTCCAACGCGACCGTGGCCACGCTCGACCTTCCCCTGGCCGTACGCCCCGGAGGTGCGTCGCTGCGGTTCGACGCGATGGTCGACACGGAGGAGACCGACCCGCTCGTGCTCGAGCGTTCCGCCGACGGGGGAGCGACGTGGGCGAAGGTCCCGTTCACCGTCACGGTGCCCGACGCCGCGCCGGTCGCGACCGACGGCGCGTGGGCGACGTCGGGCGTACGCCGGTGGGTGCGGGTGGACGCCCAGCTGCCGGCCGGCGACCAGACCCTGCGCTGGCGCCACACGACCGACGCGCTCTATCTGGGGCGCGGCGTCTATGTCGACGACATCCAGGTGCGCGGCGGGGCGAAGGTGGACGGCGAGAAGGATGCGTCCCGCTTCGTCGCGTCGAACTGGGTGCTGACAGATCGCTGACTACATTTGTCCTATGAATGAAACTGCTGACGCGGGGACCGCGACCGCACCCGTCCTGGTGCGGTTGCGGGCGCTGCGCCCCGGCCTCACGCCCGCCGAGGAGCGCGTGGCCGCGCTGGCCCTCGATGATCCGCGTGCCGCGTCGGCGCTGACCATCACCCAACTCGCCGACGCCGCGCTCACGTCGGAGACCTCGGTGCTCCGGTTCGCCCGCCGGCTGGGGTTCAAGGGTTATCCGGGTCTGCGGCTCGCGCTCGCCGAGGCCGGGGCCCGTTCCGCGAAGCCGGCCCATCCGGGCGGCGACATCACCCCGGACGACTCCATCGACGACATCATCGAGAAGGTGGCGGGCGCGGGCGCCCGCACCGTCCAGGAGACCGGCGAGCAGCTCGATCGGGCGACGCTCGGAAAGGTCGCGGAGTTGGTGGCCCAGGCCCACCGCATCGACATCTACGGTGTCGGCGCGAGCGCGTTGGTCGGCGGTGACCTCCAGGCCAAGCTCCATCGCATCGGGGCCATCGCGTACGCCTGGTCCGACGCCCATGCCGCCCTCGCGAGCGTGACCCTGCTCGATTCCGACGACGTCGCGATCGCGATCAGCCACACCGGCACGACGGCCGAGGCGATCGAGGTCCTCGAGGCCGCCCGGGCGCGCGGCGCGACGACGGTGGCAATCACGAACTTCCCCAACTCGCCGCTGGCGCGCGTGGCCGAGCACGTGCTCACGACGGCGGCCGAGGAGACCCCGCTGCGGTCCGGTGCCATGGCCTCCCGCATCGCCGCCCTCATCGTCGTGGACTGCCTGTTCCTGGCGACGGCCCAACACCGCTATGACCAGGCGATCAGCGCGGTGGCGACGACCCGCGAGGCGGTCCGCAAACACCACCGTTCGGCCCGCTGAGGCGTCGCCCAGAACGCCCGCCCCCAGAACGCAACGTGTGCACACGCGTGCTCAGGTTGCGTCGACACGCCGGGCGCAAAACCCAACCCCTGCACACGCGCCGTCCGCCCGGGCGGCGCGTGTGCTGCTCCACCCGCCTCGCCTGACCCACATGCATCCCCATCACCCCTCCCGTCAACCCCTCACCCAGATGGAAATTTCAGTTCCACCTTCCTGCCCGAGAACCGTTCCTGAGAGAACTCTCATCACATAGGTTCCTTCACAACCCACCACCACGGCCCGCCGCCCGCGGGTCCGATCGAAGGAACCCCATGAGCCGAAACCACGCCCGCGTGGCGTCGGTGGCGGCCGGAACGCTCATTGCGTCCGGCCTCGTCGCCCCCGTCGCAGCCCACGCCGCTCCGCCGAGCCACTCCGAGCCCCAGGTCGCCGACCTGGTGTCTCGCGAGCTGCGCAACCAGAAGCTCGACTGGCACACCTGCCAGTTCCCCGACGTCCCCGAGGCGACGGCGAAGAAGCTCCTCGCGGTCCCCGGTGTCCAGTGCGCCACCATCACGGTTCCCCGCGACTGGTATCGCGCCCGCGACGGCCAGACCATCAAGGTCGAGATCTCGAAGGTCCCCGCGAAGAACCCGGCCAAGCGCCGCGGCATCATGCTGCTCAACCCCGGTGGTCCCGGCGGTTCCGGCCTCGGCTGGGGTCCCGCCATCCAGCTCCGCTCGCCCGACGTGGCCGAGGCGTACGACACCATCGGCTTCGACCCGCGCGGCGTCGGCCAGTCCACCAAGCTGGTCTGCACCTACGACTCGAACGCGAAGACGCAGGCCGAGGCCGCCAAGAAGTACGCGGACGGCTGCCTGCAGAACCCCCTGACGCCGTTCATCACCACGCGCCAGACCACGCTCGACATGGACTTCGTGCGCCACCTGCTGGGTGAGAGGAAGATGAGCTACATCGGCTACTCCTACGGCACCTGGCTGGGCGGCTCGTACGCCACCACGTTCCCGTCGCGCACCGACCGCTTCATCCTCGACTCGTCGGTCGACATGTCGAAGGGCACGCTCGAGGCGACCTGGGACCTCCAGCCGGCCACGCGCGATCGTCAGTTCCAGGACATGATGCTGCCGTTCATCTCGCGCCACGACGACGTCTACGGGCTCGGCACCGACCCGATGGCGATCCGCAAGCGCTTCGAGGAGACTGGCGGTTTCGACAACTACGTGAACCTGATCGTCGGTGTGAACACCGTGATCAGCGCGATGTATGACACGTCGCAGTACGAGAAGGCCGCCGCCGTCATCTCGGTGCTCGCCAAGCGCAACCCGACCAACGACCGCATGGACTTCCGCGATCCCTACGGCATCGAGGCCCAGAAGCGCATGCCCCAGGTGATGGAGGAGGTGCGCTCCGAGGTCGCGAAGCTGAAGATCTCCGAGAAGTCGAAGAACGAGGTGTCGCGTTCCCTCGACGAGGGCCTGGCCGAATACCGTGAGGCCGCCGCGCCAGCTCCGCAAGCGCCCAAGCTGAAGCAGGACGACGGAGCGTTCGAGGCGATCCGCTGCCAGGACGGCCAGTGGACCACCGACCTGAACGTCTGGGCCACCAAGCTCGACGAGGGCTTCAAGAAGGCCCCGCTGACCTCGATGCTGCAGTCGATCCCGGCGTGCGCCTTCTGGCCCGCCAAGGAGAAGGGCTTCCCCGAGCTCAAGGACCAGAAGATCCCGGGCGTGCTGTTCCTGCAGTCCGAGTTCGACGCGGCCACCGCGTACGAGGGGGCGAAGGGCTCCATCACGAAGTTCAAGGCATCGAAGGCCCTCCTGGTCGACAACGAGGGTTCCCACGGCCTGTTCCCCTACGGCACCGAGTGTGTCGACGCACCGGCGTTGAACTGGCTGCTGGCCGGCAAGCTGCCGAAGAACAAGTGGAGCTCCTGCGTCGGCAGCCCGCTGCCCGGCGAGATCTACACCTACAACGTGGGTGGCACGGTCAACAAGAATGGCCAGCTGAAGGGCTTCAAGATGGAGACCGAGGCCGTCAAGGAGGCCAACGCCATCGTCGCCGAGCTCCGCAAGAAGGCCGGCATCCCCGACACCCCGGGCGATGACGCCGGCCTCGCCGAGGTCTCGCGCTCGCTGCTCCCGACGCGCTGACCCACCCACCCCGTCGGCGCCGGTCGAACGAGCATCCTCCGCTCGTTCGGCCGGCGCCTTCACGTCGCAGGGAGTTCCCATGACCCGAGGTTCCGCTCTCGCCGGCCTCACCGACGCCGCGGTCGCCAACGCCCTCGGTGCCGTTGTCTTCCACCGCACCACCGAGGAGCTGGCCGTCGTCCTCGAGCTCGAGAACGGTGTACGCGTGGTCGTCACCGACCTGACCGGCCTCGGCGACCCGGAGGAGACGTACGCCCTGCTCCGCTCCACCCATGCCGCCACGGGTCACGCCCGAGCCGCGGACATCGCCGGGGGAGAGGGGTTCCTCGCCGACGGGCCCCTGCGCGGCGCGGTCGACTGCACGGTCCTGGCCCAGGAGCGCGTCCACACCGTGTCGGTCGTCGGGGGCGACGACCCCGCCGGCGCCGCCGTGACACTGGCGGGGGCGTTGCTCAACCTGTGAAAAACTGTCCCCGACGTCGAGGAGAGGGGCCCGGATGGATCTGGATCAGCTGCTCCTCGTCGGGTCCGGAGTCGTCCTCGTCGCCATCATCTCGTCGCGCATCGGCGCCCGGCTCGGGCTGCCGTCGCTGTTGCTCTTCCTCGGTCTCGGCATGGCGCTGGGCGACGCGGGTGCCGGCATCCAGTTCTCCGACGCCGAGCTCGCCCACTCGCTGGGGTTCGCCGCGCTGGTCCTGATCCTGGCCGAGGGCGGCCTGACGACCCGCTGGGTGGAGATCCGCGGTGCCCTCCCCGTCGCCGGGCTTCTCGCGACGGTCGGCATCGCCGTCAGTGTCGGGGCGTGTTTCGTGTTCGCCCACTACGTGCTGGGCCTCGACCCGTGGATCGCCGTGCTGCTCGGCGCGGTCTGCTCGCCGACCGACTCCGCCGCGGTGTTCTCCGTCCTGCGGCGCGTCCCGCTCCCGGCCCGCGTCCGCTCGACGCTGGAGGCCGAGTCGGGTCTCAACGACGCCCCCACGGTCCTGTTGGTCACCGCCGCCAGCGCGTACGCCGCGGGGCACGGCGGCGAGGGCCCGGTCGGATTCCTGGCGATGGTGGGTTTCGAGCTCGCCGGGGGCCTGTTCGTCGGCGTCGTGCTGGGCTGGTTCGGCGTCAAGGTGCTGCGCAACATGGCACTTCCGAGCTCGGGCCTCTATCCCCTGGCCGCGCTGGTCTGGGCCGTCCTGGCGTACGCGGTGGGCGACTTCGTCCACACCTCCGGGTTCGCGGCGGTCTATGTGTGCGCCGTGATGCTCGGCAACGGCCAGCTGCCCCACCGGCAGGCGACGCGCTCGTTCGTGGAGGGCATCGGCTGGATCGCCCAGATCGGCCTGTTCGTGATGCTCGGCCTGCTGGCCTCGCCCGGACGGATCAGCGTACGCGTGGTCGTCATCGCGCTCCTGTTCGGCGTGTTCCTGACCCTGGTGGCCCGGCCGCTGTCGGTGTGGGTGGCGTCCGCGCCGTTCCGGGTGCCGTGGCGCGAGCAGGTGTTCCTGTCGTGGGCGGGCCTGCGTGGTGCGGTGCCGATCATCCTCGCCACGGTGCCGCTCGTCGACAAGGTGCCCCAGGCCGAGACGGTGTTCGACATCGTCGTGGTGTTCGTCGTGGTGTTCACGGTCCTGCAGGGTCCGACGCTGCCCGCGCTGGCCCGGCGGCTCGGCATCGTCGACGACGCCCCGGCGGACGTCGAGGTGGAGGTCGCGCCGATGGAGCGCATCCGCGCCGAGCTCGTCCAGGTCCGCATCCCGCCGACCTCCCAACTCGCCAACGTCGAGGTGGGCGAGCTGCGCCTGCCCAAGGACGCGGTGGTGTCGCTGGTGATCCGCGGTGCGGAGCCGTTCGCGCCCGACGACCGCACGGTGCTGCGGACCGGGGACGAGCTGTTGATCGTGACGCCGGCCAAGGAGAGGGAGGCGGTCGAGGCCCGGCTGCGCGAAGTCGCCCAGGGCGGGCGCCTGGCGCGCTGGCGCCGCGGGCTGGAGGCGCCGGCCGAGGACGTGGACTAGACGTTCTCCGAGCGAGCGCGCGTCTTCACGTTCTCCGAGCGAGCGGGCGACTTCACGTTCTCCGAGCGAGCGCGCGTCTTCACGTTCTCCGAGCGAGCGCGCGACTTCACGTTCTCCGAGCGAGCGCCAGCGAGACGAGGAGTCACTCGATCGTCGTCGGCGGCTCGGGCAGGCACAGCGTGGGCGTCGACACGGGGACGTTCACCGGCGCCTGCTTCTGCATGCCGTTGTAGTCGTTGCCGATGATGACCTCGACCGAGTGGTCGGCCCGCTGGTCACCGGCCTTCTCGGCGTTGACGAACCAGCCGGCGACGAGCGCCACTTCGGGCGTGTCGGCGGAGAACCCGACGACCCTGGTCTTCTGGGACGGGTTCTCGGCGTTGCCGACCTTGGTCACGCGGAAGCCCGCCGACTTGAGCTGCTGGGCGACGTCGGCCGCCTTGCCGCGCAGCTTCGAGGCGTTGTGGACGCGTACGAGCACCTGGCCCGACTCGAGTTTGCCGCCCTGGATGGCCTGCGGCACGCAGGGCTTCACATATTTGGGGCCCAGCGGCGCGGTGACGCGGTCCATGCCCCAGTTGTAGGCGAAGAGCAGGAGGCCCAGCAGGAGGAGGAGCGTGACAGGGGTCTTGAGCATCCTCCAGTACCGACTGGCCACTGAGAACTCCGATCGATCCGTGCGGGCGAATGCGTGCTGGGGGGAGACTTTACTACTTCAGCTCCAGAACCCGGGCATGCATCGTCTGCCGCTGCTGCAGAGCGGCGCGGAGGGCGCGGTGCAGGCCGTCCTCCAGATAGAGCTCCCCGCGCCACGACACGACGTGGGCGAACAGGTCGCCATAGAACGTGGAGTCCTCCTCGAGCAGGGCCTCGAGGTCGAGGGTGCGTTTGGTGGTCACCAGCTGGTCGAGGCGCACCTGGTGCGGGGCGATGGCGGCCCATTGCTTCTGGACATAGCCATGGTCCGGGTAGGGGCGGGTGTCGCCGACGCGCTTGAAGATCACTCGGCCACTGTAATCAATGCACATCACGGCGACTTGTCGCTCAGGTCACGATTTGGTCGGGATGGTCACGATTTGGTTGCCCCGCGGGGGCGGGCGTACGCCGGGCTGGGCCGCACGCACGTCGGACCGATGTGCAATTCTGTGCCCATGAGCGAAACCCCCTCGTACGCCGAGACCATCACGCAGGGCTACACCTTCGACGAGCCCGCCATCGAGCTGGGCGTCCTGATGGAGAACGACGCGCCCGTCCCGGCGGCCGGCGTACGCATCCCCCTGTCGATGCTGAACCGCCACGGCCTGGTCGCGGGCGCGACCGGCACCGGCAAGACCAAGACGCTGCAGGGCCTGGCCGAGCAGATTTCCGCGGCGGGCGTGCCGGTGTTCGCGGCCGACATCAAGGGCGACCTGTCGGGCCTCGCGTCGCCGGGACAGGCGAACGAGAAGCTGACCAAGCGCACCGAGAAGATGGGCCAGCAGTGGACGCCGACGGCCTGCCCCGTCGAGTTCTATGCGCTCGGCGGTCAGGGCAACGGGGTGCCGGTGCGCGCCACCGTGTCGAGCTTCGGGCCGACGCTGCTGGCGAAGGTGCTGGGCCTCAACGACGTCCAGGAGAGCTCGCTGGGTCTGGTGTTCCACTACGCCGACCAGCAGGGCCTGCCGCTGCTCGATCTGACCGACCTCCGCGCGGTGTTGACCCACCTGACCTCCGACGAGGGCAAGCAGGAGCTGAAGACCATCGGCGGCCTGTCCGCCGCCACGGTGGGCGTCATCCTGCGCTCGCTGATCACGATGGCCGACCAGGGCGCCGACGCGTTCTTCGGCGAGCCCGAGTTCGACACCGCCGACCTGATGCGCGTGACGACCGACGGCCGCGGCATCATCTCGCTGCTCGAGCTGCCGAACGTCCAGGACCGCCCCCAGCTGTTCTCGACGTTCCTGATGTGGCTGCTGGCCGACCTGTTCCACGACCTGCCCGAGGTCGGTGACGTCGACCGGCCGAAGCTGGTCTTCTTCTTCGACGAGGCCCACCTGCTGTTCAACGACGCGTCGAAGGCGTTCCTCGACGCGATCGCCCAGACCGTCCGCCTGATCCGCTCGAAGGGTGTCGGCGTGTTCTTCGTGACCCAGACGCCGAAGGACGTGCCCGACGACGTGTTGGCCCAGCTGGGATCCCGCGTCCAACACCAGCTGCGGGCCCACACGCCCAACGACGCCAAGGCACTGAAGCAGACGGTCGCGACGTTCCCGAAGTCGAACTACGACCTCGCCGAGGTGCTCCAGCAGCTCGGCATCGGTGAGGCGGTCGTCACCGTGATGGACCCGGACGGCGCGCCGACGCCCGTCGCGTGGACCCGCATGCGGGCGCCGCAGTCGCTGATGGCGCCCACGCCGGAGGACCAGCTGAAGGCCGGCATCGCCGGGTCACCCCTGATGGCGAAATATGGCCAGGCGATCGACCGCGACTCCGCGCGCGAGATGCTCGGCCGCCGCCTCGAGGAGGGCGCGCGCGCCGCCGAGGCCGAGCGCGCGGCGGCCGACCAGGCGAAGACCGCGGCGGAACAGGCCAAGCAGGCCGAGGCCCAGGCCCGGGCCGACGAGAAGGCCAGGGCCGCGGCGGCGAAGGAGGCCGAGCGGGCGGCGCGCGAGGAGGAGAAGCGCCGCGCCAACGACAAGGGCCTGGTCGAGTCGGTCGTCGAGTCGACGGTGTTCCGCGACATCGCCCGCACCGCGGGCCGCGAGATCGTCCGCTCGCTGTTCGGCACGGCGCGCCGACGGCGCTGACGGTCTGGGGCCCTAGGATTCGGGCCATGAGGATCCTCAAGGCATTTCTGCTCGTGTGCGGGCTCGTCGGGCTGGGCCTGGCCGGCTATTACCTGTTCAACGCATGGGTCGACATCCGCAGCATGATGGCGATCGCCAACGCCAATCGCTCCGCCGAGTTCGTCAGCCCGTGGGGCAAGGTGTCGATCAGCTTCTGGGTCGCGGCGCTGGGCGGGCTCCTCCTGGGGGCGGGCCTCACGCTGCCGATGCGTACGGCTGGCGCCGTTCGCCGCAAGGCGCTGCAGGACGCCGCCGACGCGCGTGAGCTCCAGATCCGCGACCGCGCCGCCGCGGCGGCGGCGGAGCGCGGCGAGGGAGAGCGCTGATGGCGATCTCCGACGGCGACCACATCCTCGTCTCGACCTTCGAGCCCGACCTCGACACGGTCGAGCGCGTCGTGCCGGTCAGCGACCTGCGCATCGGCTGGTGGTCCCACGACTCCGAGGGGGTCGACCGGTTCCGTGGCGAGCCGATCGTCATGGTGCGGGCGTGCAGCCGCGGCGGGCGCCCCGACCTCGAGACGCCGCTGCTGGAGGGGCGCTCCGAGGTGGTGACCGAGGGCCCGCTGTTCGACGAGGTGAAGGCGGCGGTCCTGGCCAAATATGGGCTGGGCGCCAAGGTCGACTCTCTTCTCGATCGCGCACGCGAGGCGTTCGGCGAGAGGACGCCCGAGTCGGTCGTGCTCATCAACGTGACGGCTTAGGCCTTCGCGGGCCCAGACATGAGGAGCGCCCCCCGCGAGCAGGCTCGCGAGGGGCGTCGTCGGCGGAGGATGCGGGATTTGAACCCGCGAGGGCGTGAACCCAACCCGCGTTCCAAGCGAGCGCCATAGGCCTCTAGGCGAATCCTCCGCCGACGAGCGTACAACGAAACCCGTGGCGGACGCCAAACCGCGGTGATTGGTCCGGTCGCCCGCGACCGCGTACACTTCAGCAAGGTTCCCCGTGCGGCGGCATCTTGCCCAACTCCCCCAGGACCGGAAGGTAGCAAGGGTCAGCGAGCTCTGTCGGGTGCGCGGGGAGCCCCTTTTCTTTGGAACGGCAACGATCGCTGAGCGACGAAGGAGTCGAAGCGACCCTGACCTCCACGCTCGCTGAGCGACGACGGAGCTAAATCGCTCTCGCCGCCGTCACGTTCTCCGAGCGAGCGCCAGCGAGTCGAGGAGCCTAGTCTGGGCCCCGTGCTCCGCCGCATCCCCATCCTCGACGTCGTCCTCGCCGCCCTGTTCGCGGCGCTGGCTGTCGTGGAGTGCAGCTTCCTGGTCGACTTCGGCCCGCGATGGCCCTACGTCGCCAACGCGGCCATTCACCTCGCCCTCGTGCCCACCATGCTGGTGCGCCGCGTACGCCCGGTCGCCGCGTTCGTGGCCGCGTACGCGCTGCTCGCGGCGCTGGCCGCCCTGGTGTACGCGTCCCCGGTCAACCTCGGCGTCTCCCCGGCACTCTTCGCCGCGCCGCTGGCCCTGCTGGCCATCACGCGCCACGGACCCTCACCGCGGTGGGGTTGGGCCGCTCTGCTCCTGGGGGTCGCGGGGTCGTTCATCAGCCCGGTGACGCAGTGGGGGAGCCGCTGGCTGATCGGTGCCCACCTCGTGGTGCTGGTCGGCTGCTATCTGTGGGCGGCCCAACAGCGGAACCTCGTGGAACGCCACGACGCCGCGCTCGCCGCGCAGGCCCGCGAGCATGAGGGTGCTGCTGCCCGCGCAGCCGAGGCCGAGCGCACCATGATCGCCCGCGAGGTCCACGACATCGTCGCCCACAACCTCGCCGTGGTTCGGGTCCAGGCGGCGACGGGACTCGCGCTGGGTGGCGAGGACCGGCTGCGCGAGGCGCTGACCACGATCCGTGACGTCACGTCCGAGGCTCTGGCCGAGACGCGTGACCTGGTCGGCAGCCTGCGGATCGAGGGCGTGGAGGCGGGGCCGGGCGGTGACGTGACGGCGCTGCCGGTGGTCGTGGATCGGGCGCGCGAGGCTGGCGTCGGCCTTGCGGTTTCGCTGCCGGACAAGGACATTCTGGCCCAGTGGCAGGAGCGGTGGCCCGCCCGCGTACGCCTGACCGTGGTGCGCGTCGTGCAGGAGGCGATCACCAACCTCATCAAGCATCGGGGGCACGATCCGGCCGCGACCTGTGTGGTGATGGAAGATGGGGGCGATGTCGTCGTCGAGGTCACCAACGCCTCCCGCGCCGAGGGCGGCGAGCCGGGCCACGGCCTCACCGGTCTGCGTGAACGGGTCGAACTGGCGGGCGGGGAGTTCACCGCAGGTGCGATTGGAGACGGATTCCGTGTGTGGGCGAGGATTCCGATCGGGGAGTCGTCATGACGAAGGAAGCATTCGTGGACGGTAGGAGTTCCAGCATGATCACGGTGGGCGTCGTCGATGACCAACCGCTGTTGGTGTCGGCGTTCGTGGCGCTGATCGAGGCGCAGGCCGACATGCGCGTGGTGGCACGCGGCGCCGACGGCGAGGATGCCGTGGCGATCGTGGGGGAGCACGACCCCGACGTGCTGTTGATGGATCTGCGGATGCCCCGGCTCGACGGCGTCGAGGCCACCCGTCGCATCGCCGCGATGCCTGTCCACACACGCGTCCTCGTGCTCACCACGTTCAACGTCGGTGATCTCGTGACCGGTGCGCTGGCTGCGGGCGCCCGTGGATTCCTCCTCAAGGACGCGGAGCCCGACCAGGTGCTCGATGGCATCCGCGCGGTCCACCAGGGCCGGGCCGTGCTCGATCCGGCGGTGGCCGAGCACGTGGTGACGGCGCTGCGTGACCGAGCAGGCACAGACGGTGGCGGTACGCCGGAGCGTCCTGCGGCCGACGACCGGCTGACCCGCCGCGAGACTGACGTCCTCACCCTGATCGCCCGCGGGCTGACGAATGCGGAGATCGCGGGTGAGCTCGTGGTGGCCGAGACCACGGTGAAGACCCACGTCGGCAACCTGCTGACGAAACTCGATGCCCGTGACCGCGTCGCGCTGGTCGTGCTGGCGTACGCGATGGGCCTGGCAACGCCGGGAGCGATCCCGGAGACCCGTTGACCCACGTTCTCCGAGCGAGCGAAGCGAGACGAGGAGCCGAGCGAGCGAAGCGAGACGAGGAGCAGGGGCCAGCGCGGTCCCACGTTCGCTGAGCGAGGCCGCCTGCGGCCGAGTCGAAGCGACTCCTCCCACAGAAGGAGTCGGCCATGCCCCGCCGTGCCGAAAGTTCCTTCTCCCGCAGGAAGATCCGCCGCGCGATTCGCGGAACGCTGGTCCCATGAGCGATCAACCCACCCTGACCTGCCGCGGGCTCACGAAGGCCTACGGCGACCACCGCGTCCTCGACGGGCTTGACCTGACGGTCCTCCCCGGTCGCGTCTACGCCCTGCTGGGCCGCAACGGAGCCGGCAAGTCGACGACGTTCAAGATCCTGCTGGGGCTCATCGAGGCCGACGCCGGAACGGTCGAGGTCCTCGGCCGCCCCTGGACACGCTCCAGCCTCGAGTCCATCGGCGCCAGCGTCGACGGCCCCGCGCTCTATCCCCACCTCACCGCCTCGGAGAACGTCCTCGTGCACGCGCGCCTCACCGGCACGCCGCGCGACCGGATCGCCCCGATGCTCGCCACCGTGGGACTGCAGGCCGCCGGGCGCAAGAAGGCGCGCGACTTCTCCACCGGCATGAAGGCGCGCCTCGCCCTCGCGATCGCGCTGCTGACCGACCCCGCGGTGCTGCTCCTCGACGAGCCCCAGAACGGGCTCGACCCGGAGGGCATCATCGAGCTGCGCCGGCTCATCCGTGACCTGGCCGAGCGCGGGCACACCGTCCTCATCTCCAGCCATCAGCTCGGCGAGGTCACCCACCTGGCCGACGACATCGGAGTCCTCGCCTCGGGCCGCATGGTCTACGAGGGCCCGCTCGAGGCCTTCGCCGAGGGCGACCTCGAGGCCGCGTACCTCCGTGCCACGACGGGGGTGCCCGCATGAGCAATTTCGCCCCCGTCCTCGCCGCCGAGCGCGTCCGCACCCGCCGGACGACCGGCGCCCGCCTGTGGATCATCGGTCTCGTCATCGCCGTCCTGCAATGCCTTGGCTGGTTCACGATCGCGAGCAGCGCGCTGAGCGATTGGGACCAGCTGCTGGGCTGGCAGACGCTGTACGCCACTGTCCTGTGTACACCCATCGCCGCGCTGGTTTCCTGCCTGGCGGTGCGTCGCGAGGGTGCGGCGCGGTCGGGCGGCACGCCGTGGCGCCGCCCCGACGCCGGCATGACGAGGGCCGCGCGTCTGCTCGTTCTCGCCGGCCAACAGCTCGCGCTGCAGGTCACGATCGTCATCCCGATGCTCGCGTTCGGTGTGCTGGTAGGGATTCCCGACGCCCCGGTCGGGCGGTTCGCCGCGCTGCTCGGCGTGCTCTGGGTGGCCAGCCTGCCCTGGGTGGCACTCGGCCTGCTGCTCGCCGAACGCCTCGGCCTGTACGCCACCACCGCCCTCGCGATCATCTGGCAGGTCGCCGGCACCCTCCGCGCCGAAGGCTCCACCTGGTGGCTCGAGCCCTGGACCTGGGGCGTACGCCCGACGTTGCCCCTGCTGCACGTCCACGCCAACGGCATGGGGGCCGGACCGGGTGAGGCCGTACGCGACCTCGCGATCTTGCCGCCCGTGGCCCTGGCCGCGGCCCTGTTCGGCGTACTCGCCGCTGTCGTCGTCCTCGCCCCGGCCCCGGGGGAGCGGCGTACGGGTGGGGGAGCGGGCGCAAGCGCCCAAGCAGCGGCGGCTCCGACCGTCGGCGGGCCCATCGTTCGCGGACGCCGCCGCACCGTGCTGGCGGCGATGCGTGCTCTGCCCCTGCGCGCCGCGACAGGACTGTCGATCGCGGCAATCGTTTCGATCGTTGCCACGCGGGCCCTCTGGACCCCGGCGTACGTCCACGGCCTTGTGGGGCTGGTCCTTATCCCCGGTCTTGCCTGTCTGCTGGCCTGCCTCACGGCTCACGCCCTTGCCCCGGGCCTTCGCCTGGCCCTGACGCGCGTGCGCGCGTCGACGCTCGCCGCGTCCGCGGGATCTGTGCTCGTCGCGGTCCTCGTCCCGGTGGTCGTCGGCGGGGCGGCGCTGGCCGGTCGCTGGGCGGGTTCCCTGCTGGTGGTCGGGATCGCGTCCGGTGTCGCGCTGCTGATGCTGGACCTGTGGCTGGCCACCCGGTTCGGCCCGGGAGCCGCGCTCGGGGTCACGCTGGTGGGCGTCGCCTGGTCGGCCATCTTCGGCGGTTCACAACTGGCGGCCGGACCCACGTGGATCCTCGGACCCTGGGCGTACGCCTATTCGGCGACGACGGGGGACCGGCTGCTCGTGGCCGCCGCGGGATCGCTCGTGGTCGCGTTCCCCGCGGCGTACGCCTGGACCCGCGCACTGCGTCGGGCGGCGGCGTACGCCTGAGGCGGAGGGCCTCGGGATCAGGCGCGGACGGTGTCCTCGTCGATCTCGAGGACCTCGCGCGCGACGTCGGCCTCGACGACGACGTCCTCGCGGATCTTCTCGCGGGTCACCCGCACCCGCTCGTACGCCACCGTCTCCACGGCGACGCGCTCTTCGTGGAGGGTGATCTCGCGGGGCTTGCGGAGGCCCTTGGCGCCGGTGAGCGTCTCGGGGTCGTCATCGAGCTCGATGATCTCCAGCACCTCGCGGCGCAGCGGCACCGTGACGGTGGTCTCCTCCGTGATGACCTTCACCCGCAGGCGTACGGCCTTGGCGCGGACCTTCTCGGTGTCGGCGACGACGCGCTCCTCGTGGAGGACGATCGCCTCGCCATCGGCGTGACGCATGCTGGTCTCGCCGTGGGCAGTCGTGCGGTCGTGCTGGTCGCGCGCGCCGAAGCTCGCCTCGGTCTTGTCGTGGGCCATCGCCGTCTCCTTCGAAGTGGACGAGTCGACATTAGCCTGACGCCCGCCCACGGCGGCCCCCGCCCCGACGTTCTCGGGGCTGTGGGAATTGTCAGAGGCGCCCACTAGGGTTCAGGGCGTGGACGAGTCCGACGATCTGAGTGAGCTGGACGAGCTGGGCCACGGCTTCGAGCCGTTCGACCAGGGCGGTGCGTCGCTGCTGGGCGGCGACGAGCCAGAGCCTGCCCCGGCGCCTGTCGGCGAGTCGATCCCCGGGCCCGTGAACGACCCCGCACCGCGGGGCTCCGAAGCCCCTGCGGCCCCGCTCGCGCTCTATCGCCGCTATCGCCCCGACACCTTCGCCGACGTGATCGGCCAGGAACACGTCACCGAGCCGCTGATGCGCGCGCTGACGAACAACCGGGTGAACCACGCCTACCTGTTCTCCGGCCCCCGCGGCTGCGGCAAGACGACCTCGGCGCGCATTCTGGCGCGCGCCCTCAACTGCGAGAAGGGCCCCCGACCCGACCCGTGCGGCGAGTGCCGCTCCTGCCAGGACCTCGCGCGCGGTGGCCCCGGCTCCATCGACGTCATCGAGATCGACGCGGCCTCCCACGGCGGCGTCGACGATGCGCGCGACCTGCGCGAGCGGGCGTTCTTCGCGCCGGTCCACAGCCGCTACAAGATCTACATCGTCGACGAGGCCCACATGGTCACGACGGCCGGCTTCAACGCGTTGCTGAAGCTGGTCGAGGAGCCGCCGCCCCACGTGAAGTTCGTGTTCGCGACGACGGAGCCCGAGAAGGTCATCGGCACCATCCGGTCCCGCACCCACCACTATCCCTTCCGGCTCGTGCCGCCGAAGGTGCTGCAGGCCTACCTCGGCACCCTCTGCGACGCCGAAGGCATCGCGGTCGAACAGACCGTCCTGCCCCTGGTCGTACGCGCGGGCCAGGGCTCGGTCCGTGACTCCCTGTCGGTGCTCGACCAGCTGCTCGGCGGCGCGGCCGAGTCCGGGGTGTCGTACGCCCAGGCCACCGCCCTGCTGGGCTACACGCCCGAGTCGTTGCTCGACGAGATCCTCGACGCGTTCGCCGCTGGCGACGCGAAGGGGGTGTTCCAGGCCATCGACAAGGTGATCGAGGTCGGCCAGGACCCGCGCCGGTTCGGCGAAGACCTCCTGCGCCGCCTCCGTGACCTGGTCATCGTCGCCGCCGTTCCCGACGCCCTCAGCTCGGGGCTCATCGACGCCGCCGACGACCAGGGCGAACGGCTCGCCTCCCAGGCCGCCGCGCTCGGCGCCGGCGAGCTGACCCGCGCCGCCGAGGTGATCGCCAACGGGCTCACCGAGATGCGTGGCACCACGGCGCCCCGCCTCCACCTCGAGTTGATGTGCTCGCGCGTGCTGCTGCCGGGAGCCGATGTCGACGACCGTGGCGTCCACGCCCGCCTCGACCGCCTCGAGCGCCGCATCGGCATGGCCTCGATCGACGGCGGTCATGTCACCGCAGCTCCCGCCCTCCCTCCGGCCCAGACCCAGCAGCCCGGGTCCCCGCAGGAGCCGGGCTCGGCCCAGCCCGCGTCCACGCCGGCCGGTCCGTCCGCGCCCCCATCGGGCCGCCCGGACCCGTCCGCACCCGCGTCCGCGACGGCCGAGCCCGGTCGTTCCGAGCCGCCGCAGCCCACCCCCGACCGCGGACCCCAGCCGCCCGCTCGTCCCGAGCCCCAGGCTCCTGCCGCGACGCCCGCGCCCGCGGCCGTGGTCCAGACGCCGAACCCGCCGACCCCGTCGGCGGATGTCCCGTCCGCGCCCGGCGGGGGTCTCACCACCGCAGACGTGCGCCGGCTCTGGCCCGACGTGCTGGAGGAGGTCAAGGGGCGACGGCGTTTCACCTGGGTGCTGATCAGCCAGAACGCGCAGGTCCACGACGTGACCAACGGTGTCCTCACGCTGGCCCTCAAGAACGCCGGGGCGCGCGACGGGTTCGCTCGCGGCGGCAGCGAAGACGTTGTGCGCGACGCGCTGGTGCAGGTGTTGGGCGCCGATCTCAAGATCCAGACCATGGTGGACGGCGGCGCCGTCCCCCCGCCGGGTGGTGCCCCCGCCGGTCGCCCCCCGGCCCAGACGAGGCCGGTCCAGCAGTCCCAGGCCGCCCAACCCCAAACCCGGCCGGCCCAGCAGCAGCCGGCCCAGCAGCAATCGGACGCCGCCGCTTCCGCGCCGCCGTCTGCCGCGGCCCCGCCGGCGTCCTCCCGACCCTCGGGCCAGGCGCCGGGCGGCGCGCGGGGGCCGGCCGCCCCCAGCGACTGGCGCGAACCCGATCCCGAGCCCGACGAGGACGGCCCGCCCGACGACGCCCATCTCGCGGCGGCCCGACCCGAGGGCGACGCCCGACCCCCCTCGTCGTCACCACCCTCGTCGTCACCGCCCCTGTCGTCACCGTCCGCGCAGGAGCGGCCGCACGATCCCGCCCCGACCGACACCCGGGCCTCGGCGCCTCCAGCCACCCCGGTTCCGGATCCGGCCCCCGCCGCACCCCCGGAACGCCCCGGCCCCTCGTTGTCGGCCCGGGCCCGCCAAGGCATCCGCCCGACCCGCAGGGGCCCGGCCACCGACAGCGGCGTCGCCACCGAGGACGACTTCGACGAGGCCGACTTCACCGACGTCCCCGACGCCGATGCCCCGTCGACCAGTGAGCTCCTCACCCGCCACCTGGGCGCCGAACTCATCGCCGAGGAAGACTCGGCTCCGTAGGCGCACTGACCCGCCACATAGGCTGGACCCCGTCGGCGATCCAGCACGATCCCACCGCAACGCCGACCCCGACGAGAGGACGCTCACCGATGATGCCCGAAGGCATGGACATGAACGCCCTGCTGGCCCAGGCCCAGCAGATGCAGGCCGAGATGGCGAAGGCCCAGGAAGAGCTGGCCGCGACCGAGTTCGAGGGCTCCGCCGGCGGCGGCCTCGTCGAGGCGAAGATGACCGGCGCGGGTGAGCTCGTCGCGCTGACGATCAAGCCCGAGGCCTGCGACCCCGACGACACCGAGTCGCTGTCCGACCTCGTCATCGCGGCCATCCGCGATGCGTCCCACAAGGCCCAGGCCATGACCGAGGCGAAGTTCGGCGGCATGACCCAGGGGCTCGGGTTCTGACGTGTACGAGGGCCCGGTCCAGGACCTGATCGACGAGCTGGGGCAGCTCCCCGGCATCGGGCCCAAGAGCGCCCAGCGCATCGCGTTCCACATCCTCAGCGCCGACGCCGAGGGTGTGGAACGCCTCGCTGACACGCTGCGCCGGGTCAAGGCCACGGTGAAGTTCTGCGACGTCTGCTTCAACGTCGCCGAGCAGGACCGCTGCCGTGTCTGCCGTGACCCCCGCCGCGACCAGACGACGATCTGTGTGGTGGAGGAGCCCAAGGACGTCGTCGCGATCGAGCGCACCCGCGAGTTCCGCGGCACCTACCACGTGCTGGGCGGCGCCATCAGCCCCATCGACGGCATCGGGCCGGGCGACCTCCGCGTACGCGAGCTCTGCCAGCGCCTCGGCGACGGCACCGTCACCGAGGTCATCGTGGCGACCGACCCGAACCTCGAGGGCGAGGCGACCGCCACCTACCTCAGCCGCCTGCTGCTCCCGATGGGGGTCAAGGTCGCCCGCCTCGCGTCGGGCCTGCCGGTCGGCGGCGACCTCGAATACGCCGACGAGGTCACCCTCGGCCGCGCCTTCTCGGGCCGCCGCTACGTGGAGGCCTGACCGTGCTGTTCGACCACCCGGAATACGCGGGCCACGAGGACGTCCACTTCTGCCACGACGAGGCGACCGGACTGCGCGCGATCATCGCGATCCACGACCGTACGCTCGGCCCCGCCGCCGGCGGGTGTCGCATGCGGGCGTACGCCTCCGACGACGAGGCCGTCACCGACGTGCTGCGCCTTTCGAAGGCCATGACGTGGAAGAACGCGCTGGCCGGCCTCCCGCTCGGCGGCGGCAAATCGGTGATCATCGCCGATCCCCACACCGACAAGAACCCCGCGCTGCTGCGCGCGTTCGCGGCCCACGTCCAGCGCCTGGCCGGCAGCTACTGGACCGCCGAGGACATCGGCGTCGGCCCGGCCGACGTCGACGTGCTGGCCTCGGCGTCCGACTACATCTTCGGCGTCACCCGCGGCACCGGCGACCCGTCGGCCTTCACCGCCGGTGGCTGCTTCCAGGGCCTGGTCGCCTGCCTCGACCACCGCTTCGGCGGCGCTGACCTCGCCGGACGCCACGTCGCGATCCAGGGGGTCGGCAACGTGGGCTTCGAGCTGGCCCGCATGGTCCACGAGGCCGGCGGCCGCCTGACCGTCGCCGACGTCACCCCCGGGGCGGTCCAGCGCTGCGTCGACGCGTTCGGCGCCGCGACCGCCGACATCGACGAGATCCACGCCATCGAGTGCGACGTGTTCGCCCCGTGCGCGATCGGTGCGACCGTCAACGAGGCCACCATCGCGGCGATGCGGGCGCCCATCGTCTGCGGCGTCGCCAACAACCAGCTCGCGACGCCCGCCGACGGCCGGCGGCTGCGCGACGCCGGAATCCTGTACGCCCCCGACTATGTCGTGAACGCGGGCGGCATGATGCACGCCTCGGGCGACATCTTCGGTGCCTACGACCCGGCGGCGGTCGGCGATCGCATCGCCGGCATCCGCGCCACCATGGCCGACATCGCCCGCCGCGCCGACGCCGAGGACGCCCCGACGAGCGACGTCGCCGACGCGATGGCCCGGGCGCGCGTGGCCGCGGGCGCGGCCTGACCCCCTCCGCCGGGAACAATCGGGCTCCAGGCCCCCTCCGACGGGTCAGCAACGTCCACCGATGGAGGAAGACGATGACCACCAACGCCAGGCTCGCCCTCGCCGCGATCGCGCTGCCCGCGCTCCTGACCGCGTGTGGCGGCGGAGCGCCGACCGCGGCCACGCCGCCGCCCGCACCCGCGCCGAGCGCATCCGCGACCAGCCCCGGCGCTCCGCCCAGCGCGACGGCCACTGAGACGGCCAGCCCGTCCGCCTCGGCGCGCCCCACGACCAGCTCCACCCCCACGCGCACGCCGTCGCCCACGCGCAAGCCCTCCGGCACGCCTGCGCCCGACTCCGGGTCCTGCAACGAGAAGTCGGTCAAGGTGACGGTCGGCCGGCCCGACAGCGGTATGAGCAAGACCACCTACCCGTTGACGATCACCAACACCTCCGACCGCACGTGCATCCTCGACGGCGCCCCGACGGTGTACGCCCAGGACGAGAACAACGAGAACATCGCGACCGGCGTCTCGCCGGATGCGCCGGGAACCGAACTCGAGCTGCCTCCCGGCAAGACCGGGACGTCGTCCATCACGATCACCAACGCCGAGGTGATCGACAACTGCCGGAAGGACCAGGCGGAGCGTCTCATCGTCCGCGTGTCCCGCACCGACACGAAGCACACCGAGATCCTTCGTGACTTCGCGGTGTGTCTGGACGGGAAGTCGAACATCCGGGTGGCCGCGTACGACCGGAAATGACACAATGGGCCGCGTCGCAAGGCATCGATGGGGCCATCACCCCGGAGCTGCCGGAAGAACGGCCCGTACGCGGGCTCACTAGACCCGGCCGCGGCGTGAACGAAGTGGGTCGGCCCCCGGGTCGGTCAATGAGGGTGGTACCGCGGGCTTCGGCTCGTCCCTCGTCAGCCGACCGACCAGCCGACGAGGACGCGCATGACCACCGACGCCGCGAACACCCCCACCTACCGCGCCGTGCCCCCGCAGGTGAACCTGCCCGAGGTCGAGCACGCGATCCTCGACCTGTGGCGCGAACGCGACATCTTCGCCAAGTCGCTGGCCCAGACCGCCGACGGCGATCCCTGGACGTTCTACGAGGGCCCGCCCACGGCCAACGGCAGGCCGGGCACCCACCACATCGAGGCCCGCGTCTTCAAGGACGTCTTCCCGCGCTTCCGCACCATGCAGGGCCGCCGGGTCGACCGCAAGGCCGGCTGGGACTGCCACGGTCTGCCCGTCGAGCTCGCCGTCGAGAAGGAGCTCGGCATCAACGGCAAGCCCGAGATCGAGGCCTACGGCGTCGAGGCGTTCAACGCGAAGTGCCGCGAGTCCGTCATGCGCCACGTCGACGCGTTCTCCGAGCTCACGACCCGCATGGGCTATTGGGTCAACATGGACGAGGCCTACTGGACGATGGACTCGAGCTATGTCGAGTCGGAGTGGTGGGCCCTCAAGCAGATCTTCGACAGGGGCTGGCTCTCGGAGGACCAGCGCGTCGCGCCCTACTGCCCGCGCTGCGGCACCACGCTGTCCGACCACGAGCTGGCCCAGGGCTATGAGGACGTCACCGACACCACCGCGTACGTCCGGTTCCCGCTGACGTCAGGCCCGTACGCGGGGGCCGCCGACCTCGTCATCTGGACCACGACGCCGTGGACGCTGTTCTCCAACGCCCTCGTCGCCGTGGGCGCCGACATCACCTACGTGACCGCGACCGACGGCGAGTCGACCGTCGTGGTGGCCGAGGAGAACCTCCCCGCCGCCCTCGGCGAGGGCTGGACGATCCAGGACCGGTTCACCGGCGCCGAAATGGTCGGCTGGGAATACCAGCGCCCCTTCGACGCCGTCGAGCAGCCCGGACGCGCGTGGTTCGTCGTGACCGAGGACTATGTGGCGATCGGCGAGGGCACGGGCCTGGTCCACCAGGCCATGGCGTTCGGCGAGGACGACTACCAGTCGTGCCGCCGCAACGGCGTCGAGTTCGTGAACCCCATCGGCCCCGACGGGAAGTTCCTGGACGCCGTCGGCCTCGTGGGCGGGCTGTTCTTCAAGGACGCCGACGCGGTCGCGCTCGACGACCTGCGTACGCGCGGTCTGCTGTTCCGCGCCGTCAAGCACGAGCACGCCTACCCGCACTGCTGGCGCTGCCACACGCCGCTGATGTACTACGCGCAGCCGTCCTGGTACATCCGCACCACCCAGTTCAAGGACGCACTGCTGCGCGAGAACGAGGGCACGAACTGGCACCCGGAGACGATCCAGTGGGGCCGCTACGGCGACTGGCTCAAGAACAACGTCGACTGGGCGCTGTCGCGCAGCCGCTACTGGGGCACGCCGCTGCCGATCTGGCGCAACGACGCCGACCCGTCGAAGATGGTCTGCGTCGGCTCGCTCGCCGAGCTCGGATCCCTTGTGGGCAAGGATCTTGGCGACCTCGACCCCCACCGACCCTACATCGACGACGTCACGTTCACCGTCGACGGCGAGCCCGGCACCTACCGCCGCGTGCCCGAGGTCATCGACGCCTGGTTCGACTCGGGCTCGATGCCGTTCGCCCAGTGGGGCTACCCGTGGGCCGAGGGCTCCGAGGACCAGTTCGCGTCCCACTTCCCGGGCGACTTCATCTGCGAGGCCACCGACCAGACCCGCGGCTGGTTCTATTCGCTGATGGCGGTCAGCACCGCGGTCTTCGACCAGAACTCCTACAAGAACGTGCTCTGCCTCGGCCACATCCTCGCCGAGGACGGCCGCAAGATGTCGAAGCACCTCGGCAACATCCTGGAGCCCATCCCGCTGATGGACCAGCACGGCGCCGACGCCGTGCGCTGGTTCATGGCCGCGGGCGGCTCGCCGTGGATGGCGCGACGCGTGGGTCACAACACGATCCAGGAGACCGTACGCAAGGTCCTGCTGACCTACTGGAACACCGTCGCCTTCCACGCCCTGTACGCCGGCACCAACGGCTGGGCCCCGTCGACCGCGCCGGCCGCCCCGCCGGTGGCCGACCGCCCGGTGCTCGACCGCTGGCTGGTGTCGATGACCCACGTCCTCACCCGCGACGTCACCGCCGCGCTGGAGGAGTTCGACACCCAGCGCGCCGGCGCGCTGATCCAGGCCTTCGTCGACGGGCTGTCGAACTGGTATGTCCGCCGCTCGCGCCGCCGCTTCTGGGACGGCGACAACAGCGCGCTGTGGACGCTGCACGAGTCGCTCCACGTGCTGACCCGCCTGATGGCGCCGATGACGCCGTTCCTCACCGAGCGTGTCTGGCAGGATCTCTTCCTGGCCAGCGATCCCGAGGGTCCCGAGTCGGTCCACCTCGCGTCGTGGCCGGTCGCCGATCCTGCCCTGATCGACGACGAGCTCGACGCGGCGGTCGACCTGACCGAGCGCCTGGTCGAGCTGGGTCGCTCGGCCCGCAGCGAGGCCAAGGTGAAGATCCGCCAGCCGCTGCGGCGCGCGCTGATCCCGACCGCCGCGTACGCACGCCTCACCGACGAGCTGCGCGCCGAGATCGCCGCCGAGCTGAACCTCGGGGCCGTCGAGTCGTTCGCCGGCGCCGGTGACCTCGTCGACCATTCGGCGAAGGGCAACTTCCGCAACCTCGGCAGGCGGTTCGGCAAGCAGACCCCGGTCGTCGCCGCCGCCATCGCCGCGGCCGACGCGTCGGCCCTCGCGGAATCGCTGCGGGACAAGGGATCCGCGACGGTCGCCTGCCCCGACGTCGACCCCGCCGGGGTCGAGGTCGGGCCCGACGACGTGCTGATCTCCGAGCGCCCGCGCGAGGGCTGGTCGGTCATCAACGACCAGGGCGAGACCATCGCGCTCGACCTCGAGCTGACGCCCGAGCTCGTGGCGGCGGGCCTGGCCCGTGAGGTCATCCGCTTCGTGCAGGAGACGCGCAAGACCAGCGGGTTCGAGGTGTCCGATCGCATCGCGCTGGTGTGGTCGGCCGACGGCGAACTCGCCGACGCGATCGGGGTCCACGCTGACCTCATCGCGGGTGAGGTGCTGGCGACGTCGATGGAGCGCGGTGACACCGAGGGCGACGGCTGGGCGCGCGACACCGACCTGGGGCTGGCGGTGAAGGTGACGCGGCAGCCCTGAGGCGAGGAGTCACTCCTCTCGTCGGCGCCGCTCGACGATGCGTGGGTTCATGAGAACCATCATCCCTCAGTGCGCCGCACGCCTCTTCTGGCGCACGCGATGGACCACGATCCACGCCACGGTTCCGGCGACCACGAGCAGCCACAGCAGCGGCCACGCGTGGAATCCGTCGTGCATCGGCGCCATCTCGGGGCCGCCCCGACCGCGCCGGCCGTGGCGGCCGGCCTCCATCGCGGGGTGATGGGCGAGGTGGAACAGCCAGTTCATGAGCCCCATCACGCCCAGCGCCGCGGCGCCCGCGAATGCCCACGGCCGCCAGTCGGCGCGCTTCTCGGCGACCACCGGCAGCGGGGGAGCGTGCGTCGCGAGCTCGCCGGGACGGCGTCCGGGCAGGTCGGAGAACAACCCCGCGAGCTGCGACTGGTGCGTCGCGACCAGGGCGCCCTCCATGCGCGTCGAGAACTCCTCGTGGTCGAGTCGTCCGGCCGTCAGGTGTTCCTGGAGGAGCCGTGCCGCGTCGTCGCGCTCCACGTCTCCGATGCGCATGTCTGGGGTCGCCATGGGCCCAGTATGTTCCCGCGATCCGTGCGTCCCAAGCGGATCGCGCGATCTCACAGGTGACTCATAACTTGAGCGCCAGCGCCATGCCGTCGGGCAGCAGCGGCGGCACCACGCGGCGCATCGTCGCCACGATCTCGTCCTCGCGCGCCGGCGTCAGCGAGGCCGCCATCGTCGTCACCGAGATCGCCGCGATCGGGCGCCCGCCCTGGAGCACGGCGGTCCCGAGGCACGCGACCCCCGGCTCGTTCTCCTCGTATTCGGACGCATACCCGCGTACGCGTGCTCGCTCCACGATCTCGACCAGCCGCTCGCAGGTCACGCGGCGCTCAGGGGCCTGTCGCGCGAGGTACGCGGCCAACTGGGCGTCGGTCAGGTCCCGCGCCGCCAGCAGCGCGCGCCCGAGCGACGTCCCGGCCACCGGCATCGAGCGGCCCACCGCCGACCACACGCGGATCGCCCGGTCGGGCTCGACCTTGTCGAGATAGACCACCGAGTCACCCTCCATGGCGCCCAGGTGCACGAGCTCGTGCGTGGCGGAGGACAGCGCCATCAGCGCGGGGTGGAGGTCCTGCGCGAGCGCCTGCGGACCGTACGCCTGCTCGCCCAGCGCCATGGCCGCCGGGCCCAGCGCGTACGCACCGTCGTCCCCCTGGATCGCGAAGCCCCGCTGTCGGAACGTCGAGAGCGCGCGGTAGGCCGTGGCCTTGTTCAGGCCGGCCTCCTCGGCGAGCGTCGCGAGGCTGGCGCCGGCGGCGCCGTGGCGCGACAGCACGGTGAGCAGGCCCAGCGCCCGGTCGATCGCCTCGACCTTGGGGAGCTCGGTCACGTGATTCCTTCCTTCGGGTGGCGGCATCATCCCACTGCGTGGGCACCCCTTGCGGTGATGTCGGGCGCCAGTGCACTATCGTTTCTGTGAACAAACCATAGCGTTTCACACAGAAAAACGGAGCAATGATGCTGACCCAGGAGATGTTCCCCCAGCGCGTCGTGCCGGTCGTCGTCTGCGGCGACGTCGCCCGCGCGGACGGCCTCGCACGCGCCCTCGTCGACGGCGGCCTCCCGGTCGCCGAGGTGACGTTCCGCACCGCCGGTGCCGAGAAGGTCATCGAAGCCATGGCCCGCCACGACGACCTGCTCGTGGGCGCCGGCACGGTCGTCACCCCCGACCAGGTCGACCTCGCCGTGGCTGCCGGGGCCCGCTTCCTGGTCTCGCCCGGCCTCAACCCCGAGGTGGTCCACGCCGCCCGCGCCGCGAACCTGCCGATCTTCCCCGGCGTCGTCACCCCGAGCGAGATCATGGCCGCGCTGGCACTCGGCCTCACCGAGCTGAAGTTCTTCCCCGCGGGCAACTACGGCGGGGCCGCCACGTTGAAGTCGTTCGCCTCGCCCTTCGGCCAGGTGTCGTTCATCCCGACCGGCGGCGTCACCACCGAGAACCTCGGCGACTACCTGTCGCTGCCCAACGTCCGCGCCGTCGGCGGCTCGTGGATGGTCGCGCCCAAGCTCATTGCCGCCGGCGACTTCGCCGCCGTCCAGCGCCTCGCCGCCGAGGCCGTCGCTGCGGCCGCCCAGCACACCTCCGCCCGCTGAACCCTGATCAAGGAATGACCGTGACCACGAAACTCGACATCCGCCCCGCCTCCGACTGCCGTTGGGACGCCGCCTCGCTCGGCGAGGTCATGCTGCGCCTCGATCCCGGCGACCTCCGCATCCGCACCGCCCGCCAGTTCGCCGCCTGGGAGGGCGGCGGAGAATACAACGTCGTACGCGGCCTCGCGCGCGTCTTCGGCCTCCGCTCCACCGCCCTCACCGCGCTCGTCGACGACGAGGTCGGCCACCTCGTCGAGGGGCTGATGCAGGCGGGCGGCGTCGACGTCTCCCACGTCCGCTGGGTCCCGTCCGACGGGGTGGGGCGCACGGTCCGCAACGGCCTCAACTTCACCGAGCGCGGGTTCGGCGTACGCGCTGCCAAGGGCGTCTCCGACCGCGGCCACACCGCGGTGTCGCAGGTCGCCCCGGCCGAGCTCGACCTCGACACGGTATTCGGCTCCGAGGGCGTGCGCTGGCTGCACACCGGCGGCATCTTCGCCGCGCTGTCCGACCAGGCCGCCGACACCGCTATCGCGACCCTGAAGGCCGCGAAGGAGAACGGCACGATGGTGTCCTACGACCTCAACTACCGCCCGTCGCTGTGGAAGTCGATCGGCGGCCAGGGTCGCGCCCAGGAGGTCAACCGCGAACTCGCGAAGCACGTCGACGTCATGATCGGCAACGAGGAGGACTTCACCGCCGCGCTCGGGTTCGAGATCGAGGGCGTGGACGAGAACCTCACCAACCTCGAGGTCGACCACTTCGGCGCGATGATCGAGCAGGTGGCGGAGGCCTACCCGAACTTCCAGGTCATCGCGACCACCATGCGCGGCGTCCACAGTGCCTCCGACAACGACTGGCGCGCCATCGCCTGGTCGCGCGCCGAGAGGCTCGTCGAGTCGGCGAACCGCCCCCACCTCGAGATCTTCGACCGCGTCGGCGGCGGCGACTCGTTCGCGTCGGGCCTCGTGTTCGGCCTCCTCGAGGGCGAGGACCTGCAGACGTGCGTCGACTACGGCGCGGCCCACGGGGCGTACGCCATGACCACGCCCGGCGACACCTCCATGGCCACGAAGGCCGACGTCCTCAAGCTCGCCGGCGGTGGCTCGGCGCGCGTGGATCGCTGACAGGGAGGGAGATCCCGATGTCCGACACCATCGCCAACGTCGAGGTGCTCGTCTCGAGCCCGACCCGCAACTACGTGACCATCCGCATCACGACCACCGACGGCATCGTCGGCCTGGGCGACGCCACCCTCAACGGACGCGAGCTCGCCGTCGCCAGCTATCTGCGGGACCACCTCGCGCCCCTGTTGCTCGGACGCGATCCCGGCCGCATCGAGGACACCTGGCAGTACTTCTACCGAGGTGTGTACTGGCGCCGCGGTCCGGTCGCGATGGCCGCGATCGGCGGCATCGACATGGCCCTGTGGGACATCCTCGGCAAGCGCACCGGCCAGCCGGTCTACCAGCTGCTCGGCGGGCGGGTGCGCGATCACCTCAACACCTACAGCCACGCGTTCGGCTGGGAGGTGCCGCAGGTCCTCGAGGCGGTCGACGCCAAGCGGGAGGCGGGGTGGACCCACATCCGCGTCCAGTCCGGTGTGCCGGGGCTGGACAAGGTGTATGGCGTCTCGCAGAACCCCGCGTACGAGCCTGCGGGCCGGGCCCCGCGGCCGAGCGAGGAGCGCTTCGAGCCGACGGCCTACCTGCGTCACGTGCCCAGGGTGTTCGAGGCCGTGCGCGACCATGTCGGCGACGAGGTGCAGCTGCTCCACGACGCCCACCATCGGCTGACGCCCACCCAGGCGGCCCAGCTGGGACGCAGCCTCGAGCCCTACCACCTCTATTGGCTCGAGGACGTCACCCCGGCGGAGGACCAGGAGGCCCTGCGCTTCGTCCGCCAGCAGACCACCACGCCGCTGGCGATCGGCGAGGTCTTCAACACGGTCTTCGACTGCCAATACCTCATCGAGAACCGCCTCATCGACTTCATCCGGTGCGCCGTCGTCCACGTCGGCGGCATCAGCCACGCCCGCAAGATCTTCTCCCTGGCAGAGATCCACGGTGTGCAGGCCGGTCCGCACGGCCCCTCCGACATCTCTCCGATCGCCATGGCCGCGGGCATCCACATGGGGATCGCGACCCACAACTTCGGACTGCACGAATACATGGGCTATCCCGACCTCGTGCACGAGGCCTTCCCCCACGCGTGGAGCTTCGCCGACGGCGTCCTCCAGCCCGGCGACGAGCCCGGTCTCGGCGTCGAACTCAACGAGGACCTGCTGATGTCGCAGGCTTACGAGACGGCCTACCTGCCGGTGGCCCGTCGCCTCGACGGCACGATGACGGACTGGTGATCCCATGACGAACCTGACTCGGGGCACGGCCCCGTCCGACCGCCTGATCGGCGCTCCGGCGCCGAGCGCGACCGGCATCGTCCACCTCGGCATCGGCAACTTCCACCGGCCGATGTATGTGGCCATCTGCGCGCTGCTGATGGTGCTGCCCTACCCGGCCTTCATGATGCTGGAGACGCGGAACGTCTGGATCGTCGGCACCGTGGTGGTCCTGGGCTTCATCCTGGCCGTCGAGGGGACCGTCGGTGTGCAGTCGGCGTTCTTCCCGGAGCTCTTCGGCTCGCGCTACCGGTACGCCGGTGTCGCGCTCGGCCGCGAACTCTCGGCCGCCGTCGGCGGTTTCGGGCCCCTGCTGGCCCAGTGGCTGTACGCGAGCACCCGGCAGACGTGGCCCGTGGCGGTCTTCCTCACGGTCATGATCGGCATCGGGCGCGTCACCGCCCTGCTCACCCCGGAGACCCGGGGGCGCGACCTGCTGGTCGAGGAGGACGCCCACCGGGGCGAACCCCGGCCTGCGGTCTGAGCGACAGGTGCCGGCCCCGGCCCGAACGAGAGTTCGGGCCGGGGCCGGCGCGCGTCAGCGGACGATGTTGCGCAGCGGACGACCCTCGGCCAGCGCCTCGACGTTGGCCACGACGTCGCGCAGGCGTCCCTCGAAGGTGCTGGCGGCCACCCCGGAGACGTGGGGCGTCATCAGGGCGTTCGGCAGGGCGCCGAAGTCGAACCGCGACGGCGCGGTGGCGACACCGGGAGAGGGCGGGTAGTCGTACCACACGTCGATGGCCGCGGCGCCCAGCCGGCCGTCGCGCAGCGCGGTGAAGAGGGCCTCCTCGTCGGCGACCGGCCCCCGGGCGAGCTGGATGAGGACGCCGTCGGGTCCGACCGCGGCCAGTTGGTCCGCGCCGAGTGACCCGCGGGTCTGCTCGGTGAGGGGGGCGCCCACGATCAGCACGTCCGACTCGGCGCACAGTCGGTCGAGGTCGTCCGGGCCGCCGGCCCATTCCAGCCCGTGCGCGCCGGTGTCGAGACGGCCCGACCCCGTCACCGCGGCGCCGACAGCACTGAAGTGACCGAGCGCGCGCCAGACGCGTTCGCCCACATGGCCGAAGCCGAACAACCCGACCCGGGCCCCGGCCAGCCCGCGGGGGAGGGGACGTCCGAGTTCTGGGCGGGGGAGAGCCAGGTGCCCTGGCGGAGCGCACGGTCGGTCCGCTCCAGGCCCCGCCGCAGCCCGACGCTCGCCCACACGGCGTACTCAGCCATGGCGTCCTCGTGGTGGAACGTGTTCGCCAGCACGACTCCGGGCCGCAACGCCGCGCGGTCGACGCCGTCCACGCCGGCGCCGACGACCTGCATCAACCGCAACCCGGGAGCCGCCTCGGCCATCTCGGCGGTCAGCACGGGCCCGGCCAACACGTCGGCGTCCGCCAGGCCCGCGAGGAGTTCGTCACCGCTCGCGCCGTTCAGCCAGCGCACGCGGGTCCCCGGCGGCATCGCAGCGTCGAGCTCTTCGGCCAGGTGAGGCAGGTTGATGTCGGTCACGGCGACGGTGAGCGGTCCGGTCATGGCGTCATTATGCCGGGGGCGACCCGCCCGGCGGCGATGCCGTTCACGGGTTGGGCCGCCCTCGGGCCTGCCTCACAACAGCGAGTCGTCCTCGGCGTACGTCACTCCCAGCTGCCGGCAGCCCTCGTCCAGGATCCGCATGACTGCCAACGTGTCCGACAGCGGCATGACTTCCGACTCCGACCGCCCCTCGCGCAGGCACGTGTTCACCTCGACGATCTCGTGGGTGTAGCCCTTGCCCGTCGGCGGCAGGGCGACCTCGCGGGGGTCCTCGCCGCGGCGGTGCACGACCAGGCGCGAGGCGTGGTGGAAGCGGGGGAGGACGTCGACCCAGCCGTCGGTGCCGACGACGACGGCGCGTCCGGCCGAGTCGGACCGCAGCCCGCCCGCGAGCGCCGCCGAGCGGCCGCCCGAGAAGCCGAGCAACATCGAGAAGTCCGCGTCGGCGCCGTTGGGGAACAGCGATCCGTGCGTGTGCACGACCTCCGGGTCACCGAGGAAGTGCTGCGCGAACGACACCGGATAGACCCCGAGGTCGAGCAGCGCCCCGCCGCCCAGGGCCGTGTCGAACAGCCGGTCCGAGGCGTCGAACTCGCGGAACGCCCCGAGGTCGGCCTCGACCCGGCGCACCTCGCCCAGCTCGCCGTCGGCGACCATGCGCCGGATCTCGACGATGGCGGGCTGGAACCGGGTCCACATGGCCTCCATGCAGAACACGCCGGTCTCCCGCGCGACTGCCACGACCTCCTCGGCACCGGCGAGCGTGGCGGTGAACGCCTTCTCCACCAGCACGGCCTTGCCCGCGCGCAGCGCGGCCACCGCGAGCTGGCGGTGCTGCGGGTGTGGCGTGGCCAGATAGATCGCGTCGACCTCGTCATCGGCGATGAGGTCCGCGTACGCCAGCCCGCGCCCCCCGCCGAACCGCGCCGCGAACTCCTGGGCGCGGCCGGGGTCGCGCGAACCGACGGCGACCAGTTCGGTGCCGGGGACGGTGACGAGGTCGGTGGCGACCGTGTCGGCGATGCGTCCGGTTCCGGCGATTCCCCAGCGAATGGTGTCCATGCGGCCCACCCTAGACCGCCCCCAGCCGGGGGAACCGCGGCGGCCGTGGAACCTCGCCCTCGCCCCCGCGTCGCCCACTAAGGTGGAGGCGAACTTGAGCAGAGGAGAATCGTGACCCGCGTCGTACAGAAATTCGGTGGCTCGTCGGTGGCCGATGCCGACAGCATCAAGCGCGTCGCCAAGCGAGTCGCGGCCGCCAAGCAGGGCGGCAGTGAGGTCGTCGTCGTCATCTCCGCGATGGGCGACACGACCGACGAGCTGATGGACCTCGCCCTGCAGGTGTCGCCCATCCCCAAGCCCCGCGAGCTCGACATGCTGCTGACCACGGGCGAGCGCCAGTCGGCGGCGCTGCTCGCCATGGCACTGGCCGACCTCGGCGTCGAGGCCCGCTCCTACACCGGCTCGCAGGCCGGCGTCATCACCACCGGCAAACACGGCGACGCCCGCATCATCGACATCACCCCGGGCCGCATCGAGTCGGCCCTCGGCGAGGGCGACATCGTCATCGTGGCGGGCTTCCAGGGCGTCTCGCAGGACACCAAGGACATCACGACGCTCGGCCGCGGCGCGTCCGACACCACGGCCGTCGCCCTCGCGGCGGCGCTGAAGGCCGACCATTGCGAGATCTACACCGACGTCGACGGCGTCTACACCGCCGATCCGCGCATCTGCCCCGCGGCCAAGCAGATCCCCGAGATCTCCTACGAGGAGATGCTCGAGATGGCCGCCTGTGGCGCGAAGATCCTCCACCTGCGCTGCGTCGAATACGCGCGCCGCTACGACGTGCCCGTGCACGTCCGCTCCTCGTTCTCCGAGCGTCCCGGAACCTGGGTCAAGGACCTCGCCCACATCTCCACGACCGACAAGGAAGGCAATCCGATGGAACAGGCACTCATCTCCGGCGTCGCGCACGACCGCAACGAGGCCAAGGTCACGATCGTCGGCGTCCCCGACCGTGTCGGCGAGGCCGCGAAGCTCTTCGACGTGATCGCGGCCAAGGAGATCAACATCGACATGATCGTCCAGAACGTCTCCCGCGTCTCCGATTCCAAGACCGACATCTCGTTCACCCTCCCCAAGTCGGAGGGCCGCGTCGCCATGCAGGCCCTCAACGGGGTCAAGGAATCCGTCGGTTTCGACGAGCTCCTCTATGACGACCAGATCGGCAAGGTCTCCATCGTCGGGGTCGGCATGAAGACCCACCCCGGCGTGACCGCGAAGTTCTTCCACGCGCTGGCCGATGCCGAGGTCAACCTCGACATGATCTCCACCTCCGAGATCCGCATCTCGGTCGTCGTCGACGGTGACTCCATCGACCGCGCCGTGCGCGCGGCCCACACGGCGTTCGGGCTGGACGGCGACAACGAGGCGGTCGTGTACGCCGGCACAGGCCGCTGACATGGTGGCCCTGGGCGCGATCTTCCTCCTGCTGGTCGCGCTCGTCGTCGTCGTGGTGCTGGTGGCGCTCGTGATCGTCGTCGTCCTGTGGGCCACGAGGAAGAAGGCTGGTCCGCCCGTGCCGGGGCCGCGCGGCCCGCAACCCCCCGTCGGGTGGAGCTACGACTCACATCGCCGCTGAACGAGAAGAGCGGGCCGGACACCATCAGGTGTCCGGCCCGTTTCCGTGTCAGCGAACGGATTCAGAGCTTCGAGGTGAACGACGGGCCCGTCTTCTCCCGCACCTCGTCCTCGGTCACGCCCGGCGCCAGCTCGGTGAGCTGCAGCCCGTCCTCGGCCACGTCGAACACGCACAGGTCGGTGATGATGCGCTGCACGACTCCCTTGCCCGTCAGGGGAAGCGAGCACTCGTCGACGACCTTGTGGGAGCCGTCCTTGGCGACGTGCTCCATCAGCACGACGACCTTCTTCGCGCCGTGCACGAGGTCCATCGCGCCGCCCATGCCCTTGACCATCTTGCCGGGGATCATCCAGTTGGCGATGTCGCCGGAGGCCGAGACCTGCATCGCGCCGAGGATCGCCGCGTCGATCTTCCCCCCGCGGATCATGCCGAACGAGGTCGACGAGTCGAACACCGAGGCACCCTTGCGGAGCGTCACCGTCTCCTTGCCCGCGTTGATGAGGTCGGGGTCCTCCTCGCCCTCGGACGGATAGGCGCCGAAGCCCAGCAATCCGTTCTCCGACTGGAGGACCAGCTCGACGTCGTCGTCGACATAGTTCGGCACCAGGGTCGGCAGGCCGATGCCGAGGTTCACATAGGAGCCGTCGGTCAGTTCCGACGCGGCGCGCGCCGCCATCTGCTCACGGGTCCACGCCATGTCAGGCCTCCCTGGTCTCGTTGTCGGTGCGGTCACCGGCGGCCGTACGCGGCCGCGTGGTCACCTTCTCGATGCGCTTGTCGGCGGCCTGCTCGGGGGTGAGGGCTACGACGCGGTGGACGAAGACGCCCGGCAGGTGGATCTCGTTCGGCTCGAGTTCACCGGGCTCCACGAGCTCCTCGGCCTCGGCGATCGTCACCCGCCCGGCCATGGCGCAGACGGGGTTGAAGTTCTGGGCGGAGTCGCGGAACACCAGGTTGCCGTGGCGGTCGCCCTTCCAGGCCCGCACGAGGCCGAAGTCGGTCACGATCGCCTGCTCCAGCACGAATTCCTTCGGCCCCTCGGCCGTCTCGAACTCGCGGGTCTCCTTGGGCGGCGAGGCCACGGCGACGCCGCCGTCGGTGTCGTAGCGCCACGGCAGGCCGCCCTCGGCGATCTGGGTTCCGACTCCGGTGGCCGTGAAGAACGCCGGGATGCCGACGCCGCCGGCGCGCAGCCGCTCCGCGAGCGTGCCCTGCGGCGTCAGCTCGACCTCGAGCTCGCCCGCCAGGTATTGCCGCGCGAACTCCTTGTTCTCGCCCACGTAACTCGCGACGACGCGGCTGATGCGCCGGTCGCTCAGCAGGATGCCGAGGCCCCAGTCGTCGACGCCGCAGTTGTTCGAGAACACCTCGAGGTCGTCGGCGCCCTGGTCGTGCAGGGCCTGGATCAACACGCTCGGGATGCCGCACAGTCCGAAGCCGCCCACGCTGAGCTTCGATCCGCGGGCGATGTCGGCGACGGCTTCCTCCGCAGAGGGGACGACCTTGTCCATGGCACTCCTTCACACGATCGGGTTCGCCTCGAACCCTAGTCCCTACTGGGAAGTAGGGAGAGGCGGGGACGGATGCGGCCCTCACCCGCCGGTCGAGGGTCGTGCTTGGCACTGGTCACGACCGCGTCGTACTGTCCCCATGCGGATCGGGGGACCGTGCCACCCGTCGTCCGTCGCGAGGATCCCATGCGTACGCTCACCTGTCTGCTGGCCGTCGGCCTCACCCTCTCCGCCGCGCCGCCGGCGTACGCCGCCCCCACACCCACTCCGACCCCGAGGCCCACGTCCACCGCCACGCCCACCCGCAGCGCCACGCCACGCGCCCTCAGCCCGATCGACCAGCGCTGGTCCGAGCTCGGAGGTCAGTCCGGCTGGGTCGGGGCCCCGACGTCGGGCGAATACAGCCAGAACGGTGGCCGCGTACGCACGTTCGTGGGCGCCGACATCGGGTGGACCGAGCAGACCGGCGCGAAGTTCGTGATGGGCGCGATCCGCGAGCGCCATCGTGAACTGGGCGGCATGGGCAGCTTCCTCGGCCAGCCGCGGACCGACGAGATCGATGGCTGGCTTCCCGGCACGCGGCGCAACGACTTCGTCGGCGGCACGCTGTACTACACCTTCCCCCGCGCCTTCACCCTCTATGGCCTGGTCGGTGAGCGCTATCGGACGCTGACGGACCACGAACGGCGCGAGGTCGGGTTGCCGACGAGCGACGAGGTCGACGGACCGCTCGCGGGCTCGCGGCGCAATCGGTTCGAGCGCGGCGAGGTGTCCTGGCACCCGGCCCACGGTGCCCACGCGGTCTATGGCGCCATCTTTCAGCGCTACGACCAGATCCGGTCGACCCTCGGGTCACCGACCTCTGGCGAGGTGGGCGGCGCCATCCCCGGCGTACGCCTCAACCGGTTCGAGCGCGGGACGCTCTATTGGTCGCCCACGACCGGCGCCCACGAGGTCTTCGGCGCGATCGGCGCCCACTATGCCCACGGAGGAGCGGAGCGCTCGGAACTCGGCCTGCCCACGACGGGGGAGTACGGGGTCTCCGGCGGCCTCGCGCAGGACTACCAGTATGGCCGCATCGTGTTCCTGTTCAACGGATTCGTGACGCGGACCGAGCTGCACCGCAACCCCGAGGCCTCCCCCCTGTGGGCTGACTGCACCCTCACCCTGAACGGCGCCCCGGTGACCTGGCGTGCGGGCCAGCGCACGCTGACCGTGGTCAACGGCACGGGCGGGTCGTACGCGAACCTCAAGCATTTCGTCCGCCGCAACTCGAGCTGTGGCTATGACCAGGCGGTGAACGCGACCGCGCGGGTGGGCTACAACGGCATCGCCGATGGGGTCACGCGGGTGCAGGGGTCGGGCACGACACCGGCTGGCACCTACACGATGACCGAGTCCTATGGGTCGCGGCCGAACCCCGGCAGTGGGTTGCCGTATGTCACCTACAACAGCACCGACCGGTGGGTGATGGACTCGAATTCCCTGTACTACAACAACTTCCGCAACCCGAGCCAGGGCGGCTTCTCGACGGTCGACAACGAGCCCCTGGCGGATTCGCCCGTGGAGTTCGAATATTTCATCCCCGTGAACTTCAACCGGGCGCCCGACTTCGTCCGCAAGGACCGCGGCGCGGGGGTGTTCCTGCACGTCCACGGCCCGGGGGCGACGGCGGCGTGCATCTCGGTGACGCGCGAGGAGATCCTCACCGTCCTGCGGAACGTACGCAGCGGCGACACGATCACGATCGTCGCCTGAGCGCAGGGCGGCGGAAATGACGATCGGCCCTGACCGCCAAAGCGGTCAGGGCCGATCTGTGTGTCGGGGTGACAGGATTTGAACCTGCGACCTCGTCGTCCCGAACGACGCGCGCTACCAAGCTGCGCCACACCCCGAGCGCCCCTGCCGGGGCACCGGGAGAGTCTAGCGCCCCCCGCGTTCTGGCACCAACTCAGACGCCGCGCACGTCGGCGTCGCGTGCGGTGAGCGTCAGCAGCGTCGCCTCCGGCGGGCACGCGAAGCGATAGGGCGCGAACGGTGACATGCCGAGCCCGCCCGAGACGTGCAGCGCCGCCGTGTGACCGCCCGCGGTGTGGGTCGACAGGCCCTTCACACGCGCGCGCTCGATGTCGCAGTTGGTCACCAGCGCGCCATACCCCGGTACGCAGACCTGCCCGCCGTGGGTGTGGCCCGCGAAGATCGCGTCCACTCCATCGACAGCCATGGCGTCGAGCACGCGGAGGTAGGGCGCATGGGTCACGCCGACCGACACGTCCGCGCCGGGCGCCGCGGGGCCGGCGACCTCGGCGTACCGGTCCCGCTTGATGTGGGCGTCGTCGGTGCCGCGGAACTCGAACCGCAGCCCGTTCACCTCGAGCTGGGCGCGGCGGTGAGTGAGGTCGTGCCAGCCCCGTTCGGTGAACGCGGCCCCGAGCTCGCGCCAGGGGAGCTCGACGGTGGGCGGCTCGTCGCCGGCCGACTCGGACTTCTTCGCGCTGCTCGGCCCGGCGAAATATGTGAGCGGGTTGCGGAAGTGGGGACCGTGGTAGTCGTTCGACCCCCACACGAACACGCCCGGCGCGTCGAGCAGGCCGCCGTAGGTCTCCAGCACCGCCGACACCGCGCCCGCCGAGGCGTGGTTGTCGCCGGTGTTGACGACCAGGTCGGGGCGCAGCGCCGCGAGCGAGCCGACGAACTCCCGCTTCGCCGTCTGGCTCGGCAGCAGGTGCAGGTCGGACACGTGGAGCACGCGTACGGGGTCGGCACCGGCGGGCAGCACCGGTGCGGTGAACCGGCGCAGCGTGAACCGTCGGGCCTCGACGGCGACCCCATAGCCGACACAGGCGGCGCCGAGGCCCGCCGCCGAGGCGATCAGGCGTCCGAGCACGTCAGGGCTTCTTGGTCTGGCCGGGGGGCTGCGGCGCCTGGGTCGGGGCAGGCGCCGGGGCGGGTGCCGGTGCAGGTGCCGGCGCGGGGGCCGGCGCAGGTGCCGGGGCGGGAGCCGACGTGGGTGCCTTCGACGGGGCGGGGGCGGTCGTCTGCTTCGGCTCCGGCTTGGGGGCCGGGCCCGACGAGATCAGGAACGTGATCGTGCTGCCCTTGGGGGCCGAACCACCGGACGGCGTCGTGCCGATCCACGTGCCGGGACGCGCCGCGTTCGGCACGCGTGAGGTGAGGACGCTGAAGCCGGCGTCCTGCAGCGTGGCCTTGGCCTGCTCCATCGTCATGTTGCGGATGGACGGGATCGGCACCTGCTTGCCCTCGAGGACTTCCTTGCCGACGTCGGTGAACTTGGTCTTCGGACGCCCCTGCAGCGCCGCGGTCATCGCGGGCTTGTAGATGTCCTGACCGGCGTCGCCGCCGCCCGAGCCCGCCATGTTGTAGCCCGAGGAGGGGAGCTTGACGCCCTTGAGGGTCGGCTTCGCGTTCTTGCCGCGCTTGTTCGTCCAGTCCGACGACTTCCAGTAGGGGTGGGTCTTGTCGATCGCGATCATGGCGACGCCCGCGACCTCCGGGGTGTAGCCCGCGAACCACACGGCCTGGTTGGCATCGATCGTGCCGGTCTTGCCGGCCTGGTCATAGCCGCCGGGGATGGTGGCCGGGGCACCCGTGCCGGACATGACCCGCTTGAGCAGGTTGTTCATGCCGTCGGCCACCTTCGCGTCGATGACCTGGCGGCAGTTGGCCGAGGGCACGGGGATCTCCTTGCCCTCCTTCGAGGTCACGCGCTTGATCACGATGGGGTCGCAGTGCTTGCCGCGGGCGGCGAACGTCGCGTACGCCTCGGTCACCGACAGGGGCGTCACCTCGGCCGAGCCGAGGGTGAAGGCCGGGATGGAGTTGAACTGCTCGACGATGTCGCCGCGCGAGCCCAGCTTCACGCCGAGGTCCTTCGCCATCTTCGTGGTCTCGCAGCCGCCGACGTCGGCGATCAGCTGGACGTAGTAGGTGTTCACCGACATCGAGGCCGCGCGATACATGTCCATCGTGCCGTTGGCGCCGGTCGAGTTCTTCACCGTCCAGTCGCCATACTGCTTGAACTTGCCCTGGCAGTTCTTGAACTGCTTGCCCTTGAAGTCCATGCTCGGTTCGGCGTTGTAGGTCTTGGTCAGCGGGATGCCCTGGGCGAGCGCCGCGGCCGAGGTGAACGCCTTGAAGGTGGAGCCGGCCTGATAGCCCTCGGCGCCGCCCATGTCGTCGTCCGACATCGAGCCGCCGACGGCGTAGTTGTAGTAGGTCTCGCCGGCCGCCAGGTTGTTGCCCATGCGGGGCCGGTTCTGGGCCATGCCGAGGATCAGTCCGGTGCCGGGCTGGATCATGGTCATCGTCGAGATGACGGGGTCCTGCGGGTTGAGCTCCTTGTCGATGGCGCGCTCGGCCGCGTCCTGGCTCTTCGGGTCGATCTCGGTCTCGATGGTGAGGCCGCCGCGCTTGAGCGTGTTCTCGCGCTCGGCGGGGGTCGCGCCCAGGGCCGGCATCTTCTTCAGGGAGCGCGAGACGTAGTCGCAGAGGAAGGGATAGCGGGTGCCGACGCAGCCGTTGACCGTGGGCCGGATCTTCGACCGGTCGAACGGCGTCGCGGCGGCGGCCTTGGCGTCCTCGTTGTTGATCAGGTTCAGCGTCGCCATGCGGCCGAGCACGACCTTGCGGCGATCGAGCGCGACGCGCTCGTAGTTGACCGGGTCGGTCTGGACGGGGTTCTGCACGAGGCCCGCCAGCAGCGAGGCCTGGGCGAGGTTGAGGTCCTTGGCCGAGACCGAGAAGTATTTCTGCGCGGCGGCCTCGACGCCGTAGGCGCCGTAGCCGTAGTAGGCGATGTTCAGGTAACGCTCGAGGATGACGTCCTTGGGGAACTTCTTCTCCAGCGCGATCGCGTAGCGCAGCTCCTCGATCTTGCGCGACATCGAGCGCGCCTGGGCGGCCTGCTTCGCGCCGTCGTCGCCCGCGAGGTGGGCGGCCTCGACGCGGACCATCTTGACGTACTGCTGCGTCAGCGACGAGCCACCCTGCGTACCGCCGCCCGACGACGAGCTGTTGCGCACCAGCGCGCGGAGGGTGGCCTTGACGTCGAGGGCACCATGCTCATAGAAGCGATGGTCCTCGATGGCGACCTGGGCCTGGCGCATCACCGGGGCGATCTGGTCGAGCGGGACATAGACCCGGTTCTCCTCCCAGAACCGCGCCAGCTCCTCACCGTTGGCCATCTTCACCACGGAGCGCTCCGACTGGGGCGGGATCTCCATGTCGGCGGGCAGGTTCTCCAGCGAGCCCGCGACCGACTTGGTGGCGGCGCCCGCCATGCCGGCGAAGGGGATGAACAGCCCGGCGACGAGGACGCCGGCGAAGACGCTCACGACGACGAACATGATGGCGCGATACAGCAGGGTGCCGGCGCGCGCAGAGTTGGTGGCCATGGGCGCCAGCCTACGTGAGCGTGCCAGCGCGCCGAAACGAACGAGGGTGCGAGTCTGGGCCCGTCGGATCGGACCGTGGTCGTACCCCCGAACGGGGGGAATCTTCTCGCGGGTAGCGTGACATGGGTCTCATACCAGTGTGCCGACTGGCATTTTCGCGACGTTCGTTCCTACCCTGTACCGCAACGTGCCGATCCTGACAGTCGGTCACGAAACGGCATGTGCCAGTCGGCACAGGCGCGCTGGACGCACGAGGGGGCGGCAATGACGCTGGTTCACGACGATTGGACCCTGATGGCCAAATGCCAGGGGAGCACCGACGCGCTGTTCGTCGAGGGGGCCGAGCAGAAGCAGGCCCGCACCATCTGTCGTGACTGTTCCGTGCGTCCCCACTGCCTCGCCGAGGCCCTCGACAACCGCATCGAGTGGGGCGTGTGGGGCGGCATGACCGAGCGCGAGCGCCGTCACCTCCTGCGGGTGCGCACCGACGTGTCGTCGTGGGCGTCAGTGCTGCTCGGCGAGAAGCCGTCCGACGGCGCGTAGCGCCTCGAGGTCGCTGACCTCGCCATCGAGCGCGGCCACCTGCGCGAGGGGTACGCCGGGCCGCTCGGCCATGAACTCAGCCACCTGCGCGCGTTCCGCATCGATGGTCCTGCGCCGGGCGGCGTGCCGCTCCAGCGCGACGCGGGCCACGCGTACGCCGGGCTCGTCCCCCAGGTCGCGGGCGAGCCGTGCGGCCTCGTCGGCCGACAGGTCCGACTCGCTGTGGTGGACGCGGTTCACCACGACCCCGGCCAGCGGCATGTTCTCGGTGGCCAACCGGTCGGTGAAGAAGCGTGCCTCGCGCAGGGCGGCGTGGGCGGGTGAGGCGACGACGACGAATCGCGTGTCGGGGGACGACAGGGTCGCCAGCGTCGCCTCCGCTCGCTGACGGAACCCCCCGAAGAGGGTGTCGAAGGCCGCGACGAAGGCCTGGACGTCGGTCAACACCTGCGCGCCGAGGATCTTGCCCATCGCCCCCAGCACGAGGTTGACGCCGACACTCATGAGCCGCAGCGGCCCGCGGGCCGGGGCCAGCAGCAGGCGCAGCATCTTGCCGTCCAGCAGTGCGGCGAGGTGTTCGGGCGCGTCGAGGAAGTCGAGGGCCGAGCGGCTCGGCGGGGTGTCGACGACGATGAGGTCCCAGGTGTCGGACGCGTCGGCCTCCGCGTGGAGCTGGCCCAGCTTCTCCATCGCCATGTATTCCTGCGTGCCCGAGAACGACGTCGACAACGCCTCGTAGAACGGGTTGTCGAGGATCTGGCGCGCGGCCGCCGGCGACGCGTGGCCGGTCACCACGTCGTCGAACGTGCGCTTCATGTCGAGCATCATCGCGTCGAGCGAGCCGCCCGCGTCGGTGTCGAGGACACGGCGCGGTGCGTTGTCGAGCTCGGTCAGGCCGAGGCTCTGGGCCAGGCGCCGGGCGGGGTCGATGGTGAGCACGACCACGCGTCGGCCGCGCTCGGCGGCGCGCAGCGCGAGCGCCGCGGCGGTCGTGGTCTTGCCGACGCCGCCGGCGCCGCAGCACAGGACGATGCGTACGCCCGGGTCGTCGAGCAGGGCGTCGACGTCGAGCCGGCTCACCGGTCGCCCCCCACGGGACCGGCCTCGTCGAGCAGGCCGGCCTGATCCAACAGCGTGGCGAGCGTACGCAGCCCCGCGTCGTCGACGCCGCCGCCGAGGCGGGGGAGGTCGACCATCGGCAGCCCGGCCGCGGCGAGCTCGGCGCGCTCCTCGGCCTCGGCGGTGACCTGGCCGGCCTCGCGGGCCAGCGTCGTGGCCAGGGCGGGAGCGATCGCCGGGTCGACCCCCGTCACCGCCAGGTCTCCGCCGGCGGCGCGGGCGGCCTCGTCCGCGGTGAGGCCCCCGCCCGTCGGCCCGGCGGAGGTCAGCGCGGGAGTCACCATCGTGCACACCACCGACCCCAGCGGGATCTGGGTGGCGGCGAGCTCGCGCACGGCCTCGAGGGTCTCGGTCACCGGCAGGTCCTCCAGCAGCGTGGTCAGGTGGATGACGGTGGCGTCGGAGCGGAACAGTTCCATGATCGAACGCGCCTGGGCGTGGATCGGGCCGACGCGCGCGAGGCCGGACACGGCCTCGTGGACGTTGAGGAACTGCGCGATGCGCCCGGTCGGCGGCGCGTCCAGGACCACGACGTCGTACGCGTCCTCGCGCCCCTTCTGGCCCCGGCGGACCGCCTCGTAGACCTTGCCGGTGAGGAGCACGTCGCCGAGTCCGGGGGCGATGGAGGTCGCGAACTCGAGCGCGCCGAAGCGCTCGAGCGCCTTGCCGGCGAGACCGAGGTGATAGTTCAGGTCGAGGTATTCCATGAGCGCGGCGCGCGCCTCCACCGACAGCCCGACGACCTCGCCGCCCGCGGGCGTGGTGGCCATCAGCTCCTCGCGCCCCGGCGTGAGCACGACGCCGAACAGGTCGCCGAGCGTGGGGCGACCCTCGACCTCGCAGACCAGCACGCGCCGGCCGCGCGCCGCGTGCGCGTACGCCAGCGCCGCCGCCACCGTGGACTTGCCGGTGCCGCCCTTGCCGGTGACGATCTGCAGCTCGCGGGACATGACCACCAGCCTAGGGGCACCCCGGTGACGGCGCCCCGGAGCGGGGGAGCAGGATCGGATCGGGCGTCCACGAAGCGCCCACCCCGGGTCCGTCGGCCGATCGTCGACGGGCGGACAACGACGTCCCACAAGGAGCACCGATGAAGACCGACCTCGAGATCGCCGCCGAGGCCACCCTGCGCCCGATCTCCGACGTCGCCGACGAGCTGGGCCTCGACGACGACCTGCTGGAGCCCTACGGCCGCCACGTGATGAAGGTCGACCCGGCCGCCGCGATGGAGCGGCTGGCCGACCGTCCCCGAGGGAAATATGTGGTCGTCACCGCGATCACGCCCACGCCGCTGGGCGAGGGCAAGACGGCGACGACGGTCGGCCTCGGCCAGGCCTTCGCCCACCTCGGGAAGCGCGGGCTCATCGCGATCCGCCAGCCGTCCATGGGCCCGACATTCGGCATCAAGGGCGGCGCCGCCGGTGGCGGCTATTCCCAGGTCGTCCCCATGGACGTGATGAACCTCCACCTCACGGGCGACTTCCACGCGGTGACCGCGGCGCACAACCTGCTGGCCGCCATGGTCGACAACCACCTGTTCCACGGCAACGAGCTCGGGCTCGAGCCCTCGGCGATCACCTGGCGCCGCGTGCTCGACGTCAACGACCGCGCCCTGCGCAACATCGTGCTGGGGCTGGGCGCGAGGCTCGACGGCGTGCCGCGCCAGTCGGGCTTCGACATCACCGCGGCCTCGGAGGTGATGGCGCTGCTGGCCCTCGCGCGCGACCTCGGCGACCTGCGCGCCCGGCTCGGGCGCATCGTCGTGGGCACCGACCGGGGTGGCTCCCCGGTCACCGCCGAGCAGCTCGGCGCGGCCGGCGCGATGGCGGTGATCATGAAGGAGGCCATCAAGCCGAACCTCATGCAGACGTTGGAGGGTACGCCGGCCCTCGTCCACGCGGGACCGTTCGGCAACATCGCGACGGGCAACTCGTCGGTCGTCGCCGACCTGATCGGGCTGCGGTGCGCCGACTACGTCGTGACCGAGGCCGGGTTCGGCGCCGACATGGGCGCCGAGCGCTTCTTCAACATCAAGTGCCGCGTCTCGGGGGAGTCGCCCGACGCCGCCGTCGTGGTCGCCACGGTCCGCGGGCTCAAGTTCGCCTCGGGCGGTTTCAGGATCGTCACCGGCAAGCCGCTGCCGCCCGAGCTGCTGGCCGAGGACCCGGGCGCGGTCGAGGCGGGGGCGGCCAACCTGGTCAAGCAGATCGAGAACGTCCGCCTGCACGGCGTCTCCCCGGTGGTGGCCATCAACCGCTTCCCGACCGACCACGACTCCGAGGTCGACGCGATCCGGCGCATCGCCGAGGGAGCCGGCGCGCGGGCGGCGGTCTACGAGGGGGTGGCCCGGGGCGGCGAGGGCGGCGTGGAACTGGCCCGCGCGGTCGTCGAGGCCTGCGAGGAGCCGACGTCCTTCGCGCCGCTCTATGACCTCGACCAGCCGCTGACGGCGAAGATCGAGGCGATCGCGACCCAGGTCTACGGGGCCGACGGCGTCGACTACGCGCCGGCGGCGGCCAAGCAGCTGGCCGCGTACGAGGCGCAGGGCTTCGGGGCCCTGCCCATCTGCATGGCGAAGACCCACCTCTCCATCTCGTCCGATCCGACGCTCAAGGGGGCGCCGACGGGGTGGCGCCTCCCGGTCCGCGAGGTGCGGGCGTCGGTGGGCGCCGGGTTCATCTATCCCATCTGCGGCGACATGAGGACCATGCCGGGACTGGCGAGCTCGCCGGCCGCCCATCGCATCGACCTGGACGAGTCGGGGAACGTGGTGGGGCTGAGCTGAGCGTCGGTCACTAGGCTGCCCCCATGACCAAATGGGAATACGTGACCGTGCCGGTGCTCGTCCACGCGACGAAGCAGATCCTCGACAACTGGGGTTCCGACGGGTGGGAGCTCGTGCAGATGGTGCCGGGCATGAACCCGGAGAACCTCGTGGCCTACATGAAGCGACCGATCCCCGCGAAGGACGGCGACCAGTGACGGCGTCGGAGAAGCTCGCCGAGCTCGGCATCGAGCTGCCCGCGGTCGCCAGGCCGGTGGCCGCGTACATCCCGGCGACGCGCGTCGGCAACCAGGTCTGGACCTCGGGCCAGGTGCCGTTCGTCAACGGCGAGCTGCAGATCACGGGCAAGGTGGGTGCCGAGGTGACGCCCGAGCAGGCGGCCCAGCAGGCCCGCATCTGCGCGCTCAACGGCCTGGCCGCCATCGCGGCCGAGTGCGGCGGCATCGACAGGATCACCCGCATCGTCAAGATGGTGATCTTCGTGGCGTCGGCACCCGACTTCACCGGACAGCCGGCCGTCGGCAACGGCGCGAGCGAGCTCGTGGCCGAGGTCTTCGGCGAGGCGGGCGCCCACGTCCGCAGCGCCGTGGGCGTGGCCGCGCTGCCGATGAACTGCTGCGTCGAGGTCGAGATGGTGGCGGAGGTCGCCTGATGTCCCATGGTGCCTCGTCGTGACCCTGGCCGCGTGATGGAGCCGTACGCGGGCGTCCACTCCTGGGAGGTGTTCGAGCACGTGCCGAACGCCGACCTCGGGCGGATGCCCGCGGCCATCGCGGGCCAGCTCAGCGCCGGGGCCGGGCGTACGCCGGTGGAGCCGCGACCGTCCGCGACGGTCGTGCCGCTGCGCCGCGGGCCCGGTGGTGCCGCCGAGGCGTGGCTGATGCGGCGCCGCGACACCATGAGGTTCGGCGGCCTGTGGGCCTTCCCCGGCGGGAAGCTGGAGCCGGGCGACGAGGCGCACGCCGACCCCCTGCGTGAGTGCGCCGTGCGCGAGCTCGCGGAGGAGACCGGCTGCGTCGCGGCGCCCGACGACCTCGTGACGTGGGCGCGGTGGATCACCCCGGAGCCGCTGGCCTACCGGTTCGACACCTGGTTCTTCCTGTGGGTCGTTCCCGCCGGGGTCGACGTGGTGCCCGGGGCGCAGGAGGCGATCGAGGGCCGCTGGGTGACGGGGCTCGACGACCTCGAGTCCGGGCGCGGGGCCGATCCGGGGGAGGCGGCCATGATGCCGCCGACGCGGGCCGCGCTCCTCGAGCTCGGGTTGCTCGGCTCGCTCGACCGCGTCCTCGAGGCCGCCCGCGGGCGCGTCGTCGAGTCGGTGACACCCCGCTGGGTGAGCGACGGCCAGGCCTGGCGATCGAGCTATCCGCTCCGATCGGGGGAGTGGCAGTGATCGACCACCTGCTCGCCCCGAACCCCGGCGCCATGACGCTCGAGGGCACGAACACCTGGATCCTCGCCCCCACAGGGGAAGCCGCGGTCGTGATCGATCCGGGACCGGCCGATCCCGACCACATCCTGGCCATCCGATCGCTGTGCAGCCACGGGATCCGGGAGGTCTGGCTCACCCATCACCACCACGACCACAGCGAGTCGGCCCAGGGATTGGCCGATTCCCACGGCGCCGACGTGCGGGCGTTCGACCGCGCCCTGTCGTCGGGAAAGCCCTTCTCCGACGACGAACGCGTGCGGTTCGGCGAGTTCGAGGTCACCGTCCACCACCTCCCCGGGCACACGCGCGATTCCGTGGGCTTCGTCGTGTCGGGGGGCGGCGTCGACGACGGGCCCGTGCTGCTCACCGGCGACTCGGTGCTCGGCCGCGGCACGACGGTGATCGCCCACCCCGACGGCGACCTGGCCGCCTATCTCGCTTCCCTGCAACGGATGCAGCGCATCGTGGCCGATCGCGGCGTACGCCGGATCCTGCCCGGTCACGGACCGGTCATCGACGATCCCCGGGGCGTGCTCTCCGACTATGTGCAGCATCGCCACGACCGCCTCGACCAGGTGCGCCGGGCCGTGCGGGACGGGGCGCGGTCGGCCGATGACGTCGTCGACGCGGTGTATGGCGACCTGTCGCCCACGCTGCGCGCGGCGGCGCTGAAATCGGCGCAGGCCCAGCTGGCGGACCTGCGCGACGAGGACTGAGGGCGGGCGAGATGGCCATCCCGAAGGTCCTGCTCTACTACGCGTTCGCGCCGCTGTCCGACCCCGAGGCGGTGCGCCTGTGGCAGCACGCGCTGGCCGAGGGTCTGGGCCTCACCGGGCGCATCATCGTGTCGCCGCACGGCATCAACGGCACGGTCGCGGGCGACGTGACGGCCTGCAAGCAGTATGTGAAGCGCACCCGGGCGTACGCGCCGTTCGCGACCCTGGACGTGAAGTGGAGCGAAGGCACCGGTGACGACTTCCCACGGTTGAGCGTGAAGGCCCGCGACGAGATCGTCGCATTCGGCGTGCCCGACGAGGTCGTGGTCGACGCGTCCGGCGTCGTGGGCGGCGGACGTCATCTCACCCCCGACGAGGTGCACGCCCTGGTCGCCGACCGCGGCGACGAGGTGGCCTTCTTCGACGGCCGCAACGCGTGGGAGGCCGAGATCGGGCGCTTCCGCGGCGCGGTGGTGCCCGACGTCGCGACCACCCGCGATTTCGTTGCGGAGCTGGAATCGGGGAAATACGACGAGCTGAAGGACCGGCCTGTCGTCACCTACTGCACCGGCGGGATCCGCTGCGAGGTGTTGTCGGCGCTCATGGTCAACCGTGGCTTCCGCGAGGTCTATCAGCTCGACGGCGGCATCGTCCGCTATGGCGAGCGCTTCGGTGATGGAGGCCTGTGGGAGGGGACGCTGCGGGTCTTCGACGGGCGCGAGCGAGTGCGGTTCTCCGGCGACGCGGCGGTCATCGGCCAGTGTGAGATCTGCGGGGCGGCGACCGATCACCACCGCGACTGTGTCGCCCGTGGCTGCAAGGGGCGCGCCCTGCTGTGCGACGACCACGCGTACGCCCCGCTCTGCCCGCCCCACCGGCGTATTAGCGACCCGTAAACACACTCCGCACGCCGTACACGACGTGCGGAGTGTGTTTTCGGGTCGCTAATACAGTCCTTCGGGCTGACGCTCAGCGCGCCCGGCGCTCCACGCGCTCGTGGTCGACGATCGTGACCGAGCGGGGCTCGAGCCTGATCCAGCCGCGGGCGGCGAAGTCGGCGAGCGCCTTGTTCACGGTCTCCCGCGACGCGCCCACCAACTGGGCGAGCTCTTCCTGGGTGAGCTCGTGGTGGACGACCAGACCCGCGTCGGTGCGCTCGCCGAAGCGCGACGCGAGGTCGAGCAGCGCCTTGGCCACGCGGCCCGGGACGTCGGAGAAGACGAGGTCGGAGACGACGTCGTTGGAACGGCGCAGGCGGCCGGCCAACTGGCCCAGCAGGCCGAGCGCCACCTCGGGGCGACCGGCGAGCCAGGTGTCGAGCTCGGAGTGTTCCAGCACGCGCAGCTCACACTTGGTGACCGCGGTCGCCGTGGTGGAGCGGGGGCCGGGGTCGAACGCCGACAGCTCGCCGAACATCTGGCCGGGACCCAACACCGCGAGGAGGTTCTCGCGGCCCGTCGTGCCGTGGCGTCCGAGCTTGATCTTGCCGTTGACGACGACATAGAGCTGGTCGCCCGAATCGCCTTCGTGGAAGAGGATCGCCCCCCGGTTGAGCGTGATCGAGCCCATGGCCGACGACAGCGACCGCGCGGCCTCGTCGTCGAGACCCTTGAACAGCGGCGCCTGCCGAACGACATCCTGCGCTTCCACGATCACACCCCTAGCGTGTCTACCTACCACGTGTTTGAACTGTGCCCCGAGGCTACCTGTTCGCGTGAAGTGCGTCACGTCCCTCCCTCGGCACGTCGTAGTCTGGGTCCCATGCCCGCCGCGCCCGCCCGACCCGACACCGCGCTCGTACGCCGGGCCCGGCGCACCAACCGCGTGCTCGCGGAGACCTATCCCGACGCGCACTGCGAGCTCGACTTCGCCGACCCGCTGCAGCTGCTGGTGGCGACGGTGTTGTCGGCCCAGTCCACCGACAAGCGCGTGAACCTCGTGACGCCCGTGCTGTTCTCGCGCTTCCCCGACGCGGCGGCGCTGGCCGGCGCCGACCGCGCCGAGCTCGAGGAGCTGATCCGACCGACGGGCTTCTTCCGCGCGAAGAGCGATTCGCTGCTGCGCCTGAGCCGGGCGCTGCTCGACGACCACGGCGGCGAGGTGCCGCGGACGCTGGCCGAGCTCGTGAAGCTGCCCGGAGTCGGCCGCAAGACCGCCAATGTCGTTCTGGGCAACGCGTTCGGCGTGCCCGGGATCACGGTCGACACGCACGTCAAGCGACTCGCGACCCGCTTCGGCTGGACCACCCAGACCGATCCTGACCGCATCGAGGCCGAGATCGGCGCCCTGTTCCCTGCTCGCGACTGGGTCCAGCTGTGCCACACCGTGATCTGGCACGGGCGCAGGCGCTGCCACGCCCGCAACCCCGCGTGCGGCGCGTGCCCGGTCGCGAGCCTGTGCCCCGCGTACGGCGAGGGCGAGACCGATCCCGTCAAGGCCGCGAAGCTCGTGCGGGAGCCGCGCGGATGAGGCGTACGCGTCCCGCCCGCCTCGTCGCCGTCCTCGCCCTGCTCGGCCTCACGGCCTGCGGCGGGTCGTCGGGGCCGGTCACGCCCGGCCCCCGTTCGAGCGCGCCCGTCGTGGTCGACCGCGGCGCGCCCTCCACGGCTCACCTGCTCGAGCGGCGCCGTGCGGCGGGGATCGCCGACTGTCCCGTCTCCGATCCCGCGGTCCCGGCGCGCCCCGACGGGCTGCCCGATATCACGCTCGACTGCCTCGGTGCCGACTCCCGCGTACGCCTGGCCGGCCTGCGCGGGAAGCCGATCGTGGCCAACGTGTGGGCCCAGTGGTGTGGACCCTGTCGCCACGAAGCGCCCATGCTGAAGGAGGTCCAGGACCGGCTCGGTGACCGCGTCCTCGTCCTGGGCGTCGACCACGCCGACCCGCGACCCGACCTCGCGATCGAGTTCGCCGAGGCCGCCGGGTGGCGCTATCCGCAGGTCGTCGACGCGGGCAAGGCCCTGGCCGGACCCCTGCGCATCGTCGGCCCGCCCATGACGGTCCTCGTCGACGCCGACGGCCGCATCGTCCACCGCCACGTCGGCCCGTTCACCTCGACCGAGCAGGCGCTCGGCCTGATCGCCGACCACCTGGGCGTACGCCCGTGACAGGAACCCGCCCGTGATCCCCGATCTCCCCGAATCCCTTGCCGCGTTGGCGTCCGGGCTCGCCGACCGCACCTCGTCGGCCCGGTTGGTCTCCGCCCGAGCGCCCCAGGGGGCGCGTCCGGCGGCCGTGCTCGCGCTGTTCGCCACCGACGGACCGTCGCCCGACCTGACCTTCGTCGAGCGCGCCCACACCCTGCGTACGCACGCCGGCCAGATGGCCTTCCCCGGCGGTGCGATCGACGACACCGACGACGATGCGGCCGATGCCGCCCTCCGCGAGGCCACCGAGGAGGTCGGCCTCGACCGGGGGAGCGCCGAGGTCGTCGGCTGCCTGCCCGCGGCCCACGTCGCCGCCTCGGGTTTCGACGTCACCACGGTGGTCGCGTGGTGGCGTACGCCCCACCCGATCGACGCGCGCGACCCCGCCGAGGTGGCCTCGGTCCATCGCATCGGTCTCGACCGCCTCGCCGACGCCGACCTGCGGTGGACCGCCGTCCATCCCGCGGGCTATCGCGGCCCCGCCTTCGTGATCGATGACCTGTTCATCTGGGGGCTCACCGCCCACCTCGTCGACGCGCTGCTCGAACTCGGCGGCTGGCAGGCGCCGTGGGACCGCACGCGCAGCCGTGAGGTGCCCGAACGGTTCCTGCGCGGGTCGCCGAGGCGGTCGGGTGGCGGCGACGACGCCCACTGACCGACCGGTGAGGCGCGGTGGCACCATGGGGGGCATGAGCGAGACGCCCCGCGACCGTGCCCGCGCCAACCGCCCCGCCGGGTGGTGGCGCACCGCGACGGTCTATCAGGTCTATCCGCGCTCGTTCTGCGACTCCGATGGCGACGGCGTCGGCGACATCCCCGGCATCACCGCCCGCCTCGACCACCTCGAGGCCCTCGGGGTCGACGTGGTCTGGCTCAGCCCGGTCTATCGCTCGCCGATGGACGACAACGGCTATGACATCAGCGACTACACCGACGTCGACCCGACGTTCGGCACCCTCGCCGACCTCGACGCGCTGATCGCGGGCCTCCACGAGCGCGGGATGAAGCTCGTCATGGACCTCGTGGTGAACCACACCTCCGACGAACACCCGTGGTTCCAGGAGTCGCGTGACCCCGACAGCCCCAAGCGCGACTGGTATTGGTGGCGTCCCGGTCGCGACGGCGACGTCCCCGAGCCCACGAACTGGGAGGCCGCGTTCTCCGGCCCCACGTGGCACCGCGACGAGCGCAGCGGTGAGTACTACCTCCACCTGTTCTCCCGCAAGCAGCCCGACCTCAACTGGGAGAACCCCGAGGTCCGCGAGGCCGTGCACGCGATGATGCGCTGGTGGGTCGATCGCGGCGTCGACGGGTTCCGCATGGACGTCATCAACTTCATCTCCAAGACGCTCCCGCTCACCGACGGGCCGCCGCGCCCGGGAGGCGTGCTGTCGCCGGCGTTCGCCCATGTCGCGGACGGACCCCGCATGCACGAGTTCCTCGCCGAGATGCACCGCGAGGTCATGGCGGGGGAGAATCTGATCACGGTCGGCGAGATGCCGGGCGTGACGGTCGAGGAGGCCCGGCGCTACACCGCCCCCGACCGGGGCGAGGTCGACATGGTGTTCCAGTTCGAGCACGTGGGGTTGGACATCCAGCCCGAGGGGGCGAAGTGGGACCTCAAGGCACTCGAACTCCCGGCGCTCAAGGAGAACTTCGCGCGGTGGCAGGACGGGCTGGCCGAGCAGGGGTGGAACTCCCTGTATTGGAACAACCACGACCAGCCGCGCATCGTCTCCCGCTGGGGCGACGACTCGGACGAGCACCGCGTACGCAGCGCCAAGACCCTCGGCACCGTGCTGCACCTCCACCGCGGCACGCCGTATGTCTATCAGGGCGAGGAACTCGGCATGACGAACGCCGACTTCGACGACATCGCGCGCTATCGAGACATCGAGTCGATCAACCATCACGCGGAGGCACTCGGCCTCGGCCGCGACGAGACCGAGATCCTCACCGCGCTGCGCGTGAAGAGCCGCGACAACGCGCGAACGCCCATGCAGTGGGACGCGACCCCCGGTGCGGGCTTCACCACCGGTGAACCGTGGATCGACCTGAACCCCAACCACACAACGATCAACGCCGAGGCCGCCCGCCTCGACCCCGACTCGGTGTTCCACCACTATCGCCGGCTGATCGCGCTGCGCAAGGAGAACGAGGTCGTCGTCGACGGACGGTTCGCCCTCCGACTCGCCGACCATCCGCACCTGTGGGTGTTCACGCGGACGCTCGGCGAACAGACCATGACGGTCGTGGCCAACTGCTCGTCGGGCGAGGTGGCCTGGCCCGCAGAGGTCGGCGACCTCACCGGCCGCCGCGTGCTGATCACGACCGAGGAGACGGTCGGGGACGCGTTCGTCCCACCATCCGTCCTGGGTCCGTGGGAGTCGTGGGTCGTCCAGTAATGTCGAATCCGAACCCCGCTTAGGAGACCGCCATGTCCACCTCCCGGCTGACCGCCGAGCACCGCCGCGCCTCGCTGGCCGCCATGTCCGACGACGAAGGTCTCGACGTCCTGGTGATCGGGGGAGGGGTGACGGGCGCGGGCATCGCGCTCGACGCCGCGACCCGCGGGCTGCGCACCGGCGTGGTCGAGATGCAGGACTGGGCCGCCGGCACGTCGTCGCGCTCGTCGAAGCTGATCCACGGCGGTCTGCGCTACCTCTACAACTTCGACTTCGCGCTCGTCGCCGAGGCCCTGCGCGAGCGGGGGCGGCTGCTCACGACCATCGCACCGCACCTGGTGAAGGCCCAGCCCTTCCTGTGGCCGTTGAAGATGCCGTTGATCGAGCGGACCTATTCGGCGGTGGGCGTCGGCCTCTACGACACCCTCTCGTTCGCGGCGTCGGGCGGTGCGACCGTGCCGCCCCAGAAGCACCTGACCAAGAAGCAGGCGCTCGAGCTGTTCCCCGACATCAGGCACGACAAGGTGATCGGGGCGATCCGCTTCTTCGACGCGCGCGTCGACGACGCACGCCTCGTCATCGACCTCGTCCGCACCGCCATCGACTACGGGGCGTACGCGGCCTCGCGTACGCAGGTCGTGGAGCTCACACGCTCGGCCACCGGGCGCGTGAACGGCGCCGTCGTCGAAGACCTCGAGACCGGGGAGCGCCACACCCTTCGCGCGTCCCGCGTGATCAACGCGACGGGCGTGTGGACCGAGGACACCCAGGCCATGGCGTTCGCCGAGCCCGACCAGGAGGTGGCCGAGGGGAAGGGCCTGCAGGTCCTTGCCAGCAAGGGGATCCACATCGTCGTCCCGAAGGAGCGCATCCGCGGCGACGCCGGCCTGTTCCTTCGCACCGAGAAGTCGGTGCTGTTCATCATCCCGTGGCAGCGCTATTGGATCATCGGCACCACCGACACGGCGTGGCACGAGGCGCGCCAACACCCGGTCGCCACGAGCGAGGACATCGACTACATCCTCGACCACGCGAACGAGGTGCTCTCCTCCGACCTGACGCGCGACGACATCCAGGGCACGTACGCCGGCCTCCGCCCCCTCCTGCAGCCGAAGAAGACCGACGAATCCCAGTCGACCAAGGTGTCGCGCGAGCACACGGTCACCGAGCTCGCGCCCGGCCTGGTCGTCATCGCCGGGGGCAAATACACGACCTACCGCGCGATGGCGGAGGACGCGGTCGACTTCGCGCTGGGGGAGCGCATGTCCCGCGACCTACCGTCGGTGACGGCGACCACGCCGCTGGTGGGGGCGTCGGGCCTCACCGCCGCCACGCGCCAGTTCGAGCGCGAGGCCCGTGCGCTGGGCTTCGACGCCGCCCGCGTCGAGCACCTGCTGGGACGCTACGGCTCGGAGGTCGAGGACCTGCAGGCCATGATCGCCGCCGACCCGTCGCTGGCCGAGCCGATCCCGAGCGCGCCGGCCTACCTGAAGGCCGAGGCGGCGTTCGCCGTCACCCACGAGGGCGCGCTCCACCTCGAGGACGTGCTGGAACACCGCGTACGCCTGTCCTATGAGACCCGCGACCGCGGCGTCTCCGCCATGGCCGACATCTGCGCCGTCATCGCCCCGCTGCTGGGCTGGGACGAGGCCGTCGTGGCGCGCGAGCAGGAGTCCTACCGCGCGCGCGCCCAGGCCCAGCGTGAGGCCGAGGAGAAGGCGACCGATGCGGACGCCGAGGCCGTGCGGCTGACGGTGGCCGACCTGGTGCCGGTGCGCTGACTGGACGCAACTTTCCTGCGCCTGACGCATGACAGATGGGCCCGATCGGGCGAGGGTGGAGGAGTCGTCCACCCCCGACACATCGGCGTTCCCACATGTCCCGCTCGCTCACCCCGCTCTCCCGGCGCACGACCGTTGCCCTCGCCGCCACGGCGCTGGTCGCCACGTCAGGCACCGCGCCTGTCCTGACGACCACCACCGCCAACGCCTCCGACGCCTGCACCTCGGTCGGTAAACGTGGACAGGCCACCGCGTACGGCTGCCCCATCTGGCTGCCGACCGACGAGCGCCGCGTCCCCGTCTATGCGGAGCCCGGTTCGGACGCCGAGGTGGACCACCTCCACTCCGGCGGGCGCGCGAACTGGTTCTGGTGCAAGTCGTCGGGCCCGACGTCCACCGACTACGGCCACCGGTCGAGCTCGTGGGCGAAGACCATGGGCGACGGCGGACGGGTCGGCTGGGTGCCGGCCAACTACCTCGCGTCGCAGGCCGACACCTGGACAGGCCTGCCCGACTGTGGGGGCTCCACGGCCCCGAAGCCGCCCGCTCCGAAGCCCCCGGCACCCCGGCCCCCGGCGCCCGGCGAGCCCGAGCCCGCGGGCCCCCTCGATGGCCCGGCCACGGCGAAGGTGCTGCTCGGCCGCTGGGGCAAGCAGCTGGGCGGCGACCCCGCGGTGCGCGCCGACCTCCAGGCCGCGGCGGAGGGCCGCACCATCAACAACGGCGACACCTGCGGAAAGACGGTCACGCTCGACCCGCGCATGTTGGAGCTGCTCCGCCAGACCACCGACGTCTACACGATCCAGTTGTCGACCATCGTCACGGGCCACGGGTGCGACACCGCCCGCCACCCCAAGGGCAAGGCGTACGACGTCAAGCGGATCACCAAGGACGGCCGCACCTCGAACCTCATCGACGGCAACGGCGGCAACAACGCGGCGCTGAACGGCGAGTTCGCGGCGTGGACCGCCGGGCGGCTGCCCGCCGACGGTCTGTCGGGTCTGGGTCAGCTCGGCTGCTCGGGCCGCGCCACGATCCCCGCGCCCAGGGGCGTCAACGTCTTCCCCGACACCTGCCACCACCAGCACGTCCATGTGGGCGAGAGCGACAAGCCGCTGCCGCACCAGCCGAAGGCCCCGGCGCCGAAGCCCTCGGCCCCCGCACCCAAGCCGTCAGAGCCGGCGCCCAAGCCCTCTGAGTAGCCCACGCAGGCCCCGGCCCCGAAGCCGCCGGCCAGCGATGCGTACAAGAAACATTCGAAGGAGCAGATCGACAACGCCCACACGATCATCGCGGTCGGCAAGGGCACCGGAATGCCGAAGCGGGCCTATGAGATCGCCATCGCGACCGCGATCCAGGAGTCGACGCTCAAAAACCTGAACCACGGCGACCGCGACTCCCTCGGCCTGTTCCAGCAGCGCCCCGGAACCGGGTGGGGTACGCCGGCCCAGGTCACCAACCCGGTCCTCGCGGCGAAGGCGTTCTATGGCTTCGCCGACCACACCCCGAATCCGGGCCTCAAGCAGGTGCCGGGCTGGGAGAACAGGCGGCTCACTGAGGCCGCCCAGGCCGTGCAGCGCTCGGGATTCCCCGAGGCCTATCAGCAGTGGGAGGGCATCGCGAAGGAGATCGTGGCCCAGAACATCGACGTGGCCCCGATCGCCTGAGGGATCTTTTCGGGTCGCTCTCTTCCGGGTGGTACGGGGTCAGTGACCGCGGCAGCGAGGGAGGCTGCGGTCAGGCCTGCAGGGCGAGCGCGAACGGCAACACCGCCGGCGCGCCCGCCCTGCGCAGCTCCCGGCCGGCGACGGTCAGGGTCCACCGCGAGTCGACGCGGTCGTCGACGAGCAACACTGGACCGGGCAGGGCGCTCAGCCGCTCGGTGAGGGCTGGCGGCACGACGAACCGGTCCCACACCGACGCGAGCCGGTAGGCGCTGTTGCCGGGGCCGGTGCTCGGCACTCCCTCCCGCAGGGCGAGTTCGCCGAGGTCGTCGAGCCGGCCCACGCGGGCGAGTCCCTCGGCGACCGAGCGCACCAGCCGCGGGCGGCTCAGCGACGGCACGTTGACGACGGCGACGGGGCGCTCGGACCACCCCCACCCCTTCAACACCTCGACGCAGGCCTGGGCGAGTTCGGGCGTGATCTCGCCGTCGACGGGCTCGCCCTCGGGCCCCGGAGCGAAGAGGGCCCGCAGGGCCCCGCCGTGGCCGAGGTCGGTGAGGCGGGCGATGGCGCGCCCCTCGAGCACGCCCTCGTCGGCCGAGATCTTGCCCTTCACGGGCACCGACAGCCGGTCCATGCCGGACGGCCACTGGCCGCGCGGCTCGATGGGTACGCCGACCTGCGCGAGCTGGGCGTCGGCCCGCTCCGTCCAGTCGGTGGGGACGTCGGTGGGGAACCAGACCGGGGCCTCGGAAGCCTGCAGGCAGGTGTCGCAGCGGCCGCACGGGGCCGCGGTCTCGTCGTCGAGCTGGCGGGCGAGGAACTCCATGCGGCAGCCGTCGGTGTGGGCATAGTCCTTCATCGCCTTCTGCTCGGCCTCACGCGACGCCGCGATGCGCTCGTAGCGCTCGGTGTCATAGGCCCACGGCCTGCCGGTCAGCTGCCAGCCACCGCCGACCTTCTCGACGGCCCCGTCGACGGCCAGGACCTTGAGCAGCATCTCGAGGGGGGAGCGCTTCAGGTCGACGCGGGCCTCGAGGGCCGGCACGCTGAGCGGCTTGTCGGAGGCGGACAGCGCCTCGAGCACCGATCCGGCCTTCCGCTCGGTCGGCATCGACGACGTCGCGAAATAGCGCCAGATATCGCTGTCCTCGGTTCCCGGCAGGAGGAGCACGTCGGCGTTGTCGGTGGCGCGCCCCGCACGGCCCACCTGCTGGTAGTAGGCGACCGGGGACGACGGGGCGCCCAGGTGGATGACGAAGCCGAGGTCGGGCTTGTCGAACCCCATGCCGAGCGCGCTGGTGGCGACCAGCGCCTTGACCTCGTTGGCCTTCAGCGCCTGTTCGGCCCGTTCGCGGTCGGCGTTGTCGGTGCGCCCCGTGTAGGCGATGACCCGGTGGCCGTTGTCGGCCAGCAGCCGGGCAGTGTCCTCGGCGGCTGACACGGTGAGGGCGTAGATGATGCCGGAACCCGGGAGTTCCTCGAGATGGGCCAGGAGCCAGCCCAGTCGCTGGCGCGACGATTGGAGTTCGAGGACCCCGAGGCGCAGGCTCGCGCGTGCCAGCGAGCCGCGGACGGTGAAGACCTCTTCGGCCGCGCCGTCCAGGCGTACGCCCAGCTGCTCCTCGACGTCGGTGACCACCCGGGAGTTGGCGGTCGCCGTGGTCGCCAGCACCGGGATCCCGGCCGGGAGCTCGGCGATCAGGTCGCGGATGCGGCGATAGTCGGGCCGGAAGTCGTGGCCCCAGTCGGAGATGCAGTGGGCCTCGTCGACGACGAGCAGGCCCAGGCGATCGATGAGCCGCGGCAGCACGTTGGCGCGGAACCCCGGGTTGGTCAGGCGCTCGGGGGAGATCAGCAGCAGGTCGACCTCGTCGGTCTGGACCTGGCCGATCACCTCGTCCCACTCCTCGGCGTTGGCCGAGTTGATCGCGGCCGCGCGTACGCCCGCCCGCTCGGCCGCCGCCAACTGGTCGCGCATCAGGGCCAGGAGCGGCGACACGATCAGCGTCGGCCCATGGCCCTGGCGGCGGCGCAGGAGGCAGGCCACGAAATAGACCGCCGACTTGCCCCAGCCGGTGCGCTGCACCACGAGCGCGCGCCGCCGGTCGGCGACCAGCGCCTCGATCGCCTCGAGCTGGCCGTCGCGGAAGTCGGCATCGGGACGACCCGTCAGGTCACGCAGGATCTGGAGGGCGTCGTGGGCGAGGGCGGCGCGGTCGGGGGTGTGGCTCGTCGTCATGCACCCAGTCAACCGGAAGGCTCCGACATTTCCCGATGGCCCCGATTTCACGGCGGCCCTGTGGGAGCATGCCGACATGAGTGGAGCCGTGATCCGTCAGGCCGGCGCGGGCGATGCCCTGCTGGTGGCCGCGCTGGTGATCCAGGCGGCGCGGGCCGAGGGCCTCACCCCCGAGCCCGGCTTCATGGACCGCTTCGCCGACGCGTGGGGCGAATATCGCGACCAACACCCGGCGTGGTGGGCCGAGCTGGAAGGCAGGCATGCCGGCCTGCTGCTCGGCGACCGCGTACGCCCCCTCCCGTGGCCGGGTCGCACCGGCGGCGGCTCGCTCACGGTGGCGCGCGTCTTCGTGTGCGACGGTCTCGACGGGCGCGGCGTGGACACGTCGTTGCGGGCCGCCGCCCGGGAATGGGCGACGACCCGCGGCATGGCGTTCGAGGGCTGAGGTCAGCGGTCGAGCACGACCGGAGCCTTCGGCAGCCCGCGCATCGCGACGAGTCCGGCGAGGAGGAACAGGCCGCCGGCGGCCAGCCAGAAGAAGCGGCCCTCGGCGGCGATCCCGAAGATCTGGCAAGGGATCATGGCGACGTGGAAGCCCGCGTGGATGCCGACGGCCGGCCACACCGACCGCAGCCGCACGGCCAGCGCCGCGGCCAGGAGACCGAAGCCGAGGGGGACGGCCAGGTAGGCCACGCGGTCGACGGCGTTCTGCTGGCCGCCGTTCGACAGCAGGTGGATCACGGCGAACAGGGCGGCGGACGCCCAGCAGGCGACCACGGGGCGGCGGGCCAGCACCTGCATCAGATAGCCGCGGAAGAGGAACTCCTCCGGCATGCCCTGCAGCAGGAACGCGCGCACGAGGCCGACCACGATCACCAGGGCCACCGATTGGACGGTGACCAGTCCGGGCGGGACGTCGACCGTCCGCACCTGGCCCAGCGCGAGGCCTGCGCCGATGGCGATCCAGGCGAGCACCGCCGCCGCAGCCAGGCCGAGCAGCAGGCCGGGGAGGCTGTGGCGCGTCCAGACCAGACCGGCGCGGCGGAAGGGGGCGCGGTCGATGAACCGCATCAGGAGGGCGATGAGGCCCACGGTGATGGCGAGGGCCAGGACCGAGAGGATGGTGACGGCCGCGGCGCCGACCCACCCCTCCGTCTGGGTCATTGCGTGGAGACCGGGGATGAGCATGACCACGACCTGCATCGCCATCAGGGCGGCGATGAAGAGGATCGGGGTGAGGACCGCCCGCAGCCAGGCGGGGAGTCTGGGGCGTGCGGGATCGCGTACGTCTTGGTGGGCGTCTTCGGGGGTGGGGGTTTCGATGATCGTGTCCATGCCTCAAGTCTTGGCGTTCTGAGGGCGTTGAGCCCGTGCCCGGCGTCAGCGGTTGTGACCGTCAACCGTGACCGTGGTCATGGGTCGGGCGGGCCCACGGTCCCTAAGGTGGGACACATGGCCCTCTCCCGCCGCATGTATGTGCTCCTCGACATCCTGGTCGGCGTCCTCGCCGTGGTGAACGCGCTGTCCGGGATCGCGAGCCATCTGCCGGTGGGCGGATCGGAGTTCCTGGCCGGTGCCGGTGTCGTGGGCAGTCTGGGGGTGCTCGCGTGCTGGGCCGGCTGGCGCCTGACGGGCAACAGGGCCTTCCTCCTGGCGTTCATGGGCGCGAGCGTCGTCGCGGCCTGGGGCGGCGGGGGCGCGCTGCCGCTGCTGCTGATGGTGTTGGGCGTGAGCCTGGTGGTGGCGAGTCATGGGCTCCTGTTCGGTGTCGTCGGGCTGTTGCTCTTCACGCTGAGCGGTGTGGTGGTGATGGCGGCATGGCACAAGGAGCCGCTGACCATCCTGCTGGATTCCCTTGCCGGGCTGCTGTTGGCGGGACTGGGACTCGTGCTCGGGCTCGGCCTGCGCGAGCTCGCCGACGAGCGACGCGCCAACCTTCGCCTGGTGGAGGAGTTGCGCGCGACCCACCAGATCGAGAAGGAACTGATGCTGTCCGACGAGCGGGCGAGGTCGGCCCGCGAGCTGCACGACGGGCTCGGACACCGGCTGACGCTGATCGGAATGTCGCTGGACTATGCGGGCCGCATGCGGGAAAGCCATCCGGACAAGGCGTACGCGGAGGTCGAGCACGCCCGTGACCAGGCGTTGGAGGCGCTGACCCACATGCGCCGTTGGGTCCGCGCGCTGAATCCACCCAGGGATTCCGCGCTGACGGGGATCGCCGCGTTCGAGGCGATCGCCGAGAGCTTCCGTGGGACCGGGCTCGACGTCCGCGTCCACCAGACCGGGCAGGAACACGAGCTGAGCAGGGAGGCATCGTTGTTCGCGTACCGGCTCGTGCAGGAGGGTCTGACCAACGTGTTGCGCCATTCCGACGCCGACGAGGTCGACATCACGGTGCACTGGCGCGACGGAGGGGTGGAGGTGGAGCTGGCGGACAACGGGGGTGTCCGGGGTTCTCGTCCGCCGGCGGACGTCGAGGCGGGTTTCGGGCTGAGGTCGCTGGCCGAGCGGGCCGCCGAGTTGGGCGGCGCCTTCGCCGCCCGCACCGACGAACGCGGCGTGGTGCTGACGGGGTCGGTCCGGGAGGCGTCGTGATCCGCGTACTCATCGTCGACGACCAGCAGTTGCTGCGCCGGGGACTGCGCATGTTGCTGGAGACGGCGGACGGTATCGAGGTGGTCGGGGAGGCTGCCGACGGGCGGGAGGCTCTCGCGGTGTTCCCGCGATGCACACCTGATGTCGTGCTGACCGATGCCCGCATGCCCGGCATGGACGGCCTCGAGCTCGTTGCCGGGCTGGCGGGCCGACACCCGGGGGTGCCGGCGCTGGTGCTCACCACCTTCGACGACGAGGCCGTGGTGCGGGGCGCGATCGCGGCTGGCGCTGCGGGTTTCCTGCTGAAGGACGTGTCGACCGACCGGCTGGCTGAAGCCGTACGCGAGGTGGCCGCCGGGGGGCTGGTGATCGACCCACGGGTCGCGCGGATCGCCTTGTCCGATGGGGAACCCGGCGCCGACGACCCGCTGGCGGTGCTCACGCGCACCGAGCGGGCCGTGGCGGAGCTGGTGGCGACGGGCATGACCAACGCGGAGATCGCGGGGGAGCTGGTGCTCGCGGAGGGCACGGTGAAGAACCACGTGTCGACGCTGCTGCGCAAGCTGGGGCAGCGCGACCGAACGGGTCTGGCACTGGTGCTGTATCGGGCTTTTCGGGGCTAGCGGGCGGTTGAGCCGCGCGGTTGGGGTGTGGGTCGGGCTCCGCGAGCTTCGTCTTGCGGCTGGGACGCCGAGCCGATCGCTCTTCGGTCCCGTGGGCTCGCGGCGTCTTTACGCCGCTTCGCCGAACTCGCGAGACGCCTGACCCACACCCCAACCGCGGCCCCACGCTGGCTGAGCGACGAAGGAGTCGAAGCCAAGGAACCCCCACGTTCTCCGAGCGAGCGCCAGCGAGACGAGGAGCAGGTGACCGATCCGAGGACTCGCGGTCACGCTGGCTGAGCGAGGAACGAGTCGAAGCCGCGGAACCCCACGTTGGCTGAGCGAGGAACGAGTCGAAGCCGCCTCCAGACTCACGCTGGCTGAGCGAGGAACGAGTCGAAGCCACCCCGTGTCGTCACCACGCTCTCCGAGCGAGCACCAGCGAGACGAGAAGCAGGCCACCGATCCGAGGACTCGCGGTCACGTTGGCTGAGCGAGGAACGAGTCGAAGCCACCAGCCCGCGATCACCTTCCCCACAAGAAAAAAATAGTTCGAGATTCTTTTCGCAGAACCCTGTTCTGGACCCGAGATTGTCAGACCCCCTTC